>NZ_JAKFZP010000009.1:0-99156 GCF_021654215.1 Vibrio sp. MMG023 | reverse complement strand
AACTATGGCACTGCCATAGGAATGCTTTTGCGTTGGGTGATTGTTCACAGGAACTAAGCCGAACAGAAAGAGGGATGGCACCAAGTGAGGAACGAACCTGGTGCAAAGACCGATTTCGTTTTGAGGTTAGTTATCGTGGGAGGAGTGAAACGACGGAATGAACCGAGCGCAGCGAGAACGCTCAAGCTTATGAGTTCATGGGTAAAACTAGTCAAAGATCAAGAAAAATCTTTTTATATACGGTTATTTACGAACCGATCTGAAAAACGCAATTTTCTCTCGTACGGTATCATCTTTATCCATCAGTTAGTGTCCACTTACTGATTTTTTTTATTTTGTTAGTTATCCACAAGGCACCCCAAACCTGTGCCTTGTATTATCAAATCATTCACACTATCTTATATTCCGCGACGCTAGGCACAGCAAGGTTGTTGTATCAAAGCAGTCTACAGTGTGAGTATTTTTTACACTGACTCGTTTCTGGTTATAGAAACGAAAAACCCCACCAAAAGGTGGGGCTTAAAATCGAAGCCAATCTAGAGTAGCGCCAACTACTCGAAAGTGACTACTTGTATCTTGTCGATACCTAACAAGAGAGACTATAGAACAGCAGTCACCCGATTGGCAAACACATTATTGAACCTCAAAGGTGACTATTATGCTTTTTGAAAGCTCCAAATCCTTATGTAGCAAGGTATTAAAGTCTGTCATTACGACATTGAAATTAAATCCAAATTTATGTGTCAAGGGATTGATCTACATAATAGATTTATTCAAAGACTGAACCTAACCAGAAAGGCAGCCAAGCTGCCTTTAATTTATTCAATCAATCTTATGCCGCTGTAGCCTTGTTGAAGTTTGATCGGATAGTTCGCAACACTGTAGATGGTTTGCGAATGCTGTTAACCATTACTTGAACGCTTGGTTTCGCCTCTTCTAACGTTAAACCCAAACCACTCACAACAACCTCATACTGATCACAAAGGTTTTCGATTTGCGGCTCTGTCAGCTCAGTCCATTTGGTGCGAACCATATCAGCATAAGTATGTACACAACGCGCTTCCTCGGAACTTTCAAAGACTTCATTCAGTGGAGTATCTTCACTTGATGCACTCTCAGATACCAAAGGGAACTCAGTATCAGGGAAGTATTGGCGCTCTAATGACTGCAACTCTGGATCAACAGGACAACCCACATGACAAAGTATCCTGATGGCCGTCAGTTTAATCGCGGTGGCATTAGTCAGCATATTGCCGGTGACTTCATCGATGCAGCGCCCAACAAATTCATCGCTGTCACGGCGAATATTCAATGTTGATAAATCGGCCAGCTTATCCACGTTGCCATATTGCGCTAGCAAACATTGACCAACTACGCCAAGAGCATTCAAGAACACACCATGCGAAGAGATATAACCGGCACGAAACTCATCGGCAGAATCTTCCCAATTGCGGAATGCGTGCCACAGTAACGGCTTGGCACACGCTTGCCAAAACTCTCGGGCGATGTCGCGCTGTTCATCGGTTAACTTGGCATTGGCTTTAACACCAATCAATCGAGCAGTAGCATCTTTAAGGATTTTGACAGGAAATAGGTAATCACTGTTTTTACCAATAACGTTACGCTCAAAGTCCACCAAGTCTACAAACACGGCAAGTTCCTTTGCCATTTCAACCACAAGCTTTGGTAAGTCGTCTCGCTGGTTGTACGTGTCGCTAATACTGGTACTTGGCTTCACTGTGTGGCCGTTAATGTCGGAGAAGGCTTGTTGACGCTCTTCTAAAGTCATATCTACAAACAGCATCAAGGGGATATTGTCGGCTCTAAAATTAACATCGTGATTAATGGCATCGATGATCGCCGTCGTTCGGTGTTGTCCATCAAAAAGTAAGATTTCGCTATCCATATTCACTTTGAGCAAGCCAACATTGGCGTGCTCGGACTCGATGAACTCTGGACGTTCGTTGATTACACCACTGAGTGACGTCAACACATAACTATCGTAGTTATCTCGAATGTACTGCGAAATTTTCTTAGCGCGTATTGGGTTAACGTCACGTTGAGAGCGAGCCAATACGTTGCCCGTATCGAATGCCACAAGGCGCTTCAACACACCAAACGGTGCATTGATGGTAAAAAACTCACGTCCAGCTTGGATGCCACGTACAGCAGGGATTTCAAAACAGTATTCAGACATAACAAATTTCCTTTTCGATAATAAAATGAGGGGATTAATTAAAGTTGGCCACGTTCACTTTGTTTGACCGTCGTAAGCGCTTGTTCTGCCGCACTATCGAGTGAAATATCACCATATCGATACGCTTTGATAACGCGGTTAAGCTTCTGGTTATCGCAGATACAAAAAGCTAAGTTCACGTTACTCTTGGCTTTGAGTACGCTGTTTATCTCTGCAATTGCTTGAGAGCTATGCATTTTGGGTTCAATCATGGTGCTCACCTTTAAAGCTGGCCGTGCCAAGCTTCTTTCTTGGCTTTAATGGTTCGATACGACTCATTGCACAGCCAATCTCCCCACATGGAATAGGTTTCAACGAAGTACAAAGGCTTACCGTCCACATTGGAGTAGTTCAAACAATAGTAGATATGCACTTGATGCTTACTTGACCAATTGTGAACGTTGCATTTCTTGCCATTATCATCGTCATAGAAATCAAAACGACGCTTAGGTGTGATAACCGCTTGCTTCTTAAAGTCACGACCTGTTAGCTCTGACAGCGCTACAAAATAAATCGGTGCTTTCATGGTTATTCTCCTTTTGAGCGCTGAATGCGACGGTGGTGTTTTAATTTGACTGGCCTAGGCATTAAGCCAAGCTTTCGCAGTTCGCAGGCTTTTTCCATAATCGTGTGAATGGTTCTGCCTAATGCGAAACTCACTTGTTCCGGTCCATCCAGTTCGTAACGTTCAATCAGGTAACTTTGATCTATCGTCTTCCAAGGCAACCCATGATTGGGGTGATAGTCTGGGTGATACTGCATTCGGCCATAAGCGTCGTAAGTCACTGGAATAATTTTGTTTTTCATATCATTCCCTTACGACGCTAGACGAATATCGAAGTTGAAGCCTGTGCAGTAAAAAGCCTCACCACGCTTTTGAAAGCGCAAACCAGGGAACACTGAACCGTAAGAGGCATACACAATCACTTCCTCCGCGTTTTCACGTAGACGCCACTCACCTAGCTCAATGTGACCATCTAGCTCTAACAAAAACTCGTAAATGTCGTGACGCTGAAAGACTCGCTGACCAATATCAGGGCACTGAGCTTTAATCGCCTCTTGTAGTCCTTGATCTTTCAACTCTGCTACATCACTCAACTGCTCTGGACTCTTACCACGACTGAACATCTTCAAGTGGTTTAAACGCTCCGTCATTTCTAGGCGTTGTGGTGAGACGATTGGCGCATTCGATGCAACTGCACCTTTTACTGACTGACGCATTGCCTTCACTTGCTTGTGAAGCACCACTGAACCTGCGGTGTTGTTTGATAGATGTGTCATGCTTAATCCCTCGCTTCTAAGTTGAAGTTGATGGTGGTATCAATCAAAGTGGCACTGAGCGCTTTAGCAATCTCGCCACACTCTTGTTTGATTGCAGAAACAGAAAGTTGCGATGGCAGGAAGTTCTTAACGTGTTTTTCATTGCCAGACACATCTATGGCCATCAACATAAAACCGGCTTCACGTTGCTCAATCGGCGTCTCCCATGAGCCAAAATGTTCACCACGTAACACCACACTGACCACCTTTGACGGGTCAAGATGATTCGATAAACGCTCCAGTAAACACCAAGAGCTATCATTTTTTGGTGAGCTTTCGTGCTCCAACGTCGAAACGTTGGTCGCTGAGTGAGATTTAGAGAGAGTTAGGGTTGAGTTTTGTCGCGTCATAAGATTTTCCTTGCTGTTTGAGTATCACTTTTATGGAGCCGCTTGGCTGTCCGGCCTCTCTCCATCGCTGCGCTTTGACAAGGGGCGAGTAGCCCTTAGCAACTTGTTGCTCTAGGGATATCGCGTGCACTTCCCTTGCAAACAAGGCGTGGTGAGAGACGGTTAAACAGCTTGCGAGCCCATCAAATGATGCGAGTCGAAAAGGATTATCGACGCCGACAAAGTCACCCTTACTCGAACTTAATTGAAGGCAGTGAAATGCTTTTGCGTTGGGTGATTGTTCACAGGAACTAAGCCGAACAGAAAGAGGGATGGCACCAAGTGAGGAACGAATCTGGTGCAAAGACCATTTTCGTTTTGAGGCTAGTTATCGTGGGAGGAACGCAGTGACGGAATGAACCGAGCGACAGCGAGAACGCCCAATGTTTTGTGTAAATAGACTTTGTCTGTAAGAATACAAAATAGAGAAAACTAGAAATGAAAAAGTGATGAGTAAGACTTCAGAAAAACGCCACTACCATGAAGTAAACGGCATAGAACGGGTAGAATATCCCTGTAAATGTGGTCAAGGTTTCTATCGATACGATCCAGACGGAGAACGCTCAACTCATAACCAATTGCCACATCGATGCACCAAATGTAATGAGCTAGTATTCTTTAGCATCCCCTACCCTGCACTGAGGTATAAGGGACGCATATTTGTAGATTGGGAAACAGTGAGAGGGCTTAGCTAAACCTATTCACGAAACTTCAACTGCTCGCCAACAGTACCTAAGTTAAAGAGCCCTACTTGCTCAGAAAGTTTGTTTACTTGTTCGATATCGATACCGTCTAAAGCGCTTTCATCAGGCCAATCGAACGCTCCTAGTACAGTAAAATGCTTTTCTAATTCTTTATATCCAGCATTGTTTAGTGAGCGCTCAAGCTCTAATGATTCTTTTTCAGTACATGCCTGATGCTTCAAGTTATAGATATACAGCACAACATCAATCTTCTGCTGTTTAGTGAGCGAATCGAACCACTCATTGCGAGGAAATAAAGCTTGGGTTTGTTCCTCCTGCTCTATGCACTGCTCTTTTTGGGCAATCCAATCATTAGCCGCTTTTCCGGTCGTATCGGACGCGCAGCCGGATAAGGCCAACCCCATAATCAATAGAAAACTATAACGATGCATTTGCTACACACTTCCAAAATTTCTGTTCTTCACCAACCGTAACCCATGTCATTTGGTCAGCGATTTCATATATTTTCTTTCGCGTAATCTTAATTGCTGGCAAATAATAGTCGTTAAGCAAAAAACGCCCGAAGGACGTCTTTGGTTAAAAGATACAGCTATCTTCTAGATTAAAACTCAATGCTTCAAAAAAGGTAGCGAAACTATAAAGCTCATCCCACGACACACTATCAACAATAACAAACGTCTTGTTATCAAGGTTGAACGCTATCCTAGTCGTTGATTCTTCACTATACGCGAAGTACTTCCTTAACGACTCTTCTTCCCAAAATTCCAAATTCGCATCGATAATGCCATCCAAAAAATATGGTTCATTTTTTTGTTCACTCCCATATAAGTTAAAGCCATTACATGAGAAGCCGTTTGTTTCCTTTAGGATCGAAAGGTAATCACTATCTAGCTTCAGATTGAACAGCTTTTCAACTTTTCTTTTGCATTGTTCAACATCTGCGTCATTTGCAGAGGGAACGAAAAAACCAACACCGAACATCTGATGTTCTTTTTCATTTTGGAGCTTCAGCACCTCCAACATATTTCTATTTACCATTGTGATCACTACTGGGGAGCGTGGGCGCGAAGCCACAAAATACAACATCCACACAATTCATTTAGCTTAATTTTTGACGTTCAAAAAGGATCTGTACGTAAAGCTCAGTTTCGGATGCCATCAGATGTCGCAAATTGCATGCTCGCACCTATTAGGTTAAGTCGTAGGGCTATGCTCAGTATATTGAGCTCAATCTAGCTCAAAGAACCACAGTATAAATTGATTAAAGTCATTCCATTTATGCAGAAAATGTCCCTCTTTAAATGCAGAAAAAACATCACCAGCTTCAAGAAAAATAACACTTTGGTCTTTTTTATTATAAAAGTAGGTGCCATTTGAAAGATCATTCAACGGAATGTAGTCTTCTGACAATTCGTAAGTATTTCTAACTGAAGAAAGAAGATCAAGATAGTCAGAATTAATGACAAACCAGCAAATTTGATATATTTCTTGCTTCTTACTATAAAAAGTAGCCCCATCCTCTGCATGTAAATAAAACTGAGCGATATCACTATCCAAATCCAAGCCAACTGAACTCAAAGCTTGCTCATAAGACGCAGTGACATCTTCAAACCATTGTTCTTTATCTTTTAAGTAATTGATTACTTTTGAATCTAACATAGCCTATCTCTTTTTCATCTCGTTGTTTGCTCGTTCTATCCAGTAAGCTTCTCTGTCTAAGTCAAAGCTACCTCTATCTACGGGATTTATTGGGTGTTTGTTCGGAAGGTACGGATGCAAACTGTTAGTACCATAATACTGTTGGTGTGTTTTAGCTGACAGTTCAAAAAGGGAGCCTTTCGAGTTTTGTTTAGAATGGTGCAAGTTTATCTGAGAATATTTACCATCTTTGATTACAAATGGTGAACGCCCCTCAGATGCTAATTCTAAATTGGTTTTTACTCCATTCCTAGTGTTAACACCCAACCCCCAATCTATCTCTTGCTGATAAACATTTTGTTTAATCCCTGACGGAGCATTAAATTCGTAACTCTTAAAAAAGTCACTTTTTTCAAATAACTTATCTGCATACTTACCCGGAATAGCAACAACAGCCATTGATGCAGCTCCAGCCAACGTAGGGTTAGTAATAAATGCTTTCCCCTCTTTAGCTAAAGACTCAATATCATTAGCAAGCATCGATGCAGGATCGATATTGGTCGGTTTTATAGCATCGAGTTCAGGGTTCGCTAGCACCTCATCAAGATCAAACGTTGGTACTTCCGTTTTGCGCTCTGCGAGCATACGCTCTCGATTTCGCTCCCAACGAGCATAATCTTCTTTTGTGTAAGTCAGTTCTGCCTTGCGTGCTAAGTGCTGTCGTTCAGCTATCTCCTTTATTGTGTCTCCAAGCGTTCGTGTTTTGGGGCTAACCTCATCATCGAGAAGAGGCTTATAACCTCCACCGCTACTCGTTGTTATCTTCTTCTTTTCAATATCATCGTCATCCATAGATGAGCACTTCTCCTATAAGGTCAAGTGCTTATCATATAACCGCATTTTTATACTGGTTACTCCTTGAAGCGCAAACCATCACTTTCACTATAAAAAAGAACGTATTAACGCAAATAACAAACAAAAAGACGCCCCCACACAAGGACGTATTTCTACTCACCAAGCCTATGGATACATTCACTCAATACCATCCTCAATAAAACAATTTGCTATCGGTCGAACTGTTATTTCAGATAATTTTCCAGTTTTAATATACGCCAAAAGCAAGACCAGACCTCACCGCTCACCATTAGAGTATAGAGATATCGATATCCCTATACTCTAATGCGAAACAGTTATCTTGCGAGATAAACGCTTCTCGCAAAGTTACTTTGGGCACATGGCTTTCTCTATTGGAATTTATAGTATTAGTTATATTTGCGATAAGTTTTTTCTTATCGTCAGGGAAATCGCACCCTAGCGTAATACTACAGATTCGAGCGTTAATTTTGGTACGGTCGGCATTCGGGTACTCAAAGCTCTCGAAGTTGATTTTTTCTTTAACATTAGTGAATATTCTAACTTCATCTTCGTAAGCCCAGTCATTGTTTTTAGTTAGAAGGTACTGATTAAAAGGAACTAAATCTTTTTCTAAGTTTCTTTTAGATTCATCTACATAGCTCACTTTTTCTATGCCAACGCCGCAAGGAAATTCCCCGCCAAACCAATATTCGACCATTATGCCTTGATGCTCTTGGGCGTAATGAGACCACATCAACATAGAATTATTGTTGCTTGAGAGCGAGCAGATGCGATAGTTGGTATCTATGAGGCTATTCGAATCAAGCTTACTTAGTGTTGGTAGTTCAATAGGGTCATTTAACTGTTTTTTTGACGCTAAATAGAAGTATTGGTTTGTAAGTGCATCAATGCTATTGATGTTAAAAGGAGAATACTTAAAAAGTCGGCCTGATTTTGCTGTAAAGGTGTGCCATTTGAACTGGTTGACTAAGTCAGCATTAAACCAGTGTCGCAATTCGATATACTCTTCTTCTGCTATTTCTACGTCAGGCAATCTTTCCGCACAGCTAATGTAATTACCAATGATAATGTGATTGTAGTCTTTTGATGAGCGCATCAGCTCTATCGCAAGCTTGTAGTATCCGAAAGCATGACGAAGTTCTTTTTTGCGTTCATGACAGACGCCAATACAATTATACGATGACATGGTTGGTTGACTAGCAGCATGAAACTTAGTGACATTTTCTATGACGAAATCAAATTCATTGCACTCTATGCCTAAGTGATATAGACGTAGGAAGTCGTCACTACTCATATCTCCATTAGATAACTTGACTTTCATCTCTGCTAGCTGTGTATCGTAGTATGCATCGTTCCACTTGGTTGTTAATGACTCTAACTCACTACTCAAATGCTCATAGGTTTGGTGTTTGATTAGGTTGGGGGAGTCAAACGCTTCAATCACTTCTTGATGTATTCCCCATCTCTCAATCGTATCATTGAAGTGTGTTTCTTTTTGGAATAGTCGCTCTAACTCATCTATTTTATGTTTACATCTAACAGCTTGATATAGAATTTTAGATTCATCACGCAAGGTATCTGCCTTGTTATTAATAAACTCCAAAATTTGCTTGTTCACTGGTTGCTTTAGGTATGACAACGCTAGCAAGTAATACAGGCATACGTTTATATCGAGTCGGTTATGTAGATCGTCAGTAGGGGCTTCTTCATAATAAGTAACGACGTCTTTATATTCACCCGCCAGAAAGGCTTTTTGTATTAGAACCCTTCTAGTTGGGTTAGCTTCGCCTTTCTCTGATTCTTTAACATAAGCTTGGTAAATTGCTTTGTGGTCGTCACCCAAGAACTGATCGACCTGCCAGTAACTAAGCTTGCTTAGCGCAAACTCTTTACTGATTAAGTTGCGATTGAAACACGCCTCAATGATTTCAACGCTTACTCTCTCCATTGATTCTATTAGGGCTAAGCAATCCTCAACTTCATCAAGATAGAAAAGTGCAAAAACAAGCATATCTCTCCTGCAAGTAACTTTGCTGTCTTGAGTTAAAGATTTGATAAACTGCCAGTCTTGAAGATTAAAGTTTGAGAAGTGTTTTGTGCGGTAGAACAGGTTATCGATTGTGCGGCCCAGTTTCTCAAACTCATTGTTTTCATAATCGAGTTTTAAAGATGTGATGCATGAATTCGTATCACCATCCGTGATAAAAAGCCCCCAATGAGCGTGAGCGTTATTTGGATTTAGTTTTATAGCATATCGATAGAAGCATGCAGGAATGTGCTGTTCATTGAATGAGCTGTAAATCTTATTGGCGGTATCCCCAAGGTAGCAGTAGACGGACGACTCATCACTGTGTCGTGAAGTTACTTCGGCAATAACATCATCTAAGCATTCTTGCTTTAGATATTGGATAAAGTAATAAAAACCTAGATACCATTCATTCTCATCGGACTGCCAGCAGTTATCGAGAAAAGTTAGCTTCGAAAATTCTTGGTTTTTAATCCAACTGATTATCTTTTTATCATCAATGTTACTCATGTCATCTATTCTTTAAATCGCTTGTAATATCAAGATTATGAAGAACTAACGGGGTCAGGTCTTGCCTTTTGTTAAATTTACAAAGTCACTCACACGTTTCTGTCCAAATTCGAACTAGCAATGTCTGCACTTGCTCATAAACTCAAATCCTTAGCTTTGAGAACGTCATAGACCTTTCGAATAGTATTAACCGCACGACCAGTTTCCGCGCTCGCTTTCCGAAGCGATAGCCCGTTCTCATGAGCCCTGACCACATCGGGGTAATCTTCCAGTAAAGTATCTGCTTTTTTGCTTGGCCGACCCAAGTGCTGATCATTGAGTAACTGAGAACGACGCTGACCGCCTCGAACCTTTCTCTGGTGATGGCGGTACGTAACAGAGCATTCGTGACCATTCACCTTGCGTTTACCAAGGTTGCGAATATCTTCGTTTAGTAAGTGTGGAGGAATACTTAATTGGTCACTGTATTCAGTTAGAGAGCCTAGTTTATGTTGTTGTGGTTGCATCAACTTCAACAAACGCTTTTCTAGGCTTCCGAAGTGATGAAAGAACCCAAGCGCTTCAATATTCTGTATGCGACCAAACTTCTCTAAATCACGGCAGATCTCCGGCGTTCGCTCTTCTATGCTTCGAGTTGTCATTCCGACTTTGATCAGCGGGTAACAAACCCCATCTTGCTCCAATCTGATCCGCAATACATACAGATGTTGTTGCAGAATAGTCGCTAGGCGAAGTCGGAAAAATTTAGCGGTTTGAGTGTCATGAGCTACATCATGTGCGATCAACTGCTTTTCCTTCGCTACAAATAGCGCCTCTTGGAGCTCTGAATAATCAGGCATGGACAAGTATCGCCCCGCGCTAGAATTGAGAGTAAGCAACTGTTTAGCACTCTTTGAGAGTCTTGGTCTGTCGTCCCCTTCTTGAAACTCAACGAGTCCTGAAACGACCAGTTCATCGAACACAGCTCTTTGCTTCGACGATAACCAAGTTCGACTAAAAGAACGCCATCGAGATAGCTTTTCAAGCAAAGTAATCTCGGTCTTTGAAAGACCCATATCCACATCAAACAAAGGTAAGGCTGTCATCTGCAATATTGCTTTAGCATCAGCGCAAGTTTGGCCGTCATGAGCAAAATGATGTTCCTTTTGTGACCCTTTCTTGGCAATCAAGCCTTGTCCACAGAACGGACAACTTAACGGGACGCGGCCAGCACTCACTTCGTGAATACTCACTAGATCGCCTTGTTCATTTACACCGTGACTTAAAAACATAGTTCACCCGTATCACGAAAGTATCTTTAATACATACTAGCCTCACCTCCCACTAATAACAACATACTTTCTTGATACAGCCTCAAAAGTATAAATCACTCTTTGAGCTTTTAAATATTGAGTCAATATTGACTCAACCATCTTTCTTGAGTTAGTATTAACTTAAACCAAGGAGCTAACTATGAAGATTTCATATTTACACCCGCAAACACAAAAGCGCACATCCATCACTATCAACGATAGAATCCTTCGCCTTTGGGCGATTACAGAAGATATCGACGTTACCACTGATGACTTTCTTTACAGTGACAATGTCATTGCTTATCTAAAGGGCTACATCTCAGACACTCACAACGATTACCTTGAGGGCAGCAATAACTTCCCAACCTTTGTTAGCTATTTTGAAAATACCGTTTTTATAGACGTTGAGCTTCTTTTGCTTAATAAAAAGTCCTAAGGGATTGGAGAGTAGAAAAGCGATCATTTTGAGAATTACCGCTAGAGTTGAAGTCTAGTGTCCTAGAAACAACAAAGTACAACAATCTAAATTTAGGCCAAATTTGACCTATAGCTAATTTGCACGTATATTGACCATTAAGTGAGGTATCCTCACTAATACCTGCAATGACAGAGAGCCTCGAAAGAGGTGTAAGGAAAAACCTAACATGCGTACAGAGACAGTAAGCTTTTTGAAAAAACACGCTGCTGATCTTCCTTTAGATGATGCAATGACCATCACACAAAACGGCAAGCCGATTTATGTTGTGGAGTCATATGAAGAGCGCCAAAGACGCGATCAGGCTATTGCTTTGATGAAGCTGGTCAGTTTTGGACGTGAAGATATGACTGCTGGACGAACAACCAGTTCAGACAAATTTAAGGAGAGATTGGCGGCTCGAAAATCCAAATAAGAGGGACTTAATGAGCACCAATATTGTATACACCGAAGCATTTGAAAATATGACAGACGACCAAATCAACTACCTATCACTCTGGAGTGAAGAGGATGTAGTGGTCGAGAGGATTGAAACCCTTGTAGAGAAGTTTGAGAGTAACATTACTAACAATCCAGAAATGTACCCTCCTTGCCACGAGTTAACGACTCTTGGCGTATACAATATTCGCCAATTCAGCTTTGATGGTTTCAAGTTGCTCTATGAATATCATGAGCATATTGACACCGCCGCAGCTCTCGCGTTGGTACGAGATAGGCAAGACCTACAATCTATGTTGGTTGATTATTGCTTAATCCACAAATAACATTCAGAAAACAAAAGGCCGCTCGATAGCGGCTTTTTTATCAACTAGCCGGAAAAACGCCCTTTAGAGTGGCTTATCGCTCATTCTTGGTGAAAATTCAGATTGTGACGTTTTTGGACAGAAATCAGCTTCGGAAAATCAGCACATTACAAAAGTCCAATCACTCCAACACTTTATAAACAGTCGTCCGACTGCACCCAAGCTCCTTGCTGATCGCATGCTTGTTCATTCCCAGCTCCCAGAGCTTTTGTATTTGCGTATGTAAGGTCTTATTAGGAAATCGGCCGAGGTGCCTCCCTTCTGCTTTAGCTCTTTCCCTGCCTTCATTACAGCGCTGTAAGATGCGTTTTCTTTCCATTTCTGCGAATGCGGAAATGGTGGTATAAACCACTCGACCGACATCGCTATTGATATCGACATTCCCGAGATCGTGGAAGACCAACCCTGCCCCTTTTTTCGCTAATGCATCCGCAATTTGCAGAGCATCAATGGTATTACGCGCCAAACGGTCCACTTTCATAACGTGAATGGTGTCGCCCTCACGAGAAAATTCGAGCATAGCGTTCAGCTGATCCCGCTCCGCATCTTTTCCGCTAGCATTCTCTTGAAAAATTTTTTCACAACCGATCTGTTTGAGTTGTTCGATCTGGATATCAAGTGACTGATCGCTTGAGCTGACCCTTGCATAACCAATGAGCATGGTTTAGCGCCTTAAATTGTCCATTTAGTTACCATAATTATAATGTACATGCACAGTTTATTTCAACAGGACATAATGAACGGTAATTAAGATCCTTTCTATGGGTGTCCCGAAAGTACACCTTTCTGAACAGTGTTCCATTTCATTCGCTTCAAATGATTCGTATGAATCGAACGATTCGTATATAATAAACAAAAAAGGAGCACACAATGCAATCATTAACCGCAAACACTGCAAAAACTAAATTTGGTGACTTATTGATGAAAGTACAGCGAGAACCTGTACAAATCAGTAAAAATGGTTCACCTGTGGCAGTTGTCATGTCATGTGAAGAATACGAGCAACTTGAAGCCTTGAAGATGGCGATGGTGAAATCACGTTTTGAACAAGCGGAACGAGACATCGTGAATGGAGATTTGGTGGATGGCGAAAGCTTCTTGAGCGAATTAGATTCAGGCAAGTTTGACTAATGACACAATACAAACTTTCTCCCGCAGCACAAACGGACCTAATCGACATTCGCCGTTACACGCTTGAAAACTGGGGAGGCGCACAGTGGAGCAATTATTTTGGAGAGCTAAAACAATCAATGGCGTTGTTAGCGAGCAATGAGTTGATTGGCATTGACATGCCGGAACTAGGAACCGGTTACTGCCGCTTTCCGTTAAAGCATCATGTGATTTATTACATCAGAAAACCTGACCACATTGTTATTGCTGCAGTCTTAGGGCGTAACATGTCACCGGCTAAGCACTTTCAGCGACAGTTATAGCTCTTAAGCCTCTGTGCTTGATGTAATCTCGTAATGTACCTGGGGCTTCATCAATAAGCTTTGCAGTAGGGCGAATCCCAAGTCCCATACCTAGATATTTATCAATTTGATCCCTTTTGGGGTCGAGCTTAAGCTTTTCTGCTTCACCTTTAGGTCTACCAAGAGTAACACCGGCTTTTTTTCTTGCAGCTAAAGCCTCTTTTGCCCTTGGCCATGCATACTTCAAGAACCTGGAGTGTAGAACGTGTAAATGTCAGATGACAAAATAGTTTGATCGATTCTAATAAAGATTGTCCAGATACAATAAAGTTTGATCACTATTGGGCTTTAAAGCCGTAATTAGCTAGACACGAGTTATCTCATTTCTGCCCCATTATCACTTTCGGTTATAACATGCACGTTCGTAGACAACCGGAATTTACCCAAATCATGCTCATGTACCGACAACAAGACTTATGCAGCAAAAATGATTTTCTATATCGGTAAGGTCGCTTCGGGAAAAAGCGAATTACTCCAACTATTTTAAACATTTGTGCTCCGAGATGTGTTACTGCGTAGTTGGAGCAATTTTTAAACTTCAACTTTTCGCTGTACCTCTTTTAGGTTTTTTACCCTTTTTTAAACTAAGTATCTCATATATAGCATTTTATCTCCGGTGACTTATGTCATGAAACTTGAGTAGCCACTAAAGCTATCCTCTTCTAAACTTTATGCATATGAGAAAAAGAGGTGCTGGAAGGTGAATAAAACAAACGTATTGGTATGGGTAACATTAATTGTTTGGTTATTGATGGTTGCTTGCTTTTTTTATTATATTGAAAAAGAAAGCTTTATACCTGTTATCCATGAATTTCATCTGGAGGACTCAAGTGAATTATAAATACTCACAAAAGTTCAATGTTATGGAAGCTTTAATTGCGCTAGCAATAGGCATAACTCTCAGTTTTTTCTTTTCATTTAAAACTCAAAACTCCCTTCTAGAGGCCACAGAAAGCTCAATCGTTGCCCATTCCGCAAGCCTTGTCCACATGAGAAGCTATATACATTTAACTCAGAGAGAAGATGGTGACCACAAGATTAATAAACTACTTTCTGAAATACAAAAGCTAACCTCTGAGTTAAACACTTTAAAAGAAGCTAGCAACGACATTAACGTTAGATTTCCTCAAATGATTTGGGTAGGCCCCCCCCTCCCTTCTGTAGTTGAGGAGTACGTAAAAACTGCGGATAAACAGTTGGTATTGCTTGATAAAATGCTTAAAGCAAAACAACAGATAGTACCAGAGGTTTCATTAATCGAATTAGAGAGGCAGGTGTTTTCAGAAGAGATGGATGAAGCAGCGGAACATGTTCATGAACGTTTGATGGATAACATCTTCTTAACCAGTAAAGCAGCCGTCTATACTTTAATACTATTCATTATTTTAATATTCTCTGCCGTTTTTCTTTATCTCAATCATTACATTATAGAGTTGAAGAAGACCAAGCTAGCATTACAGGTAGCTGTAAATAAGGCCGAGGAAGCCAACTTAGCTAAGTCTATGTTTTTAGCAACAATGAGTCATGAGATAAGAACTCCAATGAATGGTGTTATAGGAATGACACAGTTACTCATATCGGATAATAAAGATCCAAGTATTCAGACGCACTTAGATACGCTATTGGAGTCAGGTGAACACCTAATGGTGGTCATAAACGAAATTCTTGATTTTTCAAATCTAGAACAAGGAAGTTTAGTTTTTGTTCAGGAAGAATTTGAACTAAGCAAACTATTGGTCCCTATAAAAAATTCTTTTCAACCACAGGCTTCTGAAAAAAAACTTCAGCTTATATTCGACACCAATAGCTTGCCTGAAGATCTAATTTTAGTCGGTGATAAAACTCGTATACGTCAAGTTATTTACAATTTAGTGGGTAATGCCATCAAGTTCACCTCTGATGGACAGGTTAAGGTTGTTTTAAAATATGAAAGTGATAAAAATGAGCTTTGTATTCAGGTATCTGATACCGGAATTGGCATACCATCCCATCGTTTAAAAGGCATTTTTAATGCGTTCGAACAAGCAGATGTTAGAACGATGCACGATTTTGGAGGTACAGGGTTAGGTTTATCCATCGTGAAAAAAATATGCTTATCAATGGGGGGGGATATTACTGTTACAAGTGAGTTAGGTTCAGGAAGCTGCTTTGTGGCAAAGGTGATAAGCCCAAGAGTAACCACCCTCCGAGATCAAAGAACGCTCTCAGGCGAAAAAGACTTTTCCGGTAAGTCAGTCCTTATCGTTGAGGATAACCGTGTTAATCAGCTTGTTGCTCAACGATTGTGTCAAAAGTTAGGGTTTACTACCTATATTGCATCTAATGGTATAGAAGCTGTTAAAAGGGTGCGCGAATGTTCTTTTGACGTAATCTTGATGGATCATCAAATGCCACAAATGGGGGGCATAGAAGCGACAAAATTAATACGAAATGAGCATGCTTTTCAGGGTATTATTCTTGGATGTACCGCTGATGTTACCAAAGATACAGCCATAGCATTCGTGGACGCTGGTGCCAATGGAGTAATAACAAAGCCCTTACAATTAGACTCTTTAGGGGAGTTAATAGCACGCAGCGTAACGCTGGCTTGTAATGCGAGTCGTGATCATCATGTCGTGTTGGAATAGATGTCAGTCCGACTCATATTGAATCAAAGAGTTGATTCTTTGAGTAAAAGAGATAGCCTCAATGCTAGAATGCGCTATTTTTTACGTCGTCTGTAGAGGGGAAATATCGGAACTGTTGTCTGAAGGGGGGATGCAGCTTAAATAGAATAAGGCAAAACATAGAACCTTGCCTATTAGTATTTATTCATTACTGATTTTCACATGTAGTGTGGGCTTGGCTGGTTCAGAATACATAAAGTAATGAATTGAGGGTTATTTAGACCATCGACCCTAAATGATTTCTGTCCAAAAATGAGCTTAAAAGTGATCAAACTTTAGCTTCAAAAATGGCCAGTTCTACCAGTTTTAAGTGCAAAACCGATCAAACATTATTGTGTCCCGACAGTAATTCAACTAACCTCCGCGAAGATCAGTCATCAACCTCCATTCCATCAATGAGTTCACCTAGTTTACGTTCATGTCATTTCTTTCTACTTGTGACGACATCTTTGATAAAGCACAAGTTAACTATCCCGACACGATTGCAATACTCGTAGACACCATGTTTCTGGTTTGCTACATCTTGGCTATCTGAAGAAACTTGAAGGTAAGCGTATTGTGGCATTGATCAAATCCTCATCTAAATGATGAAGTACTTATAACAAGCCTTGACCTTATTTTTGATATCCATCACCTAGATTGTGATAGTTAGAAAAGAACAAAAAGAAAGAAATGAAACTGTTTCTAATGAGGGTAACTGTGTAAATCTTTGATTTTCCAGTTATCCACATTAGCTATAAAGATCTATATCTTCTATTTAAAACTATAAACACTATGAAAACTATAAGATCTATAGGTGTTGTAAGTCACTGAATAAACAGAACTTAAATGCTCGTCCCGATCACTTTTTAGGTGTATAGATAACACTATTCAGGTGTTAATGATCTTTTTTTAGGTTTTGATGATCATCTACTAGGTAGAAGCCTGACACAATTTAGGTGTTGATGATCGTATTTAAGGTTTATAGATGACATATTTTAGGTAAGTTACAGGCTAAAATAACGAATATCAGGTATCCCCTCCCTTTATTCACTGTAATCTTGATTAGGTATCTTCTAATGCGACACATTTTAGGTCTCACATCATCTAAAACACCTAAAATGTGTCACTTATTACAGCCGGAGACCTGATTTTTGTCAGTAATGGAGTTGTATCACCTAATATGTGTCATCTAGTAATCAGGGTTATCACTAATCTCCGATAAGGTATCGATTTTATCTAGGAGCGAGTCAATCTCGCTTTGATGGCCATTATCAACTTCTGGCTCTCGGTTTAAGTGCCGTTTAGAGAGACTTTCTTCTACCTTCAGAGCATGCTGCTCTTTGCCGACATAGCGGTAAGCAATGGCCAACGCTTCAAGTTCGGCCTCTGTCAGTTTTACCTTGTCTTGTAGGCGTTTTAGCTCTAGCTCTCGAATTGTTTTTAACGCATCGTGTTGGTTCATCTCTTCAATCGTGCCAAGCTTTATCCAGCGGAACAGGAACTTGATACCGGTGATGGTTCGGCCTTTTTTGATTACCTCAAAACCCTTCTCCCCATTTTCTCCTTCCAAGAACAGCAGCTCTTTTCGGATTTGAGGGTGTTCAGTAAGCTCTTTGATGCTCTCACGAATGCAACGTTTCATGAACACACTATTATTTTTGAATGAGCTTTTATCTTTCTTGAGTTTACCGGCCTCATCGAGTAGTCCAAAGACCCCTTTTAACTCGTCAAGCTTCTGTTGATGCATTTCAAAGCCTTTGTCTTTAAATCGGCTGAGCAATTCGTAGAGGCGTTTTGAATATTCTTTTTTTACATCAAAGAAATTGCGAGTGTTAATGAGAGCAAAGCCCTGGTTGTACTCGATGTACTCAGATTTGAGCATATCATTGGGCACCATGGTCAAGGTGCCATTTTTGTATGCTATGTGTTTGAAAAGCGGGCGGTAATCGAATTCAATATCCCTTTTACCGGTCTCTATTTTTATACCGATTTTTCGGCTCGCAAGACGGTTGGCTACTGGGCTTAAATTACTCCCGATATGCTTAGATTCTACACCTAACCACTCAGATAGCTGATGTGACGTGAACTCATAATGAGGGGTACTGCGCTCCCAATCGTTCGCTTTCATATGTGCGATCATCAATGCAAACATATCTGCTTCTCGAGCAGAGAGATCCTGGCGGCTAAATACCAGTTGATGACCTTTCTTTATATGTTTCGGTAAGTTATCACTTACGACTGGGTAAAAGTACTCTTCATCACTCATACCACGATTCCTTCAAATAACACAATCTAGGTAATTATGACATATTTTAGGTGTAGTGGAAGTCTGATTACCTAAATGATGTCATTTATTCGATATGTAATTGATATGAACATCATGATCAAAGATCAAAACCTTGATCGGATACTCTTTTCTGAACCTGTAGCACGTTCAAATCTCGTTATACCTTCTTGCGTTTGAATTTTTTGGGAGGATTGCTAACAAGAAGTTTTAAAGCAGAGGAACTTACTCTCTTTGTCGTTGCTGATGAAAAACGCTAGCGGCATGAAATAAGTGGGAGGGAACCAAGCTTGCTTGGTTGCAAAAAGAGTAAGTGACAACGTGATGTCGTCTGCGGGGGACGTGATTGGTCAATGGTATGAACAATCAATAAACAGGTTTTATGGTGATATGCCTGTCTGTTAGGTTGGTTAAGTCGTTACACAAACCAGAACAGGAAGCGGGTGATAGTAACACCTCGACCTGCAGCCGTGTGACTAGGCCCTGGCCTAACTAATCTGTCACAGAAAGTGCGCACCTGATAAAACATCACGAAGAAGAACCAACATACTCTTTATCTTTGATGGAAAGCAGGGTTGATGTTAACGCTTTAACATGACATCACCCAGCCCCGTCATAGACCCTTTGTGCGCGAAAAATACGGTCGTTATTCTCGCCCCCCTACCCCGATCGTTTTTCATCAACCCCATCAAATTATTTACCCCTTACCTTCGGCTAAAAATTTTTCGTGCTGCGCGGATTTAACCAATGTTACTTGCCCACTTTATTACTCCATGCAGGTGATACAATTTTGAGATGACAAACAACGCAGTTACATTTTTATTATGGGTCGTACGCAAGCTATTTGCTTACTCTTTCATTGCTTTGATGAGTTCGTATCCTGTCGGAGTAGGGATGGAGTTTTGGTCAAAGAACTCGGGCGCAACATTAAACATCGCAGACCGACCCACATCTTTACCCACTGGTTGATAGTGGTCTTGGTTTTTACTTTGGTTTGGGATTATCAAGGTATTGGGATGGCCTTTGTCTGGGGAGGCGTTAGCCACATACTCACCGACGCAATGACTGTATCGGGGTGCCTTTTCCCCATATAGTGACAGACGATTTCATCTATTTGGAGGCCGGTTTAGAACTAGCGATCCTGTTGAATATGCCATCTCTGCTGGCGTAGTGATTATTTGCATGGCTCCTTCTCATATCACGAGCGGGCAGGGATTTGTGCCCTTCTTTTACTATTGGGCTGGCATGTATGAGCAAGGCTTGAACGATGCTTTAGAGTGGAATACCAACCGATTTAGATTGATTTAAATGACCTGCAGAATGTCATTATTCAGGCTGAATACTGACAACGATAGTTGGAAAAAAGGAAAGAATTTTGAATAAAGTGTTGAACAAAGGCTTTACCCTGATTGAGTTACTCATAACAATTTGTGTTCTGAGTGTCTTATTAATATTTGCGGCGCCAAGCTTTTCTAGCTTGTTTGAAAGTAGTCGAATGAATACTGCTCAAGACGAACTGATGGGGTTTGTTATCATGGGAAAAAGTGAAGCGGTGTTTAGGAACGCTCCTATCTACATTCACTTTAGAGAGTTGGCCAATTTAAACTCCGACGAACGCTGCATCGCACTGTCGTTGTCAGATGTTATCACCGACTGCACAACAAACGTAATCTATACGTTGCATGGCCGAGTCTTCGATGGCTTAACGTTAGAGCAAACGTATCCACAAAATGTTATTGAAATTGATCCTGTAAGTGGATGGCCTTCACTTGATCATTCGACATTTGATGGTGAAAGCAATAGTGAACTTCTTAAATTTTTTGCAAAAGGTGACCAAAAGGTTTCTCTAAAAATGCACATTACCGGAAGAGTGAGCTTTTGTGGAATTGATGGAGATTGGTATCGAACTGAGGCTTGCTAAGCTGTCAATATTCAGGCCGAATATTGACAAGTGTAGGGGAACACCGTTTCCTTTTTAACAAGAAAGAGCCTTATTACTTTTCGCCCAAAAGCTATATATTTCTTATTTTTTATTTAAACGAATTCCGTCATATTCTCCATGATTTACGGTTCCTAGAATATCTTTCCACTTCTTTTCTGCTGCAAGAACATCACCATCACCTGTGAACTCAAGAACGGTAAATATAAAATTACCATAACCTTGATCCATCACGTACTCATTTAAATGTTTTGCATCACCTAGCTTTCGAACATGGGTGAGCCAACGACTTAAAATACCACCGTCACTATAAGCAGCACCAACATAGCGAACGGTTCCATCTTGAGAGCGTTGCAAGTATATACCTGGCTGAGATAACTCCGCGTATAACGGTGTATCAGAACGATTAGCAATGGCTTTTACTTCTTTCCATGCATACACCTTACCTGATGTACTTTGTTTGCACATGTCATCCCATACGAACTCTAGATCGCCGCTAGTTCGTTTAGCATTCACTTTATCCTGATTCTTTTTCAATTGGTAGCGACCTAATTGATTCGCAAGTTCTGTGAGTATTTCCGATGTGTCTCCTTTGTAGTTTGACCAGTACTTCATTGCTTTCGTCATGCCGTTCAAACTATTAACGATATCTTTGTTAACGCTAGCGCTATGTAGAATTCGAAATGTAACATCATCGTTTTTTTTCGAAATGTAAAATCCCCAGATATTGTGGACATTGGGTTTCTTTACGAGAATACCCGCCTGTTTCTCATCTGGTTCTATCTTGGATTCCACGAACTCAAACATACTTGAGATTGGATGAGTATTGTACGTTTCGAGCAGGTTGTTTAACAAATGTTCTAGTTTCATTTGGTAGGCTTAATAATGAAGGGGGAGCTTCAATTAGATAAATAATGGATTTATAACTTTCTGATTAAATGAGATATTATCGCAAACTTTGTGAGTCGGTCCTAAAAAAATCTGTGATGGTCTCGATAGCAAATCTAAATGATTTTTTACTTAAAGCGTCCATATCAGTTGGATAACGGACCCGCTAACCAACTTACTAGTGCTACTACAAAAGACTATTTCTCTTCTAGAACCTTAGCGATTGCTGCATCTAACTTATCTTGCATTTCTTTCGACAAGCGCCCGAACTCGTAAGAGAAGTTTTGGCCCTTCACGCGTTTGCGTGCAACCATGCCTTTGCTATCGAATTGGGCGAGGGGAGTGACAGACGATTTCATTTATTTGGTGGTCGGTTTAGAGCCAGTGGCCCAGTGGAATATGCCATTTCTGCTGGCGTAGTGATTGTTTGCATATATCACCGGCGGAAAAGGCTTTGTACCGCTTTTCTGCGATTGGACTGGCATGTGAGCAAGGTTTAATTGACACCTTGGAGCGGAAGCAAAACGATTTGGGTTGATTTATATGGCCTGCAGAATGTCATTATTCAGGCTGAATATTGACAAGTTTAGGAGGAGCAGTTTCCTTCTTTGGATGTGGTCGCTATAACAAGGTTCTGCCCCAAAGCTTGCCAGAGTAGCTGATTTCACAGTTATAGATGTTACATTTTGACTTAATAATCCTAATGCAATTAGTATGAGTCAATATACTTATGTGCAAGTAGGAAAGTAAAGCATGAATAGCGATAAAACTTTTACAATCAGTAAGTTTATAGAATTTAAAAACAGCGAACTGTCCAAAGCTAAATATTACAATGAAAGATTAGACCGATTTATGGAAGCTCTAGAAGGGGTTTCTCATTGGGAAAATGGAGAGTATGACCTACCCGATCTAGAAAAAGCTTGGAATGATACTGCATCTGACAATCCTTACGATGATCATGGAATACAGTCAGTTTAGAGTTGATTTTACTCCACAGATGTTAGTTGGGCTTAGATTTGAAGAGTGTCTATCAAGTAAAATGACTATACGACCTGTGGTGGTCAACAAACTGTGAGAAAACTATAGCTCATATAATTTAGGGTTCACTATTTTTGAAAAATATCAAAGGTTTAAAGGAATGACGAGATTTCTAGTGTTGCTATGCTTATTTTCCTTACCAGTAAGTGCCATAGAGTTTGAACCTCTTGGTAATGGCTTCACTGCATTTTACAAGCAAGATGACCCGTTTGATCAATCCAAGAAACAATATATGTTTTTTACTAAGCGCAGCTTTGTGTTCACTTGTGATGAAATTAGCTTTGGCATAAAAGACTCCCACCATTTTGACTCCTTTTCTTTTAATGCAGAAGTTGCATTAAAAGTGGATAATAACGATGTTTTAAAACAATCAGGTCGGTATTCAACATATCAGTTTGGATCTGACCTCGTTAATGATGACCGCATGTATTCATCGCGCCTAACTACTAGTGTAATTAGGCAGATGAAAGCAGGTAATACTCTAAATGCTTCAGGTAAAGCTCTTAGCGGTTGGGACGCTTACAAAGTGAGTTTGAAAGGGTTTACCAAAGCATACAATGCCGTATGTAAAAATCCTAAAAACACCTCCCCAAATCCAAAGAGGACTATTGAATGTAACGCGATAGACTCGGCACTAATACATCATGGAGTAGATGTCCCACCCGAAAAGAGAGAGCAGGAAATAAAACGGTTAAAGGAAAAGCTAAGACCTTATTTTTATAATGAATTGCTAATGATGAACGAAAGGTGTATGGATTCACTTAAATGATCGCAAGCATTTGCCCGATTGCTAAGCAAAGAAGTTGATTCTCCATTCTATAATTTTTGACAATAAGTTAATTTGCATTACTTGAAGTTATTCGTGCTTGGCTAATTTAAGTAAATAATCTAAACCATTTTTGTCCAAAGACGTGCTGACGACAATCTCGGCAAACACGTCTTTGCCCCTTTTCTTCTTAGAGTAAATAAACATTTATACACTGTTAATATTAGTTTGGCATATCAGAACTAATGACACGATACAGAGCTACGAGACTGACTATTTCCGTGATTCATCCCTGAAACACATACAAAAATCACATAGCTTGTCGATATGGCTTGAGTTGCTTATAAGGAGAGAGCAAGATAAACGCCCCCTGTCTATCTTGCTAGGAGATAAATAATGACGATGGTGGCTGATGTTAGGATTTTCTGCCCTGAGTGCGAAGAGACTATAGAGCAAACTATTACTGTTCCCGAGCCAAACTTTATGGCTGATCGCATGAAGAATAGTGCGGTCGAATTTGATGACAGTTTAGATTGTGAGCATTGTGGAAAGCATATTGAGTACTGGGGTTCGAATAGCTATTACGAACTATACCTAGCTTCAGATGATATTCCTGAAGATAACTTTCACTACGGTCAACCTTCCTACGACTTTGATGAATATGATCAAGATGATTCCATCGAAAGTGATGGTATCAGTGGTATCGTAGCTAGCCGGAAAATCGAACAGTTATTTCATTTCTCAAAAATCGAAAACCTTGAGGCTATTACAAACCAAGGACTTATTCCTAGATCGCAGCTTGAAGAAGGTGATTTTGAGTTCACTGATGTCAACCGAGCTGATGGTTTCTTAGATGCAAACTGTATATCTGTGAGCTTTCCTCAATATCGTATGTTTTTCATTAAGAGAGTCAAAGATCCAGCCCAAAACTGGGTTGTACTTGAATTGTCACCAGAACTACTTTTAGCAAAGGAATCTGCATATTTCGAGCGAAATGCAGCTTCAAGACAAGTCAAAGCAGAGATCATTGAAAACCGAAAGTCAGCAACAGCGTTCGAAAGAATGTTTGATAACATTGAAGAACTTCCATCACGTGAAGAACGTGGAATACCTGAGAGCTATCCGACAGACCCCCAAGCTGAAATTTTAGTGTTCGACAAGATTGGTCTCGAATATATAGTTGCAGCACACTTTGCTAATGAAGATATTTTGTCCATGTACAAAGCCAAACTCAATGGTATTGAGGCTGAAGTTACTCCTCGGTTGTTTGAAAACAGAGAAGATCACGATTGGCTTTAGAAAAAGTTAATAATTGCTGACACAAAACATGTGTCCAGAGGCAAAACTAGTAGAAAAAACAAAAGCGTTAAGAACTCGCTTCAGCATATACTTAGGATCTAACAATGAATGATAGCTTGCCATACAGTTTGCCCATAATTGATGCTATTCGACACGATTATGAGCGTTTTTTATTTGATACTCATAAGTACTCTCATAAAGGCCTGTTTACTGATGGTAAAGAGCTATTTGCAGTTGTTCTTGAGGTAAAAAACAACGAAGTACTGCTAAAGACGCTAAAAGAACAATACCATCGTTTTCATACAGCAGGCATACCTCCTGCCACCATAGTTGGTGAGGTACTTGAAAGCTACCGTCCTATTGAGTCTCGCAGCCAGCTTGAAAAAACCCACATTCATGGCAAACCAATGACAATGGATGAGACGATAAATCAATTTGTTTTACATATTCCACATAAGTACCACCCTTTTCATTTAGATTTCTTGTTTCGTACCAATGAATTTAAACTAACTTTTAAAACAGCGATAACTGAGAGTGAACAGCAAGAAATTCAATTAATTTGCGAGTCTTTAGGGTATCAAGGGTATGACTACATTTTTGAAGTTGACCCTGCAATCCCCGATTTTTCTGGGGAAGTTGAGCACAAGTCGAATACTTACAACAATATGCAGCTTACAGCTAGTGGTTTGATACAAAAGCAATTTCCACGAAGACTATTGGATCGTTACGAAGAAGACGAAGATTTTTGGATTCAAAATCGACATTCTGTTTTTAGTGGCGATGAAACCGAACAGAGGGATCGTTTTTTGCTGCCAAACTTCGAGACAAAGCAAACAAGATGCTTCGTCGATGCATCTGTGTTCCCTAGGCAGAATTTAAGAGTGTATTTAACGTTATATGAACAGGTTGTTATAGCGCTACCGTTAAAAATCGAAGCAGAATACTTCTATCGAATGTTCAAAATTAGCCGATATGAGCTCCAAGAGTTGGTGGCTCGTGGTCGCTTACTCTTTGCTGCCCCTCAAAATCTTGTTAGGTATTCACAAGAGCTACTGCTAGACATTATTGCCGTAAACCCAAATGCTATCGTTTTTTCAAGACGACTTGCTGCCGCTACTATTCAAGGGATTCAGAAGAAATCGGGCATAGTAGGGACTACGTTCTCAAGTGATGAACAATACCATTTCTTACATCAGTGCACACGTATTGATAACCCCGATGTTCAAAGGTTGGCATTAGTGCTATCTGAACAGTGGCAATTTGGTGAGTTCTTGGTAAACAAGGAAGGTGCAACTTCAGCTCATAGGTTAGGAATTTCAAATTTAGCGGTGAAAGGCCTTCAGGATAGGGGGCGAAATCGACTAATCGAACTGACGACAGCAGGCTCTAGCTATGAATATGCTCAAGGGCTTGGAGCACACCATTTCCCATTCGATGACGGCAATTACTCTGAAGTAGTGGCTTGCCAGATCGTTAGCGGACTCTATAACGGTGTAACGGCTAACTCACAACAAGTTCGGGAGTCTGAGCTTAGTATGTTGCTAAGTGAAATATTTGCCATTAATAACGATATGGACGTACTTGAACTTGACTCAGCTTTATCTTCTAGTTTGATTCGTTCTTTACCAAATATTATCAAAGAATATGCAAACATGGATGATAGTGAGTATTTCAACAAATTAAGAGTGCTCAAACAAGAACTCAAAACGATAGAGAGTAACAAGGCTCGCCTTTCAAAGTTAAATATTTCTGGGTTTGCTCCTACGTTGGTTGGTGCGGGTATGGAGGTCGCAAACATAAAAGGCGGAGGTTTAGTTGCACTAGGAGGTTGGCTGTTGAATGCGATAAAGGTCTATGCGGGCGAGTCAGAGTTAAAAAACAATCCTATATTTACTCGCCTTTCGAGCTTTAATCATTTCACAAGCCATGACGCTATCATCGTGCAGCGAGTGAGAGATTCCGTTTCAAAATAAGGCATTTTAGGGTTGGTCATGTCCTATTGGCTTACTTTTACTAATCTTATATTGATTATATGAGGTGAATACTCTAACGCATTTCTGTCCAACTTCGAGCTAGCTGGTGAAGCCAGCTCATGTGGGACGAATGATTGGAAGTTTAAATGAGCGGTAGCCAGCTTTTTTAAGCAGGGTGTACTAAGATGTGGGCTTGATGTATCTCGGTGTTCCACTCTTTCATTTCAGCAAGAAATAGGCCGTGAGCATTAATCGAATTGATAAGCTCTGGTGCACGCTCTAGTTGGATAAGCATCGATAGTGGGGAGACTTGATTGTGTTCTTGGTCAAAACCGTATTCGACTTGTTCCTCTAGCATATAAAGAATCCCAGGCTCCGCTTCACTACCCTCCTCAAACAGTCTTGATTCGATACCCTCTACGTCATAAAGGTGTACGAGTAGGTTATAAAGCTTTTCAGCACCGACGAGTTTAGTATGCTTCGACTGTGAATTAAGTTGATGCAGTTTCATTTCTAGGTTCCCACCTTTTTTTCTTGCTACGCTGAGCATCAGTTTGATGTCTTTTTTGATATTCGATAACGACTTATCGTTGAGCTTTGGCTTAAGGTACTTTATTAGTATGTCATTGCGTGATGTTACTGGAACAAAACGGGAAGATGCGGATACCTGACACAGCAAATGAAGCAGGGCGTGGGTAATAACGTTGTGAAGATTGTGGTAGTAGTCAAAGTCTCGTTTGATTTGCATAGCCAAGGTAGCGTTGTGGGTGGATTTTAAGAATATGGGGGCTCGGTGTTTTAAATCAACCGTAATACTGAGTTCGGAAGTGGTTTCCCATACATATAGTTATTCATAAATTGCTAATATTCGATTTTCCGAAAATGATAATTGTCCAAAAACTTCCCAAATAAGTTGGATATCGGATCCCCACTATCCAACTTACTAGTGATGCTACAAAAGACTATTTCTCTTCTAGAATCTTAGCAATCGCTGCATCCAACTTCTCTTGCATTTCTTTCGACAAGCGCCCGAACTCATAAGAGAAATTACGGCTCTTCACGCGCCTGCGAGCAAACACGCCTTTGCTATCGAATTGGGCGAGAGGAGTGACGGACGATTTCATTTATTTGGTGGTCGGCTTAGGCAGTGGCCCAGTGGAATATGCCATTTCTGCTGGCGTAGTTATTGTTTGCATCGCTCTTTCTTATATCACCGGAGGAAAAGGCTTTCTACCGCTTTTCTACGATTGGACTGGCATTTTAGCAAGGTTTAATTGACACCTTGGCGCGGAAGACAAAACGATTTGGGTTGATTTATATGGCCTGAAGAATGTCAATATTCAGCCTGAATATTAAGAAATATATCCTTCAATTTCTTGCTAGATTTTAGTTTGATTATTTCTTCTGGGATGCTAATCCCGGCACAATTTATATTGTAGAATCGGTTTAACATCGAATAATTTACTGTAAGCGAAAGCAAGATGCGATTTTTCCAAAATGGTCCTGATATTCCTGACTCGTTACTCGAAAAGCGAGACCAAGGACAAGTGGTTTTTCTATGTGGGGCTGGGATTTCAATACCTGCCAATATGCCAGACTTTCCAAAGCTAACAAGGAATGTTATAGATTTTTTTGACCCGCCAGAGCATTCACCGATAGCTCAAGAATTTAAGCCTTGGAGAGATTGGATAGATAACTACTCAAATGCACCGAGAGTATCTTTAGACCAAATATTTCTTATGTTGAATAAGGAGTATGGTCGAAACGAAGTTAATTCTCAGGTAGCTAGGCACTTACAAGTTAATTTTGATAAGAACTTCCATAGCAAGTGGCATGAAATAATCATGCAGCTTTCAGCTGATCAGGAAGGAAACCCTCAAGTAGTTACAACTAACTTTGATTTGCTTCTTGAGCATACTTCTAAAGGGGGTGACTGTCCTATTCATATCCCACCGGCATTTCCTAGTATTGAACATGGAGTACCTATTAAAGGGATTACTTATTTACATGGAAGACTACAAGAACCTGAATCATCTCATCATGCCTACGTTTTAAGTAGCGCAGACTTCGGACGAGCTTATCTTTCTGAAGGTTGGGCTACGAGTTTTATTCAATCACTTTTAACTTCATATACAGTAGTGCTGTTGGGCTATTCTGCTGAAGATCCACCTGTTAAATACCTCCTACAGGGACTGAATCGAGAATCAGGGTATGACAGTTCAGGCCTATATGCCTTTGATCGAGGAACTCAAAGTGAAGTTGATTCAAAATGGGATGACAGAGGTGTCACAGCTATAGCGTTTTCTGAATTTGAACATTTGTGGGAGAGTTTAGAGGCTTGGCGAGATAGGGCTGTTTCTCCTAGAAAGTGGATGAAACAAATACTACAACTCGCGCAAAAACATCCTCAAAACTTGCGTGCCTATGAGCGAGGACAGGTCACGCATCTCGTAAAAACTACTTCTGGAGCGAAATTATTTGCTAATGCTGAAATATTACCTCCTGCGGATTGGTTGTGTGTCTTTGATAGAGGGTGTCGAGTTACTAAGCCGAGCAAAGACTATGGCACTAAAGGAGAAGTATTTAATCCAATAGAAGTATTTGGATTGGATGATGAAAAAACGCAGAGTGATCTAGATAGTACTAGAGACAGTGCGTATGAGCACCTTTTAGAGTGGAGGCGGGGGGACTCAAATCCTCCTTATTCACATAAGTTGGGAAGCAGAGGATACTTATCCGAAAGACTTCCTAACAGGTTAGAGTACATTACTTTCTGGATGGCAAAGTTGCTTAATGAGCCTCTTCTAGCTTGGTGGGCGACGCGGCAAAGTGACCTGCATCCAAGAGTGTTGAATGAACTATCTAATGGTTTGCGAAGAAATACTAACTTACATCCGAAAGCCCGAGAAATATGGGCGCTTATTTTAGAGAGTCACTATCAGCAAGGTAACAAAGAAAGTGATTTCAACTGGTTCTACTTTCGAGACAAACTCAAGATAGAAGGGTGGACAAAGGGCGTTATTCGACAGTTTGAAGAAGTAACCAAACCCTACATATGTATTGAAACTATGTTGGGTTTAAGTGCTTCAAAACCACCTCTTAACGATTGGGATAAGTTAAAGATTTCTGATCTTGCTCGGTTTGAAATCAAGTTTTCCCCGCGCCATGGTGAAAGTGTTTCTATTCCAGATGATGTGCTTTTAGAAGTTATTCATATTCTTAGCAACAACCTCGTAAAGGCTGCGGGTCTTCGCTTAGAGGTTGGCAGTTACGATTTTGAATCTCCTACTTGCTATCCCAAGAGAGAAGTACAAGGAAATGTGAATAGTAAACATGATTTTTTTGTCTGGTTTATTTCTCTTTTTACTCGTTTAAAAGACATAAACCCAAGTGCCGCACGCGCATTAGCAACTCTCTGGCCAAAAGATGAAGAGTATTACTTTTTGAAGCTCAAATTATTTGCGTACAACATGGACTTGTTCAAAGCGGATGAAGCGATCCAATTTATATTTGAGCTTTCGCAAAAGCAGTTATGGCATCCCAATATAAAGAGAGAGCTATTGTTCTTGATACATGATCGATGGCGCGAATTTTCTTCCATTGACAAAGATAAATTATTAACAAGATTGCTAAACGGACCTGATAAAGAAGAGTATTGGGAAGAAAGTGAGTATGAAATTAGAAAGAATGAGCAAGCTTGTCTCTATACAAAGTGGCTGGTTTTGCAAGGTTGTAAACTCTCCCAAGATTTCAATGATAAGTTGGAAGATACAATAAGAACATTACCTGAATGGCGTGAAACATGGGCAATGAATGTTACATCAAAACAATTCATGCAGGTGCGAAGTGTTAGAACAGACGAATCTCCGGAATACTTGAAAGGCATCCCGTTAAACAAAGTTGCTCAAGTTGCTGAAGCATGTTGTAAGAGAGACTTCGACGATCCGGTTAGAAAGAGACCCTTTTCTGGTTTAGTTTACTCTGAGCCTCGTAGGGCTCTTGCATCTCTTTCTTTTGAGGCGAAAAGGCAAAATTATCCTATATCTCTTTGGGAGGAGTTAATTGGTAATTGGCCTAATGATGTACCTAAGAGGCTTCATCATACATTTCTTAATCGATTGTTAAGACTGCCAAAACACGTAGTTTATGAACTAAGAAATACTATAGGGCGTTGGTTTCTAGAGCACTTTCACTCCAGTTTTATTAACAATGAATCGCTCTCATGGAAGTTGTTCGATCACGGGTTAGATGGATTTATATCCGAGGCAGGAGATAATGAACATGAACACAAGGCACAACGCGAGATTGTTAACACTTCTTGCGGACCTATTGCTGATTTGACTAAAGGCCTGTTGACTGTCGTATTCGATAAAGAGCTGAACAAGGATGTGGAAATATCTGATGAATTCAAGGCAAAGTTTGAAACCCTTATCAATATTGACGGTTGTTATAGGGAGCAGGTCATAGCCACCTTATGTTGTAGAATACAGTGGTTTTACGATTATGCCCCTGAGTGGACAAAAGAACATTTATTGCCGAAATTTGATTTTGTAAATAAGGATGCGGAGGCTGCGTGGTACGGGTACGCATTATCTGGCGGTCATCTTGGTGCTTCAGTTACAGTATGTTTAAAGCCGCTTATCCTAGAAGTATTTTATTTTCTCTATGAATGGGGTTGGAATCAAAGAACAACAAACTTTTTTGCTGTCGGTAGACATTAAAGTTTGAAACTGTGACATTAAAGTTTGAAACTGTAACACTAAAGTTGAAAACTTTTTAAACCCGGTTAAACTGATTAAAAGTTAACCGGGTTTTTGTTATGGCAAAATCAAAGTACGTTTTAACTGAAAAACAAATCATCAAGCGGATAAATGAAGGCCGAGGTGCAGGAAGGCTTTCCAACTATAAGCCGTGGCTGTATGTTACTGAGGTTCCTTCAGAAGGCCGATCTCAGAGAGTCTACTCTCACCTAACTGGCCGAATTCATCATGTACTATCGGATCTTGAGTTCGCAGTCTTTCTACTTCTAGACCATAACCCTGCCGTAACAGACATTCGTGAGCAGTTTCCACTCAACAGGGATGACACTCTTAATATTTCCAAGGAAGGTCAGCTTTGGCACCCTTCGCAAGGAGGGATAAACCTTGTCATGTCCTCAGATTTTTTGATTAACACAGCTTCTAAAACCCAGCCTAAGTTTGCTATTCAAGCAAAGTACTCCAAAGATTTAAAAGACCCAAGAACCATTGAAAAGCTTGAAATAGAACGCCGTTATTGGCAGCTCAAAAAAATCCCCTGGTTCCTAGTGACAGATAAAGAGATAGACAAAACAGTCGTATCGAATATTGAGTGGCTATACGGGGTTAAGGGATACTTTGATGAAGTAATAACGGATGAGCTATCGCTTACTTTTGGGCATATCGGTGCTTATTTTGTTCAACACCCAGAAAGAAAAGTCGTTGAACTGTGTAAAGAGTATGACATGGCATACCAGCAAGATCTTGGTCAGTCACTTTATGATATTCGTTTAATGTGTGCAGCAAGGCTTATTACGTTCGATATTCGTTTACCATTTTATAGTTTGAAAGCTAAAGAAATTGCGTTTAGAAGCGGATCTTTGTTCGGGGGGCATCGTAATGTGGCCAGTTAACGAAACTCTAGCGTTTAACGGTAAGGCGTACCGCGTGCTTTTTACTGAGACAAGTTACTTCTATTGGATCGCTATTGATGAGGATAAAGGTTTACCTGAAAGAGTCTATTTTGATGAATGCCGCAACTGGGTCGATGAAGGGCGTATAGAAAAAATTCCTGACCCTTATTCATATCTTCAAGGAGAATCTTGGAGCAAAGAGTCAAATGTATATCAGGAAAGGCACAACGACTTTGATTTGATTAAGCCTATCGTAGATGGCGAAGGAGCGTTTGACAAAAGAGTTCGAGCAAAAAGGTTTAGTCATGCGGTTGCCAGTTCAAATAAAACAAAATCGACCATCTATCGTTTAGTTCGGAGATATTGGCAGCGTGGACAAATAAAAAATGCTCTAATACCAGATTACAAAAACTCAGGCGCTGCCGGAAAGAGAAGAAACTTCACAACAAATAAAGCTGGTAAGTCTAGGGTTTACGGCGTCGGTGATGGCAAACAAGTCACTGAAGAAATCAGAAAACAGTTCCGAATTATTTGTGATAAATATTTGATGAATGATAAAGGGAACTCCGTTGCTTATGCACATAGGAAGTTTTCAAAAGCATATAAATTAAAGAACCCAGATGCTGAAGAGCATGAAATTCCAACACTCCGCCAATTTAGATATTTCTACAAAACCGAGTATAGCAAGGTCACAAAGCTTACCGTTCAAACACCTCAAGGCAATTACAATAAAGATGTTAGGCCACTACATGGAACTGCAACCGAGCAAGCTTTAGGCCCAGGTAGTCGATATGAGATTGATGCCACCATTGCAGATATTTACTTAGTAGATGATGACGATGCAGACAAGGTTATCGGTCGGCCGACGATTTATATGGTCATTGATGTTTTTAGTCGAATGGTTGCTGGTTTTTATATTGGTTTCGATAATCCATCTTTCCCCGTTGCAATGAAAGCCCTGATATGCAGCTTTAGCAGCAAAGTAGAAACCTGCGCAAAATATGGTATCGATATTTCAGAAGAACAGTGGCCATGCATAGGTATTCCTGATGTATTGCTAGCTGATCGCGGTGAATTGATGAGCCACCAAGCAAATTATTTGGTTGATGCTATTGGTGTTCGACTTGAAAGTGCTCCACCTCGAAGAGGCGATGCTAAAGGCATTGTCGAGAGATCATTTGGCACATTACAGGCTAAGTTCAAGCCCTATATGCCAGGTGTCGTAACTGGTAACAAGGTTAAGAAGCACGGTGAAAAAGATTATAGAGTTGAAGCTGCTGTGGCGAGATCTGACTTTGTTGAGATATTGCTCTATTCAATACTTGCTCACAACTTAAATAAACCTTTAGAAAAGTACGATCGTGCTCCTGATATGCCAGAAAACCTTCCCTCGATCCCAATTGAACTTTGGAAGTGGGGGCTTCAACATCGTACTGGACGTATACGAGCCATTGATACGGATCTTGCAAAGGTACTGCTGTTACCGCGTCAAAAAGTCACTGTATCCGAGTTAGGCATAAAGTTATGGGGATTAACCTACACAGGAAAAGAAATTATTCAGATAGGATGGATGCACCGCTCTTCGGAAGTATCTAGACCTAAAAAACTATTTGCAGCTTATGAGCTTGGTTCTGCTAATCACATATATCTTTTTCCTGAAGAAGGAAAAAATACATTTTGGGTTTGTGATCTTTCTAGTCGAAGTAGAGAGTTCCGTGATCTAACTTGGTATCAAGTATGGGAACGTCAAGCGGCTCAAAAACAGAGTTTGGCTGAGGCTAACTATCAATTTGCACCAGTAGAACGGGATTTTGATGATCTTCTTGAAAAGAAACTGAAGAAGGCTAAAAAGAATCGTAAAACCAGTACATTGAGCAACGCGCAAAAGATAAATGAAATTAAAGACAATAAACGGAATGCGCGAGAGAAAGAGAGAAAGGAATTAGCAATACAGCCCGCTAGGGCAAAACAAGAAGAAGTCGCGCTGGTGATACCTATAAAGGGAGAGGAGGAAAGTTATCAACTGCCTGACTTCATACCGGAGCTATTTGATGATGAGGATGATAACTGATGAAAAAATGCCAAGATCATCGTGTAGTTGCCGTCTATCAAAGTGCAACACTCTCAGCTTATCGAGATAACCCGCTGATAGAAGCACTACCACCGATAAATAGTTTCCTGGTCGATTCGATTGCTCTAAAGGGCTCGTTAAGGTGCACCGCAGAAGATATTCATCGAAATGGCATTGAAAGAGCGCATAGTATCTGTCGTGTTATTGATGATTTTTTCCAGCCCCTCAGTCAGCACATACAGTTACATGAACGACTTTCATTGATGATACGGCGTGGCTATGTTGGAAGAAATCCCGAAACAGGTGATTGGGCAAGACATATACAAAATGGTTACGAGCGTGTTTTATCTGGTGATTTGAAGGCGATAAAGTTCACGGAAGTTTGTTCTACAGCCCAAAGCATGACATTGATTGGATGTAGCGGCAATGGCAAAACAACAGCGATCAAGCAGCTTTTGTCGTTATATCCTCAAGTTATTTACCACCCTGACAGAAATCTTGAGCAAGTCGTTTATCTAAAAATTGACTGCTCCCATGATGGATCACTTAAAGAGCTGTGCTTGAACTTTTTTCGTGCGATGGATAGAGCATTAGGAACATCCAACTACGAAAGACAATACTCGATGAGCAAAAGGCCCAGTATTGAAACACTTTTGGCTGCAATGGCCCAAGTTGCAAATACTCACGCAGTAGGTGTTCTTATTATTGATGAAATACAGCATCTTAGCCGTTCTCGCTCTGGTGGATCTGAGAAAATGCTCAATTTTTTTGTGACATTAGTAAATACCATTGGTCTTCCTGTTATTTTGGTCGGAACACCACGAGCTCGCGAGATATTTGAAGCTGATATGAGATCTGCAAGGCGAGGCTCTGGTCTTGGTGCGATTTTTTGGGATCCAATGGAAGAAGGAAGAGAGTGGAAAGCGCTCACGGATAAGTTATGGACTCTTCAATGGCTACAAAAACGTGATGAGGTGCTGTCGGATGACATTCGTTCTCTATGGTATGACCTGAGCCAAGGTGTTCTAGATATTGTGGTTAAGCTATATGTCTTGTGTCAGTTGAGAGCAATCGCGACAAAAGTAGAAAGGATTACGCCTAAATTAATGCAACAGGTTTACGAGGATGAATTAAAACCTGTCCATCCAATGCTAGCAGCCCTGCGTTCTGGTGACGTTGAAGAAATGATTAAATTTTCAGATCTTAAACTAAGCAACACTGATAAAAGGTTGCTTGAGCTGCAAAAACAGGTAGCCACAACTGCTCAGCAGACACCAGAGGAGTTTGCATATCAACAGCTTAGAACCGATGAAGAGCGGCGAGTGTATATGGCCCTAAAAGATGAGTTTGACTCAACGCTTTTAGCTCCTGTAATACGACAGCTATTTGATCAATATCCTGATTTGACATGGATAAGCTTACTGCCACTGGTACATGAACATCTCACTAATCCTGAACAGTTACAATCTAAAAAAGAGGCTAAGCCAAGTAAGGGCAAGAGGGCATCATCAATCAAACAGACTCAGTGGCATACGCTTGATAGTGAGGACTTGGGATTTGTTCACTCTCAATCTGGTTCTGATAAAGAAGTGTACACAGCAATGTCAAAGTCTGGTTTGATTTTAGACATTCAGTCATTGCTAGAAAAGGCGGTTTAATATTGCGCTGCTTCCCTGTCCCATACCCAGATGAATTAATCTATAGCTTGGTGGCTAGAGCTGGAATTCGCAGTGCGATAACAAGTTCTAAACAGCTACTAGATGAAGTGTTTGGTGACAGAAGAGTGATTGCGACAATTGACCTGCCTAGTCATTTGTCATCGATATCAGAGCTGCTAATCAACACGGGACGATTTGATATTCAAGAGCTTATTTATGAGCATACAATGTTCCCGATTTACGCTCCTTTTGTTGATGAAAGCATTAGGATTAGAGCGATGGAGCGAATGGAACATTGCGCTAAGGGCTCTGTTCATCTAATGCTGGGAGCCCCAGCTTCTATTGTAAAAACATCGGATAACTTTCGTGTTTGCCCAGCTTGTGTCGCGGAGCAAAAGCAAAAATATGGAGAAAGTTATTGGTCTAGGTTGTGGTTTTTACCATCCTTACCTTATTGCCCTGAGCACGGCCTTCTGAATAAATCGACAACCTCTTACCATGATAGTCGGCACACGTACCATGCATGTGGCCGAATACAATGTCAGCCCTTTTTATGTAACCACCAGAATATAACAGCGCAGCGGTTTGCTTACTTAGCGAGCAAAGCTAAAGAGGTAATGTGTTTACCAGCCCAAGGCTCCCCGACTCAGCATCAATGGAGCCTTTTCTACAATCATCTAGCACACGACTTTGGGTGTGGAAAAGGCCCTAAACAGATTGCTCACGATAAGATTGCGGACTTAGTTGTAAGCAAGATCGTTACCCCTGAGCTAACCATCAACTCTGATAGAGATACTAACTGGCTTCGCACGTTATTTCGCCGTCATCGTAAAGCTTTTAGCTATCTACAGCACTTAACGGTTTGGTGTGCTTTTATTCCTGAAATGTCGGCTAGTGAGATCATAAAAGAAGTAAAATCAAAAGATAAAGTGACGGTATCGATCCCGAAGGACAATGCTCAGCTTGTGCCAAATCCAAGTGAAGAAAAACGTGAGCTGTGGCGTCATTTAATAGGTAACGCCCCGGTTAAGAGAGCACGCAAACTTCCTGGTGGTGGTGCACTGTATGCTTGGCTATACCGAAATGATAGAGATTGGCTATTAGCTTTCAATCGAGTCCATCAATCCCAATCGCATGTAAGGCAGAAAAAAGTAGATTGGAGAGCAAGAGACCGATCACTAACTAAGCAGTTTATTAGGATTGTAGAACGATTAGATACTGTTGTTGATGGTCCTCGAAGAAGCAAAAATTTCTTACTTAAGCAGCTAGATGATTACGGTTCGGTGAGCAAAAAACTGAACTTATTACCCTTGCTATCTTTTGCTTTGAATCGGTATCAAGAAAGCGTCTTTGAGTTTCAAGCTCGTCGGCTAGTCATAGCTGTAATCGCAAAATCAAAAACAGGTTTAGGAATGAGTTGCTGGCAATTGATGCGTTCAGCAAGCCTTCCTAAAGAAAGAATAGTGCCAATCGTCGACGACTTACTTGGCTGGGTAGCCACGGGATCAAATCTAAAATAAGGATGGACTGATGGGAGCGAGGTTTTACAAGTGTGATGATGATGTGCGTGTAGTTCATACTGGTAAGATATTGGTGCGGGAAAGTGATAAGTCTTACCGGCCTTTAATTGAGGTTTGGTGCTATCCCCCACAGCAGAAAAATAATTTTCATGCGACTGCATTTTCTAACGTTCCTGCTTTGTATCGAGGAAAAATAATTAATCAAAGAGGGTTATCAGAAAGTTACGCTAAACGAGGGCGTCATAAATTTAGAAGTAATGAGCTCCTTCGACACAGTAACTTGAGTGAGTTCCCCGACTCAGAGTCAGCAGAGTCTTTGAGAAAGAAAGAGTCAGCGCAACATGCATTTGTATTAGACCGAGGCGCTGCCCCTAAACTGATTATTCCTCAGCTAGAGTTGGCAAGGGTCCTATTTTATGCCAGCTCTTACTTATCGCGAGCGTCATTAATGTCTTCTCGTTTGCTCACCGACTTCAAAGTCGAAGTCAACACCAAGGAGGATTATACCAATATCGAAGTGTTGCAAACATCAAACTTCCCTCCTTCCGCATTCAATGATTCTGCAACAAGAGCAATGTTGAGCTGGTTACTTATTGATAGCAATGCAAAGCGTTCATTTGAATCGATTTTTAGATACTTTAACGTCGAGAAGGACCGAGATGTATCTATGGGGTATAAGCGCTGGCTATTTCACTTCGACCCCCCTCAAATGTCTGGGTGGTCTTTCTCGTATGAAGGCCGGCTTGATGCAAGTGGCCGCTACTTTCTGGTTGAAAAGATCACGGATATTGGAATTAATGCTCAAATGCCGTCTAGGGTCTATTTCCATAATCCTTCTTTTACGCATCCAGATGAAGGCCAAGAGTCAACCACTGGTGGAAAATGCCCTGAACCATACGAGCGGCCAGAAGAGCATATTATCGATGATGAGCGTGAGGCTTCCGATGCTAACCATGCATTCTTACTAGGTGAAAATACTTGCTCAGTAAGGTTTAAAAATCGTTTTTCAACGTCGAAAGCAACAACGCCTAAAAGAAGTCATCGGCCAGATAGAAGCAAAGATGCAGCTAAGAAAGCTGGTGATATGGTCAGTACCAATGAACCTGGCAGTAATGGTGAGATACCTTCGGCAGACATGGGTGGAGGTATGCAAGATTGCACTGATAGATCAGAGGAGTATGCCTCTCGTTTTACGGCCTTTAACATGATGGTGCAAATGCTAGAGGAAAAATACGCCTGCACAATCATTGACTCGTACACTCATGAGCTAGATCAGGTTGGACGTAGTAAATGCCACTTGATTGACTCTGATGCAAAGAGAACGATTCGTTGCGTTGTCGTGGAGCGAAATAGTCATGTGAATTACTTGCTCGAAGTTGATGTAACGGGCCTGAATAAATGGCTCTCAACCAAATGCGTTAGGCAGAACGATACTCGTAACTGGAAAAATCAGTTTTCTAGAATCAAAAAAGGCGTGGTGACAAAATCTCTTGGATGGCCAACACAAGAAATGGATGCCATGTTTGGCTTCAAAAAGCACATTGGCATTTCTCACCCTAAATCAGTAGAGGGGCACCCTACAGGTATTCCAACTGAATCTATCTTAGACTGGGCCGGGAGGGTTGCTGAGAAACTCTAGTGTTTTTAGCTATGTGGCAAGCGATTCGTGGCACTATCTGAATTCGAAGTGCCTCCAAATGATTTAGAGTTAATGTCCATTACATTGTTTTTAATTAGCTTCCAATTTATCCCTCACCAATAATATTCCTCTTAAATTTTTTCTCAATATGCTTGACCTATGTCTAACACATAGGTTTTAAGCTACAACTAATACACATTGGTAACGAATTGGAGATAGTTATGAGTTGTTGTAACAAAGCCCCAAACGGTGGGAGCAGTGACCCTAAGTTGTTACTTAAACTGTTTATTGGGTTGTTTGTGATTATATTTTTAGTCGCATTTATTTTTGGCTAGCAACATAAAACGAATAAAGTTTCATGTGCGTTAAACCTTCAGAGGCATGGATTATGTTGACAACTGAAATTGCGAGAGCAGCAGGTGTGACTGCTGAAACAGTCAGGTTTTACACTAGAAAAGGCCTTCTTTATGCAGAGCGAGATCCCAACAATGGCTACAAGATGTACCAGCAAAGTGCCGTTAATCGCCTGAAGTTCATTTCTCATGCGCGATCTATTGGTTTTAGCCTTAGCCAGATTCAAGAAATCATTGATTACTCCGAGCAAGAGCTGACTCCTTGCCCAGCTGTGAGGCAAATGCTGACTGATAAAATCGTAGAAACCAAGCAAAAGATCGAAGAGCAACAACGCCATTTAGCCATGATGGAAGCAACTTACGCAGAGTGGAATGAAAAACCGGATATGGAGCCCAACGGCAACGCATTATGTTGCTTAATCGAGGACTGGTCTGAGAAGCACCATCAAGTATTACCCGAGGAAAACTAACATGAACACAACACAGTATTCTCTAGCACTTTCCGGCATTAACTGTGGCCGATGTGTCGCTAAAATTGTAGATGGGTTACGTGAAAGAGACCCTGATGTATCTTTCACTATTAATGATACGAAAAACAGAGCAGAGCTCATAACCACGTTGCTGCCAGAAAGCGCGATAGAAGTCCTTGCAAAGTTAGGTTATGCGGCTTCAATACCTACGCAACAAGAGTACCGTACATCAGTATCTAATGTTACTTGCCAACACTGTGTGGGTAAAATCACTCAAGCGATAGGTGCATTGGATGGTGCTGCTCAAGTGGTTGTTGATTTAGAAAATCAAACATTGGTTGTGAATAGCAGTTTGAACGGCAATGACATTGAAAGCGTATTAGTCGAACTGGGTTATAGCGATATGACTGATGACACGCAACCACAAACTACGGATGTAATTAAATCGAACAAAGTGAAAACAACACAGGCGTTGGATGTCAGTATCGAGCTGTCATTAATCGGTGTCACTTGCGCAAGTTGTGTTAACACGATTGAAGGTGCTCTTATATCGGTGTCAGGTGTCGACTCTGTTGACGTGAACTTTGCGAATCGAACGGCGACCGTGGTTTCAAGTCAGCCTGCCAGCGTACTAATTGAGGCGATACAAGGCGCAGGATATGACGCAGAAGAAATTGTCGATCAGGCGTTAGCAAATGACCTCAAAGAAGAGCGTGAATCTGAGGAGTATCGCTTTAAAGTAAAACAAAGCGTTATTGGTCTTGGTCTCGGAGTACCGTTGATGGTGTACGGTCTGTTCGGCGGACCAATGAATGTCAATACGCAATCTGAGCAGTTACTATGGTTGGCCTTAGGTTTAGTGACATTTTTCATTTTAGTCCGTGCGGGCAAGCACTTTTTTACTGGAGCTTGGAAGGCCTTTCTGAACCGTAATGCGAACATGGACACATTAATAGCGCTGGGAACGGGTACCGCTTGGCTCTATTCAATGGTGGTCGTTGTCGGGCCGCAGTGGCTTCCGGAAAGTGCAAGGCACCTCTACTTTGAAGCTACAGCCATGATCATTGGTTTAATCAATTTAGGACAGGCGCTTGAGTTAAAGGCTCGAGGCAGAACTTCGCAGGCTATCAAGCGTTTGCTTGATTTGAGAGTCAAAACTGCCATGGTGATTCGTGACGGCAAGGAGATGTCTTTATCGATTGAACAAGTTATCACAGGCGACTTGATTCGGGTTAGAGCCGGTGAAAAAGTCCCGGTTGATGGTGTGATTACAGAGGGCGAGACAACGATTGATGAGTCTATGCTCACTGGAGAGCCAATTCCTGTTGTTAAACAAGTGGGCAGCTCAGTGTCTGCCGGGACGATTAATGACCACGGAAGTTTCGTTTTTGAGGCGCAGAAAGTGGGCAGTGATACCGTTCTTGCTCAGATCATCAGCATGGTGTCGAACGCGCAAAACTCAAAGCCACCAATCAGCCATCTAGCCGATAAAGTGTCTTCAGTGTTTGTACCAACCGTGATGATTCTATCGATTCTGACAGCGCTGGTTTGGTATAACTTTGGCCCTCAACCTTCCTTAGTCTATATGATAGTGGCAGCTACCTCGGTGTTGATCATCGCATGCCCTTGTGCACTTGGTCTAGCAACGCCGATTTCTACTATGATCGGTGTCGGTAAGGCAGCCGAGTTTGGCGGGCTAATCCGAAATGGAGAAGCGTTACAAAGAGCCAGTGAGTTGGATGTCGTCGTACTGGATAAAACCGGTACGATTACTCAAGGTAAACCTGAAGTAACAAATTTTGTCTCGTTGTCAGATGATTCAGAGTTTCTGCCTCTGGTCAATGCTTTGGAGAAAGGATCTAACCATCCGCTAGCTAAAGCGTTAATCGCATTTACTCAAAGTGAGGTGCGTGATGAAGCGCGCTTACCAGAAGTGTCAGATTTCGAGTCATTAACCGGACTTGGTGTTCAGGCTCAGTATGCGGGTCAACGCGTGTTGCTTGGCAATCGCAAGCTGATGAAACAGTTTAACGTCAATGTTGAATTGGTTACAGAGCATGCATTGCAGTGGGAGCAAGAAGCCACCACAGTGGTGTATTTTGCGATAGGCGCTCAAGTGCAAGCGCTGTTCGGTATCAGTGACCCGATTCGAGATGATGCTCGAAGTGCGATAAATCGTTTTCATCAGCAAGGCATTCATGTCGTGATGCTAACGGGGGATAACCACAATACAGCGAAGGCGGTGGCATCACTCGCGAATGTTGATGAATATCATGCGGAATTGATGCCTGAGGATAAGCTTGACTGGATTAAACAGTTGCAAGCGAAAGGGCATGTTGTCGGCATGGTCGGTGATGGTATCAATGATGCGCCAGCACTTGCTCAATCAGACGTTGGTTTTGCTATTGGCAGTGGTACGGATGTCGCGATTGAAAGTGCCGATATTACCTTGATGCGCAGCTCACTCCACGGTATCTCAGATGTGATTGGGATCAGTACTGCCACAATGAAAAACATTAAGCAGAACTTGTGGGGGGCGTTTATCTATAACAGCTTGGGTATTCCTGTGGCAGCTGGGCTTCTGTTTCCGTTCACGGGTTGGCTATTAAGTCCGATCATCGCTGGGGCTGCGATGTCACTGTCCTCTGTTACTGTTGTAACCAATGCTAATCGCTTGCGCTTTTATACACCAGCTTCAGCCTCTACAACCAATGAGGAGTAATACTATGTTAGTCAATATATTAGGTCTTACAGCAATCGTGTTTATAGTCTGGTGGTTTTGGGGTAAGAAAAACGGCTAAGGTGACAAAATTGTCATGAACCCCTCCCCACTCCTGATCTAAGCGTTGCGATAAACTGAGTCTCAGTTAAACGAGTTAAAGTTATTTTGGAGAGCAAGAGAATGAAAAGCAAAAAATCAGATTGTCACAAGAATGGTCATCATAAAGGTCATGGATGGATGATGGTTCTATGCGCGTTATTAATGGTGGGTATTCCATTATTTATTCTCTCTTCTAGCCAAGAGATATTTAGTTGGGCATACCTTAGTAGTGCGATTGTTCCATTAATCATCTGTTTAGCTATGCATGGTTTAATGATGAAGATGATGATGCCAAGTGAAAAGAAAGACTCCGAAGCCAACGAGCAATCGGTGGAAAAAATTGAAAACAATCAACAGTTCAAAGCATAAGTAAGGGTTAGGTGATGTTATGAAAAAGTTATATGTATCAGTGTTATTTAGTGGTCTAGTTGCGATGCCGGTGTTAGCAACAAGTTCCATCGATGATCAGCATCGACATCACAATGTCGCGCAAAATGAGAAAGTGCATGTTAAGCAATCTCACGCGGATAAGATGAAGGATCACGATAGGATGATGGAACACATGCAAATGATGCAAAGCATGAACATGGAAGACATGCCAGAAGAGTGCAAAAAAATGATGAGTAGCTGAACCAATGAAATACTCGTAATCAGAAAAAGAGATCCCCTTTACTTTTTCTAGTAAAAAAGAGCCGCCTCAGCTAACTGGGCGGCTCTTTATCGTTTATTGCCACAGGATTCATCGCAATTACAACAAGGCTGCTTATAGGGTTGCTTGATTTTGTTGTGGTGAAAAGTTTTTTGATTACCTACCACCTAAATCTCAATATGACAAAAATGTCATATTTGAGTGCCGGAAATCGTCACAATAATTTAGCTAAACTGAGTTCATCAAAACAGAAAAGGAAAAGTAAATGAACTTATTAAACAAAATGCTATTAACTAGCTCTATTTTGCTGACTAGCGCCGCTGCAATTGCTCAGCCGTTGTATACCGGTGGCAATTACATTAGTCGAGTAGATCATAAAACGGTATCTACTGATGCAGTGGGCTCTAAACAAGAAGCATACACGTTAGGGGCAGAAAAACTGTTAGAGTTTGAGGGTATGAGCGGGCGAGACTTAAATGCAGCTCTAGTCCTTATAAGAAGTTATGGTATTGGTCGAGATAAGACTCACCTAGAAGATGGAGGGTATGTAACTGTTCAAGAAAGATTGAATACTCAAGGTCAGCTAGAATATGTAGCGAAAGTACATCTTTATGTCCATTATAAAGAACGAGATGGCAACAACTAAACTCAGCAGAGCCCTTAGAACCTTAACTTGTTCTAAGGGCTAAGGAGCAGCTATGATTGATAAAGTTTCGGTAATATTTCAGGAACAAAAGCTTGAAGATATAGAATCGGTCCTCGCAGAGGAAGGAGTGCGAAGCTTCACGATTTATCAAGTACAAGGGCGTGGAAGTCATGCGAACCTAATTGATACCCATGCTTTAAACACACATTACCAACTCGATATTTTCATTGGTCATAACCATACTCAGAACTTGGTCGGTACTTTACTGGATACTTTATGTGTGTCACAAGAAGGGAATGGAATGACATCTATTATAGAAAACGTGTTGTTATTTGATAATAATACGAAAAATCAAATTTCTAATCCATCATATAATCACAAGCTCGATGTATAACATCCAAGGAAATCAAGGCATTTTTCTTATATGAAGTTACTCGTTGTAGAAGATGAAGAGAAAGCGGGAGCTTATCTTAAAAAGGGCTTAATTGAATCAGGCTACACTGTAGATCTATCTGCCGACGGTGTTGATGCTTTGTACTTAGCTACTACCAATGATTATGATCTGATAGTCTTAGACATTATGCTACCAAAGCTGAATGGGTGGCAGCTATTGCAGACGCTTCGCAGCAGTGAAATTTTTACACCTGTCATTATTCTATCCGCTAAAGATCAGGTGGAAGATAGAGTGAAAGGGCTTGAGTTGGGAGCGAATGATTACCTTGTCAAGCCGTTTGCCTTTGTCGAGTTACTTGCTAGAGTCAAAAATGCATTGCGTCATAAAACTACCACAGTTAAAACTGAGTCTGTTCTATGTATTGCTGATTTGAGCCTCGACTTGCTTAAACGAAAGGCGACTCGCAACAATGACACAATCCCTCTGACAGCTAAAGAATTTTCTTTGTTGGAGTATCTATTTGCAAAGAAAGGTCAAGTTGTCACTCGTACTCAGATAGCCTCCGCTGTTTGGGATATGAACTTTGATAGTGATACGAATGTCATTGATGCAGCAGTGAAAAGATTGAGGACGAAAATCGACAAGCCTTATCAGAACAAACTTATCCAGACCGTGCGAGGTATGGGGTACAAGCTTGATGACGCCGTAGAATGAAAAAATTACTAAATCAATCAATTGCACGCAAATTGGTGTTTATGTTTGTCACAGCCTCTTTTGTAGTTTTAGTCGTGTTTGCTTTAACGATCCAACACGCTATCAAGAACCATTTTAATGAGCAGGACTATAGGCACCTAGAAACAAAACTCCTTCCTTTAATAAGTACTGTTGAGCGAGATCTAGACTTGTTCCAGTCATGGGATATCTCAGCCTGGATATTAAACAATCAACAGGTGGTGCAAACGAACAATGAAGCTATTGACCTTCCATCTGAGCTGATAGGTAGCTCTTCATATGAATGGAGTGTAGGCAACAACCGTTTTCATGCTTTTAAGTTCGATTATCCTGAGGTAGAAAACGGTGCGATCGTGCTCGCAATGAATGTGACTCATCACAAGCTGTTTTTCGACAAGCTAAATACCATTCTATTTTGGACATTAGTTTTAACACTGAGTTTATCGGGTGCTTATGCATTAATCATTGTTAGAAATGGGTTACAGCCACTGAAACAATTAAAAGAGTATATCGAGCAAGTGAATACTAGCAACCTCAGCATTCGTATACCAAGTGACTCACTTCCAAAGGAGTTAAGCAACTTAATTATTTCTCAAAATGAAATGCTAGAGAGGTTGCAAGAAGGTTATCTCAGGTTGAGTGAGTTTTCATCAGATATTGCTCATGAGTTAAGAACACCGTTGAACAATATCTTGACCCAGACTCAAGTGGCACTTGGTATAGAGCGCTCCGTTGAAGAGTATCAAGACATTCTAGTATCAAACATCGAAGAGCTAGAGCGATTCAATAAGACCATTTCAGATACATTATACCTAGCTAAATCAGAGAATAGGCTTCTGCACAAGACCGATGCAGAGTTAGAGTTGAGAGAAGTAATCAACCCTTTGCTTGAATATTATGATGTGTTGGCAGAAGAAAAAAATGTTCGATTTACCCTAGATGGTTCCTCGACTCTGTTCGGTGACAAAGATATGCTTCAACGAGCATTTGGTAATGTGTTGTCTAATGCGTTGAGGCACTGCTTCCATAATACGGATATATCGGTAGTAATCTCCGAATCAGAAACGAGCAACAAGGTGATAATCAGCAATGTTGGTGAGCCTATACCTTTGAGCTCTTTGCCCTATATATTTGAACGGTTCTATCGTTCAGATAAGTCGCGTGCCCATAACGGAAGTGTTGGGGCTGGATTAGGACTTCCTATAGCTAAGGCTATCATGAAAGCACATCACGGAGATATCTTAGTAAATGCGAAGGATGAGCGAACTGAATTCGTCTTTATTTTCAATAATCTTTAACACCAATAAATTTGAAATATCACTATTGTTCATCAGTTTTTATAATGTATTATGAACGCGTAGTGAAAAGGTACGATATGACAGACTCTTTGAGACAAACAAGTATTTTGATTATCAGCATCTTAGCGATGTTGATGTCGAGCTACGTCTCGAGTATGCCAATGATGGATATGAGTGCAATATCGTCCTCTTCAATTCAAACCCAACGTTCTCACCATGACTCGATGGAAATGTCTGAGACTACAGCAAGCCATCATGCGATGATAGGCTGCCCACCGATGGATATAGAGATGACAAAGAGCGATAGTTCTACTCATTGCGATGGTTCATCTACCTCTGGTGGGGACTGCTGTAAAAGTGTGTGTACTAGCGTATTTTTTCCACTCTCATCTTCTCGATTAATCAGCATCTCTGAACCTGAACAGGCTCTGCGTCACCCAATCAAAATAGGCGTAACAGTAACTCGTATTCAGAGCTTACTGCGTCCACCCTCTGTTTAATTCAACTATCATAACTATTTAGCTCTCAATTCTATCTGCTGGAAGGCAGAAGTTGAGGTATGTCCATATCGTTTTATCGTGGATAAACAACAATGAGTATTGAATTAAACGGTTTCAGGGCATTTAACCCCCTGAGCCTTGGGTTTGCAATTGCACTTTATGCAATGCCTGCCCTGTCACATTCGGGGTCGAACGCGACTCCACAAACTATCTCAGCTTCGACGCAGCAGTTGAATGCACTAATTGAAGCGGCTTTAGCAAATGATACGAGTCGCTCTCAATATGCTGCGCAGTCACAGGCGATGCGTGAAACGGGCGTTGCAAGCTCGACTCTCATGGATCCAAAACTTAAGGTGGGCTTTGGCGGTTTACCTGTGGATTCATTTAAGTTTGACGAAGATCCCATGACGAACATTTCTGTTGGATTAATGCAACAGTTTGAACGGGGTGCAACGTTAGATCTTAACCAACGTAAAGCGAATCAACAGGCCGATGGTATGGCCTATCAGGTTCAAGTTCGTGAACGTGAAGTGGCGAATAGTATTACTCAACTATGGTTGGAGCTGGGCTACCTTCAATACGCAGAAACGTTGATTGAATCTAATCAACGTCTCATGGTAGAGATGGAGCAGTATATTCAAACCAATTACTCAATTGGTAAGAGTGAAGCGCAAGATCTGCTTAACACCCAACTTAAAGTCAACAAACTCGACGAAAAGCTGCAATCGAATCAACAAATGCAAAATCGAGCCGTAGCTCAGTTATCAGAATGGCTAGGCTCAGAGTGGTTAAATCACCGTTCCATTGATTCGAATCAGGCAGGCTATCAATTAGACTGGTCGCGTTTGAATACGCTTTTAGAGCAGCAAACCAGCAACACTCAGTACTACTCACTGCTTAACCAACATCCTATGGCGCAAATGGCTGACGCCAACATCTCTGCCAATCGCACCCAAGTGGAGGTTGCTGAACAATCTTATACACCACAATTTGGTGTCGAAGTGATGTATGCCTACCGTCAATCTGACAACATGAAAGGTGAGCCAGCTTCAGATTTGCTGAGTGCCTATCTTACTATGGATATCCCTTTGTTCACTGATAACCGCCAAGATAAAAATGTAGCGGCCGCTCAATACCAAGTGGGCGCAGCGCAGTATCAAAAAGATACGCTGCTCGCTCAAATGAACGCCCAAGTAAACGCATTAATGACGGACAGAATGAATCTCATTGAACGCATTCAGCGCTACCAAGAGCGCTTATTACCTCAGTCCAAAGCCCGCATTGAAGCGGTTGAGCGCGGTTATCAGAACAATACTGCTCAGTTTGGTGATGTCATCACTGCATCAACCGATGAATTGGCTCTTCAAATGGAGCTTGCTCGCCTAATCACCGATATGAACCAGGTCAATAGCAAGTTATCCATGTTACTTGGTGGTTTCGAATATCAAGTTTCTGCGCCAAACACTCAGTACAAAGAACAATAATAAAGGAATCAAGATGAGTACATTTAAAGTTGCAAGCCTAGCGCTACTGGTTGGTGGTGCATTGGGGTTCGGAGCGAATATTTACCTTTCAGGCATGAACCATAACATGGTTGGAATGATAGCTTCTGAGTCTAAATCAAGTGATGAACCTCTGTACTGGGTCGCACCGATGGACCCAAACTATCAGCGAGATAAGCCAGGAAAGTCCCCTATGGGGATGGATCTTATTCCTGTCTATGCTGATGATCTCAATGGTAGTAACGACAAGCCAGGAACAGTGAAAATTGATCCTGCTGTTGAAAATAACCTTGGCGTTAAAACAGATACTGTGCAGCAAGAAGTGCTTGCACCACGCATCGAAACTGTCGGCTATGTCGCCTTTGATGAGAGTCAACTTTGGCAGACCAATGTTCGAGTATCGGGTTGGGTTGAAAAGCTTTATATCAATGCTGTTGGTGAAAAAGTGAAACAAGGTGACACGCTGTTCACTCTGTATTCCCCAGAGCTTGTAAAAGCACAAGAAGAACTGATCAGTGCCTATAAGAGCCAGCGTAAAGGAATGATACAAGGTGCTACCGATCGTTTGATCACTTTGGGGGTTGACCGCAATCAAATTAAATCTATCGCCCGTCGAGGTAAAGCGTCACAAACCATTGAAATTAAAGCGCCGGCAGACGGCGTTATTGCAAGCCTCAATATTCGTGAAGGTGGCTACCTTTCTCCAGCTCAAGCGGTGATCAGCGCAGGTCCTTTGAATCAAGTATGGGTAGATGCAGAAGTCTTTGAGCGTCAATCTCATTGGATTAGACAAGGCAGTCAAGCATCCATGACGTTGGATGCCTTACCAGGTGGAGAATGGAATGGTGAAGTGGATTATGTCTATCCTATTCTTGACCCTAGTACGCGTACATTGCGTGTCCGCCTTCGATTCGATAATCCACAAGGTGAACTTAAGCCGAATATGTTCGCTAACGTCGCACTGAAACCGGTATCAAGTGATGAAGTGTTAACCATTCCACGCTCCTCAGTCATCCGTTCTGGCGGTATGACTCGCGTGGTTCTGGCTGAGGGAGAAGGAAAATATCGCTCTGCCAGAATTGAAGTTGGTCGTGAAGCCGCTGACAAGATTGAGGTCATAAAGGGATTGCAACGAGGAGATCGTGTTGTTACATCAGCGCACTTCATGTTGGACTCTGAGTCAAGTCAGTCTGCCGACCTATCAAGAATCAATGGCATCGAACCGACTGCCGAAACGGCTTGGGCAACAGGTGAAATTACTGATGCAATGCTTGGGCATAGGATGCTAACGATTAATCATAAGCCTGTTCCAGAGTGGGATTGGCCAGGAATGACCATGAACTTTATGGTGTCAGAGCAGGTTGAAATGGGACCACTTTCAAAAGGGAAAATGATCGACTTTGAAATGAAAAAATCTGAATCGGGTCAATATGAAATCGTTGATTACAAAGTCAGTGAGCTGAGCATAAATACAGAAGTATGGATAGACGGTGATATTTCTATGTTAATGGCAGACTTTGGTATGGTGACACTAAATCATGCCCCTGTGGCTGATTGGTCCTGGGATGCAGGTGAGCTCAACTTTTCAGTCGGTGGTGACTTTGAACTCTCAGGTTTTCAGGAGGGTGACAAAGTTCGGTTTCTAGTTGAGAAACAAGGATCCGATTATCTTCTCAAAGAGTTAGTTAAAAGTGAGGATAAGTAATGATAGGTGCCATTATTCGCTGGTCTATCAACAATCGCTTCTTAGTGTTGGTAGCCACTTTTGCCCTCGTATTTGGTGGGCTTTATAGCGTAAAAAACACTCCTGTAGATGCCTTACCTGATTTATCAGACGTACAAGTTATCATAAAAACAAGTTACCCGGGTCAGGCTCCTCAAGTAGTAGAAGATCAAGTCACGTATCCGCTTACAACGGCTATGCTTGCCGTTCCTGGTGCAGAAACTGTTCGTGGATATTCGTTCTTCGGTGATTCCTACGTGTATATCATTTTTAATGATGATACTGACATGTATTGGGCTCGCTCTCGAGTGCTCGAATATTTAAGTCAAGTAGCTCCAAACCTTCCCCCAAGCGCTAAGCCAACCCTTGGTCCGGATGCGACAGGTGTGGGCTGGATTTATAGTTATGTATTGCAAGACAAAACCGGACAGCATGATTTAGCCGAATTGCGTAGCTTACAAGATTGGTTCTTGAAATATGAGTTACAAACAGTTGATGGGGTGTCTGAGATTGCGACTGTTGGCGGTATGGTTAAACAATATCAAGTGCAAATTGATCCGGCTAAATTGCGTGCATACGACCTCACGTTACAACAAGTTAATATGGCTATTCAAGATGGTAACCAAGAGAGTGGTGCGTCCGTAGTAGAAGTTGCAGAAGCTGAGCACATGGTTCGAACCACTGGTTACTTGTCTAGTATTGATGACATTAAAGCGCTTCCACTCAAGGTAAGCAAAAAAGGAACCCCCCTATTATTAGGTGACGTTGCTGATATTGACCTCGGACCACAGATGAGACGAGGAATCTCTGAATTAAATGGAGAGGGCGAAGCCGTAGGTGGCGTAATTGTCATGCGTTTTGGAGAAAACGCGAGCGAAGTGATCAATAATGTTAAGGATAAGCTAAACGAGCTTCAGGGTAGCTTGCCTGATGGTGTTGAGATAGTGGCTACTTACGATCGTTCTACGTTAATCAATGCAGCGGTTGAGAACCTTTGGAAAAAGCTTGCAGAAGAGTTCATTGTTGTCGCTATTGTATGTGCGTTGTTCCTATTCCATATTCGGTCTTCGCTCGTTATCGCATTGAGTCTCCCTGTCGGTATTTTAGGAGCCTTTATTGTCATGCATTGGCAAGGTATCAACGCCAATATCATGTCGCTAGGAGGGATTGCAATCGCGATAGGTGCAATGGTAGACGGTGCTATCGTTATGATAGAAAACGTACATAAGCACATTGAACGGACTCCATTGACTGACAAAAACCGATGGCAAGTGATTGGTGATGCGGCGCAAGAGGTTGGTGCACCGCTGTTCTTCTCGCTACTGATCATCACGCTAAGTTTTGTTCCTGTATTCGCATTGGAAGGTCAAGAAGGCAAGATGTTCTCGCCACTCGCCTTTACTAAAACTTATGCAATGGCGGCAGCAGCCGGCCTTGCTATTACGTTAGTGCCGGTGCTCATGGGATATCTTGTTCGCGGTAAAATATTACCAGAGAACAAGAACCCTATTAATAAAGGTCTAATTGCCCTTTACAAGCCCTTACTGAATATTAGTCTCAAGCACCCGAAAAGCATGATTGTATTGGCTATTGCTCTTATGGGGTCTGCTTATTATCCAACAATGAAGCTCGGTAGTGAGTTCATTCCTCCTCTTGATGAGGGTGACTTGATGTATATGCCAACCACCTATCCAGGTATTTCTATTGGTAAAGCGCGAGAGTTGGTTCAGCAGACAAACAAGCTAATTAAGACGGTACCCGAAGTACAGACAACATGGGGTAAAGTCGGTCGTGCTGACACTGCGACAGACCCTGCTCCCTTAACTATGATTGAAACCGTTATTCAGCTTAAACCGCGTGATCAGTGGCGTGAGGGCGTGACAACTGAGTCGCTACGAAAAGAGTTTGATGACTTGATTCAATTTCCTGGTTTAACTAACGCATGGGTGATGCCTATAAAAACACGCATCGACATGTTGGCAACGGGTATCAAAACACCAATTGGAATCAAGATCGCAGGGAGTGATTTGGGCGAAATTGAGAAGATAGGTGCTCAACTAGAACCTATTCTTAACAATATTGCCGGCACTGCTTCTGTATACGCAGAGCGTGTTGCCGGTGGTCGCTATGTCACTATTGACATCAATCGAACAGCGGCAGCTCGGTACGGTCTTAACATCAAAGAGGTACAACAGGTAGTTTCTACCGCTGTCGGTGGTATGAACGTTGGAGAAACGATTGAAGGCCTTGAGCGTTATCCAATTAATGTCCGTTATCCACAAGATTACCGTGACTCAGTCGTTAAGCTAAAGCAACTGCCATTAGTTACCCCTAGTGGCGCTAGAATTGCCTTAGCTGATGTGGCTGATGTGCGCTATGAAGATGGACCACCAATGATTAAAACAGAGAATGCTCGTCCAAATGGTTGGGTGTTTGTTGATATCGATGGTCGAGATTTAGGCTCTTACGTTGAAGAGGCAAAGCAGGCGGTTGCAGAGCAACTTGATATGCCTGCAGGTTATTCAATTGCATGGTCAGGTCAATATGAGTACATGGAGCGAGCGAAAGAGCGCTTGGGTGTCGTGGTGCCTATTACGATTGCCATCATTATGCTTTTGCTTTACTTGAGTTTCCGCCGTATTGGTGAGGTGATGATCATCATGCTGACTCTGCCGTTAGCCATGGTAGGTGGCTTGTGGCTCATGCATTACCTTGGTTACAACTTCTCAATTGCGGTAGGCGTTGGTTTTATTGCTCTAGCTGGAGTTGCTGTTGAGATCGGGGTCATCATGTTGGTGTACCTCAACCAAGCATGGCACTACACCAAATTGGATGCCAAAGAGCAGGGCAAATCACTGAATGTAGATGATTTGAGTAGCTCGATTCAAGAAGGCGCTGGCTTGCGCGTTCGCCCGGTAATGATGACGGTACTTACTGTGATCATCGGTCTTATCCCAATCATGTACGGTGAGGGCACTGGCTCTGAGGTAATGCAGCGTATCGCAGCACCGATGATTGGTGGCATGGCCTCAGCTCTGTTACTAACACTTCTCGTTATTCCTGCGATTTTCAAGCTTTGGAAAATACGCGAACTCAAACACCACTAAACACACATACGGGCTAAGAACGAACTTAGCCCGTAAACTTATTAATGAAATAGTAAGGAATATAACCATGAAAAAGACACTACTAGCCGTATTACTTTCAATGACAGCAGCGTCAGCTATGGCAGAGATGGATCATTCAAAGATGGACCACAGTAATATGAACCGTGAGAGCATGGACCACAGTAATATGAATAATGGAGATATGGACCACTCTAAAATGGATCATTCAATGATGTCGATGGAAGGCATGTCTGATGTTGGCATGCCAGCAACAGGTGCAAAGCCTGATAAAGTGGTCCATGTTGTGTTGGCAGATGACATGACAATCAAGTTCAAAAAAGAAGTACAAATTGAACCGAATGATGTAGTTCAATTTGTGGTTATGAATGCTGGCAAGATTGATCACGAGTTCACTATTGGTTCAGCGAAAGAGCAACTTGAACATCGAGAAATGATGAAGAAAATGTCTCATCATATGCATGATTCTGGGAATGCAGTTACAGTAAAACCGGGTAAAGCTAAGCAGTTGTTTTGGCACTTCCACGGGGATAGCAAGGTTGAATTTGCATGCAATATTCCAGGGCATGCAGAAGCAGGCATGATTAAAAAAGTGAGTTTATAGGCGCTATAAAGGAATCTGATGATGTTAAAGCGTTCATTCATGCTAGTGGGGATGTTTAGTGTGAGCTTATTCTCCTATGCGTCGGAAGGCTCAATTTCAGCCGGTGAGTCGACTTTTCGTACTGTAGGGGGATATGGATGTATTGCGTGTCATGGGCTTTATGGTCAAGGGGGAGGTAACGTTGGTGGGAACATCAGAGGTAACTCCTTAAATGACCTGAAATACAGCCTAGAGCATGAACAAACAATGAAGCTTTTAGGCGACGGACTAAGTGAACAAGATAAGATAAATCTAGCAGACTACATGGAGTATCTTGGAACGTTTCAATTAGTGGATTGGATGTATGAAGGTACCAAGGGGGCGCTACTCTCAGTTTCTATAGATAGCGGCAAGAAGAGTCAGTTGGTGGTACTAAATAAAACGTTTGAGTCGATGTCAATTGATCTCTCCCCTTTGGCTGGTAAACATTTAACACTGCGTGTAGAGCCGTATGAAACTCAGTACTTTGAGTGGCTTCCTGAAAAGGGAGTATATGAGCTGAGTTATGGCGATGAAGCCGTCAGTATTAACGTAAAATAGATTTTAGTTAGGTAACTTTATGAGTAAAAAATTGAGACTTATTGCACTTTCATCTTTGATTTTGAGTTTTAACGTCTTTGCTAAGCCTGTTATTGAGCTTTATAAATCGCCTACTTGTGGTTGCTGCAAGGAATGGGCTGCAATTATGGAGAAGAAAGGCTATGAAGTGAATGTTAACCATGCTCGTGATTGGAGTGATGTCAAACAAGAGTTTGGTATGCCTAATCAACTGATGTCCTGCCATACAGCTGTCATTGATGGCTATATGATTGAAGGGCATGTTCCTGAGTCTGATATCAAACGTTTGCTTGAGGAGAAACCTGAAAATATTTCAGGAATTGCCGCTCCTGGTATGCCGCAGCATTCGCCGGGAATGGCACGACCAGGGCAAGAGTATAACGGCTTTAATGTGGTGTCTTTTGACAAGACAGGTCACATGAAGCTGTACAATAAGTACTAAAAGTCGATTAAGCATTTTGGGCTCTTGAGGTAAGAGAGGAGCTCTTTTATTAGTCTCCTAGAAGGTTAAAACCACCGACTTTAGTCGGTCAGCTTTAGCTATGATACTTTACAGCTTTGCACATAGTTGAAGTTGGATTGAAAGCACGAGAGCTAATCAGGCAAGTATGTCAAATGTTTGAAATCGACATACTCAAAGGGGTCAGCAAAGATCACGTGCATCTTTTGGTATTAGCCACCGAACGGATCCAAGTGAAACAATGATCGAAGAATATCTAGAGCATCATTTTGAGCCGAAGGTCGAAGATAACTTTCGAACTGAAAACGACTAACAACGGGTCTTTGACCCGTATCCGGACTTTCAGTCCGCAATACTAACCCACCTACTTTAGTAGGTGGTTGTTAAGTTAATTAAAAGCAGCACTTACACTAACTGCAACGAGCCCCCATCATTCCGCTTTATCCAAAAGTTTGTTAAGCGAGACTCGGGTTGACCAACCACTAAATGATTAGAAAGGACTGTCTCTTGTAACGCTCAAAAAGTTTCAAACTTTACTGTCATAATTCTGTTGTACAGAAGGTTATTGATCAATTTAGTTTCAAACTTTATTGTCACTTTTTGTATCTAGAGCTACTTGGTATTAAACCTTACAGGAGAGAAAAGTTTCAAACTTTAATGTCCTTCGACATTTGCTCAGGTATTGGTCGAACTGGCTTTACATGATGATAAATTACCCGTGAAAGTTACACATCGGGAAGCTCGTCACTGTATACGTAGTATGAGAAGTGATGACCGCCGAGAGGTAGTTGCTCACCTCAGCATTGTTGGAAAGCGAGAAAGTAATGGTTGGTGCAATTATGTATTGCCTTTTATTAATACGATTTGGCCAAGAGAGAGCGACTTTAGGACGTCTACTTTAACATCCGAATGGTTATCCTTGTTAGCAAGCTCTGGTGATAAATTCTCTAGTGTCTTCAGGTCTGTTCGCCGGGGGCTATCAAATGATATAAGAAATACCAATTGGTTATACAGATTTAAGCATGAAACTAATGGGGAGTGCTTAGCTGTACTATTTCCCGATGATGTACTTGATGTACTTGATCTTGTTATTCCTAATCATATTGAAACTATACCCTACGATTTAGAAGAAGTGCTTAAATTAATAATTGAGTCCAATTCGGCTCTACTGCATGATCCAAGGTATATCCGTTTAACTGGTTTAATTGAGAACTTTTAATACATCAGTTTTGATTATAGGGTGAAGACTTACAATTATACGTTAAGCATCTGTGAGTACTTTGGCAAATGGAAAAAAATCAATCTGTTGGATACTTACTTCCGCAATCCAACAGATTGTTTAGTCGTTACTTATCTTCTAGAACCTTAGCTATCGCTGCATCTAACTTATCTTGCATTTCTTTCGACAATCGCCCGAACTCATAAGAGAAGTTACGCCCCTTCACGCGCTTGCGTGCAAACATGCCTTTGCTATCGAATTGAGCGAGGGGAGTGACTTCCGCTTTGTCTGTCTCTTTCTTCGCTTCTGCGACTTTTAGCTCACCTTTAATTGCCGCGACAATTGCGTCTTTCTGGTCTTCCAGCGAATATTCAGCGTGAATATTGACAAGACTTTTCTCAACTTTCTTTGCAAAGCCAGCAATCTGCTTTTTATCATCACAGGTCTTCATCACCTTATCTAGCAAGGCATAGTCTGGATGTGAAAGGGCATTTACAACTGGAAATAGCTTAACCAGCTTCTCGTCTATGCTAGCCGCTTTCATCGCTTTACTTACACCTGCTTGGCTAAGCCCAACTTGCTTTGCAATTTCAGCCTGAGTAATCTCTGCGTTTGCCGATTTGATGGCGATACATTGTTGTCCAATCTCACGCAGATTGTGCTCTTTCGCCGTTTGTAACTGTTTAGCTAGAACTTTAGCATCACTGACGGAGATTTCGTCCTGAGTGACAAGGATACGGAAAGTTTCGACGCGGCCTTCTTGAAGTAAGAACCAAGCACGGCGGCGAGAGCCATCTAGCACATCAACCTTGCCTTCAATTTCTCGACCTACGGCAGGATAGAATTGTTGAAACTCCAGCGAATTTAGATCAGAGAGGGACTCTGCAGTAAGAAGCGATTGATCGCGTCCATTCACATCGAAAGTAACAAACGTTTCTTCACGAACTTGTTCGTATGACAGTGTCACTTCGTTAAACGTCGCAGTATTACCTGATGCTAGCTGCCAAACCACGCTCTGCCCGATAGATTCAAGACCAAACTGTTCTTGCAAGTATTCAGCGGCATTAGCGCCGGCTTTATCCAATTCTGCCGTCAACTGCTGCGTTAAAGTGGTCAGGTTCGCCTTAGCCGCTGATTGCTGTGCTTCTTGAGAACCTGGTGCGTTACCTAAAGGGCTACCGCCGCGTTTTTTCGCCATTATGCTTGCTCCTGTTCGCGCCACACATTAAGAATGTCACGCTGAATTTGACTGGTTACCTCATACCCATTTTGTTGCGCTGTTTGGAACGTCGATTTACTTTTTGGGTACTCACTCTTCGACATATCAAAAACGGTCGAAAGTAGGGAAGAAGCTTGTCTGATGGCTTCGCTATGTTTGAACTCCTTAGAGTACAAGTAAGGTGCAAAGTGATCGTAAAGACTGTTCATCAACTCAGTTGTGGTCGAGCTGTCACGATGGTTGGTAAGCAGGATCTTCATGAAGTCGTACCCATCATGATTCGCATTGGCCAACAGCGCCCATACTTGCGGAATGTAGCTGAAATATGAACAGGTCGCATCGATGTCGTTTTCCGTAATAGAAAGCGGGAATACCACACTCGTTGCGGCAAAGTAGGCGTTATAAGTCGCGTAGCCTAGTGATGGCGGAGTATCGATGATGATGATATCGAACTCATCTTTCACTGCATCAATGATCTCAGCCAAGATAGAGTAAGGAGATGGCAATTTATTACTGAAGACTTGCTCATGGAACCAACCTTCAATTGCTCGGTCACTCTGCGCCGCTGGTAGAATACGCAAGTTAGGGATGGTGGTTTCTAGGAACGCCTCAGATACCGCTTGCTCAAAAGTTTCGCCTTCATCCAAGTCAAAGTTACGCATAATGAGATCGCCCACAGACAAGTTTCCTTCCTGATCTGCCTCTGGCGCGTAATACATAGAGAGCGTCGCTTGGCCATCCATATCGATTAAGCCTACACGGTACTCTTGATGGAACTCTGTTGCTAAACCAGATGCGACAGTCGCGGCAGACACGGTTTTACCAACGCCGCCTTTCTGGTTTTGAATAACGATGACTTGCGCTGATTGTTGTTCGCTACGCAAGAACTTTGGTTCTTTACGTAATGCCTCTGGCAACAAGTCACGTACACGGTACATTTCTGCAATATCAATCGACCATTGAGAGTCTTGATGACGACGAGGATCAATCTCCGCTGCCGTGACGTATTTATCTAGCGTTTTAGCATCGATACCTAAGTAAGCGGATGCCTCTGCACGGGTAAAGTTGCGTAATTCTTTACGATGATTTGCCAGTAAACGTTGGTTACGGCGCTTAATGTATGCATCAGCACCCTGCTTAAGGGATTGAAAGTGCGACGTTGTTTGTAGGGTGTCCATTTCTGTCTCCATGTAGGAATTAGAAACAGTATATCCCTTAATTTTTAGAGTGTATATATAAAAATGAGGTAATTGTATCTTTTTTGACCTAAATTGTTATTCTAATAAGTTGTACGGTTCTACAAGAAACCAGTCAGATTTTAATAACGGAATAGCACACAGTTTTTAAAACGGAGTCGTGACCAGGTAACTGCAATAACCGCCAACTAAGTGTCATTATTCAGGCTGAATATTGACAAGTGCAGGGGACAACAGGCTCCTTTGTGACTACTCACCACCCTATCGGCCGATGCTTCTTATGTCGTTAGCCGTTGCTCAATAGTATTGAGACTTACGCAGCTTCCATAAACACAAACGACCGTCCAGCTGCCTTTAATTCTAGAATGCCTTTATCACGGATATTAAGAGCGGCATTTAAGTCGCGATCGATATCTGTAGTTCCGTAAGACGGACAATCCCATTTGCGAACCTCTAATTGCGCCAGTCTTTACAGCGCGTGTTGTGCTTCGACATAGGCTCTCGCGCCTTTGTTGAATCATTTTGCACTGAATCGGACGTTAACTTTATTTAAAACTGTATATACGTAATTAGATTTAGAGAACTGCTCCCATACATATCGAGCCCAGTTGCGTGTCGTTGGGAACATGAATCCTTCGGCCTTGCCTGTACACTGGCGACTCATTTTGACTAGCTTGCCGTTCCATCTCATAACGCCAGCCGTCTCTGGCATGTCTTCAAAGTCGTAGCAATATTGGTCGGGATACATGATGCCAACCGAGAAATTCCCATCGCCTCGCGTGTATGTTGTCGCCATCCATTTGTTTTCAAAGTGGTCGCGCGTGTCTACATTAACGCCAATAACTCCGTAATCGAACCCGTTGAATGTTGTTCATTGTTTAGCACTCTCTTATAGGTGCGAGTCATTAGCTGCGCAAGCCGTTGCTGATGCGGAAATCGCCACCGCTAGTAGTAGTTTTTTCATTTGTATACCTAAGTAAATGCTGTGTCGTGTTTAATTAATGCTCTTGTGAGTAGCTTGAGCGATTGCTGCGATTATTAGTGCTGTCATTTTCATACTTCTCTCGATGTTCTTGAGAAGTCCTTTTCAGAAAAGTGTTAATCCATAACACGTATAGGTTGGAAGTCTGCTATCTGATGTTGATAGAAAACATTTGTCGTAATTATAAAGAATGTTTATAAATCCACGCGTTTTAAAGGGTTATTTCTCGCAAATCTCAGGGTCGATTGCCATCGAATCCAAGTAGTGAGACAAGACATCAAAATAATCTTGATAGGGTGTTTCAAAAGATAAGAATGCGCCTATATCTGTAAGCTTGAATGTAGGGCGCTCGCCCTCCGTATCGACACTTGCCCTCGCAATTACCCCGATCACTAACCCTACCTTTTAAGCACTATGTGACGACGTCACTTATTCGGAGCTGTGCGACGAATATTAGAATGCGCTCACGCAGTGAGCAAGAAACATCCTTACAGCATACTCAGAACCTTTTTGTATGCCAGTTTGCCTCCGGCACAAAAATTGCCCTTCGCCTTGCCAGAATGCGCGAGCGTAGCGAGTAAGACTATTCACGGAATCATGCGTATATGTGTTGTGGTTTCCTGTCGTATGACAAAAGAATCTTCCAGCGCAGCCAGCTATCACTCTGTAATTTAATTTTAACATCAGTAGTTAAAGCTGGCTGTGGGGCCCGTCAAAAGCGTTCCTGAGAGTTACGTATATCACTGTTGTTTGATGCTTTTGATGGGAGGTTTCTCTGAGCGAAGCGATGTTTTACTTAAATATTTATTTATATATTTGTTTTTAATACAAAGTCTTAATATGGAGTTCTATAAAGCACGCCCTCTATATTAGGTGCATTTTAAGGTGAAACTTAAAGGGTAGAATGTAAGGGGATCTTTTGTGTGAATAATAATTTTAATGCTTAGAAGGTAGTTTCTTAACGAGAAAAGGGGAGGGAAGGATAAGAATGAAAGAAAAAGCCGGTGCGTAACGTTAGAGAACGTGACATAAATCACTCTCAATTATCAACAGGCGTGCGAAGTCCTCCGCTTGCGCGGATTCAATCAAAGGTAATTAGTGTGGATTGGGATGAAGAGGAAGATACGCTTCAAACACTCGACCTGTAGACTCAGCAATACTCTCAAATTTGTTGGCGTTCAAGAATATCTGTCTGACACCATTAGCGATTTCACGAAAGCTTACCCACGTATGACGTAGACCTTCTTTCATCTGACGCTTACGTGTGGCAACTATGGATTCAGCAACATTACTGTAACGAACAACTTTAAGATCACTAAAGAAACGTTCAGAGAACTGCTTGTAGGCAGGAGCACTACGAACAGCACCTTCACCGTCTTCCATTCGGATATTGATCGCTTCAGAGTGAAAGTAACCCGCTTGTTTTAGGTACTTAATCGCTTTCCCAAATGACTTTGGTGCAATGTACTCACCAAAGCGCAAGGCATAATCTTCTTGCAGTTGATAATAGCTCAGTGTTTTCATGCCAGCTTCGGTTGGCTTACCGACGCGGCCACTTATCATGTCAGTGTTACTTAACAGACAGGCTAAAACCTTAGCAACTAGCTCGCGAGCTTGGCGGTTGCGCATTTCAGATACCCAAACATCTAAAGCAGGGAAGCGGCTTGGATTATCAATAAACTCTTCGCAACCTTTAAGAATTGTTGCGAACTCAAGTGGGAGGTTTATGACTTTCGGCTTTTTCTTATCACGCAATACACGACGCTTTGTAAAGCCAATTTCCAAGTTAGTGAATGCTTTACCCTTTGCTTTAAGTCGAGCCTTCTCTGCTGCCACCGCGTCATGATGGATCTCTATACACTCACGAACTCTTGCTTTGCGATTAGCACGGTAGATAGCGTTGGATTCTTTTCTGAGCTTACGCGCATGTTCATCCTTCGCATCTAGCGCTGGATTGGGAGTGACTTGGCTGAGTGATTCAAAGGACTGCATAGCACACCCCGACAGAACTCAAGCACGAACGTAATGGAGTTACACCATTGACGATATAAACGCTTGAACTGAGAGTATGCTGTGATAGATCGCACCGAGGGCGCGTTAAATTAAACTGTGTCATGTTTTGATTTCCGTAGTTGAAGTCTAATCGGGTGGTAAGTCCGAGTAGTTGTCATAAATGTATAGCGAAAACCGAGAAAGATCAACGATCAACTTCAAGATCTTCAGATACAAAAAAGCCAGACCCTACGGAAGATCTGGCTTCGTTGCTGAATGTTATATACCAAGGTACCACCCTCAGCCACTCAATTGTCCTTAATACACTGCGTAAAACTCTACGCAGGTAGCGTGCTATGCAATGCACTCTGGACACTTAGGATTATAGTAGAACGTGTTTTTAAAAACAACCATACAACCTAAAAAAGTTAACATCTCTTGATTAAAGCAAGCATAGAAACCAGTTTCATATTAATTGGTTATTTATGAGTGTTTTAACCTCAGTTTTATAGGCATTTAATTGCAATATAGAACCCTCTAATTTATCAATTCCACATATAAAAAAGGGATTAACCCTTAAAGATGTCAGTTGAATTAGTACAGGCTTATGAAGTTAAAAATACTTTTCCTATCATTTCTAGCATTTGGGCTGGCTGGTTGGGGCGTCGCTATCACCAAACCAGACAAACTGGATCACCTTTCTTCTTTTATGACTTACAACTACGTGAAGTCAGTCGTTTGGTATCACTCTAGAGGCAAGCTAAAAGAACTAGAGAGTATCATCCTTAATGATGATTTAAGTGATGAAGAAGCTATAAAACGCAAAATCCAGAACATGCTCAAACACCGCACATCTGTTTACTTACGAGAATTTAATTCACTCGACGCTCCAATTCAAAACGTCGGGAACCACTACGAAGAAATGTTCGAGTTCGCGCCATTCTTAAATGACGTTTATGAGGTCGTTTTTTCAAACAAAGATGTTCACCTGAAACTAAGTTTGATTGCTGACATTATGGAGGCGTACCAAACAAGGGCGAACAATCAACTACTTGATCTAATGAATAATAAGGAAGCTAGGTTATGAAAAAAATTGCTGTTGTATTGTCAGGTTGCGGTGTCTTTGATGGCGCTGAAATCAATGAAGCAGTGCTTACGCTGCTGGCTCTTGAAGAGCGCGGCATCGCTTATCAATGCTTCGCTCCAGATAAGCCACAACTCCACACAATCAACCACCTAAAAGGTGAAGATAAAGAGCAAGCTCGAAATGTACTTGAAGAGTCTGCACGTATTGTTCGTGGCAGCGTAAGTGCACTATCAGAGCTGGACGAACAAGATTTCTCAGCGCTCATAATTCCTGGTGGTTTTGGAGTAGCAAAAAACCTATCAACATTCGCTACCGATGGCGCAGATTTTTCCATTGACGTTGAATTTCAACAAGTAATGACCGCCTTTGCGAGCAAGAAGAAGCCTGTTGGTTATATGTGTATCGCACCAGTGCTTCTACCTAAAGTGTATAACGGTGTTCGCTGCACAATTGGTTACGATGAAGAAACAGCAAGTGTAATCAACAGTCTAGGAGGGCTACATGTTGACTGCACTGTAGACAATATTGTCGTAGATAACGATTACAATGTTGTAACGACGCCTGCATACATGCTAGCTGGTAGTATTGCTGATGCTAAAAAAGGTATTGATAAGTTAGTAGAGCAGGTGGTTTCTTTGATTTAGAGTGCTACGCCTATGGAAAACACCTACGATATTCTCTGTACTATTGGAGTAAGTGCTTTTCTTGGGCTTGGGCTGTGGCTTGCTCTAGAGTTTTTACCTTTTCAATCAAATGGAAATGTCACAATAGCGACAACTTTAGAGGAAAAGAAATCTCCAAAGGCAGAACTCTTATTTGATGCATCTCAGAACGCGGTTCTACGTGGACAAGATGAGATATTGAGGATAAAACAGGGTAGTACCAACCACCGTTTTATTAGCTATCTGTTTGAGCATGAAGGCCAAGACATCCCTATTGAGCAGTTATATCAGGATCTCAGGCTGCCAGAAGATACTTACTTAAAAAAGCTTATCGCGAACACTAAGCTACCAAAGGAAATAAGGAGCCAAGCGTTCGTTGTGAGTAAAAGCACAATCCGCTTTCAGACAACTCTCGATTAAAAATGCAGCCGTGAGGCTGCATCATCGTGGGCAAATCGAAGATATAACACGCCCTAAAACATCTACCTTAGAAAGCTGTTGAAAAGTAAGAACTTCGTCTTTCTGACTACCTAAAGATTGCAACCTAACACCGGTTGATGTGAATGATAATCGGCGGATAGACACGAAATCTTGAGTTTTGAAAACGTAAAGTTTGTCGTCTTTATAATGTCGGTCTTCAAGATCGACAATCAACTTACTTCCGTCAGGAAGTATATCCCCCATGCTGTGACCTTCAACCCGAACATACACTAGTCGCTCGCTGTGACCTGAAGGGAGCAGTCGAGCATCAAAAAATACAGATTCATCGCCTTCTTTATAAGATTGAATCGATACCGCAAAACTCTCAGGAACTGGTGTCACTTTTGCTCCGTCAACACCAACTCGCAACCATTCGAAGCTAACATTGTAGTGTTCAGCCAGACGTTTGAGCTTCGCATCCCTAGGTATTATTAAATCTTTTTCCCATTTGTCGACAGTTGTGCCAGTTACCCCTGCAACATGTCCAACATCTTTTTTAGTAAGTCTGTTATTAACTCTTAATTCTTCTAAGCGTTGACCCAGTGTTTTCATAGTTACTCAACTCAAAATAGTCTCCTCAAATTGTAAAGTTATGACCATTCACAAAAACCTCACTAAAACCCTCTAAACATCACAAAGTGAACTTAAAGTTGATCACCAATTAAATTTAAGCTAATTTATAAACACACATACAAATACCTAAGTGACTTGCGAACTAGAGAGCCAAAAGAGGATCTAATTAATTGAAAATTAGGGTTTCTCATAACTTTCTCACTAGTCCGAGAAAACAAAATTACTTCTCAGAAAAAGAGAGCGTGATATGTATCACTGTCTTTTTAGGTATTAAAAGCACTTTATCCGTAGTTTAAATATGAAGTTAAAGTTTGAACTACAAAAATGGAAACTGGTAACTTCCATTTAGTTACACCGCTCTTTGTAAATTCTGGCCATAGGCAGATACTTCGCCGCAACCGAACGTTGGTAAACGTGCCCCACTGCATAGAGGTATCGATGAGGAAGCCCACAATATTCCTCAAACACACCCTGACGATTCGCAACCGTGGCGGGGTTCAGTTTTGCTCTGCGCTGATTAAAGTGAAAGAGCCTTACTTACTGACAGGATTTCGTCTATGACAGTGAAGTTAAAAAGATTCCGTTCGAATAAACACTTACGCAAAAAAACAAAAGTCGATAGAGCTATTAATTTAGCCGGTACGATTTCACGAAAGACCGACCCGCTTCGTCACCTCTACGTGAAGCACTCCCCACAGGAACAATCGGAGAACCAACGTGAATTGTGTTTTTAATGTAAGTAGCGCAAACCCGTGACTAATAGATGATAGCTATGTGTCACGTGTTTGTGCTTACCCGGAATAATCACTATGGCCACAATTCTTATTTCATTGTTAGCGAGTTACAGCAATGGAAAAACAAACCAATACTCCCTTTCTTCTCGTAGCGACTCTCGACGAACTTGAACAGCTACTAGAGCATCCAGAGTTAAAAACGAAACATCTCTACTGTCGTTTCCAAAAGGAGACGTTGCAGCATCACCACTTAATCGCGTTGAAAAAAAGAAGAGTACAGAGCGTTACCTTTACAAGCCCTTACACTATCTATCCGAGCAGTGTTCTAACGCAGCTCAAAGGTTTCGATAACTAACACCATTCCTTTTTCTTCGCTTCCGCTTTTTGTCTTTTTATTCAAAAAGGCGTCAATCGCTTTCGCTCATACATCAATGGCTGAGGGCTTTAATTTAAATGGTCTTATCTGACCTTTACCAAGGAAAATCCTATGAAAAAATCATTTTCAGAAAACAAACGCACTTCTCTTTTCTCTCTTACAGCATTCTTTGCGTTGGTTGCATTTTGTATTGCACACCCTGCATACGCGACGGACTTGTTTGCTGCAGGGAAAGAAACTATCAAAAACACAGCAGGGGAAGACTCAGCCGTAGAAACAGCAATGTTAGCGTCTGGAGCGGTTGGTGCTGCCGTACTAGGTTTCACTACTCGTAACTGGTTAGCGGCTGCGGGCGGTTTTGCGGGCGGCATGATCTTTTGGGAAGTCATTAAACCACTAGTAGGTTTGGCATAAGACAAAGGCGATGATGTTATGGATGATAAAAATTATTTTTTCTCTATCCCAAGACACCTAAATAAAGGGAAAAGCTTGGCGGGATTACCAAGAGACGAGGCAATCCCGGCCTTATTGGTCTTTGTACTGTTCTTTGCGGCGAAGCATTACTTGATAGGACTCATCCTGGCGTCTATCTGGTTCATGGGCTTGCGCTATATAAAAGTTCAATACGGTGAACACATCATCGCCTTATCTCTTTATTGGTGGGGCAGTGCTTCACTGAATAAAAACATCTTCAAACATACCCCTGCTTCTGAGCAGCGTTATTGGCTTTCTTAAGGGCCTAATATGAATCCAAAATACCAAGAAGACATACTCAGGCTGAGCAAATTACTCAACCTCCTTTTAGTAGTAGGTTTTGTCGGAAGTCTTGTTGTGAGCGTTGTGTTAGCAATCGCTCTAAGTAATGTATCGTCCGAAAAAAGTCGGACTCTCGTACCTCCTAGCATTTCGAGAGCATTTACGGTTTCCGATACCACCGTTGATGCTAGTTATCTGCACATCATGGGGGAATACTTTTTGAATCTAAAGTTGAACGTCACTCCCGCTAACGTAACCAGACAATACGGTTTATTGCTTGATTACGTTCCTGCAGATAATTGGCCAAGTGTGCAACCTACGCTGGTGAAAGATGCAGAGAATCTTCGAAAGCATAACGCTACCAGTCGATTCGATGCACTACCTGACAAGACACACATTTCATTAGAATCGATGCAATTTAAGCAAACCGGAAGCTTAGTCAAAACGGTAGGCGACAGAACGTTACCACCTGAACAAACAACTTACATTGTTCAAATGGCCTATATCGATGGTGAGATTGTACTCATAGGCATTAAAAAAGAAGGAGTAGGACAATGAAAAAATGTCATGCTTTGATCGCGATTTTACTGGCTCTTATGAGCCAGTTTTCGTTTGCAACCAATGTTCCTAAAAACACATTCCCATTTGCTGACGGTGACACAATTTCAGTGAAATTATCGTCAATCAATATCAACCGAATTTTAGTTAAAGGAGACAAGATAACTAACATTACTTGCCCTGATAAGTTTTGTACTGCAACCGGAGTACAACACGATAAGAACGGCTCCATATCGTTAAAGCTCAACGTGGCGTTACCTTTTACCGCTCATGTTCTAACGCAAAAGGGACGCTTGTTCGCTTTGTTTATCAATCCTCAAAGCATCCCTTCGGTTATCACTGAGTTTGTGCCTACCGATATACACTTATCACAACCATCTGTATTTGAGCGAGAGTTCGATTACCCTACAGCGATAGCAAACTTTACCAAAGCAATGATGCTATGGAAAAAAAATGGCACTCCTATTTCGGGCTTTAGTGTCCATCCTGTCGATCCAACATCCCTACCAAAAGACCGCAGCAAACTGCCTATCATTCCGAAGACTATTTTCGTTGGTAAGGACTATTCAGGCATCATCTATGAAGTACAAAACAAAGCAGAAGAAACCGTCGAACTCACTACGGCTCAGTTTTATAGCTATGCAGCTCGAAGTGCTGCTCTTGATGCTTACGAGTTAAAACCTAACGAGAAAACCTACCTGTACATGGTTACGGGGGGAGGGGTGAGCGATGTTCGATAAATTTAAAAAAGCCGTGTCTCGGGATGTCGATGGTGATTTTGAACAAGGCAGTATCGTAAATCAAAAAACATCCTCACGAAACATGTTGGTCACTACCGTTGTATTCATCTTGCTTGGGGGATTGGCCGCAGGAATATACAAATACACTAGGCCATCGGCTCCCCCCCAAGCGCCGCAAGCACCTGTGGAGTTTGGAGCCATCATCGAACAAGATTTTGTTGAAAAGGATAACCAATCCGCGCTTTCAGCTCAGCAAAGTGAACTGGCTGAAATGAAACAAAAAATGCAAAAGCTAGAATCGAGTTTTACCAGACATAAAGACAGTACAACGAGAAGAATAGCCGACGCTAAAGAAGAAACAAAGCGAGCAGTTGCACAAGAAATGCAAGAACGAGCTGCCGCAAGAGAAAAGGTTTTAGAGGATAGAATAGCAGAACTCGAACGAGGTCAAACGTTCCCTCAGAACAGCGTTATTACTCCTAATTCTAACACGGTCAATTCACCTGAAACGTTTGGTGAACGAAAGCTGCCGCCTCGACCAACGTCTTATTCAAACGATAACCCGGACATCAATCACATGCAGTATGCCCCTTCTGAACAAACACTGTTTAGAAGCGATTCTTTTGATAGTCACAATTTTTCCTGGGTTAGCGAAGAAGATACTTATCGTAGAACGATTGATAACTACGTGCCAACAGGCACTTTCGTTACTGCGATAGTTACAGGTGGTGCAGACACAAACGCTGGGGTTCTTGGCCAAGGAGATACGACTCCGGTGGTGTTCCAAACTTTCCATGAAGGCATATTGCCAAATGGTCAAAAATCTAGGTTGAACGACTGTACTATCACGGCTTCGGCTTACGGTGAAATATCGTCAAGTCGAGGAATAGTGAGAACAGATCGCTTGAGTTGTATTTTTGAAAACGGCGACATCTTAGACGTAGCAGTAAAAGGCACTGCTTTTAATTTTGGACGTAATGGCATACGTGGCACCACGATATTGAAAAACGGTGAAATCGTTCAAATGGCGGGGATTGCGGGGATCTTAACGGGTATAGGTGAAACCGGGGAAGCCTTGTCCCAAACCACTTCAACATCAGCACTTGGCTCAACATCGAGCGTCACTGGCCAAGATGCGGCATTGAACCTATTAGGCAATGCGACATCAAGTGTCGGTTCAAAGTTATCTGATTACTATATCGGCTTAGCTGAGCTCTATCACCCTATCGTAGAAATTAACCCCGGCGCTATCGTCAATATCGTGTTCTTAGAAGGATTCTCTTTAGATCCGGTAATGGCAGAAGAATACGAGCGCCAAGCAGCAGAACAGGAACTAAGAAGCAGTCAATCAAACGCTTATTTAGATGTGATTGGCAACGTGAGCAATGTTCCTAGCGTTGAAGTTCCTGTTAATCCGTTGGCAAATGACCTTGTAGGAGCGGGTATCCAAGTACCTGAAACTCCTTTTGGACGCAAATAAAGGAAATGATCATGATTAAATTATCTGTGGTTTTTCTCAGTGTATTACTGCTTGGTGGTTGTGCTGCCGGGCTAGGAGAAGATTTTAGCTGTAAGAAGGTAGGCGGTGTTCCGGGATGTACCTCAATGGACGAGATACGTAACAATATGGGGCATTATACAGCCCTGCCAAAAACGAATGCGAACGCAACGACTAAAGATGTTGCGCCCAATAGTTTCGTCACTTTACCAAGACGTGATCGACACGGTGAACCGGTTCGAACACAAGAAGAAGTGAAGAAGGTGACAACATTCCCATTTCGAGACATCAACAAACATTATATCGATACACTCGACATCTATTTCGTTTTAGATGAAAGCCGTTGGACTGGCCGACCAGCTCGAGCCATTTGGGAGGACTAGGCCATGTTGCTTAATTTCTTCAAAAAACCCAAAGAAGGATCGCTCACAGCGTTCTACCAAGATGTTAGAAAACATCAGAACCACTTTCATCATGAGTTGCCGTACCGAAATTTTGACAATGAAGAGGGGATATTCCAAAACCGTGCTTCTCACGGCCTTGGGTTTAAATTGGCCGTACTCAGTGGTGCGAACGATGAGCTCATACATTCGCTTAATAAGTTGGTTTGTGAGTTACCCCAAGGCGACAAGTGGGATTACCAATTGTCTTTATTTGGTCACAACAAAGTTGCTCATTACATCGATGCCAATGCGGAGTTAATGAGCAAGCGAGGGGGTATATGTAAAAGCCTAGCAGCAAGGGAAGCAGAATACGCTAAGTTCGCTGCAAGTGAAGGGTTCTTTCACAAGCAACGTCACCACTTTGATTTGCGCGATTATGATGCTTACTTTTTTGTATCAACCACGACCAAAGACGACGAAGCGTTGATCGAAGTACGCGCTTCCATCGAAACCGCTTTTCAACAATTAGGTATCGATGTTCAGAGGTTAACGCCCGAAGGTCTGCTTACATTTACCGGGGATGTCCTGAATTTCGACGCTGAGCAAGAAAGGCCAGTTGAGCGGAGCTACAACCCTTATGATCCATTAAACAAACAAGTGATGTCTCCCGATACTGAGTTGTTGATACGGCGCAATCACGTGGCCATTCGTCACACAAACCATTATGGCGAAGACACAAAAGGCCGAGCAGTATGTATGGGGCTGTTAAGAAAGCCTACTGATTATCGTCTGTATGCGCTGCCTGAATGTTTCGCTTCAATACGCAACATTGCCAGACACATGACTTGCCCTCATTTGCTTACCATTAACTTCCGCCAAGAGGTTACGGGCGGCTTTGAGAATGAGAATAACCGGAAAATTGCGGATCTCGTTAAGACGGTAAATTCGTCTTTAAAAATGTTTGTTCCCACTGCGGGAGACGAATTAAAGGAGCGGCAGGAATTACAAAAAGGATTAGCAAGTAAGGACTTCACGATAAGCTCAATGGTGTTAAACCTAACCTTGTTCACTAATGAAGGTAAACAAAGACGTGATGTTCAAGCAGCGAAAGAAGCGTTTTCAGCCACAGGGGTAGACGTCATGCCTCAAGTGATGCTGCAAAGCCAAAGTCTATTAACTGCTTTGCCTTTCACAATGAGTGAAGGGCTTTGGCGGGACTGCGGTGTTGTAGGCAAAGTCCATTCAATGAAAAGTTCTAACCTCGTAAATTTTTTCCCGATAGTCCTCGACGTTAAGCGACTAACAGGAGGTTTATTGTTGCCAACAATGCGAGGCCAAATTTCATTTTTTGACCCATTTAACTGCGGTAGTGACAACAAAAATATTGCTTTAACCGGGGGCTCTGGTGCGGGTAAAAGTTTCCTGGTGCAGAACATCGCGAAAGCCGTGTACGGTATGGGTGGAAAATGTTGGATTCTGGATAAAGGTGAAAGTTACAAAAAGCTCACACTAATGCTTGGCGGCACTTATCTCGACCACAGACGCATATTCCTCAATCCATTTACGCACTTAGGTAAAGTCGTAGAGACAGCGAAAAATGCAAAGGATGAATTACTCTTTGTTGAAGATAACGGCGAGGTGGTCAGTGTTGACCCAATCAAAGAAGCACTGAGTAACATCACTGCTTTATTTGCAACGATTGCATCACCTTACCAAGCACTTGAAGGTTATCAAATGGCCGTCTTGGGTGACGCTATTATTGCAGCCTGGGAAAAGAAGCAAACCGAAACAATAGTAGACGATGTTCAAGCTGAATTGTTCGAGTTAGCCGAGAAGCATGATAACGATAGACGCATCCGTGACATCGCCGTGCAACTTAACAAGTACTGTAAAGATGGCATTTACGGTGACACTTTCAATAAACCGTCAATGCTCGATCCAAACATCGACATCACCACACTTGAACTTGATGGCTTTAATGAAGACGTATTGCGACCTGTTATCTTTGCTTTGATTGTTTCCATCAACCAACAAATGTATCTGTCTGGCTCTCGCTCTAAACCTAAGATGTGCATCATTGAGGAAGCTTGGAGTTTGATGAGCGGCACTAACGCACAGACACGAACCTTTATTAACACAGGGTATCGTACTGCTCGTAAGTTCGGCGGTTCATTCTGTACCGTTACACAAGGCATTATCGACTTCTTTGTAAACGAAGAAGCTCGAGCCAGTTATGACAATTCAGACATTCACATGGTGCTTAGACAAGGCGATGGATTTGATAAATTCATGACCGAACACCCTAAAGCATTCAGTGAAATGGAAGAACGGATCATAAAAAGCTTCCCACGTGCGAGCGACGCAGGTTATAGCTGTGTTCGCATTAAAGCAGGTGGTGACGTCTCCTATCATCGAATGTTCTCAGACCCATTTTCCCGAGCTTGTTTAAGTACCGAACCTCATGAATTTGAGTTTTGTGAAAAGCTAATGAATAAGGGAATGCCCCTAATGGAAGCCATAGAATGCACAGCAGAGCAATTTTATGGTGATGAAATCAGGGAGTTTGAACAAGCATTAAAAGCCAAAGGAAAGTCAAATGATTAACCTCAAAAGCAATTTTATAGTTGTCGTATTTGTTATGAGTATCAGCATGACAACCTCATTTTTTACTTATCTTTTTTTAAGTTATAACTCACCAACCTTTGTCACTTTTAACGTCAAAGGGACTTTAGATCGTTATCACCAAGAGCTAATAAAAAAGGGACTTAATGTTGAAGAACAAACCATCAAGCTCACAGAGTTTTCAGAAATCATGCTTGAGACGGTGGATGATTTTCATAGAGAAACTAACTCGGTTGTGTTGGTTGATGCAGCAGTGGTCGGCGGTGCTACCGATGTATCGCCGCAGATACAAACACTCATTGTTGAAGCTTGGAAAAACAAGGGGAAACCATGAAAAGCAAAGCAGCAATAATTGTCACTTTCTGTATGGCGGTCATGTTTAGCCCTCCCATGACCGCGAAAGATTTAGGGCGAATAGGCGCTACGTTTCCAATTGGTGAAGTCGATATGCTTAAGTGGATTGACCAAAGACTGAGAGGATTCGAAAAGTCTGGCGAATTGGCCAGAATGCAAAATGAATTTTCTCAGCGAGTGAAACAAAGTGTCAAAAACCCTAAACCGTTAACCCTTCAACCCACAACCTCCCCCAACACATTTCTTGTTGACCCAAGCCTAACATTGGCAAAAGACCTGAAAGACGCGCACGGTAACGTATTTGTCAAAGCAGGAACGCGCATTAACCCCTTTGACACTGGAACTTGGCCAGAACACGCGCACAGGTATCAGTTCGAGTATTCGCATGTATTAATGTTCTTTGATGCACGTGACGAACAACAAGTTGCATTTGCACAAACGTTCCAAAGTGAAAAACCCATCAAGTGGATACTGACTGGCGGCAGTCCCAACCAGATAGCTGAAACATTGAATACTCGTGTTTACTTCGATCAACAAGGAATGTTAACCCAAAAGATGCACATCAAAGCCGTACCTAGCTTAGTTGAGCAATCCGGTACCAACTGGAAGGTCACTGAATTTGATGTCAGTAATGAGGTGTTATCACCATGAACAGGAAAGCGTATCTTTTACTATTGCTAGTATCGGGGCTTAGTTTTATGAGTACCCCGGCTAGGGCAGGAGCCACATGTGCGGGACACTTTATCAATCCAATATCTGATATATGTTGGAGTTGTATGTTTCCCATGACATTGGGCTCAGTCCCGTTAATCCCTTCGAACTACCCCGACACTCGTAACCCAAGTATGCCAATTTCATATTGTCCGAAACCGCCTCCGATATTCATGCAAATTGGGTTAAACATTGGTTATTGGGAACCTTACGCATTAACCGATGTGACGAGAGTCCCTTATTGCATGGTGAATATGGGAATGCAACTAGGCGGTGCGAACATGCAACGCATTGGAGGCCGAACAACATCAAGAGAGGCAACAAGCAGTGATGGTGGGTTTTATCATGCACATTGGTATAAGTACCCCGTTATCTATTGGCTCCAACTTATCCAGTCGTCAGCGTGTATGGCCACCGATGTTTTTGACGTTGCATACTTAACTGAAATAGATCCACTTTGGGATGATGATGAACTCTCATTTATCTTAAATCCCGAAGCGATTCTTTTCGGTAATCCCATTGCTCAACTCGCTTGTGTCCCGGAAGCCATCGCAACCACTAGTAATTCGGTGCTTCCTTTTGATGCCTTGTTTTGGTGTCTAGGTTCGCAGGGTAGCGCGTATCCCTTAACAGGGAACACCAACTACCGCGACACCCCAATACAGGCGGGGACATTAATCATGGAGCGATTAAATTACAAACTTCATCGTCAGGCCATTGTGTGGGAAACCAGTGGTGAAGACGGTGCGGTTTGTTATCAATACCCAACCCCAATCCTTCCCAAATCCCGTTATCGCTATCAAATGAGTGCGCCATATCCAGATGCAGGATGGTGTCACCCTTACACGACAACCACCTCTATTTGGGAAATGGGGCATGACAATCCTACTACTGGCGACAACTTTGGTTATGTTCAGTGGCGTAAGCGCAACTGCGTTTTCTTATAAAGGGAATTTGCACGATGAAAATAATTAAGATGTTTTTGAAAATCATAACCATTGTACTAGGTGCCTCATCACTTATAGCTGTTGGTCAGGTTGGTCAATTCGCTACTTCCTCAAACGAGTTACGAAGCCTAACAATTGCGAACTGGCAAAAAAATCATCCAGAACAGACGACTGTAGTACATCAGTTTACGAAAGAGTGTTTAAACCGATCGAAGGAGCGGTTAGAAAAACCACCAATAGAGCCTATTTTACTTATCACGATTTACGACTGTGGCAAGGATCTAGGCTTAGCTGAACTAATGCTCGAATTAGAACAAAGTGATCAACGCTTAACCAAGTTGGCTTGGCCATTGTCTAGTTTTGCAAATTGAGCTCGCTTTAGTCTGCTATATGCTCGCATGTAGAGACTAAAGGAGTACCACGTTTACGTGGATTCATACTCAAGAGAGGCACTTATGATATTGCTTATCAAAAATGTACGAGATTCCAATAACCCGCTTAGTCCTGTAGATGCCGTTACTTTCAAGGTGGTTTATGGTGAACCAACACTTAAAGAAATTAGTCACCTTTTAAGCGCCGAAGTATCCCCTGTCCTTGCCTTGGCCTATTCGTTAGAGACATTAGAAGGACACTTTTACACAAACCCAAGACAGTGTGTCCAAGGAATGAGTTTTAGCACGGAGGAATACCGTGAAGCTTATTACGAATGAACCTACCCCCCACACTCAACAAATCTTAACCATTCATAAGCACGCCACCTTATTCATCAAAGCCCCGGACGGAACTCAGTTCGCAAGGTTCTTCGCACCTAAAGGTGGTTGGACATCATTGGATTTATGGCAAGTTCACCAACTATTCCCCCCACAATGGAGAGAAAAGAACATTGATTTTTTTCTTGGTAACCACTGGATAGGGAGTAATCATTTTAAGGAATAACCATGTTTTACGCTCGCTCTATACTTACGTTGTGTGGAGTCTTATTTCCACTCTTAAGCCACGCCACACTAGGTTACACTCAAGAAGAATTACAAGCCTTCGCCCAACGAGAACAACAAGCCGCCACCTCGCTTCCTCCCTCTGAAATTCAACAAACCATTAAAGCTCAGCAAGATATTTCCCCTCAGTTTATCGACCAAGCGAAAGCTCAAGCACGTTACTGGCAAAAGCAATTAGACCCGAAGCTACTGCAAGGCGCTATTGATATTCCTTCGCCTTCACGAAACCCAAATGCAGCCCCAACAGGTGTCATGGTTTTTGTGTCGTTAACCATGCCAGAAAACAGCCTTAAAGCTCTGTTAAAACAGAGTGAAATTTGGGGAGTCCCTTTAGTTATTCGAGGTGTCCTTCCAGAAGGGTTTGCAGCTACAGCAGTTAAGATCCAATCGTTGTTACAACAAGGTCAGCAACCACCATTGCAAAGCGGTTTTGCTATTAGTCCTGAATGGTTTGAGACCTTCGATATAAAGGAAGTGCCAACCTTTGTCGCTGTAAAAGATGGGCGGTGTTTACCGAAGCAGCCTTGCAACCATAACGACTACGACATTGTGAGAGGAAATGTATCTCTTCCTAATGCTCTTGAGCAATTAGCAAAAGGAGATAACCCGGACGTTGTATCTCGAGTCTTACGAAGGGGGAAAGAATGAACCTTATTAGATTTGTGCTTTTATGGTCAATGGTGGCCAACGTACACGCTTCGAATCTGACCATTACGGATCAGGAAAAGCAATATAAAGATCATCTTAGTTGGGCTAAAGGAGCTCAACAAACCACTCCATCCAAATTAGATGTGAGCGATTATTGTGCTGACACTCAATGCGTCAACCAAGTTCACAACCCGCCACAAAAGGGAATGAGTGACAGCGCGATTAATAATAAGAAGACTGCCGAGTTTTACTCAAACGACACCGCAAAGGCCGTTCAAGACAACTTTAATAAAGGCCGTCCCGACGTTGAAAACGACCTTGATTATGAGTTTGCGCTTATCGGCCAAGAACATGCTTACGATATTAGTCATGGTCTTTCTAATCCGTATGTTGATTGCAACACTGGTACACAGTGTTTAGCGGAACAGACGACCAAAACATGTAAGGTATCAACGAATGCACAAGTTTCTTGTCATGAAACACCTTTTGTAAAAGAGCAAATTGAGACGTCAGGTTCGGTTAGCTTTACGCATTATGGTTTTACGCCAATTACGTATCAGCTCCCCGAGGGAGTAACGACCATTACTGGCATCGATTTCCCAAAAGTACTGACTTGCCAAGGCTTAATGTGCTTTGCGAACAAGGGGGTATTTTTTCGAGTCAATTCCACTATTGTCCACTCAGAACCTTATGACCCTTCAAAGTATCCATCTAACTCAGAGAAAGCACGCTGCACGTCAGGCGGGACAGGGAAGTGGTGTTTTGCCAATTACGCGCCATTTTCCAAGCGCTTTGAACTGCCAATTTCAAAGAACGTTTTAATTGATTTCGATAACGACTTTGGCTTGTTTGAAGGGCAATTTACCGTTCACTTCAAACAGAAAAAGAATGTCATGGCTTGGCGAAATACTTGTTCATCCTTGCTACCAGAATGCAAGCAGACACAACGGATTTGTGTGGAGGAGGGAGAAACACGAACCATAAACGGTGTATTAACTTATCTGCCATGTTGGAAATATCAGATCAATCATCAATGCGATGTTGGTAACAACTGCGATGCGCTTGCTTCATGCACTGAAAATAGCCGCTCATGCAGCCTTAAGTTAAATGGGATCTGCATACAGGAATCGGTTTCCAAAACGTGTGAAGTCAAGAATTGTACTCAGACCAACATGCAATGTGGTGAAGTCTCATTTTGTCTTGATGGTGATTGCTACGACGCAACACCACAAAGGTCGAATGACTTCAACAAGGCCGCATCCAATTTAGCCGCATTGAACGAAGCCGCAGAGGGATTAGGTAATCCACCTAAAATCTTTACGGGCAAAGCGATGCGTTGTACTGACAAGGCGTTTGGTTTTGCTGATTGCTGTAAGGATGGCGGTTGGGGAACCAGTATAGGTCTCGCAGAGTGCAGCGAGGAAGAGAAAGCATTAGGCCAAGCAAAAGAACAAGGGATCACGATTTATCTCGGCTCTTATTGCGCGAGTGAAGTACTTGGTTCTTGTACTCGCAGAAAGAAAACCTACTGCACATTCGATAGTAAGTTAGCTCGAATTGTTCAAGAGCAAGGCGTTCGAAAGCAATTAGGGATCAGTTTAGGTAGTGCGAAAAATCCCGTGTGCGGTGCAATCACGCCCGAGCAACTTCAAAACATCGACTTTGAATACATAGACTTCTCTGACTTCTACAGCGATATGCATGATAACGCTGACCTACCTTCCTCGAAAGAAATCCAAGACCGTCTACAAAGCGCGTATGGAGATTAAGATGAGCACTAAAGTGAACCTATTAGGCATTCTCTTATTGTTTTGGAGTTGCCTGATACAAGCAAACGACACACCTAAAGGTTGGAAGTGGTACAACGAACCTAAGCCGCCTTTAAAACAACCTAAGAAAAAACCGAAACCACTCCCCCCCAATACCGTCACAAAGGTAATGAGCGCAACAGAGCAAATGGACTGGTTTCATGAGGCGTTTAACGAGGCGGTGAACGATGCCACGATTAACCCGGAACACCCAGAGAAGTTACTTAAAGTTGAACGAATGAAGCGCTACATTCTCAAGAAGTCAACGCGAACCGGCATGACGTTCAAACAATTGCTACTTGATTACCCGGAGCTGTCTTACACGAAAGACCGTCCTACCGAACAAGCCGCTCGAAGCACTTACCACTCGCTTGAACGAAACAAAAAAATCGCCGCAGTTCAAAGGATGCAAGAAGAAGGATGGGGATTTTTCTTTATTTACGAAGGTAACGACTCATTAAGTAAAGCGCTCGCACCTTCTATACAACAGTTCTCTGATACCTACAGCATAGAGTTACTAGGACTTAGTAACGACGGCACATTTATCGAATCGGTTCGTAACAACCGTAACAACGATAACAAAGTGGTCGTCCCTTACACTCCCGCGCTAATCCTGGTGAACCCTCATACTTCCGAATTTAAGCCTTTGGTTTACGGCTTTATCTCACAAAGCGACTTACTAGGCCGTTTCTACAACGTAGCGACGGACTATCAAACCCCTGATTTCTGATTAAGGAGAAGCAACCATGTTAAAGCGAGCTCTTATTTTCTTTTTACTTTTCATTGCTGTGATGCCAGCTCAAGCAGTAATGCGAGACCAATACGCGATGGTGTTTTTCTTTGATAGTCGTTGTCCGATTTGTCATAAGTTCGCACCAAGATTCAAGCAGTTGACCGAAGCCTACCAATTACAAAGTTACGTGTTCTCGATAGATGGCCAACCGATTAACGAGTATCCAGTACCTATCCCTAGCACGAATGAAGTAAGTGCAATGTTCTTTGAGAATCCGAGAAGCATTACCGTCCCGGCAACATTTCTCATCAACGTAAACAGTCGAAAGTTCGTTAAGGTTTCCATTGGTGATGTGAGCTATGCGGAGTTAGAACAAAGCGTAAATGGCATTCTCAATGATGATGAAGTATTGGAGGCCATTCGATGAAAACACACTTATGCAAAGTTCCTATATGTGTAGCGCTTTCACTTGCGTTCACTAGCGGGGCAAACGCTTCTGGTGTGAGTGGTTCACTCGATAGTTTCTTTAATGGTTTGGGCTATCACACGAACGTCTCCAACCCTAACGCCTACAAGGGGCAAGCAGCCAATTACTATAACGGTGGCTCTTTGTTTGTCCGTTCCCCAATAAAGAACGCTCAACTAGTATCGGCCACTATTCCATCAGTAAAAATGGGGTGTGGTGGTATCGATGCTTTTATGGGGGGGTTCTCGCACATTAACTCTGATCAGCTCGTTCAATTTGGTAAGGCCGTCGTGTCTAACTCTGTTCCTTTTGCGGTTGATTTGTCACTGCAAACTTGGGCTCCCCAAATAAAGCAAATCCGAGACAATTTGCAAAGCATTGCGGATAAGTGGCTTAACCAGTCGATTAACTCTTGTGAAACCGCACAAGCTGCCGTAGGAGCATTGGCGGGAGCGTTCGGGAATGCACAAACGAAGAAACACATTTGTGCCACGATGGGAACGCACAACAACGCTTTTTCTGATTGGGTAGCAGCGCAGCAGGAATGTGGTGTAGGTGGCCAATCAAATACACAGTTGGCCAGAGCAAGAAACGAAGCAGCGTTAGAGGACGTAACCAAAACTAATCACAACATCGTTTGGTCTGCCACTTTAAAGAACAGCTTCTTATCAAGTGATACTGCTCTAGCTGAGTTTTTAATGAGTTTATCGGGTACGTATATTTACGATGCCACTGGCAAACCTCGTTATTACGCAAGCCTGTTAGCCGATAACAATAACCTGATCCAATCGTTGCTCGATGGAGGAAGCATAAGCTATTACAAGTGCGACAATACCAACATCAAGCAATGTCTAAAACTCACCGAAAGAACCCTGACGCTGAGTTCTGACAAAGGTTTGCAAAGTCGAATCCGTCAAACACTTGAACAGCTTTACACGGCCTTGGTTAATGATAGAGCACTAACCGATCAACAAAAGTCTTTCTTGGAGTTCACCGAAACGCCACTTCTTGCTGTCTTCACCAGTGCAGCAAGGGACAATCGCCTACCTAATTTTGCTGCTTACTCTCGAGTGGTGTCGATAGAGCTTTTGAATCGTTACTTAAAAGACATGCTCAACTTGGTTCAAACATCACTTGGTAATACGCAAGTTGACCCAAGAGACGTGTTACTCATAACTCGAGATATTGATAGAGCAAAACAGTTCACTGACGGTTTAGCCGAAAAAGCAGTGAATGAAATTCTAGTTCTTGAGCAACTTGTTCAAGCGCATAAGAGTAATGATACGGCGTTGTACCGAGAGCTTAATAATCGTTTACAGCAAAACCTAACATTTGGACAGTAGTTATGACGTTTGAATATTATGTTTATACACAAGGTGACTCGCTGCAACGGGCATTAAACGCTGTCGCAGCGTTTTTTCAAACAGCCAGTTTCGCCACTATGACATCTATCGCTTTGATGATAGGTGCGATACTTACGATGATTTACTTTTACGCAACTAGGGAGCCCAAACATCTTTATATATGGATGATTGTTTTTACTTTAGTGCCATCGATGTTGCTGCAACAAACAGCAAGGGTGCAGATCATTGATAAGACCGAACCAAGCGGGGTGTATTCCGTAGATAACGTGCCTTATCTCGTCGCTATCCCTACTTGGTTTTTTAGCACAATGATGATGGGCGTAACTGAAACGGTAGAAAGCATTTTTACTACTGTTGACGACGAACGTTATGGTAGAACCGGGATGTTGTTTGGTTCAGAGTTATACCAGTTGTCGAGGCAATCAGATTTAAAAGACACAGCATTACGCAAGCAATGGAATGACTTTTTTAAGAACTGCATAATTGGCGATATAGAGATTAATAAAAAATACACTTGGGATGGCCTAATGCAATCCTCAGATGTGTTCGCATTTCTTGATAGGTATCCAATGAGTCCACTACGAGGCATCATGGAAGACGGTACTTATCAAGATTTTTATACTTGTAGGCAAATTTATCCAACGGTAAAAGCTGGATTCACAAGTATGTCAGCTCAAGAGCTTGACCTAATAGCTACTTATTTGCATGGAGCGAAAGCAAGTACCTACAAAGCACACGTTCGCAATGCGATGCAAAACAGCTATCAGAAGTTCATTGGTGTTAGTAACAATGCAGTAGATATACTCAAGCAAAACATGGCGATGAATGCGATTCGATACAGCATCAACACTCTTGACCCTAACGCCAATTCAATGAACTACGCCTATACGTCAAACAAGATGCAACAAACATCAATGTGGGCGACGTTGGGGATGCAAGCACGTGAGTTCATTCCAATGCTCCATACAATGTTGTTCTTTCTTTTTTCAAGTTTGAGCTTCATTGTTGCTGTCGCTTCGATGATCCCTTCACTAACAAAAATGGTGCTGACCAACTACGTCAAAACCTTCGTCTACCTAGCAACGTGGCCACCTTTGTTTGCGATTTTAAACGCGATCATGTTGTGGTCATTAGAGGGAACGTCGAGCGCCAACGCCAATCCGTTAAATGGCCTGACATTAAGCAATGCAAATGCGTTAGATGAATTACACATGCGCTTTGGCTATATGGCAGGTTTTCTAATGATGACTATTCCAGTTTTGGCGGGGAAGGTGTTACAAGGTGGGATAGCCGTTGCTCAAGCGATGAACTATCAATTAGCAAGCATGATCAACAGTACCAACGCCAGAGTATCTCAAGCAAGCTCTACTGGTAGTATGGATTTCGGCAACTTACAGATGCAGAACCATAGCTTTAATAACACTAACAGTAACAAGTTTGACGACAACTTATTGCTTAGAACGGGCATGGCCACCATGCAGCAATCAGATGGTTCGACTATCACAACATTACAGAATGACGGTGGGCGCCGTCTTTATAATGCTCAAGAGGCAGAATCCAAACCATTGTGGCAAGGTCAAGTATCTAGCATGTTACAGAATAGTGTGAGTGACCAATACTCAAGCGCGTTAACGTCACAAAGGCAGAGTATGAATAATTTCACTGACAGTTATTCAAACAGTATGCAGATAAGTGATCGATGGAATGATGCATGGTCAAGTAATCGCTCATACGGAGATAGTTACAATGCTTCGACCGAAGGGCAAATTACGCAATCCCAATCTAAGATGGAATCGGCTATCGATAACATATCTCAAACAATGGGATGGACTCATGACCAATCACGGGCTTATGCGAACTCTGTAAGTGCCGGGATAGAAGCTAAATCACCGGGAAGCTTTTTAGGTTTTGGGGCTCATGCGGGGGTGAAGTGGAGCGACGACCAACGAGAAGCCTTTAGCAATATGAGTGCAGAGCAGAAGCAAGCACTGAACCAAGCAACGCAGCAGTACAATGAAGGAGCAACATCGATGCAACGTGCAGGGCGTAGCCTCGATGCAAAAGAGAATCGCAGTGAAGTGGAGCAGTACGCCCATGACTTTGCACTCAACCATCAACGTATGCAGAACGCTGCGGTATCGGTCAATGAATCCAATGCAGAAGTTGATTCACTTCAACACATGCAAACTCGTTTGAGTACGGATTCAACAACGTTTGGAGCAAGCGCAATTACTGGCTTCCAACAGTATTTAGAAGGAACTTTGAAAGATGATCAAAGCGTCGCTCGTTTGATGAATGCCAGCAAGCCAGAAGATTTAAGCGATGTACGAGAGCACTTTGCAAGATACACGCAAACAGAAGGTTTTCAACAAGCCTTCGGTGTATCTACATCAAACAACGATTTGGACGACTTGGCTAATATGTATCAACCTCGAAATCTCAATGTCTCGCCATCTTTGAACGAAGGGCAGAAAGATATCGTTGAGATTGGTGCAACAAAGAGCCAAGGCAAAGTCGAGGAAGTGACCACCGATATGATCAACCTTAAAGGAAGCGACTTATTGTTTGATAGCGGAGACTACAACAACGTGAAAGGTAATGTTTCGGTAACAGGTGGACACATGCAAGGGGAATCATCGAACCATTCAATGGAACAACAAATCGAACCCACTGTAAAAGCGCAAGTTGAAAGTAAGCTTACCCCTCCTTCAACCAACACTAGCCAACGTGAATCACCACAACACGGTAACTACCCTCATTACACCCCTGATAGAAAAAATGATGCTTAAATAAACAGTAATGCTAACAAGTGCATACCTATAAACGGTATCATGGTTAAGTAGTGCATCAGATTGGAGTACGTATCATGAAAAAAGCGATTTGTTTTTTGGTGGGCTTACTGTTCACTGTACCTGTATGGGCCGAACCCATTCCCTCCAAAAGTCTTGAACTGCAAGAGTTAATAGCCCAATTAAAAAAGCAATACGCAACAACCAGTTCAGATTTTGGTCTTAAAAAAATGAATGAAGTAAATAACCTATCTTATTTCATTCGCTTCAACGACCAACCGGACACACCAGAATATAAGCTGCTCAAAGCTTATTTATTAGGGTTACAACAAGCCCATATTAGTAGCATAAACCAACAGATTCAGACCAATGTTGTTCCTTGGTTTTGTCCAAGAGGTAAACTAAAGTCCGTCAGTTTATCAGCAAAGAACCCTACACAAATGATTGAAAATGTTATTTGGTTAGGTTTGGAGCATGATTTAAAGCTGAACCCTACAACCTTTACTGATTGGGACGGTGCTGCCGCTTTCGCACCGATAACAGGATTTGTTATGTACGGCTTTCAAACTAAGTACCCTTGTTATGAATCAATTCCTCAATCGCATCGTTTAGTCGGCTTTAAATATTAAATAAGCAACTGAACACCTTTAAAAGCGTGAACTCTTTGAGAGTCACGCTTTTTTTATGTCTCAAATAAGGAGGTCTATTATGGCCGCTAGAGGTATCAATAAAGTCATTCTCGTTGGCAATCTTGGCAACGATCCAGAAACGCGCTACATGCCAAATGGTGGCGCAGTTACAAATATTACAGTGGCCACGTCGGAGAGTTGGCGTGATAAAGCTACTGGTGAACAGCGCGAGAAAACTGAATGGCATCGCGTTGTACTGTTCGGCAAGCTTGCAGAAGTGGGCGCAGAGTATTTAAGAAAAGGTTCTCAAGTTTATATCGAAGGCCAATTGCATACTCGTAAATGGCAAGACCAAAGCGGTCAAGACCGTTACACGACCGAAGTGGTTGTTCAAGGTTTCAACGGTGTAATGCAGATGCTCGGTGGTCGGCCACAAAGTTCCTCACAACCGCAGCAAGGTGCTTGGGGGCAACCTCAACAACCTCCGCAGTATAACGAACCCCCAATGGATTTCGACGATGATATACCGTTCGCAACACTTGGTTTGCAATACCCGATGTTGCTGCACTGTATGGGGTAGAACGTGATCGACGCATTCTTTGAACAACGCCCTTTCGTTAGGGCGTTTACATACATCTCACATTGACAGGTAAATGTATGCAAACAAATTCCAGAAAAAAAAGTAACCACTTCACTCGCGGTGGCCAAGTTACCTTTCACGCAATACGCATGTTTTTCCAAGTCAATAACGTACTAGTCAAAGTGATTGGTTGGGGAGTTGTTTTATCGACTCTTATCCTTACGTTTTTGAATGCTCCGAACAATGCATTGTGGGGGGAGTTTTATTATTGGCGTAACTGGCTATACGTGAGGCTTGGAAAGCCACTTGATAGTGAAGTGGTAACAGTATGGGAAGGTGAGCGATACAAAGACACGTTGTTGTCACAGCTTGAAAACCCAATTTTACTAGATATTCACGCGACGATTTGGCACAACCTTCAAATATATTTTCTCATTTCGTTGATTCTAGGCAGCGTCATTTTCTCCCTTGCGTTGCGCTTTTTCAAAAACCAAGGCGAGAAGCAAAGTGAAGATTATCACGTGCGAGGTTTCCGCTTAGCCAGTCCAGAACAGATAACCAAAGCATTAAAGAAAAGAGCCAAGGCCAATAAAAAGCGTGGTTATGGGGAGGGCTTGATTTCGAGTTTCTTGCTTGATGGTATTGCTCTTTTTAAGCAGTTCTTTGAGGTTCAACATTTGTTGGTTGATGGAACAACCGGTGCGGGTAAATCGGTGTTAATTCGTAAGCTAGTTCGCTGGATACGAGCTCGAGGTGATAAGGCCATTATTTACGATAAAGGTTGTGTATTTGTCAGTAAATTTTATAACCCTGAGACTGACGTTATTCTCAACCCATTCGACAAACGTTGTGCAAATTGGGATGTATGGTGCGATGCGAAAGAAGCGCCTGACTTCGAGAACATGGCAGCAGCATTGATACCGCAACACGGTGACGGTGATCCTTTTTGGGTAGATTCTGCGCGAACTATTTTTTCATCTACAGCTTATCGCATGAGCCAAGACAATGAGCCACAAACGACCTCGCGCCTACTGAGTTTAATATTGACCTCTAAACTTGAAACTCTCGGAAGCTACTTAGAAGGAACAGAATCGGCGTCGCTTGTTTCGAAAGACATCAAGAAGACCGCCATTTCGATAAAGTCAGTATTGGCCACTTATATTAAAAGCCTTCGATTCTTGGATGGATTGGAAGATAAGAACAGACCAGAAGACTTACAAGAGAAGTTTTCGATCACTGATTGGGTGCAAGATGATAGTCGTTCAGGTTTCCTATTCCTATCAAGTAACGCTCAGCAACATGCTTCGCTTAGGCCACTTATCTCGATGTGGTTGGCCATCGCCTCGAATGCGATCTTAGGACTCGAGGAAGACGAGAACCGTCGCATTTGGGTGATAATGGATGAAATGCCAAGCTTACACAAACTTCCAGAGCTTGGAGCTATCATTGCGGAAGTGCGAAAGTTTGGCGGGTGTTATTTGATAGGGATTCAATCCTACGCTCAGCTTGTCAAAACGTATGGCCAGAATGCTGCAGATGAAATGTTTGATTTGTTGAACACTCGCTTTTTCTTCCGTGCGCCGTCGTCAAAAATGGCTCAAGTCTCATCAAAAGACTTAGGAGAACAAGAAATAGAACTCTCAAAAGAGAACGTTTCTTACGGTGCAAATACGTTACGTGATGGTGTTTCTATTGGCCATCAAACCGTAACTAGAGCTGTAGTATCGCCTAGTGAGATTCAAGCATTAGATGATTTGCAATGTTACTTACGAACACCAGGCATCGATCTTATCACTCGCCTCGACCTTCACTTTGACAAAATGCGCAGTGTTTGCCCAGCTTTCGATAAGCGCAATATTGTGCTGTCCGAAGCAATGAACAAAGCCTACGAGCAAGCCGTCTATCATGAGTGTGTTGCTCCTGGTCTTTTCTTAAGCAAAGAAGAACAAACTAAGTTACTCGACGCACAAGAAGCGACGTTTGAAGATGAGAAGCAGATGCAAGCCGAAGCCTCTCAAATGCAACAAGCGATGAAAAGCGAGACCGTAAATAATTTAATCTCCAAGGAACAGCAAGGCGATAGTGAACAGGAGTACCAAGAAGAGGCGCAACGCAACATTGAAGAAGCGTCGATTATGGAACCGGAAGCTGAGCTTGGATCTACCTACGACTAGTTATTTAGTTGGATCAACAAATGAAATTAGAGAAGCGAAATATATACGGGCAGACGTGTGCAGTGTTCTATATCAAAGCAGAAGACAAACAATTTTATATGTCGGAAACATTAACTGTAGATAACGTGGACACTCATATAGTTTTGGTTGATAGACATCGCTTTGAATCCGCATGGTTCAAAGATGGTGAACACAGCCACCTATCTAGAGGCTCAATAAACAGTTGGCGCAATGACCATAAATTTAACGACATGAGGCATGTATTTGACGGGGGAATTGAAAAACCCGTGCCTTTGGCCTTAATGCGAGCAGAAGAACAACCTAAGAGTGTTGGTTTTACTGATGGTGTGACTCGCACTATATGGTTGATAGCCAATGGAGCTAAGTACTTCCCCGTTAAGGTGTATGGTGTAAAAGCAGCATACCGGCTTCATAAACGGATTGGCGTTACATCAACCAGACCAATAGCAAAGAAAGAACTGCTTTCACTGTTACAAAACCACTCAGAAATTCAGTTATAACCTCCAGTAGATTTTATTACCGCAAAAAGACGCTTAGTTATTAAGCGTCTTTTTTTTGCGTGTAATCAGAGAAAGGAGACTCCGCGATGATGTCTATTAGTCCCTTAAAATCAGCGTCAAACGCTGCAAAATACTACTTAGGTGAAGAAAACCCTAAGCACCTTCCAGATGTATCCCTAGAACAAAGTGGTGATAACTATTACCTCAAAGAACAAGACCAAACCGAAAACACTTTTTGGCATGGTAAGTTAGCGGAAGAAGCTGGGTTGCTTGGTAAGCCTGTTGAGCAAGAAACCTTAACGTCTGTGTTATCCGGGCAACTTGGTGAAGAGACCATAAAAGGAAAAAGAGACGATCATAAATCCGGTTTTGACCTGACGTTCTCTGCTCCGAAGTCTGCCAGTGTATTAGCACTGGTAGGGGGTGATTCACGTCTTATCGATGCGCATAACAAGGCCGTAAAATTCACGTTGTCGGAGCTTGAAAAGGATGTCGCGCAAGTCACTAAAACGAATGAAAAAGGTGAGCGAGAATTTGTAAATTCGGAATCGATGATATTTGCCGTAGTTCGTCATAAGACAAGTCGAGAGAATGAGCCGCAAATGCACTCACATTCCTTAGCCGCGAATATCACTCGTGATGATGAAGGGAGTTTGCGCACTCTCGCTTCCACCATTAAGCAGAAAGGTGGAGTGATAAACGGTAGTGGTGAACGTATCTACAACTTTCAAAAGTATTACACCGCTCTTTATCAAAGTGAACTGGCTAAAGGCGCAGAAGAATTAGGATATGTCACTCGAGGTGTAGGTAAAGGACAATTCGAAATCGAAGGTGTACCCGAAAAGCTTCTTGATGCTTTTTCCACGCGCAAGAAACAAATTGACCAACAAGCATTAGAGTTTGGTGATAGCCAACAATCGAGGGATGTTGCGGCGCTTGATACCCGGAAGTCTAAGACTTACGAAAGTGATGCATCATTGAATACGAAATGGCAACGTGAAACCGTAGCAAAAGGATTTGAACCGAGTGAGTTGGTCAGTAACGCCAAACAAGTAATCAAGCGGGAGCGCGATCCTGAATCGGTAGCTAAAGAGGCGTTTGGGCGAGCAGTCGAACACCTTGGCCAGACTTCGACAAGTCTAAAACTTGAAAAAGTAGTGGAGCTTGCTGCGGGGTTCGGTCAAAACGACAAGCAAGCAAGCGCTCTTGATTTGAAGGTCGTCGCTGACCAATGGATAAAGGATGGCTCTCTCATTCCTTTAACGGAAAAAGGCAGCTACACAACAAAGCAAATGGTAGAAAATGAGAAAGCCTTGTTCAACATAACACAAGGCCGAACTCATCACTTGCGAACACCGGTCAACGAGTCCACTTTAGAAAAATTGAACCTCCCTCAATCTCACCGAAAGAAAGTAAGCGATATTTACGAATCAACTAAGCAGTTCCATGTTGTGAACGTGTACGGTGACAGCAAGCTGATAGCGCAAAACCTACTCAATGTTGGTAATCATGTAGGTAAGCGCGTACACCTCGTTTCACAAACAGCCAAAGACCAGCGTCAAGGTAGTGAGACCATCCAAAGAGAAAGTCACACCGTCTCAGCATGGGTGAAAGAACTCTTTGAGAAGGACAATCGTCATTCACTTCGTGGATTCTTAAACACGGGCGCCTCAATGACAAACAAAGATGTCATTCTGGTTGATAACGCGAACAAAATGAGCGCGAACGAGCTGATCGCAATGACGAGTAAAGCAAATGAATCTGGAAGCAAGCTTGTGTTGCTTAATCGCACTACAAGCCGCCAAGGGTTTAAAGCGAACAACTCAATTGACCTTTATAGCAAAGGGAACGTGGTTGAACATTCATGGGTAAACAACAAACAAATCGATAGTAAGGTCGTGTTGCATGATAGTGACACAAAGCAAATCGCTCAAACTTACGCACGTTTGCCAGACAAAGATCAGGTTCAAGTATTGGCCACCTCGAGTGTCGAGCAACGAAGGTTGACCAATGAGATCCGTAATTCACTACAAAACGATGGCCAACTATCGCGCTTGGGTATCACGTTGTTTACTCAGCAACCGCATTATCTTTCTAAGCAACAAAAGGACTTAGCACAGCACTACAAATCAGGAATGACGTTGCGACATTGGGAGGAAGGAAAACCCAAAGAGTACGTCGTGACAACTTCTGATAAGCAACTTAATGAAGTGCATGTACTAGATAAGAAAGATGGCCAAGAGAAAATATTCAAGCCGTCGTCGTCTGAGTTTAAATCACTCAACATGCAACTGTTCAAACCGGAAGCAATTCAAATAAACCAGGGAGAGCGCATCACGGCAACAAGTAAGCATTTCTCATCTGGCCTTGAAGCAAATGAACGTTACACGGTACTCAAAACCTCTGAAGATGCATTGACGCTTCGAGACAGTGAAGGAAATACAAAAACCGTTTCGCTCACTGAACTCAAAGACGCACCGATTAAGTACGACTATGCGCACTCAGCTAACCAAGTAGAACAACGCGCACACACTTTGATCTTGGGAAAAGCATTCACGTTATCGAAAGAATTGCTTAATGACCTTACAGAGAAAAGTGAGCGTATAGATTTGTTCACAAGCAATGTGGAGAAGGCGCATAAAGCACTAGAGAAAAGTGAGGTGAATCCATCAGCTATTGAGCGTGTGATGCACTCGAGTAACGTGAATGACCGTTACTTATCGAGCGCCACAGAAGCATCACTCAAAGGCGACGTTCAAGCAGCGCTTAAAGTTTTGGGACAAAGACAAGCGATGTCAGCCCAAGAAAAAGCGGTAAGCTTTGCCCTAAATCATCTAGCTGAAAAGGAAGCGGCCTTTACTCAAAAGGAATTGGTGGTTGAGGCCGTTCGATATGCTTTTGAGGAATCACAATCACCTATATCTAAGGAGCAAATTGAATCTGAGCTGAGTAAGCGGAACGATTTATTATCCGCCGAATACAGCGATGGCACTCGATGGACTACGCAAAAAGCGATAGACACAGAAAAGCATATCTTAGGCAATATCAAAGAAGGGAGAGGACAGCACCAACCTTATGCGACGCATGATCAGGTTGAAGACTACTTAAACTCGCAACCTCGTTTAACAGGAGGGCAAAAAGACTCAGTAACGCTTGTCACCACGACAGAAGATAGCTTTGTTTTGGTCCAAGGTTTAGCGGGTACTGGTAAGTCTACGATGCTCGAATCAAACATAGAACTGATCCAACATGCGACTAATGTGGGAGAGAACAAACTTAGAGAAGTGATTGGTTTGGCTCCAACCCATGCAGCAGTAAGTGAATTAGAGAGCAAGGGAGTGAAAGCACAAACATTAGAAAGTTTGTTGGCACACATTCGAAACGGCGAACGTACACCCACTGACTATGAAAATACTTTATTTTTCCTTGATGAAAGTTCCATGGTCAGCAATGGCCAAGCGCAGGAGTTTACCGACCTTGTTTTACAAAGCAATTCAAAAGCAACCTTGTTGGGGGATAAGGAACAGCTCTTATCTCTGAGTGCAGGTAAACCGTTCGGATTAGCTTTAAGCCAAGGTGACATCGATGTTGCTTATATGACCGACATTGTTCGTCAGAGAAGCGAAAGTAATCTTGGTGCAGTAAAGAACATCCTCGACAAACAACCTCTCAGTGCATTGGATAAGCTTTCAAAACAAGCACCGGATCATAGTGGTAGTACACAACATATCGTTTCTACGTTGGATAAGAACGCTAAAGATTCACCCAAGGCGCAGAGAGAGGCGACTGAGAAGCTTCCTTTCGTTGTTGCTCAAGACTATCTCAGCCGAACACCAGAAACTAGGGAGAACACACTTATAATCGCTTACACGAATGTAGAGCGAGATAAGATAACCGACTATATCCGTTCAGGTTTAGCGAAGAACAAAGAGATAGGTCAAGAGAACGTCATTGCAACAAGGTTGCGCTCAACCGGGGACAGCAAAGAAGAACTTTCGACGATGATGCCTTACCAAAAAGGACTTGTCATTAGTACCAAAGCGGGGGAATACGGAACAATTAAAGAAGTCAGCACGGAACATGGTGTTGTCATAATAACGGACTCTGAAACAGGAAAAGACAGATCGTTTTATCCGCGCAATAGAGACCACAAATTTACAACGCTATTTAGCAAGTCTGAAAGGTCACTTTCAACTGGCGATAAGATTGTTACACGTTTCACCGATAAAAGCCGAGACATCAAAGCGAACGTTGAGTATCGCGTTCACGCTGCCACTAAGGAACAAATCACCGCGAAATCAATGGATGGTAAAACTCTAACCATCGATCCAAATGAAATGAAAGATGGTCATTGGGATTATGCTTACACCCGGACTGCGGATATGGCTCAAGGTTCGACGTATAAGAACGTGATAACCACGATTCAAGGGAACGGGTCACTTACTAACCTAAGACGCGCTTACATCGATTTGAGCCGCGCTAGTGAGCATGTAAAGCTCTATACCGATAACTCAACACAAATGATGCGAAGTTGGTTGGCCAATGAATCAGATAAGCGCAGTGCTTTAGAAACCATTGAGAAGCAGCCAACGAAAGACAGCATGTACTTCAATGAAAGCCCGGTTCCTCAAGAGGACGTGCGCTTTCAAGATAAGGACGGAAGTTTCGACTACTCGAAGTTTAAGGAGCACATCAACGCCGAGCTACCTAGATACACAGAGAGCTTGGCCACACATATTTTAGGCAAGCCTAATCAGTCGAAATCAGACCGTGACTATTTAACTTTTGGAGTAGGCCAGTCAGCAATTAAAGTCAGCTTAACTGGTGATTATCGAGGTTACTTTAAAGACTATACGACTGGTGAAAAGGGCTCTTTGATTAATTTATTAATGAGCCATAAAGAGCTTAGTTATAAGGAGGCCATGAACTTAGCTAACAATATGATTAGCGAACCGGGTAAATACGAAATTGCAGCCAACGAAAAACATGATATTTTGGTCAAAACAACGCCAAGACATATAGCGCAATTTGAAGAACGGGCGAAACAATATATACAGGAGAGTGTTGAATTAAAGGGAACATTAGCAGAAACCTATCTGAACAAACTCGGTATAAATGAGCCACAGTCCGACCATGTTCGCTTTCACCCTACTGTGTATTCGTCAGAAGACCAATTATTCCATCCTGCAATGGTGACAAATATTCACAACAAAGAAGGAGAGACTAAAGCAATTGAGGTTACGTACTTGGATGACAAAGGCAATATTAATGAAAACCTTGATATAAATCCAAGAACGCTAGGAACTAAATCTAAACAAATAACACGCTTCCATGAAGGTGCTGACCTGAACACAACAATCATTAGCACATCAATAGAGAACTCATTCCTAATAAACCAAAAACAAAGAGGACAGTACGACATTATAAACGTAAACCACAAGAACGATATTCAAAACATATCAACCGATGAGTTACGAAGGAACATTATTGTTGTCCTCAGCAAAGGTAATACGGATTTGAACCCTAACAACATTGATAAGATAGTTGAAAACTTCTCTGGTAGAAATATTAACTTTGTGTCACCTGACAATATTCACTCTGAAATACAAGCTTGTATTGACAAGTTCAACGACAAAGGTGAAGTGACTCGTGATGATATTGAAAGACTAGATGAACTTGTTAATCCTCGTGACGATGAGAACACCCGAATTATTTCCCAACATAACAAAGAAGAGGACAGTAAGAACCTTGAACGATTTGAGCAGAAAGACATACCTAAACAAAAAGAGTTTGACTTTGATGAAATAGAAATCGAACGAGAGTTAGAGCGATAATAAAAGGTAGCCTATTGGCTACCTTTTTTTTCGCCTGAAAGAAAAGCTTCGACTCTTTTATCTATATCCGCTTTCACTTGTTGTCTGAAAGCGCCTGATTCTTTTTGAACTCGATATAGTTTTTCACCATCGAATGTTTGACCATGAATATTATCGGTCATAGCAGAGATGTGGCGAGTGTATCGATAGATCTCTTCCAAAAGCTCACGGTTCGAAGGCCGATCATCTTCTTCTTCGTTCAGTTTGATACGAAGCGCGAAGGTTAAGAGCTGCCTTGTTGCTTCTGCATCACTAAGGCTTTCTCTATCTCTGTATTTCTTGAAGTCGAGCTCTAACGATCCACGAAGAGAGCTTTGTAATGGGTAAGATCTAGACATGTTTTCGCCTTTTTTTTAGTTCAATGAATATCATTAATATACCAATGACATTTCAATCAAGCAAATCTACATGATTGCTTGAGAGCATTGCCATTAAAGGGATAAATAAGCATTCAATGAATTAGCATTATTTATTCATTGAAAAGCTTTCTACCCCTTGTCAGTACTGGGCCAAATGACATTTCAATCTATATGCATATTTTTCAATTACGATTTTTGCGGCTAATTAGTTGTGATTTTTAAAATTTATTTTCAGGTGTTTTGCTTTGAAAATCTTTTATAAGCTATTGTTTTAAAAGGCTTTAGATTTTACACAGACAACCATTCGGATTTTTTAAAATCCGCCGTGGGGTGTGGTCACTATCGCAACTAACAACATTCTCGAATTTTGTTAGTTCGGTTTTTGGTTCTTGCGCTTGATGTTTTGCTCGAAAGCGGAGCGCGAAACCAACTCAACAGAACAACATTAAGCTAACGAGGACTCAAGGGAGGGGACAAGGGAACAGCCACGCACTGAGAATAGTGCACTTTGTTGGCACGTAAGAACTTATTTTTTAGTCTTGGGAATAATAAACTTTCTGTACTTTTTGGATGTATACCTTTCTAGCGTTCTCAGTACGTTTGGAAAACCCTGCATTATAAGCACCAACACTATTCCAGTTATAGCCATGAGTTGCGAAATTAGAACTCAATACCCAAGCACCAAGCGACACGTTAAAACAAGGCTCATAAACATTTTGTTCGGTCACATCAAACTCTTTGAGTTTATCAAACCAACTAGAGTTAATTTGCATTAGCCCAAAATCGCGACTAACAACTTCGCCGTATTTATTTTTGTTTTCGTTATAAGCTCTTGGATTGTTACTACTTTCAACTTGAGAAATTGCCCTCAACAAATCTGGAGACACATTATAATGATGTCCGGCTTCATCAAAACAAAAAGCCGAACCAACACTAGGAAAAATGACCAATAAGAAAGATAATTTTTTCATAAGCAAAAATAATGGAGTCCAATAAGGACTCCATTATAGCGCATTAAGTGAGTACATTAATATTCGCTAGGTAACAAAATTGTAGTGCAACTACGATCACGCTCTGTGATAATCCACACTTTACGACCACAAATTATATAACTAGATAAAACTCTCTCACCATTTTTGGTTGCTTCATCATTGGTGATCTTATCTTCAATATCCAGGATTCCCCAATCACCACTTTGATGACGTCGTATATAAATGGCGAGATTTATTCCTAGATTATTACGAAGCATCGAGTCTACTCCCTGAGTATAAACTATTTTTCCAAGATCAAACGGGATGGCAGTACAAACGTATTTTTCTTCTTTCAATTTAGTATCAGTTAAGTTAACATTTGATTCGTTCACAATATGAACTCCTTTAGGTTGGTATTTGAACATGCCTTGATATTTGTGCGCGCAAATATCAAGGCGCTTTGCTTGTGCTTAATGCACGTCTTCGGTTTTGCAAATGTAGCTATACACTTGATAAATGTCGTCGTAGCTGTAACCGTACTCTTCCAATTTTTCTACACAGTCACAAATTTCACCTGTATAAAAGCATTCGTGGTTAAATAGCTCTCGGCGGATAATGGCGTTTTTGCCGTTTTCTGCAATATCTTGCGCTATACCTTCTTTGGTAATGTTCTCTAAACGGTCATATAACTTTTTCTCGCTGCCAACAGGACAGATTAAACCCGCTCCCATAGAAGAATATTTAACTCCCTCTTTTTTAGCTTCGTCAAACTGCTTATTAGAAAAGGCAAAGAATGCGCCGAACTCGTTAAAGGCTTGGGTCAACTTTTCGCTTGTGTAATCTGATAGATATTTCATGTTCGTTCTCCTATAGTTCTTCTTTCATTTCGATCAGTGGTCGAAATCAACAGACTCATCCATCATCGCGTTGTGAGCATTTATAGATTCAATCTCTAGAGCTTCATCGTCTTTCCTCATGGCATCGTGCCAACCGCTTTCCCAGTATTTTTTTCCTGAGCCGGAATAAGGGTTAGTTTTACCAGTTAAATACGCCTCGAAGCCTTCCTCGTAAATTTTTCTGCGTACTGGACTCAAGGCACCAGAGAAATAAGAGATATCATTTTTTGGTGAGCTTTCGTGCTCCAACGGCGGGACGTTGGTCGCTGCTTGGCATTTAGAGAGAGTTAGGATGGGATTTTGTTGCGTCATAGGGATTTTCCTTCTGTTTGAGTATCACTTTTATGGAGCCGCTTAAGCTGTCCGACCTCTCTCCATCGTTCTGCTTTGACAAGGGGCTAGTAGCCCTTAGCAACTTGTTGCTTTAGGGATACAGCGTGTACTTCCCTTGCAAATCAGGTTGTGGTGAGAGACGGTCAAACAGCTTGCGAGCGCCATGAAATGAAACGAGTCGAAGGAAAATCGACGCCAACAAACTCCGTCCTTACTCGAACTTAATGACAGGCAGTGAAATTCTTTTGCGTGAAGGATTGGGTATCTGGAAATTAGAAGCTCATTGAGCTCGCTCAATATCCGAGCTTCAATTTAGCGATACGAGCGCAGCGAAAAGCCTAACCCAAGGGGTCACGCCCTAATCAGGCATCGTAAAAACAACAAAAAAAGTAAGAGATAAGAAATGCTGAACAACGCTAAAAAGCGTTCAACTTACCAACAGAAACCGCCTTGCTAAACGACAAGACGGCTTGATCTCTAGTGAACTGAATAGAAAAAAACCTATCAAATGAGTTAGAAGCCAATTGGCATCCACTGAGCGAAATGCGCTTTCTGTGCATCTGTCAGCGATTCATCACGACCATTTAGCCAAGTGTCTAGCTGTGTGACCAAATCGCCTTTCTTGAGCGATTGAGCGCTTTGTAGCCACGCCTCTGACATAACAGGTCGAGCGATTTCAATCAGAGCGTCTTTATCAACGCGCTTCACAAAGCTGTCAGTGCTTGGTCGCCAATAGTCGGCAGCATCAAAATCAAGCTGTTGGTATAGGAACTCAAAGCTAAAACGGCTATCCCCAACCAGACACGGCACAAGCATCAGGGAAGTGGCAAAAGCAACTTGCTTGTGCTTTTCTTCCGCATCGAGCGCAACAAAGGCTTTAAAGCGTTCTTCTGTTCCTTCGGTGTCATACCAAGCCATATCAAGCGTTTCCTTGTGCAGCTCAATACGCTCTAGTGCTTTGTTCTCGCTGAACTCGCCCTGCTTTGGCTCAACAAATGAACGGTTCAACGCCATATCGACGGGAGTGCTTGCGTATAGACCGTGAGCCTTGACGCACAAAGAGAAGTGAAGTGTATCGAGCGCAAGCGAGGTGTTAAGCATCAAGGCATGTTTTGCCATTGCTAAGCGGTGCGCTTTCAGATCGTCGGTTAACGCAGCAGAGTAACTAGGCTCTGACGCTACAACGTCACCTATTGCACGGGAATCTCCCTCAACATCCCCTTCGCCTGCTTTGGTCTTTTTAGCGTTTTCCGCTTGCAAGGCTTTGAGTGCTTTGCGCTCAGACTTCGCAACCAAGCCTTTAATAACCTTAACCTCACCGTTGTAATCCAGAGCAAGAATGCACCCTGCTAACGCTTTCTCGGCTTTCTTGTACTGCCCTTTGTTGGCGGTCAACTCAAGATAACCACGGCTTTCGTCGTGAGTACGAGTTAGGTGAATTTCAGTCCACTTCCACCCCTTAGCTGTCAGCTTATCCGCTTCCAGTTGAATCTTTGCAGTCGCTAATGACTCCATTAGCGAACGGTCTTCAAAGTACACCTTGACAGAAAACAGGTCAGTTGTAACAACACCACCTGCTTGCTCATACGCTTCTCGGCCAACAAGCTTCACCAACCCGCTCGACGCCTCCAATGCTGTCTCTTTGAGCATATGACGCACTTGACGCTCATTGTGCCAAGAGCTGTCTTTCACTTTCTCCCATACCTCAAGCTGACGCTCTGGACTGGCAATCGTGAACAACATGACACGTTCAAAGGAAACATCCCCCTCACGGTACGCATCGAGGATAACGGACTCAACGGCTGCCAGTTTCATGCGTTGGTGTACGTAAAGCTGAGTTTTACCAAAACGTTGCGCTACGGCTTCCACCGTCGCCCCGTCCTCAATCATCTTTGAGTAGGCTTCAAATTCGTCTACAGGGTGCATGGCTGCACGAGTGACGTTTTCAGTCAGTGAGATTTCAGTCGCATAGAACTGCGCTTCTGACTCGCTCAATACTTTGACAGGCACAAGGTAGTCAGCATCAATGCTCCCTGCTTCAACAAGCGCATTCAGTTGATTCAAACGACGACCACCGCTCACTACTGGATACACATCATCCTCACAAGGCAGTGCAACAAGGTTTTGGATAATGCCATGAGCCAGAATCGACGCTTGCAACGATTCATCATCTGATTTGCTTGCTTTGCTCTTACGCACGTTTAAATCAGACACCACCAATTGACTAACAGGCAGCATCACAATAGAGATATCGCTTTGTGCAGTTGCCTGAGTGTCCAGCGGCGATACGCTGGTCGCATCTTGACGGTTAGAGGGCGTTGAGGTTTGAGTGATTGCGTTCATAGGAGTTCTCCTTTTAGTTAGTTGAGTATCACTTCGCTTATTGCCTGGTTTCATCGACTCAACTTCTAAAGGGCGCTTTGACAAGGGGCGAGCAGTCCTTAGCAACTTGTTGCGCTAGGAATGCCGCGTGTATCTTCCCTTGCGAAGAGGACTGAAGTTGAGAGATTTAGAAATCAGCGCAGTTAAGCAAGTGAGCTCAAGACAAAAGGCACCAAAAAGGAAAGCACCACCAAAGCGATTACGCCCTCAACACGTCAAGAGGTGAAAGAAAACGTAGTGCGTCGCTTCAGACGCATAACGGAGCAAAGTTCCGCACAACGAACAAAGTGAGTGAAGCCCATTAGGTGATTGCTCAAAGGAACTAAGCCGAACAGAAAGAGGGATAGCACCAAGTGAGGAACGAATCTGGTGCAAAGACCGATTTCGTCTTGAAGTTAGTTATCATGAGGGAATGCAGTAACGGAATGAACCGGACGCAGCAAAAAACGACCAGACAGATCGCCAGCCAAAGCTGTAATACACGTGTATTACACAAAGAATTTACGAGCTATCAAAAAAAGCCACCTGTAGAGAGGTGGCGAAATAGTCATTGGCTTATGTGTCGTGGTGAAAGGGAGTGTAGTAGGCAACAACAGTCCCACACCATTCAGCCGACAAAACTATGATACATATTTACCGCCAACAATAGTGAATCAGCTTGCATAATTGTCGATAGTTGCACGGTTTCAGCGAGGCGAAGAATGAGCCTCGCTGAAAAATTTTAGCTGTGCTTTATCAGGGCATCGTTACCGATGCCCTGCCCCGTCATTAATATTCGCTTGGCAACAAGAATGTTGTCACACTGCGATCGCCTTCAGTGATGACCCAAATACGCTCATCTCCAAATCTATACGCCGACAGAATACGCAAACCGTGACGTGTAGCTTCGTCGTTCGCAACCTTATCTTCTATACACAGATCGCCCCAATCACCGTTTGTATGGCGAGCTAAACAAGGCAGCAACAATAATTCATGCGGCAAGTCACCAAGCAGCTGGCTCACGCCTTGAGTCATCACAATCTGACCGAGTTCAAACTCTACAGCTGTACAAGTATAGATTTGAGTTGGTTTTTCATTTAATGTAGTCATGTTAATTTCCTCGTGAACGGTAGTTAACGGAATGCCTTAGCTTTTCTGTCGCAAGTGGAGCTAAGGCGTTTTTCTATCTGCCGTTAGTACGGCAGACGCTCAAACCGAAAGACCTTTTCACAAGCGGTCGATTCGTCAGTCACAACAAAGTCGCTTAGACGTTTCGTCACCTCTTCAAGATCAGCCGGAAAAAATCGAAAACTCTTCATAACTAGCCCCGCGTTAGCAAGCTCGCTAGGGCGCACATCACTTCCCATTGCCACCTTAAAAACCTCATCTTTAGAGGCAGCCTTCGACTCCAAGTTCGAGAACTTGGTCGGTTCTGGTTGCTTAGTGATGGTTGAGCGAATTACGTTTGAGTCAGTCATGGCTAGGTTTCCTTATGGAGTGAATTTCATCTTCGTCGTTGCCTGACCGTCCAACCCTCAAACATGGTTCTTCTGTGCAGGGGCGCGCAGCGTTTATATAC
>NZ_JAKFZP010000008.1:0-190758 GCF_021654215.1 Vibrio sp. MMG023 | reverse complement strand
AATTTAGTTTTTGCCTTTTTAAGAAGGTGAAGACAAAAACTTAGACTTAAATGTTTAACCAGTGCGGAGCGGTAGTTCAGTTGGTTAGAATACCGGCCTGTCACGCCGGGGGTCGCGGGTTCGAGTCCCGTCCGCTCCGCCACTTATTCGAGAGTCGTCTCATTAAACACGAACTACAGGGGTGTAGCTCCAATTGGCAGAGCAGCGGATTCCAAATCCGCGTGTTGGGAGTTCGAATCTCTCCACCCCTGCCATATTTAAGGCTCTAGCAGAAATGCTAGAGCCTTTTTCGTTTTATCACTTTTCTGCTTCTGCTTCTGCTTCTCCCTCAAATTGTCAGTCATACTTATGTCTCGCGGTATGTGTGCTATTTTGTAGTGCATAGCTAGTGCTCAACGTGATTAGAAGGTGACTTCCTGTTATTATCGGCGCTGAATTCTAATAATTAGGAAGTTATGTTATGCCACATCTTCGATTTCGCGCAGTAGAGCCTCAAACCGTTCAAGCTTTATCAAAGCCTCTTACTGACGAATTACAGCCATTAATGGAATGTCCTCGTGAAGACTTCACGTTTGAATACATCTACAGTACTTTCTTCAGTGAAGGTGAAGTAAGCAGTGCATATCCTTTTGTTGAAGTTCTATGGTTTGACCGTGGGCAAGAGACTCAGAATAAAGTGGCTAAAGCGATTACTGAGCAAGTTCGTGGTATTGCCGGTGAAGATATCGATGTTGCGGTAATTTTCTCTGCACTCTCTCCTAAAGGCTACTATGATAATGGTGACCACTATTAGGGAATGAGCGTGATGAAGCTGAGTCTTTCTTTTTGTTTAAGTTTTCTATTCTCAGCTTCTCTTTCTGCTACTCCGTGGGAGCAGGTCTCTGGTCCCACAAATAACACATCCTCTTCTATCGGCAGTTATGCGAATGGCTGTTTAGATGGTGCTTCTCCTCTCCCGCTTGATGGTATTGGTTATCAGGTTTTACGCAGTAAAACGAAGCGTTACTATGGGCATCCTCATACAATAAGCTTTGTTGAAGAGTTAGCGAAAAAAACCAGTAAAGATCTCAACACAACGTTACTTATTGGGGACTTATCCCTAGCTCGTGGTGGACGTTTTTCTTCTGGCCACTCTAGTCATCAAACTGGCCTAGATATTGATATTTGGCTGCGATTGGCCGATGAACCGCTTTCTTATAATGAGCTTCAACTTCCGAAACCCATGAGTGTCGTCGATCTTAAAAAATACAAGATTCTAGAACACCGTTGGGAAGATAGGCACTTTGAACTGATTCGAAGTGCCGCGAAGAGTCAAGATGTTGCTCGTATCTTTGTTCATCCAGTGATTAAAGAGCAGTTATGTAAGCAAGAAGGTGAGAAAGACCGAAATTGGTTACGTAAGGTTCGGCCTTGGTGGGGGCATCATTACCACTTCCACGTGAGATTAACTTGCCCTGAGTCGAGCTCTAATTGTGTTAACCAAGCGCCACCACCTGCAGGAGATGGCTGTGGAGCAGAGTTAGCAAGTTGGAAGCCGAAAGCAACGCCTCCACCTGTGACCAAAAAAACTAAGGTAACGCCTAAACCGAAGAAGAAAAAGATACTGCCAACACAATGCCAGCCGCTCATTACGCAGAAATAAGTGGTGAGTCCTACCAACGAAATACCAAATATGCTTTCCCTGGATCTCTATTATGAAACTGGAGAAAGATCATACTTTTGTCTACAGTGAATAATACCAGTACAAAAACTGACCTTTAGGTTTTTGTGGCATATTATAGAAATCTTATATAAACAAAGAGTTGCATTATTTTTAAATGTTGTGGCAACTCATATTAAGAAAGATCTTTTCGTCGCGATTCTCTGATTTCTTAGCAATATGTCTGTTGGTTGGTGAAAGACAAACGACAACGCAGACAAGTGTATTGAGGTGGGTAAGGAGGCTTTTCCCATCGAGAGTTAATCAAGGATAAAACCATGACTATGATTTGTGCAAAAGAGTTTGCAGAGTGGTTAAGACACAGATTTAGCAGTGATACTAAAGGAGTCTTTTTGACTCGAGAGGATGTTAATCACCTGACTGGGCGCCAACGCCTTGACCCAGGTTTTGTTAATGACGTGCATTACGAGCTGATGCAATATGGAATGGCTTTCGTTACTGATACTAGTAGGGAGAACTTTTATCTGATCCCTGTCTCGCAAGCTGAAAATTGGCGCGAGAGGTTAGAGTATCACTTCGAGAAAGAGCTGTTTTGTAATATCTATCCTATCGAAAAATCGGGTTAAAAAAAGGTTCAACTTTGTCGGCAAAGTTGAACCTTTTTCGATTACGCTAACCCTTGAATAATTACAAACTTCTCTAGCAATTGCTCTTCAGTTTCGACATGATTCGGGTCGGTGATAATGCATTTCGTAATAGGACACACTGACTGGCATGTTGGCTTTTCGTAGTGACCTTTACACTCTGTACATAGAGCAGGGTCAATCTCGAAAATACTGTCACCCATAGTAATTGCACCGTTAGGGCATTCTGGGTCACACATGTCGCAGTTGATGCACTTATCGGTAATAAGTAGTGCCATGATTACTTACCAGTTGGGTTACGGGTATCCTGACCTGCATTTAAGTTACGCATCAACAGGCCGTATTCCAGATTCATATCCTCTGGTACAGGGATAAATACGAAGTGGCCGTTACCTTTTGCGTCTTCAATTGATTCTGACTTACGGTTTTCCATCGCTTCTAGCGTAAAGATTACGTTACCTTTTGGCGTCATTAGCTCTAGGCTGTCACCAACGATGAACTTATTCTTAACTTCTACTTCTACCATGTCACCACGGCGCTTACCTGTGAACTCACCAACGAATTGCTGAGCATCTGATACAGAGTAGCCGTAGTCATAGTTTTGGTAGCTGTCGTGAGTGTGACGACGTAGGAAGCCTTCTGTATAACCACGGTGAGCTAGGCTCTCCAATGTGCCCATTAGGCTTTCATCGAATGGCTTACCAGCGACCGCATCATCGATTGCTTTACGGTAAACCTGTGCAGTACGAGCACAGTAGTAGAACGACTTAGTACGGCCTTCGATCTTCAATGAATGAACGCCCATCTTAGTTAGGCGTTCAACGTGTTGGATTGCGCGAAGATCTTTCGAGTTCATGATGTAAGTACCATGCTCGTCTTCGAACGCTGCCATTTTTTCTTCTGGGCGATGCGCTTCAGAAAGCAGAACGACTTCATCGGTTGGTTTGCCGCGACCGATGGTTGTCTCTGGACGCTCGTCAGCGACTTCGATTGCTTGTGCTTCCGTTGGGTCAAATTTTTCTACGATGTCGCCAGTGTCGTTTTCTTTGCCTTCTTCTACTTTGTATTCCCAACGGCATGCGTTAGTGCAAGTACCTTGGTTAGGGTCACGTTTGTTGATGTAACCAGACAGTAGGCAGCGACCAGAGTAAGCCATGCATAGGGCACCGTGAACGAAAACTTCTAATTCAGTTTCAGGACAGTGCTCACGAATTTCTTCGATTTCTTCTAGAGAAAGCTCACGAGAAACGATCACACGCTCAACGCCGTTTGCAGCCCAGAACTTCACTGTTGCCCAGTTTACTGCGTTCGCCTGTACAGACAGGTGGATTGGCATTTCTGGGAACGCTTCGCGAACCATCATGATAAGACCTGGATCAGACATGATAAGTGCGTCTGGGCCCATTTCTACCACAGGTTTAAGGTCGCGGATGAAAGTTTTAAGCTTAGAGTTGTGCGGTTGGATGTTACATACCACGTAAAGCTTTTTGCCTAGGGCATGCGCTTCGTTGATACCAATTTGTAGGTTTTCGTGGTTGAACTCGTTGTTACGTACACGAAGGCTGTAGCGAGGTTGGCCTGCGTAAACTGCATCTGCGCCGTAGGCGAATGCGTAACGCATATTTTTAAGGCTACCTGCTGGGGATAGTAGCTCAGGTACGAATACTTTCTCTGTTGTCATTGCTCAATTCTCTTATATCTGATCACAAGTCAGGCCAATTCCACCTCATGGAAATGGGGCGCAAATTTTACGTCAAAATGTGACCTGTGACTAGGAGAATTATGGTTTAGATAAACAAACGCCCTCAAAAAAAGTGAGGGCGTTATGGTTAATCTTTATACGAAATTAAGCGTTAGGGTTTGGCAGACCGCCCAATGCTTCGTATAGATTTGGTAGGAAAGCGCTGAACTCGCCACACATCAGAGAGAAGTCTGCATCGAAGCGAGCTGCTTGATCTTCACGCGGGATATCGTCGTTTTGATCTTTAAGTTCGTCGGAGAACTTAAGACGTTTGATGCCAGAATCTTCTGCCATGATGAATTCGATACGATCTTGCCAGTTTAGTGCTAGCTTAGTCACCACCTTATCCGCTGCGATGTGGTTGCGGATTTCATCAGTTGTCAGTTCTTGCTTCTTACAACGAATCACACCGCCTTCTTCTAGCACAGACTTAAGCTCAGCTTCGTCCATCATAGAAATGCCTTGTGGCGTGTCGCCAGTTTTCACCCATTCAGTCAAGGTCGTTTCAATCGCGACTTCAGGGATTGCAGGCACAACAGGTAGGCTACCCATTGTTTTACGTAATAGTGCCAATACATCTTCTGCTTTTTTATAGCTGCTTGCATCAACAAGGATGAAGCCTTCTTTTGGCATGATAAGCACGTGAGTATGGCTACTGCGGCTAAATGCGCGTGGTAGTAGATCCATCACGATGTCATCTTTGAGGTTGTCCTTCTCTTTCTTCTTGAGTGGGCGACCTTCTTGCGCTTCCATTGCTTCAACTTTGGCATTCAATGAATCTTTGATCACTGATGCAGGAAGCATTTTCTCTTCTTTCTTAGCGCAAACAAGAATGCGGTTTTCAGAAACGTGCGTCATCATGTCGCCGTGTCTGCCCATTGCACTAACCCAACCAAATTTTTGTTTATCTTGGCTGCCACAAGGGGTAAATCGGAACTCTGAAAGTTGAGTTTCTAGTTGATCGGCGTTGAAGCTAACCTCACGGTTAACACGGTATACCAGACAGTTTTTAAACCACATAAATCTTCTCTAGGCTTGATGACAAGGGACTAATCATAGGGAATTTTCCGACTGATGTCCTAATAGAATTGAAAAAGATCATGATGAATCTCAAAAGAAACTTATATGAAAATTTGTTTTCAAAGGTCACAAAAGTGTCATAATTGATGGTAATAATGCTTATGCATAGAGGGGCGCTTGGTCTCTTAAATTCATTAGCTTAACTAACATAAGGTTACTCAATTATGTCTAGAAGGATTCTGGTTGTTGAAGACGAAGCTCCAATTCGCGAAATGTTGTGCTTCGTGCTTGAACAGAAAGGTTATCAAGCAGTAGAAGCAGAAGATTATGATACTGCGGTAACTAAACTGGCTGAACCCTTCCCAGATTTAGTGCTACTAGATTGGATGTTACCTGGTGGTAGTGGCATCAACTTCATCAAACACATGAAGCGTGAAGAGTTAACACGCAATATTCCTGTCGTAATGCTAACAGCTCGCGGTGAGGAAGAAGACAAGGTTCGTGGCCTTGAAGTTGGTGCAGACGATTACATTACTAAGCCTTTTTCACCAAAAGAGTTAGTGGCTCGCCTTAAAGCGGTTATTCGCCGAGTAACGCCAACAGCGCTTGAAGATGTGATTGATGTACAAGGTCTGAAGTTGGACCCTGTTTCTCACCGCGTGACCGCAAATAATGAAGCGGTTGATATGGGACCAACAGAGTTCAAAATGCTGCACTTCTTTATGACGCACCAAGAGCGCGTTTACAGTCGTGAACAACTGCTAAACAACGTTTGGGGCACCAACGTGTATGTTGAAGACCGTACCGTTGACGTACACATTCGTCGCTTGCGTAAAGCACTTGAAGCGGCAGGTCACGACAAACTAATCCAAACCGTTCGTGGTGCAGGTTACCGTTTCTCGACGAAGGCATAACATCGCTAGCAGCTTATCAATACCATTTCTGGAGTAATGAGTGGTTGAAAGATTAACTTGGAAAAAGCTGGCCTGGGAGCTGGCTTTTTTTTACACCCCTTGGGTGATCATAGGATGGATATTCGGTTATATGCCGTGGTTGCTTCTGGCGGCCACGGCTTTGCAGCTTGTCTGGCATCTGCATAATCAGGTTCGCTTATCGGCTTGGTTATGGGATGAAAAGCGTCTGACTCCACCATCAGGTAGTGGTAACTGGGAATCTTTGTTTAACGGTTTATACCGCTTACAACAACGTCAGCGTCGAAAACGTAAAGAGCTCACCAATTTAATTCGCCGTTTCCGTAATGGTGCTGAATCGCTACCGGATGCGGTAGTGGTTTTTCGTGCTGAAGGCAATATTGTGTGGTGTAACAAGCTTGCGCAGCACCTTTTAGGATTCCACTGGCCAGAAGATTCTGGACAGCCTATTTCTAATCTCATTCGTACTCCTGATTTTATCAAGTACATCAACAAGCAAGATTTCTCTGAGCCGCTAGAAATGAGCTCGCCGCTCAACGTCGAACGTATGTTGGAATTGCGTATCGTGCCTTACACCGAAGGCGAACATTTGATGGTGGTACGTGATGTGAGCCAGCTTAAACAGCTTGAAGGTATGCGCCGTAACTTTTTCGCTAACGTATCTCATGAACTGCGTACCCCTATGACGGTACTGCAAGGCTATTTAGAGATGACGGAAGATCCAGACATGATCGTTGGTCCAATGTGGAGTAAAGCACATGGTGTAATGACCGAGCAGCTAAACCGAATGAACAGTTTGGTGAACCAGTTATTAACGCTGTCTAAGATCGAAGCGGCGCCAATGCATGAGCTAGAAGACGTTGTGAACGTACCAAGTATGTTAGAAGTGCTTGAGAAAGAAGCGGTCAGTTTGAGTGGTGATGATCAGCACCAGTTGACTTTCGATGTTGATTCTAGCTTACGTGTCCTTGGTGATGATGACCAGTTACGCAGTGCTATCTCCAACTTGGTTTACAACGCGGTGAAGTACACCCCTCCAGGTGCTCACGTTAATGTCCGCTGGTATCAAACCGCACAAGGTGCTTGTCTAGAGGTTGAAGACAGCGGTGATGGTATTGAGCCACAACACTTACATCGATTGACCGAACGTTTCTATCGCGTGGATAAAGCACGCTCTCGTGATACGGGGGGCAGTGGTCTCGGTTTGGCCATCGTGAAGCACGCATTGAGCCACCATGACTCTCACCTCGAAATCTACAGTGAAGTTGGTGTCGGCAGTAAGTTCTCTTTCATCCTACCAAGTCGTTTGGTGGTGAAGTAATGAGTGTCGTATCCAAAGCTATTAAGAAAATCACTCTAGCCATGTTGGTGCTCTCCAGTGTGGCATTTGCACAAGACCAACCGTTGCCGAATTATCAAAAGACGACGGGTATTGCGGGTAACTTATTGTCTGTCGGCTCAGATACGTTAGCAGGCATGACCACGCTTTGGGTAGAAGAGTTTAAATCTATCTACCCGAACATTAATGCTCAGGTTCAGGCGTCTGGTTCATCGACTGCGCCACCGGCGTTAACGGAACAAACGGCGCAATTCGGTCCAATGAGTCGTTCAATGCGTATGCGTGAAATCGAAGCATTTGAGCGTGTACATGGTTACAAGCCAACGGCACTTCGTGTTGCAATTGATGCGATTGGCATCTTCGTTCATCAAGACAACCCAATCAAAGGGCTTAACTTTCATCAGTTGGATTCGATGTTCTCGGCGACATTGCGCTGCGGTGAAAGTGAGTTCATCACCAACTGGCGTGAGTTAGGCATCAAAGCCGAGTGGGCAAAACGTAACTTGCAGCTGTTTGGGCGTAACTCAGTATCGGGTACGTACGGTTATTTTAAAAGTAATGCCTTGTGTGGCGGTGATTTTAAAACTCGTGTGAACGAGCAACCGGGATCTGCATCAGTGGTGCAGTCTGTAGCATCTACGATTAGTGGTGTAGGTTATTCAGGCGTAGGCTATCGCGTGGCGGGTGTTCGTTTAGTCCCAATTGCGAAAACAGGCACAGATTACGTTAGCCCTGTGCGTGAAAATATCATCTCAGGTAAGTACCCACTATCACGTTACCTCTATGTATACGTGAATAAACATCCTGATTACCCGCTAAGCCCAATTGAAGCTGAGTTCATTCGCTTTATGTTCTCTGCCCAAGGGCAAGCGCTGGTTGCGAAAGATGGTTATGTTCCGATTACTGCCGATTTCGCTGCAGAGGAATTAAAAAAGGTCGGTTTATAAGCCGACCTTTTTCTTTATCTCATTGAGTTCGTGGTTAGAAGTTCAATGCCCATCCTGCGCTTTCCCAGCGTTGCTGTTCTTCCTGCAAATCTGCATCGAGCAGCTTGTTGTTCTCCAACCAATCTTCTTCTACGCAGGTAAGTACCCACTTATCTTCTTGTATCGATAGTGTCAGCTCAGGCAGCGGATCATCATTGCGTTGACCGTTGACCACAATGGCTAGACGCAGAACCTTAATTAAGTTGATGATGTCACTCTCTTTGTAGAGATTGAACTCTGGGAACTCATTAAGCTTGAGGGATTTACGTTGGAAGCGAGCTAAAGTCGCCAATACCAATTGCTGTTCGCGGTTAAAGCCGGGTAAGTTGGAGTGCAGCAGAATGTAGAATGAGTGACGATGGAAACCGCGCAGACTGATGCTCAAGCCGACTTCATGCAGCAAAGCAGCCCATTCTAGTAAATCAAACAGTTCACTCTTCTTCTTGATACCAAGTTCAGAACGAACATTGCACAGCATCTCTCTTGCATGACCTTTTACGCGCGCTGCGTGTTCGATATCAACGCGATGTTGTTTTGCTAGATTTTCTGTGGTGCGCATACGAATATCAGAACGGGCGAAGCGTTCTTCCATCTCGTAAAGCAGACCTTCACGTAATGCGCCATCCGAGAAGAACATCTGGTTAATTTTTAGTGATTGGAAGATGGCAGACAAAATGGCTACACCAGCGGCGAAGACTGGCTTGCGTTCATCTGTCAGACCAACAAGCTCGATATCATCAATGGACTCAAATTCGCACAATGTGTCGATGAGCTTACCCAAACGCTTGTTGGTGATCAGCCCATCTTCATGACCCAATCCAATCAAGACTTCGCGAATCGCTTTAATAGTACCTGAAGAGCCGAGGGCAATATCCCAGCCTTTCTTGCGGTATTTTGCAGCAATGGACTCCATGCGTTGCTCTGCGGCGAGAATCGCTTTGCTGAAGTTCTTCCGCGACAGTTTGCCGTTATTGAAGAACTGCTCGGTAAAGCTTACACAACCCATTTGCTTGCTGTTCAGAAGCTCTGGGTCAAACTCTTGACCAATGATCATCTCAGTACTGCCGCCACCGATGTCGACGACCAGTTTGGAGTTAGATTCCGCTTGAGTATGTGCGACGCCGAGATAGATGAGGCGAGCTTCTTCTTCGCCCGGAATAATTTCAATTGGAAAAGGCAGCACCTCTTTGGCTCGTTGGATAAAGAGATGGGCGTTGTTAGCACGCCTTAAAGTGTGGGTGGCTGCAATTCTTACGTTTGAAGCTTCAAAGCCTTGCAAGCGTTCGGCGAACATCGCGAGGCACTCAAGACCTCGTTCCATTGCTGCATGGCTAAGATTGAGCTCTGAATCGAGTCCGGCAGCTAACCGTACGCGTTGTTTATGGCGACTGACAAGTTGAAGATCACTACCGACAACTTTCGCTACCACCATATGGAAACTGTTTGACCCGAGGTCAATTGCAGCGATATGGCGTACATCTTGTTCAAGTATTTGAGGCATCGGCTTTTTGTTTTCTTATTTGCTTCTCTATATTTTTAAGATAGTCGTAGATGGCAACTTGTGAGCGAACTTTTTTACGATTACCTCGCGGTACGTAGCTGTTACTCATCTCTTTATCTATCAGGCGAGCTTTTACTGTATCGGTAAAGTGAATGTTAGTTATATCAATAATCCTCTGTTTCAAACGTGGATCACGGACGGGGGCTGCAACTTCAATTCGATGATCGATATTTCGAGTCATCCAGTCCGCTGAGGAGATGTACACCTGTGGTTCGCCGTCATTGTGAGTAATTACCACGCGAGGATGCTCTAGGAAGCGATCGACGATACTGATGATCTGAATGTTCTCGCTCACCCCTTCAATGCCTGGGACCAATGAGCACATACCACGAATGATCATCTTGATTTTTACTCCAGCATTACTCGCGCCGTAGAGTTTATTGACGATGCCTTTATCGACGAGGTTATTGACCTTGATGGTCAGTGCTGCTTTTTTTCCTGCTTTGGCATTGGCAATTTCGTTGTCAATTAAGCGATATAATTGTGTTCGTGAGTTTCGTGGAGAGACAATCAAATGATTGAACTTCACCGGACGGTATGGATTTTCGATATAGCCAAATACATTTCGTACCTCATCGGTGAGTTCTTGATCGGCGGTCAGCAAGGTAAGGTCCGTGTACACTTGTGCTGTTTTCTCGTGAAAGTTCCCAGTACCAATGTGAGCGTAGCGAACAATCTCTCCGTCTTCACGACGGCTGATTAGCAGTAACTTGGAGTGAATCTTAAGACCAGGGGCGCCGAAGACGACATGTACACCAGCCTCCGTTAGTATTTTGGACCACTCGATATTCGCTTCTTCATCGAAGCGAGCTTGCAGCTCCACAACAACGGTGACTCCCTTGCCATTATGTACAGCATCGATCAACGAGTTCATCAAACGCGAGTCTTTGGCGACGCGGTAGATGTTGATCTTGATGCTTAGGACTTTAGGATCGAACGAGGCTTGTCGAACCAATTCCGAAATATGATCAAAGGTATGATAAGGGTAGTGCAGCAGTATATCGTTGGCTTTGATGGCTTCAAAACTGTTTGCATAGCCCTCAAAGTCTGCACACTTCATTGGCGGCATCGGTTTGTTTTCTAAATAATCTCGGCCAACGTTAGGAAAACCAATAAAGTCTTTGAAATTATGATAGCGCCCACCAGGGATGAGGTTGTCGTAATTAGAAATCTGTAGTTTTTTGCATAAAAAATCGAGCATCTTTTGCGGCATATCTCGCTCATATACAAAGCGTACAGGTAAGGCGGTAAGACGTTGATTCACCCCTTCAGACATTTGTTCAAGCAGGCTAAACTCAACCTCGTAACGCAAGTCGTACTCAGCATCACGGGTCATTTTCATCGCATAGCCGTTAAGAGCATCGTATTCGAAAAAGCCTTTAAAAAGTTCATCAAGGCAATAGCGAATAATATTGTCGAGTAAAATGATCGTTTTACGTCGCTTGCCTTTTTTTTCAGGCAACATAACAAAGCGAGGTAAGTGATCGGTTGGGATCTCAATTAAAGCGTATTGGGATTGATCGCCTTTTTGCAGATCGACCGTAATGTAAGCGTATTCGTCTTTAAGAAACTGCAGAACATCAATGTCTTCTTTAATAAGAAGAGGGGTAATGTGCGGCATGACTTCTTTACGAAAATACTTGGTTACCCAACGTTTTTGTGTGTCATCTAATTGGTGCTCATTAACTAAAAAAATCCGACGTCGTGCCATTTCACGTATTAATTCACTGTATAATTCATCGAATTGTTCGTTTAGCTTCAACGCTTTGGTTTGCATCTTTGTTAACAAGTGCTTAGAGTTGTCGCTTCCACCGCGTTCTTGGCTGATCAAGATCCGACGTTTTACATCCGCAAAGCGTACTTTATAGAATTCATCTAAGTTATTGGAAAATATCCCGAGAAATCGAATTCGTTCAATGAGAGGGACGGTTTTGTCGGCAGCTTCTTGTAGTACTCGTTCGTTGAAAGATAACCAACTAAGTTCTTTTTCTATATAGAGTTTTTCTGCGCTCATAACCTTACCTAGCCTAAAAAAGAGTGAATCCGCACTCATCGAGGGATAAAAGAGGAGTGTGAACATTATGAGTTTTTCATTACAGATTTATTTCATACTACGGCATGCATAAGAGTTGTATTCTTTTCAGTCGTTTAATGTGATCTGTAATATAATTGTCATCTTAACGACATATTCTAGTACTAAGTCAAAAAGGGTAGAGAGATCAATGGCACAAGCCGAGTTTTCATTGCAGGAAAAAGATAAGAAGCGATTGATCAAAGATCGTTTAGTTCGATTTGCAGTGACATCTGGTGGTGTAGGCGTTCTTGCTGCTCTTGTGTTGATCTTCGTTTACCTTGCGATGGTGATCATTCCTCTGTTTTCTGATGCAGAGATCGAAACCAATTATGCCGCTCGTGCTACCCAAAGCGGGAAACCTCTCGCAATTTCAGTCGATGACTATTCTCAAATTGGACTGGTGTTAACCCAGTCGGGGGAGGTTCGTTTCTTATCGCTGGATCACCCGAGTAAGCCAGCTTTATACACACAGCAAATGGCTCGCAACCCTGTTGCGTTTGCTCAATCTGCCCCTGGTTTAGGTTGGTATGGATTAGTTGATGAAAATGGTTTCGTTCACCTTTTTAAGCCAGAATTTAATGCGACACTAAGAGAAAATACCCGTCCACCGGAGGTCATTCCTTTTCATTCTGGCATGGATATGCAGCTAACAAATGCCAGCGATCCGGTAACACAGTTTGTTTTTAGTGCTTCGACCCAAACCCCAACGTTAGTATGGCAGACTCAGACAGGAGTGCTTAAAGCTCGCTGGCAAGAGCCACAGCTATTAGACGCACCGCCGAGCACCATTGATTACACTTTTTCATCAGGTTTTGATTCGCCCGATCAAATGTTACTAACACCTGACGGAAAGAATTTGTACCTGCGTAATGGCTCCGAGCTGATTGTGTTAGTGAAAGGAGAAGATAAGTTCTCTGTGCGTGAGGTCATCGATCTTACTCAAGGTGATACTAAACATTCGGTGAGAACCATTGACTTATTAGCTGGCGCTTATTCCATCTTGGTTACTCATAACGATGGTCACGTTTCTCAATGGTTTGATACCCTACAAGGTGATCAACGCACCTTGACGCACATTCGTGAATTCAAGTTGGCATCGGAGCTTAAGTACTTGTTGCCGGATTCCCACCGTAAAGGTTTTTACAGCTTCTACACTAACGGAACGTTGCAGAGCCATTACACCACCAGCGAGAAACTGGTGCTGTTTAAGCGTGCATACAAGCAGGCACCTGTGATGGCGGGAATGTCGAATAACGAGCGTTATCTAATTACTTGGCAAAATGACGAGTTAAATGTGGCGTTCGTTGATAACCCATACCCAGAAGTATCGTTGTCATCTTTATGGCAAAAAGTGTGGTATGAAGGTTACCCTGAGCCAGAGTTTGTATGGCAGTCGACCTCGGCCAGTGATGATTTCGAAGCGAAATTCAGCTTGGTTCCTATTGCGTTTGGGACCATTAAAGCGGCGATGTTCGCGATGTTATTCTCGGTACCTTTGGCGGTACTAGGAGCGATTTATACGGCTTATTTTATGTCGCCTCGAATGCGTCGTGTGGTAAAGCCTTCAATTGAGTTAATGGAAGCTTTGCCGACGGTTATCATTGGTTTCCTTGCCGGGCTTTGGTTCGCTCCGATTGTGGAAGACCACCTGATTACCGTTGTGGTGATGCTGTTTGTTTTGCCTCTGAGCACCATGGTGATGGGCGGACTATGGGCGCTGATCCCACAACCAATACGTAACCGTCTGCCAAACGGATGGCATGCTTTGGTGTTAATGCCTTTGATTTTGCTGTTGATTGGTTTAGGTGTGTGGGTATCGCCAATGCTTGAGCAAGCCTTCTTTGGTGGTGACATGCGTTTGTTCCTGACTGATCATGGTATTGGCTTTGACCAACGCAACGCGCTGGTGGTTGGTTTAGCGATGGGCTTTGCGGTTATCCCTACGATTTTTACCATTGCAGAAGATGCAATTTTCTCAGTGCCGAAGCACCTATCGGATGGCTCATTAGCTCTGGGAGCCACGCCATGGCAAACCTTGATTTATGTCGTCCTGCTGACAGCCAGTCCGGGGATTTTCTCGGCAATCATGATGGGGCTTGGTCGCGCTGTGGGGGAAACCATGATTGTGTTAATGGCGACGGGCAATACACCATTAATGGATTGGAACGTGCTAGAAGGCTTACGTAGCTTGTCGGCAACCATTGCGGTTGAATTGCCAGAGTCGGAAGTGGGCAGTTCTCACTACCGATTATTGTTCCTATCAGCATTAATTTTGTTTGTCTTCACCTTTGCGGTGAATGCATTGGCGGAATGGGTTCGTCAAAGACTGAGAGATAAATATCGTGCGTTGTAATCAGTTAACGAAAGAGCGAGTAATAGCGTGTTAAATTGGATTCGTTCTGGCGCACCTTGGATATGGTTAACTGGGGGAGCGGTAAGCATCAGCTTGCTTTCTGTCCTTGGTTTATTGCTGTTGATTGGTTGGAAGGGACTCACATACTTCTGGCCCGCGCCACTTTATCAATGGAATGTTGCTGCGCTGACTCCTGTGCAGGGCGAAGTGTTGCATGAAAACTCGACTCTTGTTGGTCAAGTTTACGAGCGCAGTTTTGTACCAAGAAGTTACCTACCAGAAGATGCGGCGAATAAACTCGAGGATGATGAAGAATTCGCGACGCGCTTAAACATTAAAATTGCTAACCGTGAATTGTATCCATCAGATTTTATTTCTGTGCTGAAAATACAGTTGGATGACCCGACGACGCCGAGTGAATGGGCGGTGATCGAACGCAGCAGTGGTGGCTACTTCTTCGGTAAATTTGTAGCCTTCCAAGACGGGGAAAAACGCTACGAAAACAACATCCAAACGCTTTTGGATCAGAAGCTCGATGATGCAGAAACCTTACATCATGAAATTGATATGTTGGTGGATGATCAAGTAAAAGACTTGGGGTGGCAGTTAGAGCAGCTTCGCTTAGATAAACGCAAGCACGAGCTCAACGACACCATCACGGATGAGTTTTTGGTGAACAATAGCCAACGAAAAGCCGAAATTGAAGCGGAACTCGCGAAGCTAGATACTCAGCTTGATGGGTTACGTTTAGGCTTCTCTGATTATTCTCTCATTGTCGAAGACATGACTGGAACTCAGGTTGCGATTCCGTTAGAAGATATTTTGGACTACTGGTATCCAAACCAAATGTCATTACCTGAGAAGGTTGCCCATTGGGGTAAACAGGTTTGGAAGTTCTTATCCGAAGACCCTCGCGAATCGAACTCTGAAGGTGGTGTTTTTCCGGCAATTTTCGGTACGGTTTTCTTGGTTATCATCATGTCTATCATCGTGATGCCATTGGGCGTAGTTGCGGCGATTTACTTACATGAGTATGCCAAGAACAATGCTCTTACTCGCGTGATTCGTATTGCAGTTATTAATCTTGCTGGTGTTCCTTCGATCGTTTACGGCGTGTTTGGTTTAGGCTTTTTTGTTTACACTATTGGCGCCTCTATCGATAACCTGTTTTACGCCGAGCGATTACCTGCTCCAACCTTTGGCACGCCTGGCTTATTGTGGTCAGCACTGACTCTGGCTGTCTTGACGTTACCGGTGGTGATTGTCACCACGGAAGAAGGCTTAACCCGTATTCCTAGCTCTGTTCGTCATGGTTCGTTGGCGTTGGGCGCAACGCAGTTCGAAACGTTGTGGCGTGTGGTATTGCCTATGGCAACCCCTGCGATCATTACAGGTTTAATTCTCGCAATTGCCCGAGCTGCGGGGGAAGTGGCACCATTGATGCTGGTGGGCGTTGTGAAGTTAGCTTCTAGCTTGCCAGTGGATGGGCAATTCCCTTATGTGCACTTGGACAGAAAGTTTATGCACCTAGGCTTCCACATTTACGATGTTGGCTTCCAGACTTCGAATATCGAAGCTGCGCGTCCGCTGGTTTACGCGACTTCTTTCTTACTCGTGACGGTTATTGTCGGACTAAACTTAACAGCAATCAGCATTCGTAATAATCTGCGAGAGAAATACAGAACTTTAGGACAAGATTAAGCATGTTTAACTTTGATAATACATTGGGTTACGAGCCACCATTGGATGTGCATAACCTGACGGATGAACAAACGGCTATCTCGATTGAGAACCTTAATCTTTTCTATGGTCAGGCTCAGGCGCTACATGATATCTCCATGCGTATTCCGAAAGGGCGCGTAACGGCGTTCATCGGCCCGTCAGGTTGTGGTAAATCCACACTGCTGCGCTGTATCAACCGAATGAACGACTTAGTTGAAGGTTGTAAAGTGACGGGTAAAGTACGTCTGCATGGTAAGAACGTCTACAACCCAAGTGTGGATGTCGCCACGCTGCGTCGCCGAGTTGGCATGGTATTCCAGCGCCCAAACCCATTCCCTAAGTCGATTTACGAAAACGTGGTTTATGGCCTTCGTCTGCAAGGTGTGAAGAACAGTCGCATGTTGGATGATGCGGTCGAGCGTTCATTACGCTCTGCGGCATTATGGGACGAAGTAAAAGACCGTCTGCATGAAAACGCATTTGGACTTTCTGGCGGCCAACAACAGCGTTTGGTGATTGCTCGTGCCGTCGCTATCGAACCTGAAGTTCTATTATTGGATGAACCGACATCGGCATTGGACCCAATATCAACTTTAACTATTGAAGAGCTTATCAATGAGCTCAAGACTCAATATACTGTGGTTATCGTTACCCATAACATGCAACAAGCAGCGCGTGTCAGTGATCACACTGCATTTATCCATATGGGTAAGTTGATTGAATACTCGGATGCGGATTCGATTTTCACTTCTCCAATGAAGAAACAAACCGAAGATTACATCACCGGTCGTTACGGTTAAGTTACGATCTCTTAAGGATTAAAGGAAAGCCATGCACTTTGGACGTCACATCTCAGGACAATTTAACGTAGAGCTAGAATCGATTCGTACCCATGTACTTACCATGGGCGGCTTGGTAGAGCAGCAACTCTCGTATGCTATTCAAGCCTTGCATAAGGAAGATATCGAACTGGCGCGTAAAGTTGTGCGTGATGATCATAAAGTGAACGCGATGGAAGTGTCTATTGATGATGCTTGTACCCGTATCATTGCCAAGCGTCAGCCAACTGCAAAAGACTTACGTTTGATCATGGCGATTATTAAGACCATCACCGATCTTGAGCGTATTGGTGATGTTGCGACGCGCATTGCTTATGTCGCAATTGAAAGCCCATCATCGCAAGAACGTCAGTTTCATGTATCGTTAGAGCCACTATGTCGTCAAGCGATCCAGATGCTACACCAAGTGTTAGATGCATTTGCGCGTATGGACGTAGAAGCCGCAGCAGAAGTGCATAAGCTCGATGATAAGTTGGATGCGGAATACGAAGCGGTGATTCGTCAGTTGATGACATACATGATGGAAGACCCGAAAAATATTCCGCATATCCTGCAAGTGATGTGGTCGGCACGTGCCATTGAGCGTGTGGGCGATCGTTGTCAAAACATCTGTGAATACATCATTTATTTCGTGAAAGGCAAAGACGTACGTCACCTTGGTGATCAAAGCATCGATGACGTACTGAAGTAAGTCTTAAAGGCGCAGGCCAAAGCCCAGAGAAAAGTTAATTGCCGTATCAGTAAAGGTGTGGGTTTTATCGTTCATGAAAACGTCTAAATCCGCCCCTGCTCTTACCGACAATATTGGGTTAACTTGGTATACGTAAGCGCCACCAATACTCAATCCGTTCGCATCTCTTCGTTCATTGCGATACGTTCCATCGTACTGCGCTAATCCTAAGCTCGCTTGAAATCCCATCTGAGGTTGATGACCAAATAAGTGTTGAAAGCCAATACGGTAGGCGTCAATGGTTTCATCATAATTACCGCTCTTATAAGTAATCTGAGAGTAATCAAAATACAGCGCATCAAAGCCCGCAATATCGGTTGCCCCCAGTTGGATACCAGCCCCTCGAAATGAGCCAATCTTAACTTCTGGAGAAACATAAATACCTGAAGCTTGGACGCTAATAGGAGCGAGAATAAGGGCAGCGAGAAAGAATTTGCGTTTCATAGAGTTACCTAAATAAAAGCCTTCCTTGGCTATGGACTTATTGAGTGCAGTTTTTATCTAAAGCTAATTTGGACACCAACGCCGCCAGCAACGTCAGAGGAGGAGTACTTACCCGATGATTCGTAGTGGAAGGTGCCTGATAAACTAACTTGGTCTGTTAGACCGTAAGCACCGCCAACCGCGACCGCTTCTTTGCTACCTGAGAAGCCAACACCTGCACCGATAGCCAGTTCACCACTTGTCGCGTAAGGTCGAGCATTAGTGACAGCATGTAAGCTTGCTCGGATTCCGTCCATTTGTTCTGCTTGCTGGTTTAAGCGGTAGTTGTATTCTGCAGCCAAGCCTTCTAAGTGGTTTAGACGGTCATCCGTTGGATTATTTTCGATAGGGTTTGATGGCAGCTGTGGCGTTGGGCGATCCGGAACATGAGGAACGCCATTATCTACTTCTGGAAGCGTTGGATGTTCAGGCGCCGCTTCAATTGGTGGTGTTGGCGGTAAATCTGGGCGTGGACGATCTGGCACACCAGGAACACCGTTATCAACTTCTGGTAGAAGAGGTTGCTCTGGCACACCTTGAATTGGGTTGGTTGGAATGCCTGGATTTGGGCGATCTGGGATAACAGCTGCAATTGAGCAGAAAGATGCAAGAAGGGTGTAAGCAGCGGTAAGCTTTACAATTTTTTTAGACATGTCTGAACTCTCAATAAGTAAACGAGGGACAGCATCCTTACTGTAAGCAATCGCTTTTTGTTATTTCCCTTAAAGCAGGGCTATCTTATTGAGAAGTATGATTTATGACTAAATGGCTATCATTATCTCGGTGATAATCAAATCTTATCAGACTGTAATTTTAGGCCTTGTTGAATAAGCTCTGTTAACCATTTTACTAAAGGGTTATTCCGGTTTCGGACGTGCATGTGGCAATGTACAGACTTCATTTGTGGTTGACCATTGATGGTCAAATCGACAGCCCTTAAGCCCGGAAACTGCTCTATAGGAAATAGATTGGAGTGAGGTAAATACATATCGGTATGTTTCACCACATCAATGATCGCCATGACTAACTCAGAGCGAAATCCAATTGTGTGCTCGATACCCATTTCGGTAAGAAGTTCAGATGCATAGCTAAATTTGTCGTTCCACCCTGGAGAAATTAAAGAAGCAATTGGGTAGCCGCTAAGATCACGTGGCTCAACGTGAGATTTTGTGACTGGGTGACCCTCTCGAACCAAAATTCGTCCTTTCAAATCGAGTACTTTAGGTGCATAAATCTCTTTGTTTGCCAGAAGTAATTCGTAGTTTACGCCCATCAGGGTTTCACCCTTTAAGATCTCATCCACAGTACTGTTTGACCAACCGACCAGTTCAAGTTGGGCGTTAGGGGCTAATATTCTAATTTGTTCGAAGAGGAAACCGGGCAAGCAAGTCATTGTAATTGGCGCAAGCGCAATACGTATTTTGTTGTCCACTTCGATAGGATCAAACTGATGGGAACGATTAACTGCGGCAGCTAAACCATCGAGGTGCGGCGTAATATCGTTGGCGAGAGATTCGGCGAAAGGTGTCGGTTCAAGACCTGTTTTTACTTTCACAAACAGTTCGTCATCAAAGTGATGACGCAGTTTTTGTAATGCTTGGCTGATTGCTGGCTGCGAGACCAATAGACGTTGTGACGCTTTACGCATGTTTCGCTCTTGCATCAAAATCATAAAGGTTTTGAGTAAGTTCAGATCAAGGGTATGAAACAAGTCTTTCGCCATGGTGTCTCTCTAGTATTTATCAGGGACAAAGGTTTGATCGTCGATAGGGGCACGAACATAACCTTCTTTACTCAGCTCTGGTAATTCGATAACGGGATGCTCAAGTTCTTCGTACTCGACTTGGCTGAGTAAATGACTGATACAGTTCAGCCGAGCTTTCTTTTTATCATCAGAAGGGACCACCCACCAAGGACAGTTTTTCGTGTCTGTGTAGGCAAACATCTTATCTTTTGCTTCTGAATATTCTGCCCAGCGGTTACGTGATTCCAAATCCATCGGGCTGAACTTCCAACGTTTGATAGGGGTATTGATACGTTCTAAAAAACGCTTTTCTTGTTCTTCATCGGAGACTGAAAACCAGTACTTAATTAAGATGATGCCAGAGCGTTGCAACATGCGCTCGAATTCAGGGCAGGAACGAAGGAATTCCTCATATTGGTCGGGAGTACAAAAGCCCATGACTTTCTCTACACCGGCACGGTTGTACCAACTGCGGTCAAACAACACGATTTCTCCGGCAGCAGGCAGGTGTGCCACATAGCGCTGGAAGTACCATTGTGTTTTTTCTTTTTCTGTTGGGGCGGGAAGGGCTGCGATACGGCAGACTCGAGGGTTGAGTTTTTCAGTGATGCGTTTGATGGTGCCACCTTTGCCAGCGGCGTCGCGTCCTTCAAACAGTACCACGACTTTAAGCCCTTTGTGTTTGACCCACTCTTGGAGCTTAACTAATTCAATTTGCAGATGTTCTAGTGCTTCTTCGTATTCCTTTTTCTTCAGTTTCGCCATGTTTCCTCCCGTCCTTAGTTATCAATATGTTAGCACTCAATAACCAAAGACGGGATTTGAAAGCGCTTAATTGAGAGCTGTTACCATGTTCGCGATAGCTTCAGTGTTAGTGACTGGAATCGAAAAGTCATTCACATCGGCAGCGCCCATTTTGCTTTGCTCGGCAATAAAGGTCATGTGGCTCGGGCGAGTTGTCTTACCAGATAAATGCACTTCAGTGACTTTGGCTTGTTCCACGATCTGGCCAACATTGTCTGCATTGACACCGGCGCCCGCCATGATCGCAATACGTCCCTGCGCTTGCTCAACCAAAGCTCTAAGCACATCGATCCCTTGTGGTGCTGAAGGCGCAAGTCCCGAAGTCAAAATGCGTTCACAGCCTAAGCTGATCACTTCTTCTAACGCTTTTTCAGCATCGCGACACTGGTCAAAGGCACGGTGGAAAGTCACGCCCAATCCGAAAGCTTGGGCAAATTCACACAACGCTGTCGCGTAAGGCATATGAATGTCGCCGTCTTGAGTGAGCACGCCGAGCACGACACCATTCAAGCCCGCTTGTTTAGCGGCTTCAATATCCCAACGCATCATTTCGATTTCTTCCTCACTGTAGAAGAAGTCACCTTGGCGAGGGCGAATCATCGCGTAAACCGGAATAGTAGAGAGTTTAGCGGCTTGCTGCATAAAGCCATAGCTTGGGGTTAAGCCACCCAAAGCAAGTGAAGAGCAGAGCTCGATGCGGGTTGCACCACCGGCAATCGCGTTGTGGAGAGATTCAATGTTATCAATACAGACTTCAAGTTGAGTGTTCACGAGGTTGTCCTGAATTATTGTAATTACAGCAAATACTAGCAGGACGAAAAGGGATAATCTGTACTGAGACCGAGGGAAATAGAGGTAAACTTTTTGCGTGATGCTTGCCTCTTTTGCTTTTCCAAAGCGCAGATAAAAAGAAAGCCCAGAGCGAACTCTGGGCTTTTTTATGACTTTACTTAGACTGATTGGCGTTTGCGGTTTTCCCGCTATAGCTTTTTGCTTTATATATACATCCAACCAACACGCCCATTGAGCTTGGGCGGCAGTGTCTATTACTTGCTTAGGTCGTCTGCGTGCTCAGATAGGAACGCTGCAACACCTTTTGGAGATGCGTCCATACCTGCTTTACCTTCTTCCCATTGTGCAGGACATACTTCGCCGTGCTTCTGGTGGAAGTTAAGAGCATCAACCATGCGTAGCATTTCGTCGATGTTACGACCTAGAGGTAGATCGTTAACTACTTGGTGACGTACAAGACCGTCTTCGTCGATTAGGAAAGAACCACGGAAAGCAACGCCTGCTTCTGGGTGCTCTACATCGTACGCTTTACAGATTTCGTGCTTAACGTCAGCAACTAGAGGGTATTTAACTTGACCGATACCGCCATCTTCGATAGCAGTGTTACGCCATGCGTTATGAGAGAACTGAGAATCGATAGAAACACCGATTACTTCAACACCTTTAGCTTGGAAATCAGCTAGACGGTTGTCGAATGCGATTAGTTCAGATGGGCAAACGAACGTGAAATCTAGTGGGTAGAAGAATACTACTGCTTTCTTACCTTTAGTGAATTCTGCAAAGTTGAAGTTTTCAACGATTTCACCGTTACCTAGAACAGCTGCTGCAGTAAAGTCAGGGGCTTGACGACCTACTAGTACCATTTTTTTGCTCCTAAAAATTTTGTTTGCTCCAAACCTACATTCAGTTATTTAGGTTTGGTCCGTGTTTGTGCGAGACAAACTATAGTACAGATTGTAGTATTGAAAAAAGCGAAATAAATAGATTGAGTTCATCGAAAAAAGCGATAACACCAAAACTATTATCTCGATCACTGGAACAGCAATAGATACAAATAGAATTATGAATAAATGGCCTAGCTTGAAGCAGTTACACTATTTGGTCACTCTGCACGAAACTCGACATTTTAGTGATGCTGCTGAGCGTTGTTTTGTCAGTCAATCCACCTTAAGTAAAGGCATCCAAAACCTTGAAGAGTTGATTGGTTGTCCACTTTACGAAAAGAAAGATAAAAAAAGCCCATTAGTCTTCACTCAAGCTGGTGAAATGGTGGTGCAGCAAGGTAGAGAATTGCTCGCCAAAGGGCAAGATCTTGTTGAACTGGGTCGCTTATGCCAAGGCGATGATATGGAAGGGCAGCTTAAAGTCGGTTGTATTCCGACCATAGCACCTTTCTTATTGTGCGATCTTGTTCAAGAGGTGAACTACCGCTTCCCGCAATTAAATCTTCTATTAAGAGAAGACACCACGACTAACTTGCTGCAAGCGCTTCGCCACGGTGAGTTGGACGTATTGATTCTGGCTCTGCCTGTAGAGATAGAAGGAATGGAAAGTCGTGTAGTCGGTCAAGATCCGTTTCGCATGGTGATCAGCGCCAATCAAGCAGATTCCGTACCTGTACCGATCCGTTATGCAGACTTGCCAGATGAATCCGTCTTCTTATTAGAGAAAGAGCACTGTCTTACAGAGCACGCGGTTTCAGCATGTAAGCTAACGGACAAAGAGAAGATCAACCCATTCACTGCAACCAGTCTTCATACATTGGTGCAAATGGTGGCGAATGGTCTGGGCACCACGTTTATCCCGCAAATGGCGATTGATCATGGTTTGCTACACAACCAGAACTTAGTGGTGATCGACCCTCCAGGTCAGCAAGCGTATCGCGATATTGGTTTGGTTTGGCGTCCAAGCTCGTCACGATCAAACACTTTCAATCAATTGGCAGAAGTCGTCTCTGAACTGCTTTAGCGATTAGTATTAGCCTGCTATCCCCGATCTAATATCAAAAAGCGCACTGGAAATAGTGCGCTTTTTAGCATTTTATTCTGTGCGTGAACTTTGACTTGTAAAATTTTACAGATGAACTTTCATGAAGCTTTCATAAAATAGTGAAATTTCACAATGTTAATTTTACACAACTGCCTGCGTAACGCGTTTAAGTCGCGTTTAATTTCCTCTTCCTAGCCCTTGTGAATACAAGGATTTTTCTCCTGCCTCACTATTCATACACTTGTTTGAATTCAAAAATAACCTGTAAATTTAATGTAATTTAATTACGTAATAACTCACAAATTGAACTCAAAAATCAAACACTTGTTTGATACCGAATAAAACTTTGAATTTAACGTTTTGTTTACTTGAGGGGTTTCGCTTAAACCTTTGTTGGGTTAGCTTAATTAAAGGCTTGTAAGACTTATGTCTAGATTGAAAAAGCAATTCAGGTTGCGCAAGGTATAGACACAACGAAGCGAAGTGAACACCAAATCGAAGGATGTAATTTGTTGTTCATAACTTACAAATGTAGCTTTAGGCTGACTGCCCAAGATGGATAAAGCACGTTAAGGATGAATGATTATGCTTGCTCAGACAGAACAAAAAACACAACAACTAAAGCAAACCCAAGGCATGCTTGAGGTGAATGGAGTCGTTGCTCCTGAACATCAAGCAATTTTCCCTGTTGAAGCCCAAACCTTTTTATCTCTACTGTGTGAAAAATTTGCCGGACGTGTTGAACAGTTGCTGAAAGCACGAGAAGGAAAGCAAGCACGCATCGACGCTGGTGAACTGCCAAACTTTCTACCAGAGACACAAGACATTCGTGAAGGAAGCTGGAAGATCCTCGGAATCCCGCAAGATCTGCAAGATCGCCGAGTGGAGATTACAGGACCAACTGATCGCAAAATGGTGATTAACGCACTGAATGCGAATGTAAAAGTGTTCATGGCAGACTTCGAAGATTCGATGTCCCCTGCGTGGAGTAAAGTTCTGGATGGTCAAATTAACTTGCGCGATGCTGTTAATGGCACCATCAGTTACACCAATCCTGACAATGGCAAGCACTATCAGCTGGCAGAAGACCCAGCGGTGTTGATCTGCCGTGTTCGCGGACTGCATCTAAAAGAAAAACACGTAACGTGGCACGGTCAGATCATTCCAGGTGCGCTATTCGATTTCGCTCTGTACTTCTACAACAACTATAAAGCGCTACTGAAAAAGGGAAGCGGTCCTTACTTCTACATTCCAAAACTGCAATCGCATCATGAAGCGAAGTGGTGGAGCGAAGTGTTCCATTTCACCGAAGAGTATTTCGGTTTGGATACAGGCACCATCAAAGCGACTGTACTGATTGAAACCTTACCAGCCGTATTCGAAATGGATGAGATTATGTTCTCACTGAAAGAGCACATCGTTGGTTTGAACTGTGGTCGCTGGGATTACATCTTTAGCTACATCAAAACACTGAAAAACCACCCAGATCGCGTACTTCCGGATCGCCAAGTGGTGACCATGGATAAGCCATTCCTCAACGCTTACTCAAGATTGTTGGTGCGAACTTGTCATAAACGTGGCGCATTTGCGATGGGCGGCATGGCAGCCTTTATTCCGGCTAAAGACCCACAAGAAAACCAAAAAGTACTGGATAAGATCCACAACGATAAATCGCTAGAAGCTAACAACGGTCACGACGGAACTTGGGTTGCTCACCCGGGGTTGGCAGACACCGCAATGGAAGTGTTCAGTGCCACACTGGGGCAGCGCACCAACCAATTGGATGTGAACCGCTCAGAAGACGCACCAATAACCGCCGCAGAGCTGCTTGAACCGTGCGAAGGTGAACGTTCAGAAGAGGGCATGCGCCATAACATCCGCGTTGCGCTGCAATACATCGAAGCTTGGATCTCTGGCAACGGTTGTGTGCCGATTTACGGACTGATGGAAGACGCAGCAACGGCTGAAATCTCACGTGCTTCTATCTGGCAATGGATTCAACACGGTAAGTCGCTCGACAACGGATTGAAGGTCACTAAAGAGCTGTTCGAACTCTACCTGAAAGAAGAGATTGAAGTCGTGAAACAAGAAATTGGTGAGCAGCGCTACCAAGCTGGTCGATTTGAAGAAGCGGCAGATTTGATGGCTAGGCTCACCACAAGCGATGAACTGACCAACTTTTTAACCATTCCAGGTTATGACTACTTGGATTAACCCAAAGATTTTAAACACTCAATTTATCTAACTAATACATGTTTATTTAACCAATACGTGAAGGATTCGAGGCAGATAAGGATGTACTGCCTGAGAACGGAAAACTCAACGCACATGCACAAGTGCACATTATAAGAGGGATAGACCAATGACTAACTTAACTCGCCGCCAACAAATTGAAGCTCTGGAAAAAGATTGGGCAACCAACCCACGCTGGAAAAACGTAAAACGCACCTACACTGCGGAAGAAGTAGTAACACTGCGTGGTTCTATGGTACCTGCGAACACGATTGCACAACGTGGTGCTGACAAACTTTGGTCACTGGTCAACGGTAGCTCAAAGAAAGGCTATGTTAACTGCCTTGGTGCACTAACGGGGGGGCAAGCCGTACAGCAAGCGAAAGCAGGTATCGAAGCGATTTACCTATCTGGCTGGCAGGTAGCGGCAGATAACAATACTGCGTCTACGATGTACCCAGACCAATCTCTGTATCCAGTAGATTCTGTTCCTTCGGTCGTTAAACGCATCAATAATTCGTTCCGTCGTGCAGACCAAATCCAGTGGACAGCAGGTAAATCGCCTGAAGATGAAGGCGGCATTGATTACTTCCTACCAATCGTCGCGGATGCAGAAGCGGGCTTTGGTGGTGTACTTAACGCTTACGAGCTAATGAAATCGATGATCGACGCAGGTGCGGCAGGTGTTCACTTTGAAGATCAATTAGCATCAGTGAAAAAATGTGGTCACATGGGCGGTAAAGTATTGGTTCCAACTCAAGAAGCGGTGCAAAAACTGGTAGCAGCTCGCCTAGCCGCGGATGTTGCTGGTACAACAACACTGGTTATTGCGCGTACCGATGCAAACGCAGCCGACTTGCTAACGTCTGATTGCGACCCATACGATAAAGACTTTATTCAAGGAGAGCGCACTCCAGAAGGTTTCTACCGTGTTCGTGCAGGTATCGACCAAGCTATCTCTCGTGGCCTAGCTTACGCGCCATATGCGGATCTAATCTGGTGTGAGACGGCAACGCCATGTTTAGAAGAAGCTCGTAAGTTTGCAGAAGCGATTCATGCCGAGTACCCAGACCAACTATTGGCATACAACTGTTCGCCTTCATTCAACTGGGAGAAAAACCTAGATGCAGAAACCATTGCTAAGTTCCAACAAGAACTGGCGAATATGGGCTACAAGTACCAGTTCATCACGCTAGCAGGTATTCACAACATGTGGTTCAACATGTTCGAACTGGCACACGCTTACGCACAAGGCGAAGGCATGCGTCATTACGTTGAGAAAGTTCAGCGTCCTGAGTTTGAAGCGGCAGAAAAAGGCTATACGTTCGTAGCGCACCAGCAAGAGGTAGGTACGGGATACTTTGACAGAATGACCAATACTATCCAAGGCGGGCAATCTTCAGTGACAGCACTGACAGGGTCTACCGAAGAAGACCAATTCTAACAAGCATAGAGTCTATAATTACTGCGTTAGTAATGACATCTTGAGCGGCGAATTAGCCGCTCTTTTTTTGCTTTTTATTTGTTGTGAGTGCAATAAGCTCTGCTCAAACTATTCTGTTTCTAGCTCTTCAGGTTCAACTTCTTCCTGAAGCTCTAGTAGGTTGATTGCGATGGAAACAAAGTCTGTGTCGGTGATAATTCCGACTAAGTGACCTTTAGTTACCACAGGCAAACAGCCTACTTTGTGTTTTTGCATATAGATAGCACTTTGCTTTAATCCAGCTCTTGGTTCTGCTGTCATGATGTTGGTGTGCATCATTTCATAAAGCGGGGTGTCGAGGGTAAAAGATTGTTCAGCCTCATCTGGGTGTAAACAGGATTCTTGTGCAGCAAGAATATCGCGTTGAGTCACCAAGCCTTGTAAGTGTTTATTGGCATCAACAACCGGAATATGTCGAATATCAAGCGCTTCCATCATGCTTTTTGCGTCACGTAATGTGTGCTCACGCAGCAAGGTATGAGGGTTGCGAGTCATCATGTCTTCAACCTTGATCATAGAGACCTCCAGCGGCATTGTCCTCCCTTTAAATATAGAGAATATTTTTCTGTATATCTGGGAGCTGCCTCGTTTTTCACTAATAAAATAAAACGATTAGATGGAGATCAATCAGAGGTGAGAATGTACTGGAGTTTTCCATAATCCCAGCTACTCATTTGGGGCGATGTTAGGATGTAAGCGCTATCATAAATAACCAAAGCTAAGGAGTTTAAGCCTTAGCTTTGGTTACTCTTAACGTTGCTTAAAATGCACACAGATAAGACCATAAGCTTTCGCGTCCACACATCGGCCGATATAGCTTTTATTAGGAAGGTTGACCGCACATAAACGAGGGACCTGCTTTAAGTCACATGCTTGTTGCATTGCGGTGATCTTCTGGTGGTTAGAGTTTGCGAGTGTACCGGAAGAAAACACGAGTACGGCGGCACTTAACGCCACAGTTAACATCTTCATACTTACCTCAATCAATGTTCAAAGAGCAAATGCTCACCTTCACTATAGTTCAAAGAAATTATTACTGATTGGTTTGTTAATTATTGCTGTTTACCGTTGAAAAACTCAATGCGAGTCAGTTTGCATTTTTCACTGATAAGGTATGTGGTCAGAATGTAATCTAATGAGTTGAATCGCACATTTTTACTTGCTTGATTTTCCAAGATAAGCCTGTGGAAGAAGATATGCTCAGGCTTACCAGATTGAAGATTACAACCTAAATGAAACGAACGAAATGCAACAAGCTCATTGCTTTGGCAATGGCGGCATTCAGTGTGCAATCCGCTCAAGCGATTGTGTTAGGAGATGAGCAAACCGACCCGGTTGATCGTGTGACTTTACGCGCAAGTAACATGGCAGAGTTTCCGCTGTGTGGCGGTACCATGCTGACGGAACAATGGGTATTAACTGCGGCACACTGTGTGGTGATGGGGCAGGGAACCAACGAAGCGAGCTATTATGTGACCCCTCCGGGTGAACTGTCCGTGAATGCCAATGTGTATGATCTAAATACTGCAGGGCTTGATAACTTCTATCCAGTTTCACATGTGGTAGTGCATCCGGATTACACGCGTATATCTAAAGCGGACATCGACAGTAGCGGCAACGTCAAACCCATTCAAACGGGTTTAGATTCTGATATTGCATTGTTGTATCTCACTCGTCCGGTCGCGAATGCAAGATTTGCCGACTTAGCAAACAAAACTGAGATGGAGAATATTGAGGCGCGTCTGGCTGCAGATTGGAACGACAATTATCTAACCAATCAGCGTGTGGAAAACGTGCAAGTATTTGGTTGGGGAACTACTCAACCTGATGCGTCTGAATCCTCAGATACACTTAAAACAACCATTAGCACCTTTTTACCCATCGACAAATGTTATGAGCGTTTAGAAATTGGCAGCAGCTTTCCGGGCATCATTGATTCACGTGAGAATTTAACCAAAATATGTACTTTGCCAACTCGGAATGAAGTGCTGGACTCAGAGAGTAATACCCAATATGGCAATTCAGCATGTAAAGGTGACAGTGGTGGTCCACTCATCGATGTCGCAACGGGGAAGCAGATCGGTATTGTAAGTGGTGCTCCTCTTATTCTTCCGACATGTGGTTCACTTACTATCCCAAGTTTCTACACCAAAGTGAGCCAATATCATGATTGGGTACAGTCTTACATAACCGCTGACGCCCCCCCAAACAGTTACATCATTGAACCCAACTTTATTAAAGAGGCCAATGATGACAATGGGGGAGAAGAAGAGTGTCACGATGGTATTGCGACCAACAACTGTGATTTTAGAGGCTCTGAAGAGGATGGTGGTAGCTTAGGAATTTGGTGGCTGAGTGTTTTAGCCTCATTTACATGGTTGCGCCGACGTAAAGTATAAAATCAGGCCGCAATAGATAGAAAAGATAAGCAGCGAACTCCGCTGCTTTTTTATTGCTGCTAATCCTGAGACTTTCACGTTTTATTACACTCTTAATGAAAGGTTTTACAGTCAATCTAAGGGGATTTGCTTGCTATTGCAGCATGTAAACATATACTAGTCTGCTGCGAAAAACTCGTCGCAATTTTATCGTCGTTTTCGACGTGATTTGACCAATATATAAGACAAGTAACATGCAAGTATCAGATTTCCATTTCGACCTTCCAGATGAACTTATCGCCCGCTACCCTCAACCAGAGCGTACCGCTAGCCGACTGCTGCAAATGGATGGCAATACTGGCGAACTTATTGATGGCACATTTACTGATGTGTTGGACCAAGTTCAAGCTGGTGATCTAGTGGTTTTCAATAATACTCGCGTTATCCCTGCGCGTATGTTCGGTCGAAAAGAGTCTGGCGGTAAACTAGAAGTGTTGGTAGAGCGTATGTTGGACGAAAAGAGCATTCTGGCTCACGTTCGTTGTTCAAAATCACCAAAGCCAGGTTCGACTATTATTGTTGGCGAGAACGATGAATATTCAGCGCAAATGGTTGCTCGCCATGATGCTCTTTTTGAACTGAAGTTTGAGTCTGATAAGACGGTTTTAGACATTCTGGAAGAAATTGGTCATATGCCACTTCCTCCTTACATCGACCGCCCAGATGAAGACGCAGATAAAGAGCGTTACCAAACGGTTTACAACCAAAAGCCAGGTGCGGTTGCAGCACCAACGGCAGGCCTTCATTTTGATGATGTTCTGCTTGAGAAGATCAAGGCGAAAGGCGCTGAGTTTGCTTACGTAACACTTCATGTTGGTGCCGGTACGTTCCAGCCAGTGAAAGTGGACGACATTAACGATCATCACATGCACGCAGAATACGTTGAAGTACCGCAAGATGTTGTTGATGCGATTAATGCAGCTAAAGCACGCGGTGGCCGAATCGTTGCCGTAGGTACTACGTCAGTTCGTTCGCTTGAAAGTGCAGCGCAAGACGCACTGAAGAAAGGCACGGAATTGGTACCATTCTTTGGTGATACTGAAATCTTTATCTACCCTGGTTACGAGTACCAGCTGGTGGATTGTTTGATCACCAATTTCCACTTGCCTGAGTCAACATTGATTATGTTGGTGAGTGCGTTTGCTGGTTACGAGAACACCATGAATGCTTACAAGCACGCGGTGGAAAACAAATACCGTTTCTTCTCGTACGGTGATTCAATGTTTATTAAAAAGAAGACAGCATAATGTTTTAACCCCTCTCTAGCCCTCTCCTTGTGACGGGGTCGGTTAGGAAGGGTTAGAAAGCTAATGATTTACGAGTGCTAGCAGTACGCTAGGAAACAGAGTAGAGCTTCTGCTTTGTCTCTCGCAAGGAAAGCGACCGCTCCTTAAAGTGGGGAACACCCCCAAGATACATAGTCAGACTGTTTCTCTGACACTCGGAGGCATCGTGAAATTATCATTCGATCTTAAAAAGAAAAATGGCAATGCGCGTCGTGGTCAATTGACCTTCGAACGTGGCACTGTTCAAACTCCAGCATTCATGCCAGTAGGTACTTACGGTACGGTTAAAGGCATGACTCCGGAAGAAGTAAAAGGCACGGGTGCAGAAATCCTGCTAGGCAACACTTTCCACCTATGGTTACGTCCTGGTCAAGAAGTGATGAAAATGCACGGTGACCTGCACGATTTCATGAACTGGCACGGTCCTATTCTTACTGATTCAGGCGGTTTCCAAGTATTCAGCCTGGGTAAAATGCGTAAGATCACCGAAAAAGGTGTTCACTTCCGTAGCCCTGTAAACGGCGACAAGATTTTCATGGACGCTGAAAAGTCGATGGAAATCCAAAAAGACCTAGGTTCTGACATCGTCATGATCTTCGACGAGTGTACGCCATACCCAGCGACACACAACGAAGCGAAAAAATCGATGGAAATGTCACTACGTTGGGCACAACGCTCACGTGACCACTTCGATAAGCTAGAAAACCCGAACAACCTATTTGGTATTGTTCAAGGTGGTGTTTACGAAGACCTACGTGACGTATCGGTTAAAGGTCTAACTGAAATCGGTTTTGATGGTTACGCAGTTGGTGGTCTTGCAGTAGGCGAACCGAAAGAAGACATGCACCGTATCCTTGAGCACACGTGTCCACAGCTTCCAGAAGATAAGCCTCGTTACCTAATGGGCGTAGGTAAGCCGGAAGATTTGGTTGAAGGTGTTCGTCGCGGTATCGACATGTTTGACTGTGTAATGCCAACGCGTAATGCACGAAACGGTCACCTATTTGTGACTGGTGGTGTGATCAAGATCCGTAATGCGAAACATAAAACGGATACAACTCCGCTAGATCCGCACTGTGACTGTTACACTTGTCAAAACTACAGCAAGTCGTACCTTCACCACCTAGAGCGTTGTAATGAAATACTAGGTGCGCGTTTGAATACTATCCATAACTTGCGCTACTACCAGCGTTTGATGGAAAGCATTCGCACGGCGATTGATGAAGACCGTTTCGATGAGTTTGTTCAAGAGTTTTACGCTCGTCGTGACCGCGAAGTGCCACCACTAAGCAAAGCATAAAAGAATTAAAGCCTTTGGCATGTCGCCAGAGGCTTTTGCTAATAAAGTAGGCTAACGTACGTTATTTTTGAGAAGGTGATCTCTATTACTCACTCTTAGACTTGAATCTAAATTACGAAAGCCCAACTTGTTGGATTATCAATAAAATATAATGAGGATGTTTTAATGTTTATTTCTCAAGCTCATGCAGCAGCAGAAGGCGCTCCAGCTGGCGGCGGTTTTGAAATGCTAATCATGCTAGGCATGTTCGCGGTGATCTTCTACTTCATGATCTACCGTCCACAATCTAAGCGTGTAAAAGAGCACAAAAACCTGATGTCTTCCATGGGCAAAGGCGATGAAGTGCTAACAAGCGGTGGTCTAGTGGGTAAAATCACGAAAATCGCTGAAGACAATGACTACATTTCAATTGAGCTTAACGCAAACAATGAAGTTGTAATCAAGAAAGACTTCGTAACTGCAGTGCTACCAAAAGGTACGCTGAAGTCTCTATAAAACAGCTAAAGGATCCTCGCTGTGCTAAACCGTTACCCATTATGGAAGTACTTGATGGTATTTTTTGCCATCATCACCGCTGCGTTGTACGCACTTCCAAATATCTACGGTGAAGATCCGGCTATTCAAGTTACAGGGGCACGTGGTGCCTCTGTAGATATGTCAACGCTGGATGCTGTCACCAAAGCTCTTGATAAAGAGCATCTCTCTCATAAATCCATTGCTCTCGAGAATGGATCAATCCTTGTTCGTTTCAATGACACTGACACTCAAATCAGTGCCCGCGATATCATCAGTGAAGCGCTTGGCAAAGATAAAATTGTTGCACTCAACCTTGCTCCGGCTACGCCAGATTGGCTAGAAGCAATTGGTGCGTCACCACTTAAGCTAGGTCTTGACCTACGAGGTGGTGTTCACTTCTTGATGGAAGTGGATATGGACGCGGCGATGGAAAAGCTGGTTGGTCAACAAGAAGAAGCTTTCCGTAGTGAACTTCGTGAAGCTAAGATTCGCTACCGCGCAATCCGTCCTTCTGGTAAAGAAGGCGTGGAAGTATTGCTACGTAATGAAGAGCAACTAGCTGAAGCGAAAGCTACGTTAGAAAAGAATCACCCAGACATGAATTTTGTCGATTCTGATTCTGATGGTCGTTACGCGTTGATTGCCACCTTTACCGAGCAACGTTTACAAGAAATACGTAACTACGCAGTAGAACAAAACATCACGATTCTTCGTAACCGTGTAAATGAACTTGGTGTTGCTGAGCCATTGGTTCAACGTCAAGGTGCTAGCCGCATCGTAGTTGAATTGCCTGGTGTTCAAGACACCGCTCGAGCAAAAGAAATCCTAGGTGCTACGGCAACACTAGAATTCCGCGAAGTCGACGACAAAGCTGACCTTTCTGCTGCGGCAAACGGTCGAGCACCAGCTGGTAGCGAGATTAAGCAAGATCGCGATGGCCGTCCTGTTGTTCTGAAGAAACGCGTAATTCTCGGTGGCCAAAGCATCACAGATGCAAGTTCAAGTGTTGATGAATACGGTCGTCCTCAGGTTAACATCTCGCTAGACAGCGAAGGTGGTAACAAGATGTCTGCGTTCTCTAAAAAGAACATCGGTAAGCTAATGGCAACCGTGTTTGCAGAGTACAAAGATAGTGGTCGTCGTACGCCAGAAGGTCGTGTGATTCTGGATAAACATGAAGAAGTGATCAACCAAGCAACGATTCAGTCTGCGCTTGGCCGTAACTTCCGTATTACCGGTATCGATTCTGCTGCTGAAGCTCACAACCTAGCACTTCTACTTCGTGCTGGTGCTCTAATTGCGCCTATCTCAATCGTTGAAGAACGAACCATCGGTCCATCAATGGGTCAGCAAAACATCGATATGGGTATTCAAGCGTGTATCTGGGGTATGGTCGCCGTAATGCTATTTACGCTGCTTTACTACCGTGGCTTCGGTCTGATTGCCAATATTGCATTGATGGCGAACTTGGTTTTGATCATTGGTGTTATGTCGATGATTCCGGGGGCGACAATGACGCTGCCTGGTATTGCCGGTATCGTATTGACGGTCGGCATGGCAGTCGATGCCAACGTACTGATATTTGAGCGTATCCGTGAAGAACTTCGAGATGGGCGTAGTCCACAACAAGCGATTCACCAAGGTTACGCAAACGCATTCAGTACCATCGCCGATGCGAACATCACAACGCTTATCACTGCAATCATTCTATTTGCAGTAGGTACAGGCGCGGTGAAAGGTTTCGCGGTAACACTATCTATCGGTATCTTAACTTCAATGTTCACCGCTATTGTGGGTACACGTTGTATCGTGAACCTGATTTACGGTGGCAAACGCGTTGATAAATTGTCGATCTAAGGCTGGGAATTAATATGTTTCAAATTCTAAAAGCAGAAAACACGATCGGCTTTATGCGTTGGTCGAAAGTCGCGTTCGTATTCTCTATTGTTATGATCGCAGCTTCTATCTTCACGCTATCAACCAAATGGTTGAACTGGGGCCTAGATTTTACTGGTGGTACGCTTATCGAGGTGGGCTTTGAACAACCTGCAAACCTTGAAGAGATTCGTTCAGCACTAGATTCAAAAGGCTTCGGCGATGCGACAGTACAAAACTTTGGTAGTGCTCGTGATGTAATGGTTCGTCTTCGTCCTCGTGACGATATGTCTGGTGAAACACTAGGTAACCAAATCATTGGTGCTATCAAAGAAGGTACGGGTGAAAGCGTAGAAATGCGTCGTATCGAGTTTGTAGGTCCAAACGTTGGTGATGAGCTAACGGAAGCGGGTGGTCTAGCGATTCTTGTATCGCTGATCTGTATCCTGATCTACGTATCAATGCGATTCGAATGGCGTCTAGCGGCTGGTGCGGTAATGGCACTGGCACACGATATCATTATCACGCTGGGTGTCTTCTCACTGATGCAAATTGAAGTGGACCTAACCATCGTAGCGGCGCTACTTACGGTTGTTGGTTACTCGCTCAACGATACCATCGTTGTATTCGACCGGATTCGTGAAAACTTCCGTAAGATGCGTAAGGGCGAACCTTCGGACATCATGGATGCGTCAATCACTCAAACATTGAGCCGTACATTGATTACGTCTGGTACGACATTGTTCGTAGTTATTGCACTGTTCATGCAAGGTGGTGCGATGATTCACGGCTTCGCAACCGCACTTCTACTAGGTATCACTGTAGGTACTTACTCTTCTATCTATGTAGCATCAGCACTAGCGCTAAAACTGGGTATCCAGAAAGAGCACTTGATGCCACCTCAAGTAGAAAAAGAAGGTGCAGAGTTCGACGAGATGCCATAAGGCAGGTTGAGAACCGAAAACAAAAACCGCTGAGCAATCAGCGGTTTTTTTATGCCTGATAGATTTGATAGTTTCATTTTTATTTGAGGTACTTCCAGCTTGAATTGTAGTTTTTTGATTGAGTTGAACATCGGAAGTATGTTCAACAATTTCGGGAGGAAATAATGTCAAGGCAAGCTGAAATAAAAGTACAGTTACTGAAGTTTGTAGAGATTTCTTATAAACACAATAAAGGCGTTACCAGCAAGCTAGTTACTGGAGGGAAAAGATTCAAGTTAGCAGTTGATGAGTCAGGTAAGGTAACTTTCTCTGGTGAGCTTGGGTTTACTAAGTTTGAAGTTTCAAAAGAAATGGTTGAAGAGCTGGGCATAAAATTAAAAGCAGTTTCTGTTACTTTTAAAACTACTCATGATGGTGTTTTGACATACAGTGGAAGTGTTTCTTTTTTTGGTGTTGTTTCCTTTGGTGTTGCTGGGCAGGTAAATGTCCGAGAGCTTTTAGAACAGTGCGAATGGGGGCTTTGTAAGTACAGATTTAAGCCGAGTAAAATTGATCAAGCGCTCCGTGAAGCTGGGGTTTAGTTGGTTATGATAAATAGAATTCTACCTATTCCGGTTTTACTCAGTGTTTCAGCGCCGTGCATAGCAAGTCCACTCCACGATACTTACCTTGATATACGCAATAATTTATACAAGATGCAGTATATCGAGGTGGTAGAAGCTATGGCAGGGCCAAACCTATCGATTGAAGAGCTAAATAGTATTAAATCTCACCCAATAAAATTTGGTCATCAATTTCCATTTTTGTCATCCATCCCATCAAGTTTGGTTACGGAGCTGTCTTACTTTGAAGCATATAGTGAGGATGGAGGAGTTGGGTGTCTTTCCGTAAACGGCTTTGGCGATGTATACCAGCCAGTCACGGTTTCGTTGCAGTTTCTCATGAAGGAACAAGTATGGAAGGTTCAGCACGTAAAAATAGACCACTTACCTGACTACGACCGTTTCTATAAACAGGCAGATTGTTCCATATAAAAAAGCCCCGCTCAATGAGCGGGGCTATTCAAAAGTCATCAGCGTGACGGGCTTAGTATGACTTCAGAATCTTACTTAAGGATCGCGCTGTTGCCGTTTTCACGGATGTGTTTAAGCATTGATTTAACGCCACGAGCGCTAGAAGCAACGATGTTGCCTGACTTCATGTACTCAGTGCCGCCAGCAAAGTCAGTTAGGATTGCACCAGCTTCACGAGCGATAAGCTCACCAGCTGCCATATCCCAAGGTTTTAGACCTAGTTCGAAGTAACCATCAACACGGCCTGCAGCCACGTAACATAGGTCAAGAGCAGCAGAGCCGCTACGGCGGAAGTCTGCACATTCAGTGAATAGAGAACCTACGATTTTGATGTAAGACTCAGCGTGTTGCTTCTGTTTGAATGGGAAACCAGTTGCTAGAACAGTACCTTGAAGGTCTTTCAGTTGAGCTACACGAATACGAGCATTGTTTAGTTGAGCGCCAGCACCACGTTGTGCAGTGAATAGCTCGTTTTGCATTGGATCGTATACACAAGCCACTTCAGTTTTACCTTTGAAGCGAACCGCGATAGATACTGCGAACGTTGGGTAACCTTTTACAAAGTTATTGGTGCCATCCAGTGGGTCGATGATCCATTGTACGTCTTTATCTTTACCTTCGATAAGACCAGCTTCTTCAGCAACGATACAGTGCTCTGGGTAAGAGTGCTTGATAGTATCAATGATGATAGCTTCTGCTTCTTTGTCTACGTTAGTAACAAAGTCATTAGTGCCTTTTAGCGTAGACTCAACTTTATCTGTGTTTTCTAATGATTTAGCAATATGATTGCCTGCTTTTCGCGCAGCGCGAATAGCAATGTTTAGCATTGGATGCATACGAATTTCCCAACGGATGTTAAAGAACAATTTAAAGCGGCGGCGAGTATACCAGAGTGCAGAGAAAAGGGAAGTGGTTATTTTTTGGTCGCATGTAAAAGCCGCACTAATTAGCCCTACCTTAAAGCTGAAAAACAATTGATGAGAATGCGAATAGAAACCTGCTTCACCCTAGGGTGTGTTAAAAAATTATGGTAATATCCTTCGGTTTTAATTTAGGTAGCAATCACAGATGTTGGATCAAGTAAAAGTCGTACTCGTCGGAACTTCTCATTCAGGCAACATTGGCTCGGCAGCTCGAGCAATGAAAGTCATGGGTTTAAGCCAGCTTGTATTGGTTGATCCGCAATGTGAGGTCGACGACCAAACCCTAGCACTAGCGGCAGGGGCAGGTGATATTGCACAAAATGCCAAGGTAGTAAAAACACTAGAAGATGCCATTGAAGATTGTGGCCTAGTGGTTGGTTCTAGTGCACGTTCACGCACTTTAGAATGGCCAATGCTTGAACCACGTGAATGTGGTGAAAAGTTTGCCGTCGAAGGCCAAGAACACCCTGTTGCATTGGTATTTGGCCGAGAAAGAACAGGCCTCACTAATGAAGAATTGCAGAAGTGTCACTACCATGTTTGCATTCCAGCTAACCCTGAATACAGCTCGCTCAACCTAGCAATGGCTGTACAGACGCTGAGCTATGAAGTGCGTGTTGCACACCTCAACCTAGAACAAAGTCAGTACACGCCAAGTGAGCCTGAAGAGTACCCTCGCCATAAAGAATTAGAAATGTTCTTCGAACACCTTGAAAAAGTAATGGTGGAGACCCAATTTATTAGCAAAGATCAGCCTGGTCAGGTGATGAACAAGCTTCGTCGTTTGTATTCACGAGCTAGACCAGAGGCTCAAGAGCTTAATATCTTGCGTGGTGTTTTGACGGCGATTGAAAAGAAGCTCTGAACAAAGAATAACCACCTTAGGTGTAAGGATGAATACCTGACTATTTTAGTCAAATAAATACTTGACCATTTTAGTCGGGTATGGAAAAATCCTAATCATTACAAACGATGTGGATACGGTGTGGTATGAAACTTACATCTAAAGGAAGATATGCGGTGACGGCCATGCTGGATGTGGCACTGCACTCGCAACAAAACCCAGTACCTCTAGCTGATATCTCAGAGCGTCAGGGTATCTCGCTCTCATACTTAGAGCAGCTTTTTTCAAAATTGCGCAAAGCCGGTCTTGTTGCCAGCGTTCGTGGTCCTGGCGGTGGTTACCGATTGGGCACTGACGCTCACAGCATTGCTATTGGCACTGTTATCGCAGCGGTTGATGAGTCAGTTGACGCAACCAAATGCCAAGGCAAAGGCGACTGCCAAGGTGGCACTCGTTGCTTAACCCACACTTTGTGGCGTGACCTAAGCTCTCGCATTAGTGACTTCTTAAATAACATTACGCTCGGTGAGTTAATGACAGATAATGAAGTCTTAGAAATTTCTGATCGTCAGGACATTGATCTTGTGGTCACTCATGGGTTATCAAACAAAAATACAACCACCGCGCCCATCGGTGTAAACGTCCGCTCTTAGCGGTCAGCATTTTACATTGGAGTAGAGAATGAAACTGCCGATTTATCTTGATTATTCCGCTACATGTCCAGTCGATCCTCGTGTTGCTGAAAAAATGGTTCAGTACATGACAATGGATGGCACATTTGGCAACCCAGCTTCGCGTTCGCACCGTTACGGCTGGCAGGCAGAAGAAGCTGTAGATACTGCTCGTGAGCAAATTGCTGACCTTCTAAATGCAGATCCACGCGAAATCGTATTTACATCAGGTGCGACCGAGTCAGACAACCTTGCAATCAAAGGTGCTGCTCACTTTTACTCTAAGAAGGGTAAACACGTAATCACTTGTAAAACAGAGCACAAAGCCGTTCTTGACCCATGTCGTCAATTAGAGCGCGAAGGCTTTGAAGTGACTTACCTAGAGCCAGAAGCAAACGGCCTAGTTGATTTAGGCAAGCTGCAAGCAGCAATGCGTGAAGATACTGTTTTGGTTTCAATCATGCACGTTAACAATGAGATTGGTGTTATCCAAGACATCACCGCAATCGGCGAATTATGTCGTGAACGTAAGATTGTGTTCCATGTGGATGCTGCACAGTCTGCAGGCAAGTTGCCAATCGACGTTCAAGAAATGAAAGTTGACCTTATTTCACTGTCTGCGCACAAAGCTTACGGTCCTAAAGGTATCGGCGCACTTTACGTACGTCGCAAACCTCGAATCCGTCTTGAGGCGCAAATGCACGGTGGCGGTCATGAGCGTGGTTTCCGCTCGGGTACACTTCCAACTCACCAGATCGTAGGTATGGGTGAAGCGTTCCGCGTAGCAAAAGAAGACATGCAAAAAGATTACGATCACGCATTAGCACTTCGTAACCGTCTTCTAGATGGCGTTAAAGATCTAGAAGCAGTAACGGTGAATGGTGATCTAGAACAGCGTGTTCCACACAACCTAAACGTGAGCTTTGCATTCGTAGAAGGCGAATCTCTACTGATGTCACTAAAAGACCTAGCAGTCTCTTCTGGTAGTGCTTGTACATCAGCGAGCCTAGAGCCATCTTACGTTCTTCGTGCTCTTGGTCTAGACGACGAGTTGGCGCACAGCTCAGTACGTTTCTCATTTGGTCGTTTCACGACTGAAGCAGAAATTGATTACGCAATTGAACAAATCCGCGTTGCAGTGACTAAGCTACGCGACATGTCTCCTCTATGGGATATGTACAAGGAAGGGGTTGATCTGAGCACTGTTGAATGGGCTCATCATTAATCTCACGGACTGAATAGAGGATTCGAGGTAATTTATCATGGCATACAGCGAAAAAGTAATTGATCACTATGAGAACCCACGTAACGTTGGTTCTTTCGATAAAGAAGACCCATCAGTAGGCAGCGGCATGGTTGGCGCACCAGCTTGTGGTGACGTAATGAAACTTCAAATCAAAGTGACGCCAGAAGGCATCATTGAAGACGCGAAGTTTAAAACATACGGTTGTGGTAGTGCAATCGCTTCAAGCTCACTCGTAACTGAGTGGGTAAAAGGCAAGTCTATCGACGAAGCGGCATCTATCAAAAACTCTGAGATTGCAGAAGAGCTAGAGCTTCCACCAGTGAAAGTTCACTGCTCAATCCTAGCGGAAGATGCAATCAAAGCAGCAGTTGCTGACTACAAGAAAAAACACCAGGAATAAGTATTCCGTATATAATGGGAGCCCTTAAAACGCTCCCATTCCAAAACGTAATTTAGACAAACTTAAGGTGCAGTATGGCCATCACAATGACAGAAACAGCGGCAAGTCGCGTAAAAGCATTCCTAGACAACCGAGGCAAGGGTGTCGGTTTGCGTCTTGGAGTGAAGACGACAGGCTGTTCCGGCATGGCTTACGTACTTGAGTTCGTCGATGATCTTAACGAAGAAGATGAAGTATTTGACCTTTCAGGTGTGAAAATCATCATCGATCAGAAGAGCTTGGTGTACTTAGACGGTACCGAGTTAGATTACGTGAAGGAAGGGTTGAATGAAGGCTTTGAATTCAACAACCCGAATGCAAAAAGTGAATGTGGTTGTGGTGAAAGCTTCAACGTCTAATTGTTCGTCCTTCTGGGCGACCGAGTCCAGAAGGCTTTACTAGGACCCGATCTTAATGAATCACTTTGAATTATTTGGGCTACCAAGTCAGTTTAAGCTGGATGGTAGCCTTCTTTCTTCTCAGTTCCGAGAACTACAAAAACGCTTCCACCCAGATAACTTTGCTACTGCTTCTGAGCGTGATCGCTTGATGGCGGTACAAAAAGCAGCGCAAATTAACGATGCTTATCAAATTCTAAAGCAGCCTATTTCACGTGCGGAATATCTCTTGGCTGAAAATGGCATTGAAATTCGTGGTGAACAGCAAACTATGCAAGACCCAATGTTCTTGATGGAACAAATGGAATTGCGTGAAGAATTGGAAGACATTGCTGACAGCTCTGATCCGGAATCAGCGCTTTTTGACTTCGACTCTAAGGTCAGCAAAATGTACAAACAGCATTTGGTGAGTGTAGAAAAAGAACTTGATAATAGTCTTTGGCCAGAAGCCGCAGACCGAGTTCGAAAACTCAAATTTATTGCCAAACTAAAGAACGAAATTGAACTGGTTGAAGACAAACTCCTCGGCTAGTTAGCGTGACAAGGACCCATCATGGCACTACTTCAAATCGCAGAACCGGGCCAAAGCTCGGCACCTCATGAGCATAAGTTAGCAGCGGGTATCGACTTAGGTACCACTAACTCTTTGGTTGCATCAGTTCGAAGCGGCGACGCAAAAACTCTGACAGATGACCAAGGCCGTAGCATTTTGCCTTCAGTGGTAAACTACACGCAAGATTCAGCGTCAGTCGGTTACGATGCCAAAGCAAAAGCAGAGCTAGAGCCAGCAAATACCATCATCTCGGTAAAACGTCTGATCGGCCGTTCATTAAAAGACATTCAAGCTCGCTACCCATCTTTGCCTTACCAATTTAAAGAAAGCGACAACGGTCTGCCAATTCTGCAAACCGCTCAAGGTGACAAAAACCCGATTGAAGTGTCTGCCGACATTCTTAAAGCGCTTGGCAAGCGTGCAGAAGAAACGCTAGGTGGTGAATTAGCTGGCGTGGTAATTACTGTTCCTGCTTACTTTGATGACGCTCAACGTGCTGGTACAAAAGACGCGGCGAAATTGGCTGGTCTTCATGTACTACGTCTGCTTAACGAGCCTACAGCGGCTGCGATTGCTTACGGTTTAGATTCTGGCCAAGAAGGCGTTATTGCGGTTTACGACTTGGGTGGTGGTACGTTTGATATCTCTATCTTACGCTTGTCGAAAGGCGTATTTGAAGTATTAGCAACAGGTGGTGACTCGGCGCTAGGTGGTGATGACTTTGACCATCTTTTAGCAGACTACCTGATGGAGCAAGCTGGCTTAAAAGCGCCGCTTTCTGCTGAGAAAAACCGTGCGTTGCTGAACATTGCAACCGAGACGAAAATTGCGTTTTCTGAGCAAGACCGCGTTGATGTTGATGTATTTGGTTGGAAAGGCTCAGTGACTCGTGAGCAGTTCGAAGATTTGATTCGTCCTCTGGTTAAGAAAACGCTGATGTCTTGTCGTCGAGCATTGAAAGATGCAGATGTCGATGCAGAAGATGTACTCGAAGCCGTAATGGTGGGTGGCTCAACACGAACGTTACTTGTTCGCGAAATGGTCGGTGACTTCTTTGGTCGCAAACCGCTTACTACGATCAATCCAGACGAAGTCGTCGCAATCGGTGCCGGTATCCAAGCGGATATTTTGGCAGGTAACAAACCTGATTCTGAAATGCTTCTGCTTGACGTCATCCCATTGTCTCTTGGTATTGAAACCATGGGTGGCCTGGTTGAGAAAATTATTCCTCGTAACACCACAATCCCAGTTGCACGAGCGCAAGAATTTACCACATTTAAAGATGGTCAAACGGCTATGACAGTGCACACCGTTCAAGGTGAACGTGAAATGGTGGACGATTGCCGCTCACTCGCTCGTTTTTCATTGAAAGGCATTCCTCCAATGGCAGCAGGCGCAGCACACATTCGCGTGACTTATCAAGTGGATGCTGACGGTCTATTGTCCGTGACCGCGATGGAGAAAAGCACAGGCGTACAATCGGAGATTCAAGTGAAGCCTTCGTACGGTCTGAGTGATAATGAAGTCGCGAACATGCTACGTGATTCAATGGCGTTTGCGAAAGAAGACATGCAAGCTCGAGCTCTAGCGGAGCAACGTGTTGAAGCTGACCGAGTGATTGAGGGCTTGATTGCGGCAATGCAAGCTGATGGCGATGAATTGCTGTCAGAGCAAGAAAAACAAGCATTAGTTAAAGTTATTGAAGCGTTGATCGAGTTGCGCAATGGCGACGATGTCGCAGCAATCGAACAAGGTATTAAAGACACCGACAAAGCAAGCCAAGACTTTGCGTCGCGACGTATGGATAAATCAATTCGAGCTGCACTGTCTGGTCAGTCAGTTAATGATATATAAGAGATAAGTAGTTATGCCTAAGATTATTGTATTACCGCACGAAGATTTGTGCCCAGAAGGTGCAGTGTTGGAAGCAAACACTGGTGACACCGTTCTAGATGTAGCACTGAAAAACGGTATCGGTATTGAACACGCATGTGAAAAGTCATGTGCTTGTACAACTTGCCACGTGATCATTCGTGAAGGTTTTGATTCACTAGAAGAGAGTGAAGAACTAGAAGACGATATGCTAGATAAAGCATGGGGTCTGGAACCAGAATCTCGCTTAGGTTGCCAAGCGAAGGTCGCTGATGAAGATTTGGTTGTTGAGATTCCGAAATACACGTTGAACCACGCGTCAGAAGATCACTAATACTATCTCCCCAATAATATAGGGGCGAAGCAAAAGGAAGATGAGCAATGAAATGGACAGATTCTCGCGACATCGCGATTGAGCTTTGTGACAAGTTTCCTGATACGGATCCTAAAACGGTACGTTTTACGGATTTACATCAATGGATCACTGAATTGGAAGAGTTTGACGATGAACCAAACCGTTCTAATGAAAAGATCCTAGAAGCCGTTATCTTGTGCTGGATGGATGAAGCTGACTAATGCTCGATTCGGCGGTAAAACGCAGCAGAGTTAACAATTCTCACTAAAAAAAGCGGACCTCAAGGTCCGTTTTTTTATCAAGTTGACATTTTTACCCTACATAATGCTAACATCCGTTAGTTATTAAAAAGAAGAGGCGTAGGCAACGCCGTTATAAGACAAGGAGAAACCATGTCTACACAGATGTCTGTATTTCTAAGCCAAGAACCAGCGGCACCACATTGGGGCGACAAAGCATTGCTTTCTTTCGCTGAAAATGGCGCAACGATTCACCTAGGTGAAGGGCATGATCTTGGCGCAGTCCAACGTGCAGCTCGTCAACTAGATGGCCAAGGAATTCGTTCAATTCTACTTGCTGGTGATAACTGGGATGTTGAAAGCGTTTGGGCTTTCCACCAAGGTTACCGCAACCCGAAAAAACACGGCACATTAGAGTGGATTGCTCTGTCTGAAAAAGACCAAGCTGAGCTTCATGCTCGCATCACTGCAACCGACTTTACTCGTGACATTATCAACAAAACAGCAGAAGAAGTTGCCCCTCGTCAACTGGCAACCATGGCTGCGGAATTCATCAAATCTGTTGCGCCTCAAGGTACAGTTACTGCTCGTATCGTAAAAGATAAAGACCTACTGTCGGAAGGCTGGGAAGGTATCTACGCAGTGGGTCGTGGTTCTGAGCGAACGTCAGCAATGCTGCAACTTGACTACAATCCAACAGGTGATGAAAACGCACCGGTATTTGCATGTTTAGTTGGTAAAGGCATTACATTTGACTCAGGCGGTTACAGCTTGAAACCATCAAACTTCATGACGGCAATGAAGGCTGATATGGGCGGTTCAGGTACGATTACTGGTGGTCTTGGTCTCGCTATTCTTCGTGGTCTGAACAAGCGTGTGAAGCTGATTCTTTGTTGTGCTGAGAACATGGTATCTGGTCGTGCGCTTAAACTTGGCGACATCATTACCTACAAAAACGGTAAGACGGTTGAGATCATGAACACCGACGCCGAAGGGCGCTTGGTACTTGCTGATGGTCTTATTTACGCAAGTGAGCAAACCCCAGAGCTCATCATTGACTGTGCAACGCTGACAGGCGCAGCGAAGAACGCACTAGGTAATGATTACCATGCGCTAATGAGTTTTGATGACGAGCTTTCTCATCAAGCGCTAACGGCCGCGAACCAAGAGAAAGAAGGTCTGTGGCCACTACCTCTTGCTGATTTCCACCGTGGCATGCTGCCATCAAACTTTGCTGACCTGTCTAACATCAGTTCTGGTGATTACTCTCCTGGTGCGAGCACTGCCGCGGCATTCTTGTCTTACTTCGTTGAAGATTACAAGAAAGGTTGGTTGCATTTTGATTGCGCGGGTACCTACCGTAAGTCAGCGTCAGATAAATGGTCTGCTGGTGCGACAGGTATGGGGGTTCGTACTCTTGCCCGTTTCCTAAACGAACAAGCCACAAAATAAGACTTTTACCAGTGCAGACTTTTGTCTGTACTGGTATAACTAAGAGAGACGCAAGTCCCTCATATAAAACTATTATTACAAGTACAAAAAGGAAACTTTATGGCTCTAGAAAGAACGTTTTCAATTGTTAAGCCCGACGCTGTAGAACGCAATCTGATTGGTGAGATCTACCACCGCATTGAAAAAGCTGGTCTACGCATCGTTGCTGCAAAAATGGTTCATCTGACAGAAGAACAGGCGAGCGGTTTTTACGCAGAACATGAAGGCAAACCTTTTTTCCCTGCACTGAAAGAGTTCATGACATCTGGTCCTATCATGGTTCAGGTTTTGGAAGGTGAAGATGCAATTGCTCGTTACCGTGAGCTAATGGGGAAAACAAATCCAGAAGAAGCGGCATGTGGCACTATCCGTGCAGACTACGCACTTAGTATGCGTTACAACTCTGTTCATGGCTCAGACAGCCCTGCATCTGCAGCTCGTGAGATTGAATTCTTCTTCCCTGAGTCAGAGATTTGCCCGCGTTAATCTTGTTCTAATATGAATGTTGAGCCTCGGAATTTTCCGGGGCTTTTTATTATCGAAAATTGACTGAGAACTGATCACACCTATTGTCTAAAATTTAATCTATAGGATTTTAATGCCTTAGCAAACTCAGGGTCTTAGAACCCTTGTTGTAGCTGCATAAAGGCTGTACAATTCGCGCCCTTATTCTTGTTTCAGTCATTGAGAGGCAACATGACCACTGAAAAAATCAATCTACTCGACTTTGATCGCAAAGGCATGCGTCAATTTTTCGCGGAAGAGCTAGGCGAAAAAGCGTTCCGTGCGGATCAGGTTATGAAGTGGATCTACCATTTCGGTGTTGATGACTTCGATAACATGACGAACATCAACAAGAAGCTACGTGAAAAACTGCAACACAAGTGCGAAATCAAAGCACCAACGGTAGCAGAAGCTCAGCACTCTTCAGACGGCACAATCAAGTGGGCGATGAAGGTGGGTGATCAGGACGTAGAAACGGTTTATATCCCAGAAGAAGATCGTGCGACATTATGTGTATCGTCTCAGGTAGGTTGTGCGCTGGAATGTAAGTTCTGTTCAACTGCTCAACAGGGGTTCAACCGTAACCTAAAAGTTTCTGAAATCATTGGTCAGGTATGGCGTGCTGCGCGCGAAGTTGGTTTGCAAAAAGAAACCGGTCGTCGCCCAATCACTAACGTGGTAATGATGGGCATGGGTGAGCCTCTTCTAAACATGAAGAACCTTATCCCTGCGCTTGAAATCATGCTTGATGATCTTGGCTTTGGCTTGTCTAAACGTCGTGTCACCGTATCTACTTCTGGTGTGGTTTCTGGTCTCGATCAGATGACGGGTAAAATTGACGTCGCATTGGCGATCTCTCTACACGCGCCAAATGATGAACTGCGTAGCCAAATTATGCCGATCAACGACCGTTGGGACATTCAAGATTTCCTTGCATCCGTTCGTCGTTACATCGCTTCATCGAATGCTAATCGCGGAAAAGTAACCGTTGAGTACGTACTACTTGATCATGTGAATGATGATATGGACCACGCTCGTGAACTTGCGGAACTCATGAAAGATACGCCATGTAAGATCAACCTGATTCCGTTTAACCCGTATCCAGGTTCTCCTTACAAAAAACCAAGTAACTCACGCATCGACCGTTTCCAGAAAACATTGATGCAATACGAACACACGGTAACGGTTCGTAAAACGCGTGGTGATGATATCGATGCCGCATGCGGGCAGTTAGTTGGTGATGTTATTGACCGCACCAAACGTACAGCATCTCTAAAAGCTGCGCGTGGTGCAGAAACCATCGACGTAAAAGCAGTATAAGTTGTAACAAATTCTTGAATAGCCAGAGCCTTATGCTCTGGCTATTTTGTTTGTAATATCTACACTGTATCCTTATAGACACAGCGTTGTGAGTAGAAATATTACTTAGCTGTGTCAATTTTTGGACAAAAGCTTGAGCTATCTGTTAATTTGAGAGCAAAGAGTTTTTGTCTTCCTTATACATTCGCTTATCATGGTGAGCGAAATATAACAAAGACACTGACTATTCTCAGTATTCTCTCAATTACGTTTGCTGATTCATTGCAAGCGAGCATTCATACTCCGAACACTGAGAATTTCTAAAAGATTATTTTGGTTAACGCGTTTAGGCTAGCTATCTTTAAGTGAGGCTTAAGAACAAAAACGAAAATAAATAACTGTGTTAGCCACCAAACAGATTAAATACCGCCATTATGACAGAACACGAAAACACCAATGAAGTCCCGCTTTCTATGGAAGCTGGCACGTTACTAAAAAACAAACGCGAATCTCTAGGGATGACTCAGAAGCATGTTGCTGATCGCCTAAGACTTCGCGTTTCTGTTATTGAAGATATTGAAAGTAATCGATTTGAAGCACAGCAAGTTACTACGTTTACTCGTGGTTACTTACGTTCTTATGCAAAGCTTGTTGGGCTTGATGAAAAGATTGTTTTGGCAGCTTTAGAGCAAACTTCTGAAGTTCACGTTAAGCCACAAGAAACAGAGATGCAAAGTTTCTCTCGTAAAACCAAACACGAGAAACACAATAGCCGAATTATGCTGCTCACATGGGCGATTGCGATTGTGATTACTGGTATCTCTGGCGCTTGGTGGTGGCAGAATCAGCAAGAAAACAGCCTTGCTCAAGTTGTGACAGAATCAAGTTCAGAAACGGAACAAACAGCGGACGATGCTGATATCGATCTAATGAGTGCCGATGAACTTATCGCAAGCACGCCTGCGGAAGTTGCGCCAGTGGTAGAAGTTGCTGAAGCCGTTTCATCTGCTGACGAGACGGTAAGTAAAGCAGAAAGCGCGGTAGCAACAACTGAAGAAACGGTGACAGAAGCTGTGGCAGAAGAGCCTGTTGCGGTCATCGAAGATGCTCAAGAACCAATGACGCCTGTTGTGCCAGAGGGCATGACGTTATTAACCATGAAGTTTAAAGCAGACTGCTGGATTCAGGTTAAGGACTCGAATGGCAAAACGCTAGTAAGCGGGACCCGTAAACCGGGTCAAGACGTAGAACTTGCCGGAAAAGCACCTTTTAAAGTGATATTAGGCGCACCAGAAGGCGTAACCATGACATTTGCAAGTGAACCTGTCGACCTTTCTGGGTATACTTCAGGCAAAGTCGCTAGATTCACTTTACCGTTATAAATATTATGCAACACGAATCTCCAATTATTCGTCGTAAATCGACGCGTATTTATGTGGGTGATGTGCCAATTGGTGATGGTGCACCGATTGCTGTACAGTCAATGACAAACACTCGCACGACTGATGTGGAAGCTACAGTCGCACAAATCCGAGCATTAGAAAAAGTGGGTGCAGACATTGTACGTGTTTCTGTTCCTACTATGGATGCAGCGGAAGCTTTTAAGCTCATCAAACAGCAAGTGTCTGTGCCGTTAGTTGCGGACATTCACTTTGACTACCGTATCGCCCTGAAAGTGGCAGAGTACGGTGTTGATTGTTTGCGTATCAACCCAGGTAACATCGGAAACGAAGAGCGTATTCGCTCTGTTGTTGATTGTGCCCGTGACAAAAACATCCCTATCCGTATTGGTGTAAACGGTGGTTCTTTGGAAAAAGATCTGCAGATGAAATACGGTGAGCCAACGCCAGAGGCATTGGTAGAGTCGGCGATGCGTCACGTGGATCATCTAGACCGTCTTAACTTTGACCAGTTCAAAGTCAGTGTGAAAGCGTCAGATGTGTTCCTAGCGGTGGATTCATACCGTCTATTGGCAAAACAGATTGACCAGCCACTACACCTAGGTATCACCGAAGCCGGTGGTGCAAGAGCTGGTGCTGTTAAGTCATCGGTTGGTCTTGGTATGCTTTTGGCTGAAGGCATCGGTGATACGTTACGTATCTCATTGGCGGCAGATCCAGTAGAAGAGATCAAAGTTGGCTTTGATATTCTTAAGTCTCTGCGTATTCGCTCACGTGGCATCAACTTTATTGCTTGTCCAAGCTGTTCACGTCAGGAATTCGACGTGATTAACACAGTAAACGCACTGGAAGAGCGCCTAGAAGACATCATCACACCTATGGATGTGTCTATCATCGGCTGTGTCGTAAACGGCCCTGGTGAAGCTGAGGTTTCACACCTAGGTCTAGCAGGTAGTAATAAGAAGAGCGCATTCTACGAAGACGGCAAACGTCAGAAAGAGCGTTTCGACAACGATGACCTAGTGAACCAGCTAGAAGCGAAAATCCGTGCGAAAGCGTCTGTATTAGACCAAGCTAACCGCATCGATATCAAACAAGAAGATTAATCTCATAGCTTGAGCACGCTAAATGTGCTCGGGTTACTAAGCGACGGTAATAATTGTGGCAAAGAAAATCCAAGCAATCCGAGGCATGAACGACTGCCTTCCAACTCAGTCTCCGCTGTGGCAGAAACTTGAAAACGCAGTAAAAAGTACCGTGAGCGCATACGGCTACAACGAAGTGCGCATGCCAATCGTTGAAGAAACAAACCTATTCAGCCGCGCTGTTGGTGAAGAGACAGACGTCGTTTCAAAAGAAATGTACACCTTTGATGATCGTAACGGAGACAGCCTAACACTTCGCCCTGAAGGTACAGCGGGCTGTGTACGTGCATGTATTCAAAATAGCCTGATCAACCGTGACGAACAACGTCTATGGTACATGGGGCCAATGTTCCGCCATGAGCGCCCGCAGAAAGGTCGTTACCGTCAATTCCACCAGTGTGGTGTTGAGGTGTTCGGCCTAAATGGTCCAGATGTTGATGCTGAGCTTATCATGATGACAGCACGTCTATGGCGTGAACTGGGTATCCATGAACATGTTCGTCTTGAGCTTAACTCTATCGGTTCTCAAGAAGATCGCGCAGATTACCGCACGGCACTGGTTGCGTTCCTTGAGCAACATATCGATGTGCTAGACGAAGATTGTAAGCGTCGTATGCACACGAACCCACTGCGAGTTCTGGATACGAAGAACCCTGACGTTCAGGCTATTTTAGGCGATGCACCTCGTCTTTCTGAGTACTTAGGTGAAGAATCTAAAGCACACTTCGCAGGTCTATGTGAACTTTTAGACGCTGCAGGTATCGAATACACAGTTAACGAGCGTCTAGTTCGTGGTCTGGATTACTACAATCGTACGGTGTTTGAGTGGATCACTGAGAGCTTAGGTGCTCAAGGCACAGTATGTGGCGGTGGTCGTTACGATGGCCTTGTAGAACAATTAGGTGGCAGTGCAACACCAGCAGTTGGTTTTGCAATGGGCCTAGAGCGTCTTGTTTTGATGCTAGAAACACTAGAGCTAACAGATGTTCGTCGAAGTGTTGATGTTTACGTAGTGACAGCTGGCGAAGGCACAATGATGGTAGGCATGAAGCTAGCAGAACAGCTTCGTGAAGCTGTTCCTGGTGTTCGTGTGATGAATCACTTCGGTGGTGGTAACTTCAAGAAACAGTTTAAACGCGCAGACAAAGTCGGTGCTGTTGTAGCATTAGTGCTGGGCGAAAACGAAGTTGCGGATAATACCGTAGTACTAAAAGATTTGGTTGGTGGTGAGCAAGAGACTTACAATCAAGCAGAAGTTGCTGAGAAGATCGCAGCACTTATCTAAGTCTTTTAATAAGCTAAAGATTATATCCTAATTTGTAATAACGAGGCTCCCAAGATAGGAGCCTTTCGACGAATAGGAGCAATGGTAGCCCTTGCTGCCATTTACATGTTTTAAGAGGACAGGAAGTGGAACTTTACGATACTGAAGAACAACAAGTTGAAGCCATTAAAGACTGGTGGAAGGAAAACGGCAAAGCCGTCATCATCGGTGCGGTTGTTGGTTTAGGTGGTCTATTTGGCTGGCGTTACTATCAGGATTCTGTCGTTCAGGCGAGTGAAGCAGCTTCTCAAAGCTACACAACAGCGATGAATGCTTTGCAAACGAAAGGCGCAGATGCTCAAACAGATATTCAAGCGTTCATTGATTCAAACAAAGTGAAAGAGTACTCAGTACTTGCTGCACTTCAATTAGCAAAAGTTCAGGTTGATGCAAAAGATCTTGCCGCTGCGCTTGAGCAATTGAAATGGGCTCAAAGCAACACGAAAGATGCCGCGCTAACTCCACTTATCAGCTACCGTATTGCGCGCATTGAAGCGGAAATGGGCAACTTTGACGCAGCAAATGCTGAGCTAAGCAAAGTAACAGATGCAGCATGGACTGGTCGTATTGCAGAACTTCGTGGTGATATCGCACTTCGTCAAGGTGACAAAGAAGCGGCATACGCAGCTTACACTGAAGCTCAGCAAGCAGCAGATGCTAGCCCGACGCTACAAATGAAATTGGACGATCTGGCGAAATAAGGACCGCATTGGATGAAAAGAGTCTTTAAGAAAGCCTTGTTAGGGGCATTAACAGTGGGAATTCTTGCCGGTTGTGCTAGCGAGGAAGACACCATTGTTATGGCTCCACTGCCTCAGGTAGATAGCCAGTTCACACCAAGCAGTGAATGGAGTACATCAATTGGAGATGGCGTAGGTCATTACTTCTCTAAGCTGTCTCCTGTTATGGCCAATGACACTCTGTTTGTTGCTAGTCGTGATGGTTTAGTTAAAGCATTGGACCCAGAAAACGGCAAGCAGAAGTGGCAAGTAAATCTAGAAGAAGATGTGATTGCTCGTCTTTCTGGCGGTATTACAGCGGCTTACGAAAACCTTTATATTGGTTCTGAAAACGGTGAAGTGATCGCGCTTGACCAAGACACTGGTGACGTGGTTTGGCGTATTGAAGTTGGCGGTGAAGTATTGGCGAAGCCAATCGCAGACTCAGGTTTGATCATCGTTAATACTAGCCGTGGCACTCTCATTGCGCTTGACGAAAGCACTGGTGAGCAACGTTGGGCACTGAGCACTGAAGTTCCAAACCTAACCTTGCGTGGCGATAGCACACCAACTGCAATCGGTGGTGGTGTATTCTGGGGTACAGCGAATGGACGTCTTGCGGCGGCAATCGTTGAACGCGGTCAGTTGATTTGGCAACAGCCAGTTGGAACACCAAAAGGCGCAACTGAGATTGATCGTCTGGTTGACGTAGATTCTTCTCCTATCGTTCTTGGCGGTACTCTTTTCACTGTTGGTTACAACGGTCAGTTGATTGCTATCGACTTGCGCAGCGCAAACCCAATTTGGAAACGTAACTACTCATCAGCCACAGATATTGCGACAGATGGTAGTCGTATCTTTGTGATTACAGAGAAAGATCATGTGGTCGCTGTTGATGCACGTAGTGGTACTGAGCTTTGGGAAAACAGCAAGCTTGAGTACCGTCAGCTAACAGCTCCTGTCCTTGTTGATAACTATCTTGTTGTTGGTGATACATTGGGTTACTTGCACTGGATGGATCGTTCAACGGGTGAGTTCGTCGCACAACAGTTTGTCGATGACAGCGGTTTCGCTGTAGGGCCAAGCTTGTTGTCAGATGGTTACGTGATTACCACTCGCAATGGCGATGTAAAGAAACTAACCATTAACGAATAATATCGTGATATAATTCACATTCGGCTCCTGGCTGGTAACAGTTAGGGGCCGTTTTGTTGTTTGAAATTATTATTTATTAACAGTTATTCCTGACGTGGTTATAGGTAAAAAGCTGGTTTGATTTGGCATTAGGCAAGTCGTTACCTATAACTACAGAAGAAAGATTATTGTAGAGGTTGTTATGGTACCTGTTGTTGCTCTTGTGGGGCGTCCAAACGTAGGTAAATCTACGCTATTTAACCGATTGACTCGTACTCGTGATGCGTTGGTTGCGGACTTCCCTGGCCTAACGCGTGACCGTAAATATGGCCAAGCTCGCCTTGGTGAGGAACACGAATTCATCGTTATTGATACCGGTGGTATTGATGGTACGGAAGAAGGCGTAGAAACAAAGATGGCAGAACAATCGTTAGCGGCTATTGATGAAGCTGACGTAGTGCTGTTCCTTGTTGACGGTCGCGCTGGACTAACGCCATCGGATGAAGCGATTGCTGCGCATCTGCGTAAAATCGAAAAGCCAGCGATGTTGGTAGTAAACAAAATCGATGGTATTGATGCTGACGCCGCATGTGCCGATTTCTGGCAGCTTGGTGTTGACGATATGTACCAAATCGCTGCGGCACACGGTCGTGGTGTAACGGCATTGCTAGAGCGTGCATTAGCGCCATTTTTCGATGATCTACTGGCAAGTGAATCTGAAGAAGGTGAGATTGAAGATCTGACTGAATTCGAAGATGAAGAGTTAGCGATCGAAGATTACACCGAAGAAGACGCAGAAGCTGAGTTCAAACGTTTGCAAGACCAGCCAATCAAACTGGCAATTATTGGTCGTCCAAACGTAGGTAAATCAACGCTGACTAACCGTATTCTTGGTGAAGAACGTGTAGTGGTATATGACATGCCAGGAACCACTCGTGACTCTATCTACATTCCAATGGAACGTGATGGTCGTGAGTATGTGCTGATCGATACTGCGGGCGTACGTCGTCGTGGTCGTATCAACGAAACAGTAGAAAAATTCTCTGTTGTTAAAACGCTGAAAGCCGTAGAAGATGCAAACGTGGTTCTATTGGTTATCGACGCGCGTGAAAACATTTCTGACCAAGATCTTAGCCTACTTGGCTTCGCACTGAATGCTGGTCGTTCAATCGTACTAGCGGTAAACAAGTGGGACGGTCTGGATAACGATGTAAAAGAGAATGTGAAGAAAGAACTCGATCGCCGTTTAGGCTTCGTTGATTTTGCACGTATTCACTTTATCTCTGCATTGCACGGTACTGGCGTTGGTCACTTGTTCGAGTCGATTCAAGAAGCTTACAAGTCGGCAACGACACGTGTAGGTACATCTGTTCTTACTCGTATCATGAAGATGGCAACAGACGATCACCAACCGCCTATGGTTCGTGGCCGTCGTATTAAGCTTAAATACGCACACGCGGGTGGTTACAACCCACCAATCGTGGTTGTTCACGGTAACATGGTTCGCGATCTACCTGATTCGTACAAACGTTACTTGATGAACTACTTCCGTAAGTCTCTGGAAATCATGGGTACACCAATCCGTATTAACTTCCAGAACAGCGATAACCCGTACGAAAACCGTGGTGGCAAGCTGACTCTTTCTCAAGAGCGTAAGCGCAAACGTATGATGTCTGCAGTGAAGAACCGCAACAAGTAATCGCCTAAGATTTTATGAATACCCAAGTTTCGACTTGGGTATTTTTTTATTCGAAGCTTTCATAAGAAGTAATCAGCACATGACAATCACAGCAACCAAGACGCGTTTCTGTCACCAAACTTGGCAGTTAGAGGCGCACGTACAATTTGTTCAATCTACATCAGAAGCTACCCATGTTGTTACTGATGTCACGCCTTTTCATCCAGTCAGCCATATTTGGCCAGATCATCCAGCGGATAAAGGCACACTAACTATAAAAGGAATGAAGTTTGAAGTGGTTGACTGCCAAGTTGGTGCTGTAGAACTAGCAAGCGGCGAGTTATATATTGGCCAAGCTATTCCGGTAAAACGTGATACGGAAGGGTGGGCGTTTGTTGTAGTGCATGTCTTGCCATTCACCGATACGTTTGATGCTGGTGATATTGCGTTGCTGGAAGTAGACAAAGAATACCAACTGTCTCTAAGTCGCGGTCATAGCGCAGGACACATCGCATATCTTGCGCTCAATAAGGTGCTGGCGCAGAACTATTGGCGTAAAGATGCTGACCGTAAAGACCCGCATGGTAACTACGATTTCAATAGCTATGCGCAAGAAACCAGTTTTGTCACCCAAGACAAATGTCTGGATACGTATCGTTTAGGCAAAACACTCCGCAAAAGGGGTTTAAACAGTGCAGATATGCTGTCTGACCTGAAAAGTATCGAACAACAGGTGAATGTTCTGTTGGGGGATTGGTTAAAAAGAGACGCTGCGATCACTGTCGATTGCCATGGGGAACACCTCACGGACTCACGTTATTGGCAATGTGATTTAGGCGAAGGAGAAATCGCTGTCATCCCTTGTGGGGGAACGCATGCGAGTCATTTGAGTGACTTTGGTTCTATCCTAGTCACGCTAGTGGAAATAGACTCACAAACTATCGAAATGCACACCGATGTAATACGCTAAATTTGGATTCTGATCTTTTTATTAAATCCTGTTCTTGTGGTTTTTTGTTCGAAAGTGTAGTTTTTAGTTCTAAATAAAATTGAGAGACAGAATATGTAACTTATGCTTTCGGTATGTGGTTATATAAATATTCTTTTAAGGGGTGATCGCTGATCAAAGGGGAAATATCCGAAGATCAGTATGTGATCTTTTATAGTGTCGCGTGCGCATAATGTGAGTTAGCTACCTGTGTAATATTAATAGATTTATTATATTCCTAGCTAACAAACATAATAACAATGTGAATACGCAGTACGATGGATAAAGATAGACTGTTAGATGCTCACCGAGCAGTCAATCGTCTTTTAGGTAAGCTTGCTCTGGGAATGGAACGCGATAGCCTCAACCATGAGGTTATCAAGTTAAGTGAACACCTATTTGGGAAGAGGCAAGCTTCCATTTTACGATTGCACCCCGATACCAACACACTGCATTTGGAGTTTGCCCCACACTTACCTGATTTCTACAATCAAGCGATTGAAGGCGTCCCGATTGGACCTGATATTGGCTCATGTGGTGCTGCTGCATTCTTAAAGCAAACCGTGGTTGTTAGTGATATTGATCATCACGCTAACTGGGCCGCTTTTCTTGAGCTGACTCAACAAGCTCAGCTCCGAGCATGCTGGTCTGTGCCTATTATTGCTTCGGATGGTCACGTGCTTGGGACATTTGCCATTTACAGCAATACACCTTCTGAACCTCATCCTTATGAACTCGAAGTGCTCGAAATGCTAGCCGCTTTATATGCGGTAGCCTTAGAGAAGTATCGCCTAGAAGAACAACTTCATTTTCACGCCAGTCGCGATCCACTGACGCACTGCTTCAACCGCCGTGCGCTTTTGACCGAAGTCGATCGCAAGATCAACCACAAATGTGCACGCAGCGCTGTAGTGGGATGCTTTTTCGTTGATATCGATGAGTTTAAGTACATCAATGATCGCTTTGGGCATGAGACCGGAGACCAAGTTTTGGTGCTGGTGGCTGAGCATTTAAAGCAAGCGTTCCGTTCATGTTCAGTGATAGGGCGTTATGGTGGCGATGAGTTTGTGGGTTTCAGCTGCTTTCATGATTTAGATACATACCAAAACTTTACAACCCGTCTAGTTCAAGAGCTTAACCAAGTATGCCGGTTAGAGGAATACAAAGTAAAAGCCAGTATCGGTGCCGCTTGGAGTACCATGAGTGAGCGTGCAGTATTGCAAGAACTTATTCAAAAAGCGGATGTTGCGATGTATCAAAACAAGCGTGCTAAACGTGCGTGATTAAGATCAAAGCACAAGATTGCCGTATGATTAGACTGTGAGTCAGTAAATAGAAGTTTTTAGGGGTAACCATGCAACCAAATATTTGCCCAACATGCGATATTGAGCTGGAGTGGATAGGTCAATACCACTGTAATCAATGTGAGTCGGATTATAAGAAAGTGGGGTTTTGTCCAGATTGTGATGCTGAACTAGAAAAGCTACAGGCTTGTGGGACGGCGAACTATTTCTGCAACAGTTGTAATGAACTCAAATCGAAATCACGTGTTCGATTTGAGTTTCAAAAAGTCAGTTAATTAACGGTTGAGCGAAGCTCACCATCAGATAAGCGGGTGACTAAAACGTCGCCCGTTTTTACATCTTTCGCCTGGGTAACAACCTGACCTTGCTCAGTTTGAGTGATCGAGTAGCCACGTTTTAGTGTTGCCAGTGGGCTTACCGTATCTAGCTTCTCAGCCGCGATTGCAAGTTGATGGCGCATGGTCAGTAACTTACGGTCCATCGCATCCAACAATTTTTGCTCAACTCTATCAAGCTTCGACTTCTGCTCAGCCAAGCGCTTTACTGGTGAGTTCAGTTGTAGGCGATGATGCTTACGCTCAACAGCTTGTTGGCGCGTTGTGATGAATCGTTGCATTGCGCGTTGTAGGCGCATGTCCAACTCATCAAGTTGTTGCGTCTGGCGCTGCAATTGATAGCTTGGATGCTGGCGCTCTAAGCGGTGCATCAGTTGAGCCGATTGCTGTTTTTGTTGCGTTAGGTAGTAACGCATTGCACTGGCTAGCTTATGTTGGCGAGTCACCAAAGCTTGATCTTTGTGGCTGTTATCGCGGCTTACCAATTCAGCCGCCGCTGATGGCGTCGGCGCTCGCATGTCCGCAACAAAGTCGGCAATTGTCACATCAACCTCATGACCAACGGCACTGATGATCGGAATTTGGCTTGCAGCAATAGTGCGAGCAAGGATTTCGTTGTTAAAGCACCAAAGGTCTTCTAACGAACCGCCACCACGACCAACAATCAATACATCACATTCGTCACGACTGTTTGCACGGCCGATTGCCTGCGCAATTTGAATGGCCGCTTCTTCACCTTGCACCATGGTTGGGTAAACCACCACGGGTAGGGAAGGATCACGACGTTTCAATACGTCTAAGATGTCGTACAGTGCTGCACCGGTTTTTGAGGTGATCACACCAACGCGTTTTGGGTGCTCAGGTAAAGGCTGCTTATTGGTTTGAGCAAACAAACCTTCTGCTGCCAGTTTCATCTTAAGTGCTTCGAACTCTTGTTGTAGACGACCATCACCTTCTGGCTGCATGCTTTCAATGATCAACTGATAGTCACCACGAGGCTCGTACAGAGACAGACGTGCTTTCACTAATACTTGATTGCCGTTAGCAGGTTTGAAAGTGACGCGACGATTGTTACCACGGAACATGGCACATTTAACTTGAGCGCGAGAATCTTTAAGAGTGAGGTACCAGTGACCAGAGACGGGAGCTGAAAAGTTGGATATCTCTCCGACAAGCCAGACGATCCCCATTTCGTTTTCGAGCAGCAGACGCACTTCGGCATTGAGACGAGAAACAGTGAAGATGTTTTGATTGGTCTGGGAGAGCACAGCTAATTCCGTAGACGTGAGTATGGAAATTAGCGGCAATATAATACATATCAAGGGGGTAATTGCAAGAAAAAAATTAAAAAAATTTGTAGTCAAGCGATTGCGTTAACCGTATAATCCCTCCGCAATATCTAATCCAAATGTAGCCAACAACCTAAAACTGGTTACCCTCATTATGCGAAACGATGAGATTGGATTGTCTTTTTACTCCTCTAATTGTGAGATATTGCAAATGCTAAGAATTGCCAAAGAAGCGCTGACATTCGATGACGTACTACTCGTGCCAGCTCACTCCACCGTTCTCCCAAACACAGCTGATCTTCGCACTCAGTTGACTAAGAACATCACCCTAAACATCCCAATGATTTCAGCGTCTATGGACACTGTTACTGAAGCTCGTCTAGCTATCGCGCTAGCGCAAGAGGGTGGCATTGGCTTTATCCACAAAAACATGTCTATTGAGCAGCAAGCTGCTGAAGTTCGTAAAGTTAAGAAGTTCGAAGCTGGTGTCGTTTCTGACCCAGTAACGGTAAACCCTGAAGCGACAATCGCTGACGTGGTAGCTCTAACTGAAAAACACGGCTTCGCTGGTTTCCCTGTCATCACAGAGAACAACGAGCTTGTAGGCATTATCACTGGTCGTGATGTGCGCTTTGTTACTGACCTTTCTAAGAAAGTGTCGTCAGTAATGACAGCAAAAGAAAACCTTGCAGCAGTTAAAGAAGGTGCAACTCGTGAAGAAGTGCAAGAGAAGATGCACGAAGCACGCGTTGAAAAAGTACTGGTTGTGAATGATGATTTCCAACTAACCGGTATGATCACTGCGAAAGACTTCCATAAAGCAGAACGTAAACCAAACGCATGTAAAGATGAGCGCGGTCGTCTACGTGTTGGCGCAGCCGTTGGTGCTGGCGCTGGTAACGAAGAGCGTGTTGCTGCTTTGGTTGAAGCTGGTGTTGACGTTCTACTTATCGACTCTTCACACGGTCACTCTGAAGGTGTACTAAACCGTATCCGCGAAACTCGTGCTGCTTACCCAGATCTAGACATCATCGGTGGTAACGTTGCGACGGGTGCTGGCGCTAAGGCTCTTATCGAAGCGGGCGTTAGCGCAGTTAAAGTTGGTATCGGCCCTGGTTCAATCTGTACAACTCGTATCGTAACGGGTGTTGGTGTTCCTCAAGTAACAGCAATCGCAGACGCGGCAGAAGTGGCGAATTCATTCGGCATTCCAGTTATCGCTGACGGCGGTATCCGTTTCTCTGGTGACATCTGTAAAGCAATCGTGGCTGGCGCATCTTGTGTGATGGTTGGTTCAATGTTCGCAGGCACAGAAGAAGCCCCTGGTGAAGTGATTCTTTACAACGGTCGTTCTTACAAGTCTTACCGTGGCATGGGTTCTCTTGGTGCAATGTCTCAAGGTTCATCTGACCGTTACTTCCAGTCTGACAATGCAGCAGACAAGCTAGTACCAGAAGGTATCGAAGGTCGTATCGCATACAAAGGTCGTCTAAAAGAAATCGTACACCAACAAATGGGTGGTCTACGTTCAAGCATGGGTCTTACTGGCTCTGCAACGATTGAAGATATGCGTACTAAAGCTGAATTTGTTCGTATCTCAGGTGCGGGCATGGCTGAATCACACGTACACGACGTTCAAATCACTAAGGAAGCTCCAAACTACCGTCGCGGTTAATTTTTACTGTTGTAAAAATAAAACCTATACACTCGACGTAAACGTTTGCTTTTTTCCTTGAAGCATTAATAAGAGGCGAGTACACTCGCCTCCGTTTTAATAACCTAGCTTATAAGACTGCTCAAAATGACTAAAAATATTCATGACCAACGTATTCTGATCTTGGACTTCGGTTCTCAGTACACTCAGCTAGTAGCGCGCCGTGTACGTGAAATCGGTGTTTACTGTGAACTGTGGAGCTGGGATGTTGAAGAAGCGGATATTCGTGAATTCAATCCAGACGGTATCATCCTATCTGGTGGTCCAGAAAGCGTAACGGAAGATAACTCTCCACGCGCTCCTCAATACGTATTTGACTCTGGTGTGCCAGTACTAGGTGTATGTTACGGCATGCAAACTATGGCTGAGCAGCTAGGTGGTAAAGTAGCGGGTTCTACAGAACGTGAATTCGGCTACGCACAAGTTAAAGTGTCTGGTGAATCTGCACTATTTAAAGATCTTGAGCTAACTCAAGACGTGTGGATGAGCCACGGTGACAAAGTAGTAGAAATTCCTGCTGACTTCGTGAAAGTCGGTGAGACAGACACATGTCCGTACGCTGCGATGGCGAACGAAGAGAAGAAATACTACGGCGTTCAGTTCCACCCAGAAGTAACGCACACGAAAGGCGGCCTACAAATGCTAGAGAACTTCGTTCTTGGCGTATGTGGCTGTGAGCGTCTATGGACTTCTGAATCTATCATCGAAGACGCAGTTGCTCGTATTAAAGAGCAAGTGGGTGATGACGAAGTTATCCTAGGTCTATCTGGTGGTGTTGATTCATCGGTAGTAGCGATGCTGGTTCACCGTGCAATCGGCGACAAGCTAACGTGTGTATTCGTAGATAACGGTCTTCTTCGTCTAAACGAAGGTCAGCAAGTAATGGATATGTTTGGCGACAAGTTCGGCCTAAACATCATTAAAGTTGATGCTGAAGATCGTTTCCTAAAAGCACTTGAAGGCAAGTCGGATCCAGAAGAGAAGCGTAAGACAATCGGTCACGTATTCGTAGACGTATTTGATGAAGAGTCTAAGAAGCTGAAAAACGCGAAATGGCTAGCTCAAGGTACAATTTACCCAGACGTTATCGAATCTGCTGCATCTAAGACTGGTAAAGCGCACGTGATCAAATCACACCACAATGTGGGCGGTCTTCCAGATGACATGGAAATGGGTCTTGTTGAGCCACTACGTGAGCTGTTCAAAGATGAAGTTCGTAAGATCGGTCTAGAGCTTGGTCTTCCGTACAACATGCTTTACCGCCACCCATTCCCGGGGCCTGGTCTAGGTGTTCGTGTTCTTGGTGAAATCAAGAAAGAGTACTGTGACTTGCTACGTCGTGCAGACGCTATCTTCATTGAAGAACTACACGCTGCAGACCTATACAACAAAGTATCTCAAGCGTTCACGGTATTCCTACCAGTTCGCTCTGTAGGTGTAATGGGCGATGGTCGTAAGTACGATTGGGTTGTCTCTCTACGTGCGGTAGAAACTATCGACTTTATGACTGCGCATTGGGCGCACCTACCATACGACTTCCTAGGTAAGGTTTCTAACCGTATCATCAACGAAGTTGAAGGTATTTCTCGCGTGGTTTACGACATCTCTGGTAAGCCACCAGCGACAATCGAATGGGAATAATATTCCCTTCATATTTGAAGTAGCAACGTTGTTGACTTCTCCATTTCACCCTAATCACATAGTAAACCTATGCTCATAGGGCTGAAATGGCTTGTCGCCTAGTTGCAACTCCAACTATTTTGGGAATTAGCTTTCGTATTTGACGTAAAGATTAAAATAGTAAAGCCAGCCTTCGGGCTGGTTTTTTTATGCCTGAAAAGTGTGAACGCAGGTCTCAACTTTTTTATTAGAAAATATATACATGCGAGATTGTTGAATGTATATTCATTTTTGGTGTTTAAATATTAAAGTTGGTATTGCTATGGAACAGGCAGAAGTTACCTCCCTCATCCCCATCATTATTACATTAGTCCTCGCGCTAACTACAAGAAACGTTGTTGTCGGTCTTTTTGCCGGCGTTGTTAGCGGTGTGGCTATGTTAGAAGGCACATTCGTCGATAAAGGTCCGCTCGATTCGTTTAGCGCACTGATGAAAAGTTACCTGTTGCCGCAACTGACTGACAGTTACAATGCGGGCGTCATTTTGCTCTTAGTCTTTATTGGTGGCTTTGTGGCCTTGATGGAAAAATCTGGCGGTGGCGTGGCGTTCGCTAAAAAGGTCACTCAGTGGGTTGCAAGTAAATGCCAAGCGCAGCTTTCTGCTTGGTTTGGTGGCGTTGTTATTTTCTTTTCAGACCTTGGTACACCGTTAATTGTTGGCCCTGTCTTTCGTCCTCTTTTTGATAAGCTGAAAGTCTCTCGCCAGAAACTTGCGTTTATTATTGATTCCACTTCATCCCCCGTGGCTATCCTGATCCCTTTCATCGGTTGGGGCGTTTACATTATGAGCCTGATTCAAAAAGAGTTTGCTGCACTGGATGTGGGTATCAGTGATTGGGATGCCTTTATTGGCGCGATTCCTTACCAGTTTTATGCCTTTTTAGCGATCGCGATTGTGCCGATTGTCTCTTTCTTCAAACTGGATTTTGGACCAATGGCGAAAGCGGAACAACTTGCGGAGCAGGATTCTGATTTTGGAAAAGTGCAAGATTCATTAAATGTGTTTGAGCATAAAAATGCAAAAACAAGTTTTGTTTGGGCACCGCTGCTCGTCATGCTTGTGGTGCTTTGTTCAATCTTGGTTCCTCATGGTTTTCCATTTCAGAAAGTAGCAGGCTCAACTTTCCGTGCTGCACTGTCGTCGGCGTATTTCTTTGCTGCAATTACCCTAATTAGTTTGATGGCGTTTTATGGCGTGAGAAAGCTCTCTGATGGCATTCAGGTTTACCTAAAAGGGATGTCGAACATGATGTCCGTTGCGGTGATTCTAGTTCTCGCTTGGTCACTGAGTTCTGTCGGTAAAGAGCTTGGCGCTGCGGCTTACATTGCAGAGCAAGCACAAGCTGGCTTCCCTTACTGGTTATTGCCTGCCGTGGCTTTTCTATTGGCGGGTATTATCTCTTTTGCTACAGGGTCGTCATGGGGCACTTTTGCTATCATGATGCCATTGGTCATTCCAACCGCAGTCGCGATTGATGCGCCATTGCTGGTGTGCATCGGTGCGGTGCTATCTGGCGGTTTATTTGGTGATCACTGTTCGCCAATTTCAGAAACCACCATCTTGTCCTCTACAGGAGCGGGGTGTGAGCAGTATGAGCACTTTAGAACTCAATTGCCTTATGCGGTACTCAACGGCGCTATCGCTCTGACAAGCTTCCTTGTTGCGGGTGTGATGGCTTCTCCTGTAATTGTGCTGGTGGCAATAGTCGCGCAGTTTGCCATTTACTTGGTGCTCTCTAAACAGCAATCTTCACCGACGCTAGAGCAAGCAACAGCAGATCAATAACAATAAATGAGAGCGGGGGATTATCCCCCGTTTTCTTTTGAGTCGAGGTAACAGTTTTTGTGATACCCACTGTGTAACAGTATTTATTTATGAAATTTGCGTCGCAGAATTAATTCACTTCACTCGGCGTTTTTTCTACATGATCCACTATGTGTCTAGTTATTCCTTGTATATTGTATTGTTAAATACGGAGATTAGACATGTTTGCACTCAAACATCTGCCTCTCGCATTGGGTTGTGTACTCGCTGCACAAGCTCATGCCAGCATGAATATCCAACCTGATCCACAAAACCCAAATGGTTACGTGATTGCTCGTGGCGACATCCAAGCTATGGAGCAAAGTAAAACCTCTGACCCTATGTATGCTATTTGGTCACAAGCGCTAGAGACTCGTCCAAATACGGTTGTTGAAGCGATTGTTCCAGGAGCAGCAAGCAATCCGGAAAACGTTAAGCGAGTTGAACGTGTCTTCCCTGAGAGCGAGTGGAATTTCATTACTCAGATGGCGGCACCAGAGTATACGTACACACGTTTCTTGCGTGCGATCGGTAAGTTCCCTGCATTCTGTGGTGAGTACACTGACGGGCGTGATTCAGACGCGATTTGTAAGAAATCCATCGTGACAGCATTTGCACACTTTGCTCAGGAAACCGGTGGTCACATTGCGGTCGATAACGTATCTGACAACCCGCTTGCACTTGAAGAGTGGCAACAAGCATTGGTTCACGTACGTGAAATGGGATGGTCTGAAGGTCAAGAAGGCTACACCACAGGCTGTGGTCAGAACGATTGGCAAAATAAGCGTTGGCCTTGTGAACCTGGTCAGGGGTATTTCGGTCGTGGTGCAAAACAGCTTTCTTACCACTTTAACTACGGCGCTTTCTCTGAAGTGATGTTCGATGGAGATGCATCGGTATTGCTGAAAAATCCGGGCCTAGTCGCTGACTCATGGTTGAACTTAGCTTCTGCGATTTGGTTCTTCTTAACCCCTCAAGCGCCAAAACCAGCAATGCTGCACGTGATTGATCGTACTTGGGTACCATCGCAGCGTGAAATTGATGCGGGTATTGGTTATGGATTTGGTACCACGATCAACGTTATCAACGGCGGTATTGAGTGTGGTGAGCAAAACAAAGATAAAGGTCAGCCAGTTAACCGCATTCGTTACTGGGAAGGTCTAGCAGCGCACTATCAGATTCCTATCGAAGCTGATGAAACCAATACCTGTTGGCAACAAACGCCTTACGGTAGCTTAAACCTTAACGGTGCCACTGACGTGCTTTACACCAACTGGGATGGTAACTGGAAGTACTACTCAGATCGCCCGGGCGGTCACTCATTTGAATGTGAGTTGGTTGGTTTCCAAACCGCGTATTCGGCACTGGTTGCTGGTGATTACGAGAAATGTGTTACCAACTTCTACCAATCTCATGCAGGTTGGCCTGAAGTTCGCGTTGTCGATAAATTAGACCCAGTCGATCCGGTTGACCCACCTGTAGGCGGTGTTGCTGTATGGGATGCTGGCAAGGTTTATAACACGGGCGACCAAGTCTCTTACAAGGGAGCGGTATATGAAGCGAAGTGGTGGTCACAAGGTAATGAGCCTACTAAAGGTGACCCATGGAAATTGGTCTCAGGTACGCCAACAGAGCCACCAGCGACTGAACCGCCAACGACTGAGCCACCTGTCACCGAGCCGCCAGTGACAGAGCCTCCGGTTACTGAACCACCAGTATCGGGTGACTTTATTGCATGGGAACCAGGTGTGACTCAAGTGGCTAATGGCGACAAAGTGACTTATCAAGGCAAATGCTTTATCGCGAAAAATGGACCGGGTGTATGGGAATCACCGACACAGAGTAATTGGTTCTGGGATGAGATCTCTTGCCAGTAATTGAACAATAAATAGTCTAACCATCTATAAAGGCTCTGCTTTTTAGCAGGGTCTTTTTTTATTCGCTTGGTTGCTTATTTGTGCAATCTAAGTTTTCAATAACGTCTTTTCTCTTTTGTTTTTGAGTCCATTAAAATTCGCGCGCAATTTTTATCAACATTTTTGAAAAGGTAATGTACATGTCTACAAAACTGGCTAACCCAGCGCCACTAGGTCTAATGGGTTTTGGTATGACTACCATCCTGCTAAACATCCACAACGCAGGTTTCTTCCCAATGGATTCTATGATTCTGGCTATGGGCATCTTTTACGGTGGTTTAAGCCAAGTACTTGTTGGCATGATGTGCTTCAAGCGTGGTGACACGTTCGGTACGACTGCATTTACTTCTTACGGTCTATTCTGGCTAACACTGGTTGGTCTAATCGTAATGCCTTACATGGGCCTTCCAGCAAGCCCAGCACACTTCATGGGTTGGTACCTACTACTATGGGGTATCTTCACTGGCTTCATGTTCATTGGCTCTCTATGTTACCCAGTAGCGAAGCAAGTAGTATTCGGTTCTCTTACTATCCTGTTCTTCCTACTAGCGGCACGTGACTTCACTGGTAGCGAGCTGATCGGTACTATCGCTGGCTTCGAAGGTATCTTCTGTGGCGCGAGCGCAATCTACTTTGCAATGGCTCAAGTACTAAACAACGAATACGGCCGTACCGTACTTCCTGTTGGCGAAAAGCAAAAGCCACAAGTTGCTACGCAAGAAATCGCTGCATAATCGCTTCGAATTGAATGCAAAAGAAAAGGGTTAGCCACTGGCTAACCCTTTTTTAATGTCCGTTGTTCGGACCACTGCTTTTTCTTATATACCTGCCAACCCATTGGGGGAGGATGTTAAGTGAAGCATTAGGTAGATGGTTGCTCTACCGTTTCTGTTGTATCGCTTTCTGCGGTTGGTGCTTTACCTGTTTTGCGCTTGTACTTCTCTTCCCAGTAAGTCGCGCCTTTAATGCCAAGTGCTACTGGGTTGAACGTAAACTCAGTCACCCCACGTTTCTGTTGCTCTTCGTAGTCAGCCAGCGCTTTTAGTGCAGGCTTCGACATGAAGAAAATGATCAGAATGCCGACAATGTTCAGCCATGCCATTAGACCTACGCCCACATCACCCATTGCCCACGCAAGGTTGGCAGTCTTCACGGTGCCGTAGAATACCGCAGAGATGAGTACCAGCTTCAGAATGAACATCAGACCGTTTACTTTTACAGTGCGACGGATGTACGCGATGTTCGTTTCTGCGATGTAGTAGTAAGCCAGAATCGTCGTGAAGGCGAAGAAGAACAAGGCAACCGCGATGAATGGTTTACCAACCCCAGGTAGAGCGCTTTCAATCGCCATCTGTGTAAATACAGGGCCATTAGCACCGATATCTGCAGGTAGGTTTTGCACTAAGAATGAACCCTCTACTGCGCCTTGTACGTTGTATGCACCCGTGATAAGAATCATAAACGCGGTTGCTGAACATACTAACAACGTATCGATGTAGATAGAGAATGACTGAACAAGACCTTGCTGTGCTGGGTGGTCAACACTTGCTGCCGCTGCTGCGTGAGGGCCAGTACCTTGACCTGCTTCGTTAGAGTAAACACCACGTTTTACACCCCAACCAATCGCAGCACCAATACCGGCCATCGGCGTGAATGCATCACCAATGATCATGCCAACGATACGCGGAATCTCTCCGATGTTAAGTAGGATGATAACGAACGCGGTGATGATGTAAGCCAGCGCCATGAACGGAACCACAATCTGCGTGAAGTTCGCGATGCGCTTTACGCCACCAAAGATAATGAAAGCAAGAATGACACAGACAACCGTACCAGTGAAAATTTTAGCGAAACTGAAGGTACCAATAGCGGTTTCAATCATGTCACCTGAGCCAAAGGCTGCTTCTACTGCGTTACCAATACTGTTTGATTGAACGCCGGGAAGTAGAACGCCACATGCAAAGATAGTTGCGATAGCGAAGACCCATGCGTACCACTTCTGACCCATTGCTTTTTCGATGTAGTAAGCTGGACCACCGCGGAATTCGCCTTCGTCTTCCTCTTTGTAAATCTGTGCGAGTGTTGATTCTGCGTACGCCGTTGCTGCACCAAAGAAGGCAACAACCCACATCCAGAATACTGCACCTGGGCCACCGAAGCCGATAGCAGCAGCAACACCTGCAATGTTACCTGTACCTACACGGCCAGATAGTGAAACGGCCAAAGCCTGAAATGATGAAATCCCCTTGGTTGAACTCTTACCATTAAGTAGCAAGCGCCACATTTCAAAGAAGTGACGAATCTGCACAAAGCGCGTCATGATCGAGTAGAACAAACCAGCGCCAAGACACAGATAGATCAGTGCCGGACTCCAGATAATTCCATTCAGAAAATCAACTAATGACTGCATGAGTATTTTCCCTGTTTGTTATGGTTGTGGTTGTTTTTCGTACAACACATTACCCTTTTTTGTAATGTAATTGTTAACCTTTTTGACTAAAAATCCCTTGTAGCGTGATGGTGGGCACAGAACGGTTAAATATTGTTAAAAATTGGTTCTTGTTATGTATCTGTGTGGTTTTTATTGGAAATAACAATGAATTGATTGAATATGCAGAACATTGTCATGAAAATGTTCTGCGAGAGATGATAGTTATATCTTCTGAATGCTATTCAACTTGTGGAGTAATGCACTGTTTGAAATGGTTTGCAGGTGTTTAGGCGTAACGACTCAGGTTCAATTCTGAGTGATTTGTCACTTTGGGAACGGCGTTCATGATGACGTCTGTTAGTATCTGAGCTGAGCCACAAGCCATAGTCCAACCGAGCGTGCCATGCCCTGTGTTAGTAAACAAATTCTCGTAAGGTGTTGCTCCAATAATGGGCGTCCCATCGGGTGTCATAGGGCGAAATCCACTCCAGAACTCGGCTTGAGTAAAATCGGCACTTTGCGGAAACAGATCTCGAATCACCATTTCAATCGTATTTTTGCGTTTTTGCGGCAACGAAGGATCAAAGCCAGCAAGCTCTGCGGTTCCTGCGACACGAATGCTGTCATCAAAGCGTGTCATGGCGACTTTATAGGTTTCATCCATGACGGTAGAACGAGGCGCAAATTGCTCACACTCAATTGGCACCGTCAGTGAATATCCTTTGACGGGATAGACTGGAATGTCGATCTCAAGCTGTTTGAGTAACGCAGTAGAATAGCTGCCAGAGGCAAGGACAAACTGGTTTGCTTTAAACAAGCCACGGTCCGTTTGGACACCCATGATCTTTTTGCCTACGGTAACCCAATTGCTTACCTCCGTATTGAATTCAAACCTTACACCTTGGGCTTTTGCTAGCTCTGTTAACTGCTGGCAGAATTGAAAACAATCACCCGTCTCGTCATCGGGCAGATATAACCCACCGACTAATTTTTCTTTTACTAATGCCAACCCTGGTTCTTGTTTAATGCACTGTTCGACACCCATCAACTGAAAACGTGTGCCGCTTTGCTCTAACAACTCAAGGTCTTTCTCTATGGCATCGAGCTGTTGTTGAGAGCGAAATACTTGCAAGGTGCCTAACTGGCGTCCTTGGTATTCAATCGCATGATCACGGCGCAACTGCTCCAGACACGCACGGCTATGATTGGCGATAGAGAGCATTCGGGCTTTGTTGATTTGATAACGGGATAAAGTGCAGTTCGACACCATTTGCGTTGCCCAGCGGATAAGCTCCGGGCTGAGAGATGGTTTTATTTTGAGTGGTGCATGCTCTTCAGTGAGCCACTTTATGGCTTTGAGTGGAATCCCCGGCGCAGCCCATGGTGAAGAGTAACCATAAGAGATTTGCCCGGCGTTAGCGAAGCTGGTTTCCATCGCACTGCTTGGTTGACGATCGATCACGGTAACCTGATAGCCTGCCTGAGATAAATACCACGCCGAGGTTAAGCCGATAACACCACTGCCTATTACGATGACTTCCATTGATGCGCTCCACACATTTTCGATGTTGCGCAGTTTCTCTTCTTTACCTTTTGTTAACAATCGATATAAATTACATTCAGCGTTTAGAAAAACTATAGGTTCAAAGATGAAAAGCAGTGTCGTTAGCGGATTGTGGTTATTCAGCCAAGTGGCGGAACACAGCAGCTTTACCAGTGCTGCAAAGGCATTGCACCTAACGACAGGGGCGATCAGCCAGCAAATCATTCAGTTAGAAGAACAGCTTGGTTTTACTTTGTTTGAACGCCACTCGCGCGGAATTCGATTTACGCCTAAAGGATTACAGCTGTATCAATCCTCACAATTCCACTTCTCAGAACTAGGAAAGACACTTAAAGAGCTGCAAATTGAAAAGCCCCACAATGAAATTCGCCTCAAGCTGACGCCTTCTTTTGCGTTTAAATGGTTAGTTCCACGCCTTGAAAGCTTTCATCTAGAAAACCCCGATCTCCAAGTGCAGATTTTTGCAGAGGGAGCCCTAGTGAATAGTGAGCTAAAGGACTATGACGTTGCGATAGACTATGGTTCTCATCCCTATCGAGATAAAAGCGCAGAGCGGATTCTCAATGAGCAACTTCTACCGGTGATGAGCCCAAAATACCTTGAGGATCATAGGTGGCTAAAAACTCTTAAAGCGTCACCAGAACAATGGCGAGACGCGACGTTACTGCACGATGCTATGCCATGGGATAAGGCTCCGCGTGACTATGAATGGCTCTACTGGGCATCAAGCATGGGGTTCGATTTCAAAACAGAGGTAGGGCACTTCTTTAATCGTACGGATATGGCAATGTCTGCTGCCGAAGCTGGAGTGGGAATAGCAATGGCACGTATGGCGCTGGTGGAAGATGAACTTGAAAGTGGTCGCTTAGTCTCGCCATTTGAACCTGTGGATGCTAACGCAGGATACTACCTGATCATTAATACCAAAAGTGAGCCTACAGCACGATTTCGACGTTGGCTTTTACAGCAAGTCCAATCATCTATGTAGAGAGATAATTGGCACAAGTGTTTAAGAAATAATAAAAATAAATTTCTTAATTACATGATACTTCGAATTGCTTCCCACAAATTGCCTTCCGTTTATTAACTCCTCTCACTCCGTCTTCTTTTTCCATATCATCCAAAAATTAATCAATGGATGAGAAAGACTATGGCTAAAAGAATCTCTCTTATGTTGGCCCTAGCTCTATTTTCGGTAGGAGCAAGCGCAATGTTTTGGCCGTTTAAAAAATACGATGTGGAAATGTCTCCGGATGTGCGTGGTGTTATCAAGCTTGATGGCGTTCCGCAGGCTGGATTAACGGTTCATCGAGAGCTTTATTATGAAGGGTACAAAAACGGCAAAACCTTATCAGACGAAGTTCAGACCAATGAACTAGGAGAGTTCTCTTTCGAACGGCTCGTTGTTCGTTCAAGTGCTCCTGGAGATCTCTTTGGAGGAAGCTTAAGGGTTCATCAAAAAATTTCGCTCACTTATAACGGTGAACAAAAGAAGCTTTGGGGAGTTTGGTCTCCTACAGATGGGCGGAAGCCTTTGGTATCAATGCTCTCTAATATCGATTGTGAGTTAACCAATATTAAACGTATTCATGAAGTAGAGATCGCGCCGGAAAAAGGTGCGCCAATTTCGGTTTACTCGGTTTGCGACTGGAATCACGACAGGGTAACCACCTATCTGTATGACGAAGACACTGATACATACATTGCAAAAAAGGATATGGCTAAATAATTATGAGTGATATTTCCCCAAAGCAAGCCAGTTACTTGGCATCCGCAGCTTATGCCATAAAAAACAACTTAGAAGACTTAGAGGTGCCTCTTTCTCTTCGCAATGATTTTTCTTTCAAAAACATGGTTACAGGAACTAGTGGTGGTTTTTTCTTTCGCCCAGAAACTGGATTTGCTTTGTTGGGGAGAGGAAAAAGTCAGCGCCATAAGAACGACCTAGTTTTAGCTTTTAGAGGTACCGCAGGATTAGCTGATGGAATTACCGACTTAACTTGCAGTGGAAAGGGGACTGGGACAGGAGAGATCGTGCACTCTGGGTTTCAAACGACTTTCTATTCTATGAAAAAGGGCCTAACTCGTTTTCTGCGTGATAATCCGGTTGTTGGTAATGGTACTATTCATTGCGTCGGACACAGTTTAGGTGGCGCACTTGCCACTTTGGCTGCGAACTGGATATCGGCTTCCCCTGAGTTTAAAGGAAAAGTGAATTTGTATACCTTTGGCTCACCAAGAGTGGGAATGAAGCCGTTTTCTGTTAACTCATCCTCGCGCATATCGTCCCATTTTCGTTGTGTGAATGGTGCAGACCCCGTGACAAAAGCGCCAGTGTGGCCTTTTTATCATGTGCCTTATGATGGTTCAGAATACATATTAAATCGTGCACAAGGACTGCTTCCTAGCGCGCATTTTATGTCGGAATATAGTTCTTACACACAATCAGCAACGTGGGATAGCCTAGGGCTTCAAAAATCGAACTCAGCTTTTAAACGTGTTGTCCTGAATTACGAGAATCGATTGCAAGCGAAACCTTCTGCTGATTGGGCAGATAAGATTTCAGCGGCAATCCTTACGCTGTTAATTGATGGTGGCTTTGCAGCAACAGTCTTTGCATTGCAAAGTGGTGGTGCTGCAATCGCAACTATCTACGATGCGATGGCGCGCTCAATGGTAAAAATCTCAGAACTTTCTAGTGAATTTGCCTCTCGCGTAAAAGGCTTACTTGGTCATATGTTGGTGTTTGCAGGTAAAGTCGCCCAAATTGCGATTAAATTTACTTACTCCTTTATCCGTTGGGTATTCGAACTGGTTTTAGGCAAACTGAATAAAGCAGTAAAAGCCGCACTTAAAACCACTTTCTAGTCTTGTAGAAACCGCCTTAAACGAGGCGGTTTTCTCGTTATGCGTTTTGATTTATCGCTTGAACTTGTGTGGCAACTGCTGGCTGTAAAGAATCTGCGGCCAGGTAAGTGGTATTGGAAGGGTAAGCGAACTTCGCGCCTTCCGCTTCAACAATTTGGTTAATCGATATTAGTAGCGCTTGCTGTAAATTGAGAAATGTCTCTCGATTCGTTGTATTCAAATGGGCAAGAATCTTAATATCCAAACTGTAGGCATTGAAGGTATCAAAGTGTACTCTAATAGGGGAATCTAAAACGTCTGTGTGTTTTTGGAGCAAGTCCGCTATCTTCTTCGTGATGGTTTGGAGTTGAGACATATCGGTCTCATAACGTAATCCAATGGTTGCCTTGAACGGGTAACGGTCACGACGGCTGAAGTTGATGATTTCATGTTTAATTAAGTCCCCATTAGTGATCGTGATTTGGGTTCTATCTTTTGCTCTGAGACGAGTTGAACGTACTCCTATTTGCTCTATAACGCCTGATTGATTGCCGATTTGGCAGTAGTCCCCAACCGATAAAGACTTATCCAAGAACAGAATTACACCACCAATTAAGTTCTCCATCGTTGGGCGAATAGCGAGTGCAATGGCCATTCCACCGAGGCTCAGCCCTGTCACGATTCCGTATACCGGTACTCCCAATCGATTTAAACCGTAGCCGAGGCAAGCGATCGCTGCCATTGAGCCGAAGAGAGTACCAATAATTTGTGCGAGGCTATGACGTAATGTTGAGTTCGAGCGTTGTTTCTTCATTAATAGCCGGCAAGCTTGATAGATAATCAGGTACGCCACTTGGCTAAGTAAGAGCCAGCATATGAGTTCGATAACTATATTCAACGTCGACATTAAGACGCCAGTTAAATTCAGTTGATAGTCAGCAAGGTACAGAAAACCACTCAAGGTCAACACTGCGAGAATTGATCTTATTACAGGCGTATTAATATTGTGGAACAGGAGAAGGAGAACGATGCCCATTCCTGCGATGGATATGGTTAACCCCAGCCATTGCCATAGGGCTTGATTCCAATATTCGACCATAAACGCGCTCGGTAAGGCTTCAATAAGATAAAACCAGCTTGGTGGAATTAAACGCCCTGCACTCAGCGAGTAGTATTTAAAGTAATCGAGAGAAGCTTCGGAATGAGTCGGCAAATGTTTGACTAAAAGGTAGTCGCGATACAAGCCTTTCACCGTTTGCTTAGAAAATCGATATTGACCATCGGCCTGCTTCACTAACTCTAAACTGGTTTCAGGAACTCTCCATTGTGTCAGCGTATTGCTATTTGGAATTTTGGAAAGCTCAATGGGTGGCACTCGGTCGAGGATTTCTTTCATTAGCATTACGGACTCGAGCGCCACTCTATTTTGGCTAGAATCGGGCACATCACTTAAGTCGAAGACTTGAGTCGCTTTATCAAACAGTGCATACACCTTCTGTCTATTGGGCTCTGTTTTGTATTTTGTGTCTTCTAGTATGCGGTTGAGTTCGTTATTAGCTTCAGCAACTAAGCCATTGAAACTTGTTAACGCGTGTAGTGGCGTTGAAAGATTTGGTGGAGAAAGAGGAAAAGGATCGCTTGCTTGAGTTAAATAACTGAATAGAAAAAGCAGTGCTCCCATCATCCATGATGCGATTTTTGTCATGTGTCTTTCCTAGCCTTGGTTTTATCCTAATAAGTCTAGCTAAAATATTAAGTTAGGTAAGAAAGAGCCGGATTATCTTGGGTAGATTACGAGCTAACCGAGATGTAAAACCGCTAAAGACAACAAAACCGCCTCATACGAGACGATTTTGTGTTTCGATATTCAACAGATTTAGCGTTGATAAGCCGTTTCACCGCGGCTAATTGTTTCTTGGATTTTTAGGTCTTTTAAGGTTGCGGGTTCCACCTTGAGTGGGTTGTTATCTAAGATGATCAAGTCGGCGTTCTTGCCTACCTCTAAACTGCCTTTCTTCGTTTCTTCAAAATGCTGATAAGCGGGCCAAATTGTCATGGCTTGCAGCGCCGTGTAGGTATTTACCCTTTGATCAGGTCCCAAGACTTCAGCTGTTCGGGTGGTTCGGTTGACAGTTGCATCTAATACTCGGAATGAGCTTGGTAGAGCAACAGGGGCATCATGATGAGTACTGAACATCAAACCGGCTTCACGTACCGCTTTTGTTGGTGATATAAAGTCCGCTCGTGGGTGGCCAAGAACGGATTCAGCGTGCCAATCTCCCCAATAGAACGTGTGCATTGGGAAGAGAGATGGGAATATCCCAAGTTCAGCTAAGCGGTCAATTTGATCTTGGCGAATGGTTTGCCCGTGTATCAGTACTGGGCGTCGGTCTTTTTTGCCTAACTTTTCGTTGGCTTTCGCGACAGCGTCAATGAATTGTTCTATTGCGGCATCACCATTTGAGTGGGTTAGCACCTGCCAATTATTTTTAAAAGCGGTTTCAACGTATTGATAAGCTTGTTCATCTTTAAATGTTGGATACCCTGCATAATCTTTTGCTTGTCCATGAGGTGGGTGGAAATATGGTTGCGTTAGCCATGCTGTTTTACCTTGCGGGGAACCATCAAAATTGAGTTTAACACCACCAATACGGAAGTGATTTGTGTAGTTTGGCGAGTTGTATTCCGAGTTCATAAATTCACTGCTTGAAACCATATCGGCGTAAGCAACCAAATCGATGATCAATTTGCCGTCTTTAGAGGCTCGTTTCATCGCTTCATAACCTTCGATAGTAGCGCGCCCCTCCTGAGCCGTTGTATAACCATATTCGGCATACATCTTCTGAGCGGCTTCGAGCATCATGTCTTGCAGTTCAAGGTCTATAACCTTAGTGAGACCGAAGAGCATAGCAAAGTGCGCATTTTCTTCTAATACCCCGTTTGGTTCTTGGCTGCCCTCCATTCGACGAATGATGCCACCCTGAGGATCTTGAGATTCCGCTGTGATGCCTGCTAATTCAAGCGCTTTACTGTTCGCGACACTCAAGTGTCCGGACGTATGAATGATCATCACTGGTTTTTCGGTACTGACTTTGTCTAAATCGGCTTTGGTTGGGTAGCGATCTAGTTGTGCATCGTCGTAACCAAACCCTAGTATCCAGCCGGTTTTCTCAATGAACAGGCGTTGTTTATCGTCTTGTCCAGCGGATTTTAGAATTGCCACAATTTCATCCACAGTGTCTGCTTGATCATCAGGAGAAGGTAGAACATTTGCCACCATTGCCTGCAAGCCGACACCATAAACATGGCTGTGTGGATCAACAAAGCCAGGAAGTAAAGCCTTGCCTTTTAAATCAACCAGTTGGGTTTTACCAAACTGATGTTCCATCGCGCCTTTTTTGTTGCCTACGTAGATAATTTTTTCACCCAATGTTGCAATTGCTTCGGCGTACTCTGGGGTGTCTCCTGCCATTGTGAGGATGTCGCCACCAAAATAGATCTTATCGGCAGCGGTCACTTTGATTGGTTCTGCAACGGCTTCTGTTTGTTTCGTTTCTTCAGAAAAGCATCCCGTAAGTATAAGGCTTGAAAGGGCGATAGGAATACACGTTGATTTCATATAAAGACTCCGTTCTGATGTTGACTTTAATCAATCTAGTGCATATCTGTTGCAGTGTGTGCAATGTTGCATGGATTTATAAGCCCGATCAGGTAAATAGGGAATATGCGTGCTAAATCTGTTAGCCGAAGCTTGCTCAGTGAGGGATTAAAGTCGCAAAAGTTGTGTGACTTAGGACGCTTTTCTTTGCTGAAAAAATCGGCAATATAAAAGAATAACCATTCACTCAATAGTTCAGGGAAGATGCATGAAAGACGAAACACTCTCGATCCATTTTGGCTACGAAACAGACCCAACAACCAAATCTGTTGCGACACCGATTTACCAGACCGTCGCGTATGAGTTTGATAATGCTCAACATGGCGCAGACCTGTTTAACCTCGAAGTTCCGGGAAACATTTACACTCGAATTATGAACCCAACCAATGATGTGTTGGAAAAGCGTATGGCAGCACTAGAAGGCGGTATTGCTGGTTTGGTTGTTAGTGCAGGAAGTGCGGCAATTAACTACGCCATTCTCACGCTTGCGCAAGCCGGCGATAACATCGTTTCTACTCCTCAGCTATACGGTGGCACCTACACTTTATTTGCGCATATGTTGCCGAACCAAGGTATTGAGGTACGTTTTGCCAAGGATGACAAACCTGAAAGTCTCGCTGAGCTTATCGATGAGAATACCAAAGCGGTTTATTGTGAAAGCATTGGTAATCCGGCTGGCAATATCATCGATCTTGAACGTGTTGCTGAGTTGGCTCATGCGCAAGGCGTGCCTGTGATTGTAGACAATACGGTTGCAACTCCTGTGTTATGTAAACCAATCGAATTTGGTGCAGATATCGTGGTTCATTCACTGACTAAGTATGTGGGGGGGCACGGTACGACATTAGGTGGCATCATCATTGACTCGGGCAAGTTTCCTTGGGCGCAGCACAAAGATCGTTTCCCAGTATTTAATCAGCCTGAACCTTCTTACCACGGCGTGGTTTACACCGAGGCATTTGGAGAGGCAGCGTTTATTGGCCGTGCTCGCACCGTTCCTTTGCGTAATACCGGTTCTGCTTTGTCACCGATGAATGCGTTTATGTTGATGCAGGGGCTAGAAACGCTGTCGCTGCGTATGGAGAGACACACCGAAAACGCACTCAAAGTTGCGGAATACTTAAGCCAGCACGATAAAGTGAGTTGGGTAAGTTACGCAGGCTTGCCAGACTCTGAGTTCTATCCATTGGCAGAGAAATACATGCAAGGTAAGCCGTCGGCGATCTTGTCGTTTGGTTTAAAAGACGGTTACGAGGCGGGTGTACGTTTTTACGATGCGCTTAAGATATTCAAGCGACTGGTGAACATTGGTGATGCGAAGTCGCTTGCTTGTCATCCTGCATCAACTACGCACCGACAGTTGAGTGAGGCGGAGCAAAAGCAAGCAGGCGTCTCTCCGGAGATGATTCGTTTGTCTGTCGGTATTGAACATATCGATGATATTCTGGCTGATTTAGAACAAGCGCTGAACGCGTAATTATACTTTTCAATAGAGCTTTGGGTTACCCATAGGCCAGCCTTACTAAAAGCTGGCCTTATTTCTATAACGTACTTATTTATAATAATTTTTGAGTACTTGGGTTACGGTATTCCAAATGCTCATGATGGTGTACTTTTCTTACCTTGCGTATAAGTCTCATCTTACTGACTATGCTTAGAAAATAGCCACTAGGAAGGGGCGCTCATGTCTTACGTGTTTCACCGTCATTGCCACGCCAAATTGCCCACTATCGCCAGAGGGGAAGGGGTTTACCTGTTCGATAATCAAGGCAACCAATACCTCGATGCTTGCGGCGGTGCTGCTGTTTCAAACCTTGGGCATAGCCACCAAGCTGTTAAACAAGCCATGCTCGACCAAATCGAAAAAGTGCCTTTTGCTCACACGGGCTTTTTTACTAGCGAAGCAAGTGAGCAGCTGGCTGAGTTGATTTGCCAGCAGATGCCATCGCAATTTAATCATGTCTACTTAGTCAGTGGGGGCTCTGAAGCGGTTGAATCTGCGCTAAAGATGGCAAGGCAATATTTTGTGGAATGTGGCAAACCTGAGAAAAAGCAGTTTATTGCCCGCCAACAAAGCTACCACGGTAATACACTTGGTGCGTTGGCTGTTGGTGGTAATGAATGGCGGCGTGAGCCTTTTAAACCCATTTTGCACCCAAGCCATCACATTGCGCCGTGCTATGCCTATCGTCATCAAAGAGAAGATGAATCAGAGCTCGATTACTCACTGAGAGCTGCCAATGAACTTGAAGCTAAAATTTTAGAACTGGGCTCGGATAACGTCATGGCATTTGTTGCAGAGCCGATTGTTGGCGCAACAGCTGGCGCAGTGCCTGCCACTCAAGGTTACTTCAAACGAATACGAGAGATTTGCGATCGCTATGATGTGCTGCTGATCATGGATGAGGTGATGTGTGGCGTTGGGCGCAGCGGTAGTTTTTTTGCTTTTGAACAAGAGCAAACCGTCCCAGATTTAGTCTGTATGGCGAAAGGGCTGGGGGCGGGTTATCAACCTATCGGTGCCGTTGTTGCCAACGATAAAGTCTATCAAGCAATCGCGTCTGGTAGTGGCTTCTTTCAGCACGGACATACCTTTATGGCGCATCCTGTTGCGTGCGCAGCTGCCGTTGCGACCATTCAGACCATCGGTGACCAAAAGCTCCTGCAAGCCGTCAATCAACAAGGGACGATGTTAAAAAGAGAGCTCGAATCGGCGCTTTCAGACTTCCCGCATGTTGGGGATATTCGTGGTAAAGGGCTGTTTCTTGGCATTGAGCTTGTCGCAGAGAAAGTAAGTAAAATCCCGCTGCCTAATTCAACTTTGGCAGACAAAAAGATCAAGCAACAAGCGATGGCAAATGGACTGATGTGCTACCCAATGGGCGGCACGATTGATGGTGTAAATGGGCATCATATCCTTCTTGCACCGCCTTTTATCATCGAACGAAGCCACATTGACGAGCTGGTGGAAAAGCTCACTCGTACACTTAGAGAGGTGTCGCAGAAATGGCAGTGAACTCCCAAACTAAAAGAGCTCGAATCGCGATTATTGTTGCGCCCAATGGGGCGAGAAAAACTAAGCAAGACCATGATCAATTGCCGATGACTATTGAAGAAATGGTTGCCGAGGCGAAAGCATGTCAAACAGCAGGGTCTACGATGATCCATTTGCACGCGAGAGATGTGCAAGGCAGGCATTCTCTAGAGGTTGATGACAACTTAGAAATCTACCACGCGGTGAAAGCTGCGGTTGGGAATTCGATGGTTGTTCAGCTTACGACTGAGGCTGTTGGTATGTATTCATCACAACAGCAAATGGCGCTGATCAAAGTGGTAAAACCAGAGGCCGCTTCTTTTGCTTTGCGTGAACTGATTCCTGATGAGCAGAGTGAGGAGCAAGGTCTTGTCTTTTTTGATTGGGTCGCTGAACAGGGCATTCTCAGCCAAATCATTTTGTATGATCAGGCAGACATCGAGCGCTATTTCTCCCTAAGAGAGCGAGGCGTTTTACCAAAGCAAAACCAACACGCGTTAGTTGTACTTGGTCGATATCATGAGGCTCAACAATCTTCGCCATGGGATTTACGGGCACTGCATTTAGAGCGATTTATCGAAGAGAATGTTAGGTGTGCCGTGTGCGCGTTTGGCGCGAGAGAGCAAGACTGTTTAACCCATGCATTGTTATTGGGATTGGATGTTCGGGTAGGCTTTGAGAACAACCATTTGAGTGCTGATGGTCAGCCCGCGAACAGCAATGCGGAGCAAGTTCAACGATTAAAAGAGATCTGTGAATTGCTCGATGTGCCACTGCATGATGCGGAGAGTTTTCGAGAATCCATTTAGCAACAGGTACAAAAAAGGCTCCAATCGGAGCCTTCTTCAAATGTATTTTAGTTTTCAGCCTGAGTCACTGTTTGGCGCGCTGGGTGTTTGATAAACACCGCTACGACAGCGGCAATTGCCAGAGCGAAACAGTAGTAAGAGTTCGCAACAACTTCTAGTGGAGAAAGGTTAAATACCGAGCCCAATAGCAGAACCTGTGCACCGTATGGCAATACACCTTGGATAACACACGAGAAGATATCCAACAAACTTGCAGAGCGACGCGGTGAAACGTTGTTCTCTTCTGCCAGTTGGCGAGCCACGCTACCTGATACGATGATGGCAACGGTGTTGTTAGCGGTACAGGTATTCACCATCGAAACCAGACCAGCAATACCTAGCTCGCTTGCACGACCATTTGCTTCTTTCGAGTGGCTAGAACCAAACGTACGGATGATGCCGCTCACTAGGTTAGTCAGAAACGCGAGACCACCTTGGCGACGCATAAGCTCACTCAAACCGCCAATCAGCATGGACAGCAAGAAGATCTCTTGCATATTGCCAAAGCCTGAGTAGATGTCTTGAGCGAAGTTGGTTAGACCGTAATTTTCGATAGAAGACAAGCTCACGCCGCCCGCCAAAACGATACCAATAGTCAGTACCACAAATACATTCATGCCTGATACCGCAAGGATAAGAATCGTTATGTAAGGAAGTACTTTCAACCACTCAATAGAACCGGTTTCTGGTACTTGAGTCGCTGTGCTGTTGAAGGCGAAGATAACAAGCGCAACCAGTGCTGCTGGCAGTGCGATACGGATGTTTTCTTTGAATTTGTCCTTCATCTCACAGCCTTGAGAGCGTGTTGCCGCAATGGTGGTGTCCGAGATGATCGAAAGGTTATCACCAAACATTGCGCCGCTTAGCACTACGCCTGCCGTTAGTGGAAGGCTCATACCTGCCGATTGAGCAATGCCCAGAGCAACAGGCGCAACTGCTGCGATGGTACCCATTGAGGTGCCCATCGCTGTCGCGATAAATGCAGAAATCAGGAAGATACCCGGCAAGATCATGCTGGTTGGAATCGCAGAAAGACCAAGGTTAACTGTCGCATCTACACCGCCAGACGCTTTTGCAACTGCAGCAAAGGCACCGGCAAGCAGGTAGATCATACACATCGCGATGATGTCTGGATGACCAACGCCACGCATAAAGTGTTCGATAGAACGATTGAGCTTGTCTTTGCTTAGGATGAGCGCAAGGATCACCGCAGGTAATACCGCGATAGGCGCTGGCAGTTGGTAAAATGCAAAATCCACCCCTTGCAGAGACAAGTAAGTGCCCACGCCAATAAACAGCGCAAGGAATAGTACTAAAGGTAAAAGTGCGACCGCTGATGGTGCGATTGCTTTATTAGAATTTTTAGAACCAGACATGTGAACGACAACATAATCAACAAATAAGGCGAGCAGACTAATCGGACACCAAAGACTTGTCAACGTCTAGACGTCTAAATGGCTGGTTATTTTAAATCGAAAAGACCAAGAAAAAAGGCTCACATAACATATCTTATTGATACCGTGAGCCTTTGCGGAATTATATTGGTTTAGATCACTTACGCTTTTTTTCGTTTAAGAAGCGCGAAGATCATCAGTGAGAACAGCAGTGCTGCGCTAGACCAAACCACGTAACGGTGATCGGTATAGAACTGGCTAAGGACGCTCAAATGCTCAAATGCGAAGTTGGTGAGCAAACTGAACACGGCAACCCAAATGGTGGTTGCAAGCGCATTACCCAACAAGAACTCTTTGCGCGGCATCTTAGCAATACCGCAAGCAAGCGGCATAAACTGCTTCATCCCTTCTACAAAGCGACTAACAACCAAACAAGCAGGACCGTACTGCTGAATCGTACTTTGTAGCTTCTGCATCTTAGGGCCAGATATATAGCCTTTCTTATCTAGCCAACCTTCGAAGTAATAGCCAATCAGGTAGCCGCACGTGTTGCCCAAAAAGCAACTCAACCAAGAGACTATCATTACTAGGCTAAGGTTCATGACATGCTCAGATGAGATGATAGACGCTGCAATCATCAGCGATTGCCCGGGCATCGGAATACCAATGCCTTCAAGAAAGATGCTGACGATAAGGGCGAGATAGCCATATTGCTCAAGCAGCGGCTTCATCGCCATTAATAGTTCATTTATGTGTTCCAAACGCTTTCCTCTAACAAAACTGGAACGAAGCTGGAGTGATACTCCTGTTAGTTCGCTTGGTCAATCGACGTTGTTCTCCGTTAGTAAAATCTGACACGCCGTTGATAATAGTGCTGCGGATTTAGTCTTTTAGGTTACGCCTTACTAAGTCGTGCATTTGCTTAATCGTCATCAATGCTAACCAGATGATCTCTTCGACAGATCGTTGACCAGCCGTTGAGGAGGGATGATTGGCATCGGTTTTATTGCTCAGTGCTGGCAGCTCATGCACGCGATTGTCACGAATCGTACTGATCAACGCATCCATCGCATCATGAATCAGGCGTTCGACTTGCGGTGAGCCTTGATAATGGGTGCCCGTTCTCACTAGAGGGATCAGCAAGCAGAGGTAGTGACTCAACAAGCGATAATGGCTCAACATATCTTCGTAATAATGCGGATCGGCGCGAGTGTGCCTTGGCTCTTGCTGCATCTCGTTGTAAATCAGTTCAAGGTCGCTTTCAGCAGTGAGCATAGCGGCACGTTGCTTAGTGAGCGTCATATGATCACGTTGCTCTGTGTCGACTTGTAACTGCTCATAGCAATACACAAATAAGCTTTTTGAACTATCGAGCGCTTTTAATGCTTGGGTATGAATCTCCTTACCTCGCCACTGCGGCCACAATAAGCCATAACCGAGTAGGACAATTGCGCCACCGACGACATTGTCGATCAAGCGCGGTGCAGCAAAGTCGAGCCCTTGGTGTGCCATGGTCTGATAAACCAAAATTAACAGTGCGGTAATACAGCCAATCGCCATCGAGTAATGACGCATAATATTGAGCATTGCGACGGGTAATAGGACAGCTATTAACACAAACAGGATGGTCGTTGGTACGCCAAGGTGAATCAAGGAGGTGGCGAACAGTACCCCAAGCGCCGTACCTAAACAGCGTTGCCAAGTTTTACTTCGGGTTGCCAAGAAGCTCGGCTGAATGACCATTAACATGGAAATTAATACCCAATCCGGGCGAATCAATTCAAAGTATTCAGCAATCCCAGATCCAAGAGCAAACATCAAACCAACGCGAGTCACGTGGCGCCAAATCGGGTTGCCTCGACTTGGTAAACGAAAAGACAGCTCGAATGGTTGCACATCAAAGGAGCGTTCATAAGCGGGTTCATTGAGCTCAATACGACGAGAAATATGCTTGACCGCGTATGCCCAGTAGCGAAAGCGAGGTTGGTCTTCTAGCTTCACTGCTTCAATCAAATCATGAGCTTCCTGTTCTAGTGAGCTCAAGTGTTCCATCTCTTCATGCGTGTTATGCAAAAGCTGCTTGGCTTTGTGTCTTAATCTTTGCTGACAGTGTTGGCTCCAAACCAAGAGCAGATCTCGTTTCGGTTTACTGGATTGAAATTGCTTGAGCAGATCAGGGTTGCTGGTATGGCTGCTCAAGACGACTTCAAATGTATCGAGCGCCAAAAACAAAGCCTGACGTAGTGAGTTGGCGTCTTCATGTTTCGATCGAAAAGATTCCGATTGCAGAGCTTGCTGAAACAGTTCAATCAACTGATATTTGATGCGTCGTTTCGGGGCATCGTTTTCGCTTCCAAGCAAGAAAGCTTGGCGATATTGAATGTAGTCCGCTAGCGTTTCGTAAATCGCAGAAAGACAAACACGCAGCGCGTAATGTTTCCATAAGGCAAACCAAAGCCAACTGAACAGCGCAAAAGTGAGTGGTCCCAACACCAACATAGGATAGAGACCAAGTACCGCGCTGGAATTTTGTAGCGACAAACTCACGACCGCGATCAGCAAGCTCGACATGCCAAGACGTCCCCAAAACGGACCATTCACTGCTGTACTCGCCAATACTGCTCCCATCGCGCCGTAAGTCAGCCACAGTGGTAAGCCCATATTCAGCAGGGCATAACTGATGATGAGCGTAATGCTCCACGTGAAAGCAGTAATCGCAAAGCGTGTCCAGCGCCTAGGGCCGGCAGTGTCTAAACCACTGATCAATGCTGCGGGCATGGTCATTAAAGCCGTCATGGCGAGATTGATTTGGTTGAATAGCACACCCAACCCCATAAACAGAACAATCGCGCTGGTGGCACGCAGACCAAGGTTGACAGAAGGGGAGTACCAGATTTTACGCAGAAAGGCAGGAGATAACGTCATAAACCCTCATTACAGTTGGCAACCCCTTCAGTGTAACGCGAATATCTTTAGATGTGCTGGCTTCAACCACAGTTTGAAAAATTGAAGCGGAGTCGTAATCTAATCGACGCCTTCTCCAAGTTGAGTAAATAGCCAATCATTGAACAGCGAGACTTTTCGCGCCGCTAGACGGTAGTTCGGCACAAATACGTAATAGCCATAATGGCTATGCATACGCAATTGTTGGATGTGGTAGACCTCATCTCTCGACATCGCCTGTTGCACCATAAAATCAGGCAGAAGAGCAAGCCCTTTGCCGAGCTTTACCGCTTCATAAGAAAGATAGAAATGCTCATGACCGACAGGGTGATAATGAATCGTACTTTGCAGACATTGTTCTAGTTTGAACTGCTCCCACAACTGCGGGCGTGTCGTTTGAGGAATAAAAGCGAAATCCGTGATGGATTGCTTGTCGTTACACGTTGAAGAACTTGATGAGCCAGTTAGCAGCAGCGTTTCTTGACGCAACAATCGACCATGTTCGTAGTGGCTGGAGAGAGGAAGGCAACGGATAGTGATGTCACTGTCTACTTCTAACTGATTTATTGGACCGTCACTGGTGCGAACTTTAACGCGGATATTAGGATGGATTTGATGGAAGGCATCAATGTTTGGCACCAACCACAAACTGGCGAAAGAAGGCGTGACATCGACTACCAGTAACTCTTGCTCTGTGTCGGTTTGAATCAAGCTTGCCGTCGCATGTTGGATGATCTCCAACGCTTCAGTTACCTTGGGTAAGTAACGTTTTCCTTCTTCAGTGAGCTCAATACCATTGATACCACGTTGGATTAAAGGTAGCCCAACCAGTTGCTCTAACGTCGCAATTTGTTTGCTCACGGCACCTTGAGTCACGCACAAACTCTCTGCCGCTTTAGAAAAACTCAGATGGTTAGCAACCGCAACAAAGGTTCGAAGTGCACGAATAGAAGGATATTCACTGCCTTTTAGCATGATCTCATGTCCATTGATGAATGCTTAACCACAGACTAAGAGATTTTGGCTAAGAATCAAAGCGATGAGTTGAGGGGGAGATATAAATTGCAGATACAAAAAGGGCCAACCCTTTCGAGTTGGCCCTTTCCAAACGTTTGGTGGAGCTGGCGGGAGTTGAACCCGCGTCCAAAAATCATTCATCATTGGTACTACATGCTTAGTCGATCTTTAATTTCACCAGCAACCTGCGAACCGACACGCTAGTTAAAGGCTAACCTGAATTATAATTCGCGCTTTTCCTCTCAGGTGGGAGAAGCCACGCTAGCTAGTTTGGGTTTGATCTCTTATTGGTCCCCGTCTTACGAGCGGAAGCTAGGGTAAGAGAGCTCTAAGCAGGTTATTAAGCTGCTAGTGCGTAGTTTTCGTCGTTTGCGACTATTTTTTTGCGGCTTTTTACGTGGCCAACCGCCCCACGGCATGCACCTCAGACTTCAAAATTCCTGTCGAATCCTAAATCAGCCCCAAGTGTTATCCGCATAGTACCAGAAAAGCTTTCCTTGTCTAGCTCTGTGCGTTTAAGTGCTCAAGATTAACGCAAGTTACTCTTCATGATACGTGCTTTATCGCGAGCCCAATCTTTTTCTTTCATATCAGTACGTTTGTCGTGAAGCTTTTTACCTTTTGCAACACCGATTTTGATCTTCACCCAAGAGCGAGACCAGTACAGTGACAGTGCTGCTAACGTCATACCTTCACGGTTAATGCGACCAAGAAGGTTGTCGAGTTCACGACGACTCATCAATAGTTTACGCACACGTGTAGGGTTTGCGACAACGTGAGTTGATGCTTGATTAAGAGGAGTGATGGTCATTCCGCTCACAAAAGCCTCACCGTCACGCATGAAAACATAGCTTTCGGCGATATTAGCTTTTCCTTGGCGAAGGGCTTTCACTTCCCAGCCTTGTAGCTCCAAGCCGGCTTCAATTTCATCGTCAATGAAGTATTCGTGACGAGCTTTTTTATTCAGCGCGATAGTGTTGCTACCCGCTTTTTGCTTTGATTTTTTCTTTACCATAATGGGCTCATTATACGGGTTGGATATACGTTAGGAAATCCTTTTATTTGCGCTATCGTGGAATAAAAGTAAAATTGGCACAAGCCTTAAAACATGTACGCGTATCGATAGGAGTGTGTATGAAGCAAATCAGCCGTTCTGCTTTGGTGTCTTTTAGTGCAGAGCAGATGTTCGATCTGGTCAATGATGTTTCGAAGTATCCTGAGTTTCTACCTGGTTGTTCAGGTTCACGAATCATTGAGTCTTCGGGCGAGGGTATGGTGGCTTCTGTCGATGTTGCGAAAGCGGGTATCAGCAAAACGTTCACAACTTCAAATGAACTCATCCCAGGTCAGGCTATTATGATGAACTTGGTGGATGGTCCCTTTAAGACGCTGCGTGGTGGTTGGATCTTCACTGCTTTGGATGAGCAAGCGTGTAAAGTAGAACTAAAGCTTGAGTTTGAGTTTTCGAGCAAAATGATCGAAATGGCTTTCGGCAAAATATTTAATGAGCTAACCAGTAATATGGTGAACGCTTTTACTAAACGTGCGAAACAGGTGTACGAGTGTTATGAGTATTGAGTCGGACATGATTCACGTTGAGGTGGTGTATGCGCTTCCTCAAGAACAACGTGTGTTTAATCTAGTTGTGAACAAACAAGCGACAGTTGAAGAGATCATTCGTCAATCTGGTGTTCTGGAACTGTACCCTGAAGTTGATTTGAAAAAGAATAAAGTCGGCGTATACAGTCGAAATGTTCGTTTAGATGCAACTATCCGTGATAAAGATCGTATCGAGATATACCGACCGTTATTGGCCGATCCAAAAGAAATTCGCCGTAAACGTGCAGAGCAAGCAAAAGCAGCTAAGTAACGCTTATAGACAGCTGAAAAACCTCCCAAATGGGAGGTTTTTTTGTTTTAAGGTGCTATCTTGGAGAGTCAATAGAGCTTGGTGTTTCTGTTCTGGTGTAGATGATGCCGTCGGCCAGTTCTGTAGCGTAGTTGATTGGCTGCTTAATGATGCTATTTGGGTAGGTTAAGTTTGCGATATCTTCCATTTTTATGAACGCATTCTCGACGCCATTTTTTGCTAAGAGTTTCTCGACACTTCCCAGCTCATTTGTTGCGAAATGAGGGATAGCACGTAACTCAGGGTCTGATTCCATTGGTGTAATGTAACCGTCTTCAAAAGCATGGATTAAGCTATATACCTCATTAGGGTTTACTTGCTGTTTTAAGTGCCAAAATGCCCCTGTGCTGTCTGGCCAAGCACCAACATAACTGCTGATGTGGACGTTATGTCCCCACGCCAAAATACTTTTTTGTGGTAACCATTCTTTTTGTAACCAGCGCAAGTTGTCCGCTTGCATGATCTCATCTGGATTATAGGTGTCAAACCAACGGCTTTGAACGTGGGCTTGCATGCTTTTGACTATCTGTAACCAAAAAGTCGCATACTCACGAAAATCTTGGCGCTCTGTGAGTGGAGGAAGGTATTGTTCGGCTTTCATTTGAGACATTACGGAGTTGAGTGAAACCAGTTGGTTGATAAAGGCTTGTTGTGCGCTGTTATCTGGCTTATCGAAATACCAAGGGCACATCATGGCTTCGCCATTGGCGATAAAACTTTGCCAATCAAGGTTGATGAGTTGATATTTTTCGACGAAGGTTTGCATCTCCGGCAGCATGAGGCTACAAGCCGGATCGCTACTGTGTCTACCATCAAAAGCAACCAAATACAGTGGTGTGTCGGTAAACGCTTTCTGTTCTACGTATTCATAGAGTGGGTAAATCTCAGGGGTTTCAGCGTACAAGAACATGAAGGAGTACAGCATGGCATCTCGAACATCGGTCACTTCTCCATCCATTAACCTCTGCCAAAGGCGAAGGCCGTCATACAGTCCACTTTCCATGGCGAGTACATCTATTTCACCTTCTTGATGCAGGTATTTGGTTATTCGCGACTTGGCTTTAAAGCCTTGCGCACCACCATGCGTTGCTTCTCCTAAACCAATGAATGATTTTCCAGCGACAGCTTGTTTTACGGCCTCCAAGTCGGAGTTATCCGTGTGGTTAAACTCCAAGCTTTTTATGTGAGATGTTATGTGGATTTGTTCTTGGTTATCGTCCTCACCACATCCAAGCAGAGCTAGAGAAGATAAGGCAAGCAAACCGCATGATAGTGCTTTCATTTTCGTGTTCCTACATGAAAAATTCTACACTCAGAATAGGTGTGCTTAGTTGCATAGAAAACTAACGTGAAAATGATCTGCGAGTTTATTCAAATATTCCAATGAGTAAGAGAACAAATAACGAGATAGTTTGTGATTGGGTTTATGGGTTTATGGGGTTATGGAAGCAATAAAAAAGCCTCCGACGAGGAGGCTTTGAGAATTCTGTGAAAATAAAGACGGGCTACTGAATCTTTTCGTAAAAGGCATCACTTTTCGGGTAGTCGCCAGTCAGATCGGCTAACGTACCTTGGTCATTGAATTGAACAACCAGATCTTTTTGCACAGGTTCACCGTGCCCAGGAGTGTGATGGTAAATGTAGTACCAAGTATTTGGGTAGCCATTTTCAACCAACATAGGCGAACCAAGAACGTAGCGAACTTGTGCTTTAGTCATCCCAAACTTTAATTTATCAACCGCACTTTGTTCTACATAGTTGCCTTGGTTGATATCAATACGATAAACCAGTTTTTCCAATACCGAACATCCTGTCAGCAAAGTCATTGCTAATGGTACGGCAACTAACCACTTCTTTAATTGCATAATAATTTCTTAGTAACCTTTAAAATACTGCGCTGATAATAAACAAGCTCGACGCAGATGTAAAAAGCTATGCGTCGTATGGTAGAAAATCTGACAACGAATTTTGAGTTGAGTTGCATTTATTCGCTGATATTAGACGATAACTGGCGGAACATGACTCATCAAGTATGTTGTGTGTTTTTTATGATATGGGATTTAAGAGAGTGCCCGCAATATTTCGCGGGGGCGACTACTGTTGGTCGTGCGTTGCATTATCGCGGGAGGGAAAATGCTTTGAGCGTTTCACCTTCAAACCGATAATATTCTTTTTCAACAAGGTTTGCTGCACCTATGGAGCGGTAAAATTGACCAGCGATAGGATTGGTGTTTTCTGCTGTCCAATCAAGTCTTTGGCAACCCGAGGTAACTGCTAGGGTCGCTAAATGTTTCATTAGTTGAATACCAACGCCTTTTCCTCTCGCGATTGAAGAAACGAAGAGATCTTTCATGTACATTTGGCCGGAAAGTTTAGGGGCAGGGTACATCACTGTGTAAGACGCAAAACCAATAATAGAGTCGCGCTCATAAGCTGCGATGATTTTGATACTAGAATGCTCAGAGAAGACTTGGTGCTTTAGATAGTGCGTCAATTCATTCTCTGATGCGGCGTCCTCTTTGAAGTAATAGCATTCTAACTCAATAAAAAGAGGGACGAGCTCTAAACAGTTTTCTTTGTTGATGGCTTTGATATCCATTTCTCATCCCTTGTTGAATGGTTAAACCGCGATGAGTAATTCTTTTGCGTTGGCTAATGTTGAGTCGGTAATTTGGCTTCCGCCCAATAAACGAGCGAGTTCTGCCACACGTTGTTGTTCATCTAGGGCATGCATTTTTGTTTCGGTTTGCCCACTCTTGGTGTGTTTAGCAACAAACATTTGTTGATGACCACAGCCAGCAACTTGCGGTAAGTGGGTTACACACATCACTTGAGTCGACTCGCCTAACTTGCGCAGCATCTTACCGACAACCGCAGCCGTTGGGCCGCTGATACCGACATCAACTTCATCGAAGATCAAGCTTGGCGTATCCACTTTTTGTGCGGTGATAACTTGTATTGCTAGCGAGATACGTGATAGCTCACCACCTGATGCGACTTTAGCGATAGGTTGTAATGGCTGACCTGGGTTGGTTGAGACCAAGAAACACACACTGTCCATACCCAATGGAGATGGGTGGAGGTTTTCGTTGTTTACCTCGATGCTGAATACCGCTTTCTCCATGCTCAATTCGTGCATGCTTTGCGTGATAAGTTTGTTCAGCTCTTTTGCGTAACGGCTACGTGACTTGTGCAGCTTCTCTGCTTGAGTTAAGAAGCTTTGGTATTTCTGTTCTACTTCTTGAGCGAGTTCATCCAGACGCTCGTCAGAGCAATCTAATGCTTCGATTTGTGCAAGAAGATCTTGGTGATGTTGGTATAGCTCATCGGGTATAACATGGTGTTTGCGAGCCATCGACATCACTTTAGAAAAACGTTCTTCGACATAAGCCATGCGACCGGGATCGACATCAATGCCATCTAGGTAGCTGCGAAGTTCGTTTTTGGTTTCTTCTAGCTGGATCATTGCCTCTGCCAGCATGTTTGGCAATTCAGCTAACTTCTCATCCAATTCGGCTAACTGGATTAGGGAGTGATTGGCCGATTGCAAAATACCAAGCGCATTGACTTCTTCACCTTCGTAAATAAGTTCGAGGGCTTGCTGACAGGTAGTGGCGAGTTCACCACTATTGGACAGTCGTTTGTGCTCTTGCTCGAGCTCTGCGAATTCTTCTTCACCTAGCGATAACTCATTCAGTTCTTTAATTTGGTATTCAAGCAACTGTTTTTGGGCCTGATTTTGCTGGCTGTTCTCTTTTAGTTGCTTAAGGTTGTTGTCTGCTTGACGCCAATGCTGGTAAGCACTGCGTGTGCTTTTTAATAGGTTTAAATGTCCAGCATATTGGTCCAGCATGGCCATTTGATGCTCGCTCTTCATCAACTGATGATGCGCGTGCTGTCCATGGATGTTGATCAATAACTGCCCAAGAGATTTGAGTTGTGAAAGAGGGACTGGGCTGCCATTGATAAAGGCTCGAGAACGGCCTTCTTTCGTGATGATGCGACGCAAGATACATTCGCTGCCATCCAGCAGGTCGTTATCTTCTAGCCAACGCGTTGCGTGTAGATTGTTGTCCAGTAAAAAGGCGGCGCTGACTTCTGTTTTCTCTTCGCCTTGTCGTACCATGCCTGCATCGGCACGTCCGCCTAAACAAAGACCTAATGCGTCAATTGCAATAGATTTACCTGCACCTGTTTCACCAGTGATGGTGGTCATGCCCTTTGAAAGCTCGAGCTGTAAAGACTTAACAATCGCAAAATTATTAACACTTAGATGAGCCAGCATTTTTATTTACCTGTATAACTGAACAATACTGTATAAGAAAACAGTATATACTGTTTCTTTATACAGTAAAGGTGGCTGCTGGATTTTTTGTAGGAAGAAGGTATTTTTTGTGATGGTGAAGAGAAAAATAGGCCGAGCAAATGCAACGACCTATTAAAATTGAACAAGTTACGGTCGAGTTGGGTTAATTGTGAGCGGCTCAAACGTTGCCACAGCATTAACCCCTGCTCCAGGATGGTCGACATAGGAAGTGTCTTGCATCAGGGTGTAATACACATCGACAAAATCGTCATCGTTAGTGAGTGCGCCATCCGGAATTGCATCGATAATTTTGTTGGTGATCTGAGGAATAATGGCATAGGCCTGAACTTCGGGATCTGGAATTGCCTTCAGGACTTCTTCTGCAACCTGAACAAGCAGTTTGGCTAACTGTTTGTAATCGGTGCCGTCATCTTGCTCCATTAAGACGATATCCGCCGCCCCCCAACGGTAACGAGACCAGTGAATGATGATTTGGTTGGGTAAGTAGGTGGTGTTGTCGTAATCCAAATAAGGTAGCTCGACGAGATCCAAAGTGGGTTCATCACGCGTAGGGTTTACACCTGTGACAATGGCGTAGATTTCAGCTTTTCCTGAAATCCAAGGCTCTTGGTCATTGGCAAGACGAATCTTCTTCAAAACCGTAGTTTGAATTGGTTGAGGTGTACTTTCTGTGTGGGAGAAAAGAGATTTTTGAGCCTTTGCGATGTCAGTCATATAGGGTTGGACCATGGTTGCTTGCCCAAGCTTGCTCATTTCTGCCTGCATAGCCTGTAGCCCAGCTTTTAGCTCTGCAGAGCTGTTGCTGTCGACAACCAATACAGGCACGTCTGGAAGTTGATAGACATCGAGTTGGTGGACTTGGCCATAAACATCGTAAGCTTCGATGTATTGCCACTGCTCATCATCCCCTGTTGGTTCGAAAGCAAAGAGTGGGTCGACGGTCCCTTCTTGCCACACGCCGAGCATTTCTTCATTTGCAAGTCGAACTTCAAGCAATTGATCTGAGTATTCAGAGATGCCTTTCCACGCCCGAATTTGTGTATCGGCTTGTATGAGTTGTTGGCTAAATGCTGATAAAGGTTTCTGTTCGGCGAATGAGGAAAGGGGGACATTAATGTGTTCGGCAGTGATGTCTTTGCGCAGCATGGGTTCTATGTTGGCATAACTTTCGCTGAGTTGCAGAGCTAGTGTCCGCTTGGTATTCGAGATGTCCTCGGCTTTTGCGTTTGATATATCGGTAACCTTTGCCTCCTCAGATTGACAGCCAGCAAGCGCTAACGTACTGAGAACGGACAATATCATTGTTTTTTTCATAATGTGCCCTTTGAGATAATAAGTATGAATTAGAGTTTACATTCTATTCATACTGAGAATATCATCAGTCGGACACCTTTCAATTTGAGCTCAGAATTTTGTATAAAATTTACCCACAAGATCAAGTTTTATAAAATTAAATTTAACAAGGAATTAATCTGTGTCGCCTTGGGTGGGGATGCAATTGGAGTTAATGAGAGCATAGAAAAAAGGTTGATGCCTTCACATCAACCTTTCTTGTTAAAACAATTTGCTTGACCAACCGAGCTTGTTTCTTAGCACGTGGTAGTAGCTGTAGTCTTTTGGGTGGATCAGTTTAAGTACATTCGGGCTTTGATAAATATGAACTTCATCGCCTGGAGAAACCGGTAGTGAAACTTGTCCATCACAACTGACTTCTTGCGTACCGCGGTTTTCTGGTGACACGATCAATTTAATGCGTCGTTTTCCATCAACCACTAAAGGACGGCTTGAAAGAGTGTGAGGAAACATAGGTACCAAAGAGATAGCATTCAGGCTTGGCGACAAGATAGGACCACCACCGGAAAGGGAGTAAGCGGTTGAACCTGTTGGAGTTGAAACGATTAAACCGTCGGCGCGCAGCGAAAACGCAAAGCTATCATCAATGTAAACTTCAAACTCGATCATATGTGCGACTTGACCAGGGTGAAGTACTGCTTCATTTAGGGCGGCATTGTGGCTTTTAATTTGGCCATGACGATGCACTTCGGCCTCAAGTAAAAATCGCTCTTCTTCAATATATTCGCCATTCAGAACGGCTTTCAATGCCGTTTTGAAATCATCGGGGTTAAGGTCCGTTAGGAAACCAAGGTTACCTCGGTTCACACCGATCACTGCGACATCAAAGCGAGATAAAATGCGAGCTGCGCCTAACATGTTGCCATCGCCTCCAACGACAATAGCAAGATCGGCGTTTTTACCAAGTTCCACTAGGCTGGCAAATTGATTTTGTGGAATATCGTCTAAAATTGCAGCAAGGCGGTCATCGATAAACACTTGGTAACCTTCAGAGGTTAACCATTGGTAAAGCTCTCTATGAGTTTGAATAGCCTGCTGATCTCGAGGTTTTCCGATAATCGCGATCACGTTACATGGGTTTTTCATAGCATTTCCGCATTAAAGAGGCTTGAATCAGGAATCTTCATCCCCATAATAATGGCAAGTTACCTAAATATGCGAATTTTAATGTGGTTAGAGCCCGCAAAACGTGCGTAAGCTTTGAGGACATTATGTTGATTCTGGAGATATCATGAGCAACGAAGAAAACAAAGTTACTGAAGCCGAGCTTGATCAGATCATCGAAGAGGCTGAGAAAGTAGAGGCAGCCGCTCAAGAAGCAGAAGCGGAACTTGAAGACATTGGTGATGAAAAAGACGCTAAGATTGCTCAACTAGAAGCAGCACTTCTATCAAGTGAAACGAAAGTGAAAGATCAGCAAGATGCCGTTCTACGTTCTAAAGCAGAAGTAGAAAACATGCGTCGTCGTACAGAGCAAGAAATTGATAAGGCGCGTAAATACGCTTTGAACAAGTTTGCTGAAGAGCTTCTTCCTGTTATCGACAACCTAGAGCGTGCTATCCAAGCTGCTGATGCTGAGCATGAAGTGGTTAAGCCAATTCTTGAAGGTGTTGAGCTAACGCATAAGACGTTTGTAGACGCGGTATCGAAATTTGGTTTGAAAGAGATCAATCCAGAAGGTGAAGCTTTCAACCCTGAATTCCATCAAGCGATGTCTATCCAAGAAAGCCCTGACCATGAGTCAAATACCGTTATGTTCGTAATGCAAAAAGGTTACGAGCTAAACGGTCGCGTGGTACGTCCTGCAATGGTTATGGTTGCAAAATAATTCAGTAACCTACTGATATATATATTTAAATGCCTACTGGTTCTCGGTGGGCATTTTTGTTTCAAACATTGTCATTCTCATATTCACTCCTCTGAATATGAGCTAAATTTCGAAATTTGATCCTCTTCAAACTTTTTCCTATTGGCAAATAATTTTCCTATAGGAGATATCCTCTCTTTATCTTGCTTACTTATGGGATGCTGTGTCTATAAGTACCTGTTATGACTTGTCTTCAAAATAAAATTCTGAATATCAATCTAGAACTGGTGATTTACTTTTAATGTTAGTTATTAACATTTCTGTAAAGAAAGCCTTTATTTTGTAACTCCGATGTGTATTATTCGCGAGGTCTGCCGTAAAAACTAGCAGATGTAACTATAAAAATATAAATAGCAAACACAACATTTCGGAGATTTATGATGGATAAATCGCTTTCTAGTAAGATTTTTATCGGCTTGTTCGCCGGCCTCGTGCTGGGTACAGCTATTCAGTACTTATTTAGCGGTATTGCGATTTTTGATACCTATATTCTAGGTGCAGCAGAAGGTGCGGGCGGCATGTTCGTTTCGCTGATTAAACTTCTGGTTGTTCCTCTGGTTTATGTATCAATTGTATGTGGCATTGTGGAACTTAAAGACATTCGTTCTTTTGGTCGCTTGGGTGGTAAAACTTTTACTCTTTACATTTTAAATACCGTCGTTGCGATCATTGCTGCTCTTACTGTTGCTATGATTGTTCAGCCTGGTGCAGGTGCAAACCTTGCGGGTACGATTTCTGATTCTGTGGCGCTTAAGTCAACAGAAACACCAGACATCTTCTCTATGGTTGTGAACATTGTTCCAAGCAACCCTGTACAAGCGTTTGCAAATGGCGACATGCTACAAATCATCTTTATGGCAATTCTGACAGGTCTTGCAATTCAAGCGCTTGATTCAAAAGGCGGCCCTGCGGTTCGTACTTTTAAGATGGCGAACGAAATCATGATGAAACTAATTGGTCTCGTAATGAGCTTAGCGCCATACGGTGTATTTGCTCTGATGATTCAACTTGGTGCAACCTTGGATGCGGGTACGCTTGCATCAGTAGCCGGTTACGTTGCTCTTGTGGTTTCAATGCTAGTGCTTTGGATCTTCGTGGTTTACCCTCTAGCGGTTCAAATGTTCACGGGTATTTCTGCGCGCGAGTTCTCTCGTAAGACGCGTGAACAAGTGTTGTTCTCTCTATCTACAGCAAGTTCAAATGCGACGATCCCAGTAACGATGCGTACTCTTACTGACAAGATTGGTGTGTCTAAGTCGGTAGCTGGTTTTGGTGTACCACTAGGTGCAACTATGAACATGGCAGGTGCTTCAATCTACATCGCAATCGCAGCGGTATTCTGTGCAAACGCGTTTGGTCAGCCTATTGCGGTATCTGACCTAGTGACTCTAGGCTTCACGGTTCTGCTACTGTCTATCGGTGCTGGCGGTGTTCCTGGCGGCGGTGTAGTGATGGTTGGTGTTATCCTTCACCAATTGGGTCTACCACCAGAAGGTCTAGCAATCGTTGCAGCGGTTGATCGTATTAACGATATGTTCTGTACATCATCTAACGTAGTCGGCGATACAGCAGTAAACACGATTGTTGCTAAGTCTGAAGGCGAGATTGGTAAAGAAGAAATCGTGGATGCTGAACCTGCACAAGCGAGTGCGTAATTCTTAATCGCTCACTTAATCGAATTCACAGCGAGGTCTTAGGGCCTCGCTTTTTCTTTTTAATAGACGCTTCGCTTCGGGAATGGACTTCGTCCTATGGAACGCTGCGCTTCGAGATTCCAACATCCCGCTTTTTGCACAACTTTTTTCAATTTTTTTTGCTCTTTCCCTTGAAAAGCCATTTGCAGCCCTTATCTATTGGGCATAAGAGAAGCAAACATAATTATTTTTGTTTGTGAGCAAGGGTTGAAACCCGATTCTACGTCCCCACATAGGGGATATAGCAAAACGAAAATAGAATTTATTCGGAGATAGCCTGATGGGTAAAATCATTGGTATTGACTTAGGTACTACTAACTCATGTGTTGCTGTACTAGACGGCGACAAACCTCGTGTAATTGAAAACGCTGAAGGCGAACGCACAACGGCATCGGTTGTTGCATATACCGATGGTGAAACGCTAGTAGGTCAACCTGCAAAACGTCAAGCGGTTACAAACCCAACTAACACGCTATTTGCAATTAAGCGTCTAATTGGTCGTCGCTTTGAAGATGAAGAAGTTCAGCGTGATATCGAAATCATGCCTTACAAAATCGTTAAGGCTGACAACGGTGACGCTTGGGTAGAAGCGCAAGGCCAAAAAATGGCTGCTCCTCAAGTTTCTGCTGAAATCTTGAAAAAAATGAAGAAAACTGCTGAAGACTTCCTAGGTGAGGAAGTAACTGGCGCAGTTATCACAGTTCCTGCTTACTTTAACGATGCTCAACGTCAAGCAACAAAAGACGCTGGCCGTATCGCAGGTCTAGAAGTTAAACGTATCATCAATGAACCAACAGCGGCTGCTCTAGCATACGGCCTAGACAAGTCAGGCGGCGACCGCACTATTGCGGTATACGACCTTGGTGGTGGTACATTCGATATCTCTATCATCGAAATCGATGAAGTTGAAGGCGAGAAAACTTTCGAAGTTCTAGCAACTAACGGTGATACTCACCTTGGTGGTGAAGACTTTGATACACGTCTAATCAACTACCTAGTTGACGAGTTCAACAAAGAGCAAGGTATCAACCTTAAGAACGATCCACTAGCGATGCAACGTGTTAAAGAAGCAGCAGAAAAAGCGAAAATTGAGCTTTCTTCTACTTCTCAAACTGACGTAAACCTACCTTACGTGACTGCAGACGCGACTGGTCCTAAGCACATGAACGTGAAAGTGACTCGTGCGAAACTAGAATCTCTAGTTGAAGACCTAGTACAACGTTCTCTTGAGCCACTAAAAGTTGCTCTAGCTGACGCTGACCTATCTGTAAACGACATCACTGACGTAATCCTAGTTGGTGGTCAGACTCGTATGCCTATGGTTCAAGCGAAGGTTGCTGAGTTCTTCGGTAAAGAAGCTCGCCGCGACGTAAACCCTGATGAAGCAGTAGCAATGGGTGCTGCAGTTCAAGGCGGTGTACTTGCAGGTGAAGTAAAAGACGTACTTCTACTAGACGTAACACCACTGTCTCTAGGTATTGAGACAATGGGCGGTGTAATGACTAAGCTAGTTGAGAAAAACACAACTATCCCAACTAAAGCTAACCAAGTTTTCTCTACAGCAGAAGACAACCAGAACGCGGTAACAATCCATGTTCTTCAAGGTGAGCGTAAGCAAGCGTCATACAACAAGTCTCTAGGTCAATTCAACCTAGAAGGCATTCAAGCTGCGCCTCGTGGTATGCCACAAATCGAAGTAACTTTCGACCTAGATGCTGACGGTATCCTTCACGTATCTGCGAAAGATAAGTCAACAGGTAAAGAACAGAAGATCACTATCCAAGCTTCTGGCGGCCTAAGCGACGAAGACATCGAGAAAATGGTTCAAGAAGCAGAAGCTAACAAAGAAGCGGACAAAAAGTTCGAAGAGCTAGCGGCTGCACGTAACCAAGCTGACCAAATGATTCACGGTACTCGTAAGCAAGTAGAAGAAGCTGGTGAAGCACTACCTGCAGATGAGAAAGAGAAGATTGAAGCAGCTATCGCTGAGCTTGAAACTGCTCGTAAGGGTGATGACAAAGAAGCAATCGATGCGAAAGTTCAAGCGCTTATGACTGCAGCTCAAAAGCTAATGGAAATCGCTCAACAACAAGCTCAAGCTCAACAAGCACAAGGTGCTGACGCTGATGCTCAACAGTCTAAAGAAGACGACGTAGTTGATGCTGAGTTCGAAGAAGTTAAAGACGACAAGAAATAAGCTTTCTTAACTAGGCGATTGCGGTCGCCTAGAGTCGATAAGACTTTGTGTACGGGCGTTTGGGGTGACTCTTACGCCCGTCTGTTTGTCAACGTTGTCCTTCTAGCTAAGTATTTTGCAATAAGTGCACTTAGCTAGAATGATACAAACACCAAGCGGTGAATCGATGCCGTTTGCAGTAAATAATTGGTGACGAAGAACATGTCAAAACGTGATTTTTACGAAGTATTAGGCGTAAGCCGTGATGCCTCTGAGCGCGATATCAAAAAGGCGTACAAGCGTCTAGCGATGAAATACCACCCAGACCGTAACCAGGGTGATGAGTCTGCTGCGGACAAGTTTAAAGAAGTAAAAGAAGCGTACGAAATTCTAACTGAGCCTCAAAAGAAAGCGGCTTACGACCAGTATGGTCATGCGGCTTTTGAACAAGGCGGTGGCGGCTTCGGCGGCGGCGGTTTTGGTGGCGGTGGCGCTGATTTCGGCGACATCTTCGGTGATGTATTTGGTGATATCTTTGGTGGCGGCCGTCGTGGCGGTGGTCAGCAGCGAGCACAACGTGGTGCGGACCTGCGTTACAACATGGAACTGTCGTTAGAAGAAGCCGTTCGCGGTGTTTCTAAAGAGATCGAAGTGCCTACGCTAGTCCACTGTGATACCTGTGATGGCAGTGGCGCGAAGAAAGGCTCAACGGCTGAAACTTGTGGCACCTGTCATGGCCATGGTCAAGTACAGATGCGTCAAGGCTTCTTTGCTGTACAGCAGACCTGTCCTACCTGTCACGGTAAAGGCAAGATCATCAAAGACCCATGTAATGAATGTCATGGTCAAGGCCGTAAGCAGAAAACTAAGACACTTAACGTTAAGATCCCAGCTGGTATTGATACTGGCGATCGCATTCGTCTGTCTGGCGAAGGTGAAGCAGGAGAAATGGGCGCACCAGCAGGTGACCTATATGTACAAGTTCACGTGAGAGAGCATCACATCTTTGAACGTGAAGGTAACAACCTATACTGTGAAGTGCCTGTAAGCTTTGCAATGGCTGCACTTGGTGGTGAAGTTGAGGTTCCGACGCTAGATGGTCGTGTGAACCTTAAAGTACCGACAGAAACGCAAACTGGCCGCATGTTCCGCATGCGTGGTAAAGGTGTGAAAGGCGTTCGTGGTGGCGGTGTGGGTGACCTAATCGTTAAGCTAGTGGTTGAGACACCTGTTAACCTAAGCTCTCGTCAAAAAGAATTGCTGAAAGAGTTTGATGAGTCTTGTGGTGGCGATGCTGCGACTAAGCACAAACCAAAATCTGAAGGTTTCTTCAACGGTGTGAAGAAGTTCTTTGATGACTTAACCAGCTAATTGCGTGGTTAACTGAATCCAATAAAAAGCCTGCAACGATGCAGGCTTTTTTTGCATTTAGCGATTGATAGCTTAATGGATTCAAGCAAATGCGCTCTAGTTCCAACAATCGCTTGGCGATTCAATATTGGTTGAAGTGAGTGTTATTTTTTTGTCTTGGCCAGTGAAGCAACTGTCGTTGTCTTGCCCTAAATCAGACTTGGCTGTTGCTTCAATTCTATACGCTAAAGTCGCTGAACTGACGATATGAAATGAAAAGCGGTCTGAGTCTGAATCACAAATCGTACAATGCCCACCAGATACCAATCCACTCCAGTCGTAGCTCCCGTCATAAGACGTTTCGAGTTCCAATTGAAGACGAGCAATATCACTGATCGCAACAGTGCGATGGGCAGTGATACTGTGGTTGCTATAAGACGGATAGGCGATAGCGGCAATGATACCGACGATCACAACGGCTATCAGTAATTCGATCAATGTCATCCCTCTAAATCGTTTGTTGTATCCGTTACAACCAGAAATTCGAATCATGACGAGTAGTTCCCTTTTCACTTTTCCGCCTATTTTTCTTAGGTGATAGCATCAGCGCAAGATGAATTACGGCCCTTTTGCCGTTTGCATAGGAATTTGGGAAATGCCTCGCGGGTTTACGTTGTTGGAGCTTCTGATCACCATCGCAGTAATGAGTGTTTTACTGGCGGCGGCAGCACCATCTTTCCAAAATGTTTTTGAAACCAACAAAATGCAGCGTTTAGCTGATGAGCTACACGGTTTTGTTCTTCAAGGTAAGTCGGAAGCGGTTTTACGCAGAGAAAGACTCTGGGCTCACATTATTATGTCTGGGGCTTCATCAAGTGATGGCAATTGGCGAATAGAGCTTACTGATAACGGAACCGAAGGAGCAGGTACGGTTTTGTTGTCATTTTCGGGAGAGGCTTACAACGGAATTGTGGTTACGCCAAGTTATTCATCGACTCAAATCAGCTTCGATGACGTTCATGGTCGCCCTTCCTCCGGTAATATCAAATTTTATCCGGTAGGAGAATCTACAAAAGCACTTAAACTCATCTCTCACACTCTTTCTGCTCGCGTTCGTGTATGTAGTGATAACAACAATACCGAGTTCTTTGGGTACTCAACCTGTTCTTAAGGGATGAATATGTTTAACCAAAAAGGTGCCAGCCTCGTTGAGTTCATGATTGCCTCTTCTTTAGGACTGATTTCTCTCGCTATTGTCGGGTCGCTTTATATCAGTGGCCAAAAGGTGGCGATGGAGCGCTCTAAAGAGCTGATGTTATTGCAAAACACAGCCAGTGTTCTGCAGATGATGAAGAGCGATATTCAGCGCGCAGGATTTGATGGTAGCGATGGAAATTCGGTCAAAATATCCGGTGCAAGTAACACACTTTATACCATTAGTGGCGCTGACTCTGGGCTTATTGCATACGTTTATAACGTTGGGGTTTCTGGAGCTACGTCTTTGTATAAAAACGTGGTGTATGAGCAACGGGATGGCACACCTGAATCGCTCTTTGTGTGTGAAAAGAAGCAAGCCACTATATGGGATATCAATGATGTGGCCAACCTCTCCGGTACAGGGACGTGTAACACACTCTTCGATAAAAAAGCGATCCACGTTAATCGGTTTGATCTTGTGAGTGAGGTTCTCGAAAACACCGACGCTAAGAGTGCCCTAATAACCGTTACCTTGGGGACTGAATTGAAAGATGCGACGAATATTCGTACGGAGCAGTCCTTTACCGTTAAACAAAGGAACTGGCAATAATGAATAAACAACAAGGTGCAGCAGCGTTACTGGTTGTCAGTGTATTACTTGTCGCTGCGTTAATGATGTCGCTTGGTAGCTACAAGTCTCTTTTTTATCAGATCAAGCGTGCCAATAACCAAATTGAAGCGCGGCAAGAGCACTGGCGTGCTGAGGGGGGATTGGAGTGTGTTTTCGCTCTAGTTCAAGAGACTGGGGCTGTTCCGACTACAATACAGCTAGATGCCTGTAGTTCAAGTTTGACACTGAGTAAAGCCAGCCAATATTTGACGGTAGTCTCTGAGAGTGGGTTTGCTGAAATAACAAAAGTCATAAAATTCGCAGGTAGAAATGGAGCTGGAGCTATCCAGACAACGGCAGATCTTTATTTAAACGGCTCTAACTCTATTAGCCCTGATCCTTTAAAAGAAGCAAGCACTACCAATAAATGGCAATGCCGAGCCGTAACATACAGCAGTAAATTGAAAGTGTTTGGCAATTTGCAGAATAAAGGGTTAACGGATAATGCTAAACCCTATGTTGACTTTCCTTCAGGGCAGGGGTGCGATTCTGGGCATCAATCAACAGTTACTTCTTCGCCAACATCTTCTCAAAAAGATTTCTTGTTAGATGCATCACAACAGCCATTTGAAAACTTCTTTGCTGAAAAACGTGAGGATTGGTTCAAAATCATGTCCAACGAAGAGTTTGTAAAGGTATCTGCTACTTCTTTGACTAAAAGCTCTGGTGAAATGAAATTTACGCAACAAACTTTACCAGCCCCATCAAGGGTTAATGATTGTGGTACCCAGATAAAGAATATTATTAATAATGGAAAAGACTTAATCTGGATTTATGGTAATTGTCACTTAACGGGAACTGATTTAAGTAATATTGGAACTGCTATTAATACTCACACTCCTAGCGGTGTTATCTTGGTTGCTCACAATGGGTTATTTACTACAAGTGGTGCGCTTACTTTCAAAGGGTTACTTTTCCATTTCGTTTCTGGTGAAATAGATAATAGTGGAAACTTCCACCCTGACTTCACTCCCTCCTCTGCTTCATGGAGCAGCAGCTCCGCAACGGTTCAAGACGATTTAGAGGCATTGAAGTTAGTACTTGATGGCCATGTTGCTAACTTTACTCCTAAACCGACTGATACCGACATTGTGTATTATCAACAAGGCGCTTTTTTCCCTTCAGGTGGTTATGTGATGGATGCTCCGGGACAGGCCGCTATTTTTGGTGCTGCACTAGATCTATATTTTGATGGCAACGCAATTGATGTGCCTCTCTCTCGTATTCTGAAGACTAAATGGAAAAAGGGCTCTTGGAATGATCTCTAAACAAAAAGGCTTTAGCTTAATCGAGGTGCTGATTTCTTTTCTGCTGCTTGGTATTGGTGCGCTCGGTTTAACTAAGCTACAAATCTACATGGAACGTGAATCGGATTACGCGATTCAAAGTATCGAGGCACTGCGACTGGCCGAAAATCAACTTGAGTTGTTCCGCACTCGAGGTGCTTCTGAGGCAATGTCTACTATCACACCTGCCAGTTTCGCTGCTATTGCAACAGGATCTTCTGCTACTGGATCTTATATCGTTGAGTGGGAAGTGCCTGCAGCAACGATCTCCGGATCTCTCAAGACCATCACGATAACTTCTAGCTGGAAAGATAGGATGGGGGAAACGCAATCGATTGAGCTAAAAACAATGATTTCGCGTTACAGTGAGTTCGAAAACTAAGGTGTTTTGCATTTCTTGTACAATTGCTTTTATCGTAAATATTGACAATTTTTATGCTTGGTTGGGTGGTTAATAGGTGGTTTTGCAACTGTTAATGCGAATGGTGTGCTACTGTTTTTTTTATGTTTAATTGATATGTCGTTTTTGCAAAATATGTCTCCAAATATGGAAAAAAACATAGAACCTTGTGCTTTCTTAATCACTATTTAATAGAATGCTCGGTTGAAAATAGGCCGTTATAATTACTCAAATAGGCCATGGCACCAACATCATTCATATGGAGTTACCATGAGTAACCAAGCTGTAAATAAAGCACCGTCACCGAAGCCGAGCGGGATGGATCGCTTTCTGAACTTTATCGAAAGAGCGGGTAATAAAATTCCTGATCCAGCGATTCTGTTCTTCTGGGCACTAATCATTACTTGGGCTGCGTCTGCACTTTTGTCGAATGTTTCTTTCGACCTTCTAAACCCTCGAACTGGCGAAGCTCTTACTATTACTAACCTTCTTACGGGTGAAGCACTAGCAAGTTTCCTTGCTAACATGGTGACAACGTTCACTGGCTTTGCTCCACTGGGTATCGTACTTGTTGCGATGCTAGGTGTGGGTGTTGCCGATTCGTCTGGCTTCATCACCACTGGTCTTAAGAAGATGCTGAACTTCACGCCAGCAAAACTTCTTACTCCAATGCTAATTCTTGTGGCAATCGTATCGCACACTGCGGCGGATGCGGGCTACGTTCTAGTTATTCCTCTTGGTGGTATCATCTTCCACGCAGCAGGTCGTCACCCTCTAGCGGGTATCGCAGCTGCGTTTGCTGGTGTATCAGGTGGTTTCTCTGCAAACTTCATCCCTTCAGGTATCGATCCTCTACTAGCTGGCTTTACTCAAACAGCGGCACAGGTTCTTGACCCTGAGTACGTGGTTAACCCGCTAGCGAACATCTTCTTTACTGGTCTATCTTCAGTAATCATCGTTGCTATTGGTTGGTACGTAACTGAAAAAATCATCGAACCTCGCCTAGCGAACACGCCTGTTGATGAAGATGCAGAAAAAGCACCAGATCTTGGTTCTTTCACTGAAACTGAATCAAAAGCTTTCCGTTACGCTGGTTGGGCTATGATGGCAGGTATCGCACTTCTTGTTGTGGCACTTATCCCAGAAAACTCTGCACTGCGTTCACCTGAAGGTGAAATCACTGCGTTCTCTGCGCCAATCATGAAGTCTATCGTTCCGTTGATCTTCATCCTGTTTATCATTCCGGGTTACGTTTACGGTCGCGTTTCTGGCACGTTCAAGACAAGTAACGACATCATCAAAGCGATGGCGGATACTATGTCTACGATGGGCGCATACATTGTAATGTCGTTCTTCTGTGCGCAGTTCCTATCTGCGTTCGCGCAATCAAATATCGGTACGATGCTAGCGCTATACGGTGCGGAAGGCCTGAAAGCGATGAACCTACCTGGTGAAGCAACTATCATCGGTATGATTCTTCTAACGGCTTCTGTAAACCTTCTAATCGGTTCTGCATCAGCGAAATGGGCTCTTATCGGTCCTATCCTAGTGCCTATGCTAATGGCTGTGGGTATCTCGCCTGAGCTATCTCAAGCGGCTTACCGTGTAGGTGACTCTGTATCGAACATCATTTCACCTCTGATGGTATTCTTCCCTCTAGTAGTGGTTTACTGTCAACGTTACGTGAAGTCGACAGGTATCGGTACGCTAGCTTCTCTAATGATGCCATTCTCGATTGCGATGCTAATCGGCTGGTCTATCTTCCTAGTTGCTTACTGGATGCTAGGTATTCCTCTAGGTATCCAAGCGCCATACACATACACAATGTAAATACCGTCATATTTGGCGCTGTAGCGTTGTTAACTGCGCAAGTTCACCCTAATCACATAGAGCCTCTATGCTCATAGGGCTGAACTTGCTTGTTGCCTAGCTACAACACCAACTATTTAGGTATTGGTAATTCGAAAGCGCTGGTCGAGAGACTGGCGCTTTTTGGTTTTCGGGAATCGAAGAACGGACTTTGTCCTATAGAAAGCTTCGCTTTTTAAATCAAGAGGTGTACCGGAAGGTTGATGAGAGAGACTCAGTTTAAACAGCGTTGACAAAATTTGCTCCTAGAAAAACAAAATAAGCCGCATCCCGCATCCCGCATCCCGCATCCCGCATCCCGCATCCCGCATCCCGCATCCCGCATCCCGCATCCCGCATCCCGCACCCCGCTTCCACTTCCTCTCTTTGAAGGTTAAAATCCACTTTCCATAATGACCGATCCCAAAACTGGAGCCTCTTTTGTCAGACTCACAATTCTCCCCTCAAGACGAACTATTTATGCGCCGTGCGATAGAGCTTGCAGAGCAAGCTGAAGCGGAAGGGGAAGTGCCTGTTGGGGCAGTGCTTGTGAAAGATGGTGAAGTGGTTGCTGAAGGTTGGAACCGCTCTATTTGTTCGCACGATGCGACCGCTCATGCTGAGATCCAAACCTTGCGTAAAGCGGGTGAGGTGTTCGAGAACTACCGTTTACTTGATACTACGCTCTATGTGACCTTAGAGCCGTGCCCTATGTGCGCAGGTGCGTTACTACACAGTCGAGTAAAGCGCGTGGTATATGGAGCACCAGACCTTAAAGCTGGCGCTGCAGGGACCGTTCTGAATTTGTTTGAGAGCCAAGCCGCGTATCATTATGCGACAGTAGAAAGCGGTTTGCTGGAAGAGGAATGCAGAGGTCAGTTACAGGCGTTCTTTAAACGTCGTCGTAAAGAAATTAAAGCGAAGAAGCAGGCGCAAAAAGCGTTGGACAATGAACAGGGAACAAAAGACGAATAACAGGGAGTTTGATGGTTGTTTTTAGCAAACACCTACCGTGCAGTAGATGTTTGCTTCAAGTTTTCAGTGATTCACTAAGTGAACGAAAACACGATTACGTGCACTGACTTTTCTTTTCATGGTTGTAAGCGTGCGCTTACGGCGGTTAGCAGCCACTGTTTTATTCAAACGTTTTGACTGCACTCTGCGTTTTCTCATTATCAGAACCTCTTGCAGACAACGAACACACTCTCCGACACTCGCATAGCAAAGTATCCGATTCATGATCAATAGATGTTATTCTTATGATGCATACTCATGGATGATGGTGACATCATATCAAGGAGAGGGTGACCAATTGAGCTCACTGTTTCTCTTCCGTTACTCGGTATTTCACGAAAACACTGGCTAGATAAATGAGCTCGAAAGACGGGATTCTAGTGAGTTTCTGTTGGCGACTCAATAAAAAAATAGCGAGCTGTTAGCTCGCTATTTTCGAAAGGTTTATTCTTCTTTTGGATTCGGCGTTTGCTCTGCATTTTGAGTTGGGCTGGCCTCAGTACTTGGTGTTGTCTCGACCGCTCCCGAAACTTGCTCAGCTAAGGTTTCCACCGCTCCAGACGTTAACAGATCTGGGGAGAGTGGTGGAATGACTTGAAGATCTTCTGTGTCTTCGTCAATCGCAGGCTTTTGGCTGACATGACCAATGATGGATTGATAGTAGCGACGAATGTTCTCAACATAGTTGCGTGCTTCATCACCACGAGCATAACCATAACGTGTTTGGCTGTAGAAGCGCTTCTGGCGCAGCAAGGGTAAACGCTCTTTAACATCTGCCCACGCGTTTGGATCGCCGCCTTGTGCTTTAGTCAGGCGTCGTGCGTCCATCATATGACCATAACCCACGTTGTATGATGCTAAGGCAAACCAAATCTTTTCATGTTCATTAATTGAATCTGGAACACGTGCGACTATACGACGTAGGTATTCCACGCCACCGCGTACGGATTGTTCCGGATCAAGACGATCTGTTACACCAACACTTTTTGCGGTAGGGAGCGTGAGCATCATCATGCCACGAACGCCAGTCGGCGACTTCGCTTTTGGTTTCCAATGAGACTCTTGATAAGCCAATGCAGCAATCAAGCGCCAATCAAACTCTTCACTGTATTTTTGGAACAGCGGTGCCCATTTAGGCAAGGTATTGTCCAGTGCGCGTATAAAAGCACGAGTATCGACATAATCGAAGGCTTCGATATGTCCAATGTACTTCTCTTCTAAAGTCGCCAGTTCGCCAGATTGTTTAATATTGCCGAAGAACTCGATCAACATTGCGTAGAAGCTTTCATCTTCAGAGCGACGAGTAAACCAAGATACGGGTTGGTCTTCTGTCAATTCAAAGGCTAAAGCAAGATCCGGATACAGGCGCTGTGCCAAAGACAGTTCTACTGAATCGGTTACCGTAAAACGTAACTCACCTGTAGAGACATGCTTGAGCAGATCTCGCGTATCCGCATCACCAACAATCTCAAATTGGAAATCTGGGTATTGTTTCTGTAGCGCCGTTAAGGTTGGAACAAACTGAGATTGTTCAACTATCTGAAGAGTTTCTGCCCCAGCATTTGAGCCTTCTTCCGCATTACTGTCTTTTTTAGCTTGATAATTGATCAGCTGATTAATGTCGCGAGGACGAAGCTGACCTTTTTTATAAACCACTTGTTGGCTGACGTAATAGTAAGCGGGTCCAGGACGAAAACGTTGTACAGCTTCAGAAGTTTGGTTTAAACCTGTAGCAATAATATCGATGTCGCCTTTCTTTAATGCAGGGAAGAGATCCGCTTGGCGAAACGCCGGTCGAATCTCCAGCTTCACACCTAATTGCTCAGCAAATTTTCGTGCCAGTTCGTAATCCAAACCTGCCGGGCCATCAGGACCGATGTAGTAGGAGAGTTGGTTGTTTAGCGTGCCAACACGTAGGACACCACGCTCTTGGATTTGCTCGAATTCACTTTTTGGCTCCGATTCAATCTGGCAAGCAGAAAGTAAAAGCACAGACGCGAAAAGTAGGGCGCTGCGCTTGAGTCGGTTGAACTGACTTATTTGCATTAATTCGGTACGTCTCGATAAATTTCTAGTTGCCTTTATATCAAAGCGAGCTGGTTGGGCAAAGTGAATCAGGCAGATAGAGTGCGACATTGTGTGATTTATCGACATTTTAGTCGTAAATCAAATTTGACGAAAAAAATGACGCAAACGGTTGCTTTTGGTGTTACATCACAAAAACAATTGCTATATAATGCGCTCGCAACGAAGAGGTGGCATCGGCATAGGTTTGAAAAACCTTCGGGAATAGCTTCGAAGAAAACAGTATAACCCACTGAATTTATTCCAATATCACCTTAATCACTTGCAATAAGAGACCTAAGCACATGAGAATTTTGCGTGGCTCCCCAGCTCTTTCTGAGTTTCGTGTTAATAAACTACTGGAACTTTGTCGTGAACAAGATCTGCCTGTCACTGGCATTTACGCAGAGTTCATGCACTTTGCGGATCTAAAGTCTGACCTTGATGCTCAAGAGTTGGAAAAACTGGAAAAATTGCTGACTTACGGTCCTACGATCGAAGAGCATGAGCCAGAAGGTCTTCTACTTCTTGTTACGCCTCGTCCGGGCACTATTTCGCCTTGGTCTTCTAAATCTACTGATATCGCTATCAACTGTGGACTAGACAAAGTAAAACGTCTTGAGCGCGGCACTGCATACTACGTAGAGACATCGACTCCTCTTAACGATGCTCAAATTGCTGATGTAAAAGCACTCATCCATGATCGCATGATGGAAGTGACATTTACTGATTTCGATGCAGCAAATGCGTTATTCCAAGCGGCAGAACCTGCTCCTGTAGCAGACGTTGACCTATTAAAAGGCGGTCGTGCTGCGCTTGAAAACGCAAACGTTACCTTAGGTCTTGCTCTTGCAGATGATGAAATAGAATACCTTTACGATGCGTTCGTAAATAAGCTAGAACGTAACCCGACTGACATTGAGCTCATGATGTTTGCGCAGGCGAACTCAGAGCACTGTCGTCACAAGATCTTTAATGCAGACTGGACTATCGATGGCGTTAAGCAAGAGAAGTCTCTGTTCAAGATGATCAAAAACACGTTTGAAACCACACCAGAAAACGTTCTGTCTGCATACAAAGATAACGCAGCAGTTATGGTGGGTTCAGATGTAGGTCGCTTCTTCCCGAACCCGGAAACTCGCCAGTACGGTTACAGCCAAGAGAAAGCGCATATCCTAATGAAGGTGGAAACGCACAACCACCCAACGGCTATCTCTCCTTGGCCGGGCGCTTCTACTGGTTCAGGTGGTGAAATCCGCGACGAAGGCGCGACGGGGATTGGTGGTAAGCCAAAAGCAGGTCTAGTTGGTTTCACAACATCTAACCTACGTATTCCTGGTTTTGAACAGCCATGGGAAACAGATTTCGGTAAGCCAGGTCGCATCGTTACCGCTCTAGACATCATGCTAGAAGGTCCATTGGGTGGCGCGGCGTTTAACAACGAATTTGGTCGTCCAAACCTACTGGGTTACTTCCGTACTTACGAAGAAAAAGTGAACTCTCACGCCGGTGAAGAGGTTCGTGGTTACCATAAGCCAATCATGATTGCTGGTGGCATGGGTAACATTCGTGACGAGCACGTTCAGAAGAAAGAGATCCCTGTTGGTGCAAGCCTAATTGTACTTGGTGGTCCAGCAATGAACATCGGTCTTGGCGGTGGAGCTGCTTCTTCTATGGCATCTGGTCAATCAGCAGAAGACCTAGATTTTGCATCGGTACAGCGTGAAAACCCAGAAATGGAACGCCGCTGTCAGGAAGTGATCGACCGTTGTTGGCAACTTGGTGATGCTAACCCTATCGCATTTATCCACGATGTGGGCGCGGGCGGTATCTCTAACGCACTTCCAGAGCTTGTAGACGATGGCGAGCGTGGCGGTATCTTCCAACTGCGTGACGTACCAAACGACGAGCCGGGCATGAGCCCACTTGAGATCTGGTGTAACGAATCTCAAGAGCGTTACGTAATGGCAGTTGCGCCAGAGAATATGGAAGTATTCGACGCAATCTGTAAGCGTGAGCGCGCACCATACGCCGTAGTAGGTGTAGCAACGGAAGAGCGTGAACTGAAACTTGAAGATTCGCATTTCGACAACACGCCAATCGACATGCCAATGGATGTACTTCTTGGCAAGACGCCTAAGATGCACCGTGATGCGAAAACGCTTAAAGCGAATAACCCAGCGGTTAACCGTGACGGTATCGAGCTAAATGAAGCCGTGGATCGCGTTCTACGTCTACCTACGGTTGCAGAAAAAACATTCCTAATCACGATCGGTGACCGCACGGTGACTGGTCTTGTTGCGCGTGACCAAATGGTTGGCCCTTGGCAGGTTCCAGTAGCAAACTGCGCGGTAACCGCAGCAAGTTACGACACTTACCACGGTGAAGCGATGTCGATGGGTGAGCGTACACCAGTTGCTCTACTAGACTTTGGTGCGTCGGCTCGTCTAGCGGTTGGTGAAGCAATCACAAACATCGCAGCGACAAACATCGGTGATATCAAACACATTAAACTGTCTGCAAACTGGATGTCTCCAGCAGGTCACCCGGGTGAAGACGCAGGTCTTTACGAAGCAGTGAAAGCAGTTGGTGAAGAGCTATGTCCAGCGCTTGGTCTAACTATCCCAGTTGGTAAAGACTCAATGTCGATGAAGACCAAGTGGGAAGAGAACGGCGAGCAGAAAGAAGTAACGTCTCCGTTATCTCTTGTTATTACTGCGTTTGCACGTGTTGAAGATGTTCGTAAGACGATTACTCCTCAGCTTCGTACTGACAAAGGTGTTTCTAGCCTTGTACTTATCGACCTAGGTAATGGTCAAAACCGTCTAGGCGCAACAGCGCTTGCACAGGTTTATAAGCAGCTTGGTGATAAGCCAGCAGACGTAGACAACGCAGTACAACTGAAAGGCTTCTACGAAGGCGTTCAAGCCCTAGTCGCGAATGACCAAGTAGTGGCTTACCACGATAAAGGTGATGGCGGTCTATTCGTGACTCTTGCTGAAATGGCATTCGCAGGTCACTGTGGTGTGAAAGCAGATATTGCTGACCTAGGTGAAGACGTACTAGCAGCACTATTTAACGAAGAGCTAGGTGCAGTACTTCAGGTTAAGAACGAAGATTTAGACGCGGTACTTTCAACGCTATCAGCAAACGGTCTTGAGGCATGTTCTCATGTAATCGGCTCAGTAGAAGCATCTGATGAGCTAGTGATTACTTCTGGTGACACGGTAGTTCTAGAGCGTAATCGTACTGAACTACGTACTATCTGGGCGGAGACTACGCATAAGATGCAAGGTCTACGTGATAACCCAGCATGTGCTGACCAAGAGCATGAAGCGAAGAAAGACAACTCAGATCCTGGCCTAAACGTTAAGCTAAGCTTCGATGTAAATGAAGACATTGCAGCACCTTACATTGCCGGTTCTATGATAAATAAGGGCGCTAAGCCTAAGATGGCAATCCTACGTGAGCAGGGCGTTAACTCTCACGTTGAGATGGCAGCAGCCTTTGACCGAGCAGGCTTTGAAGCAACCGATATTCACATGAGCGACATCCTAACCGGTCAAGCGGTTCTAGAAGAGTACCAGGGTCTAGTCGCTTGTGGTGGCTTCTCTTACGGTGACGTACTTGGTGCGGGTGAAGGTTGGGCTAAGTCTATCCTGTTCAACGAGCAAGCTCGCAACCAGTTTGAAGGCTTCTTCCAGCGTGAAGATACCTTCTCTCTAGGTGTATGTAACGGCTGTCAGATGCTATCGAACCTGAAAGAGCTAATCCCAGGTGCAGACCTATGGCCACGCTTCGTTCGTAACGAATCTGAGCGTTTTGAGGCTCGCTTTAGCCTAGTGGAAGTACAGAAATCTGATTCTGTATTCTTCGATGGCATGGCAGGCTCTCGCATGCCAATCGCAGTTTCTCATGGTGAAGGCCGCGTAGAAGTTCGTGATGCTGACCACCTAGCCGCGATTGAAGCGTCAGGCACGGTTGCAGTTCGTTACGTGGATAACCACGGTAATGCGACTCAGCAATACCCGAACAACCCGAATGGTTCGCCAAATGCAATCACGGGTCTAACGACTCAAGATGGCCGCGTAACTATCATGATGCCGCACCCAGAGCGTGTATTCCGTACAGTTGCGAACTCATGGTCTCCAGAAGGTTGGGGTGAGAACGGTGCTTGGATGCGTATGTTCCAAAACGCACGCAAGAACATCGGTTAATCACGACGTCGTTCGTCAACGTTAACGAAAATCGATAAGCGCTGGTTGAGAGACCGGCGCTTTCTTTATTTAAGAATCGAGAACAGACTTCGTCCTACAGGACGCTGCGCTTCGAGAGTCGGGAAGGCTTCGCTGTAGGAATTGAGATGTGTGTACTGGAATACTAGAGGTCAATGCATGGACTCAATAGGTGTTGACAGTATTTGTTCCTAAGTATTCCAAATGAAATCGTCTCCCGTCTCCCTTAAAAAACTTGCAGCGTTTCGGTAACTTTTATGCTCTAATACCGCGCTTACCAAGGGATGGTGTTAAACAGCTCAGCTTAGATGGAGTTATCAAGTTGACCGAATCCCTGATTAATCCCTTAGGAAATGAAAGAAATGGCTAAAAATCCAAAATTTGCTATCCGCGTAACTGAAAAACGTAACGGTTGGAGCGCAGAGATCACTCGTCAGGTGACTTCTCGTAAAGTAGTGGTATCAAAACGTGAAACTGGTTTTGACAGCGAAGAGAAAGCACAAGCTTGGGCTGAGCAGGAACTTGCAGGTTTTGTACAAAACCAAGTAGTTCGTAACGAGCGCAAAGCAGTACAACGTCAAGAGCGTGAAGCAGAGCAACTAGCGGCAAAAGTTCGCAAAGAAGAAGCTCGTCAAGCTCGTGAAGCAGACGTAGACACTGACGAAGAGTAATCGCAGTGTGTTTGATGGTGATTGACTACCATCGACAATGAATTTGAAAATGCCCCGAGTTAATCTCGGGGCATTTTTATTTGTGTCGTTATAAGCAGTCAGAGGAAACTGAGAATGTCATTGAACTTCCTGATGAAGCGGTATTGTACGTATGGTCTTTGCGCAGTTTTTTAGGTGTGTGAACTGGCTGCAAATCAATGTGGCGTAATCCATCTGACAAATCGGTAGCTTCACCGTAGTCATAGTCTCTTGCCTCGGTAATCTCACCTTTTGCGTAGTTACAGTGACCTGACTTCCCATTTTCTCCCCAAGTCAAAGCTTCAGGCTGAGCGTCTAGATTTAAGTTATCTGAAATGTTGGCAGCGTAATGATCCTCTACTGGTAGTGTCTTACTCTGATCCATTAAATACTGAGAGATATTCTCTTGTGAGTAGCTTGGAGCAGTGAGGAAGGCGAGGCCAATTGTGATTAACGTTCTTGTTAGTAAAAAAGTAATTTGAATCTTCTTCATTAGATATACTGTGAAAAGTGACGGTGAATAAAAAGAAAAATTCGGAGCAAGTACGTATGCTCCGAATTTGGTTCGGTTCGTAATCAGACAAAGCCTGATTAGTATTGATAAGTTAGTTGGACCTTCACTTCTCGGCCGGGAGAAGGCACGCCATTAGATAGGTAAGCTTCGTAATAACGGTCTGTTAAGTTATTCACGACCGCTCCAACACTTAACCCTTTCACCTGCTGAACTTCCCAAGTGACATAAGCATTTTGCAACGTGTATTGCTCACTTGGTGATTTCACTTTTAAGTTATCACCAGACGCGTCTGTTTTGGTTTGAGCATCGTACCAACGAACTTCCCAACCATAGCGCAGTCCCGGAAGCCATTCGTAGCCCAAACCGAGATTAATATTCAAGGGCGGGACGCCCGGGTAGTCATCATCCGAGCCGGTTGAATCCGATAAGCTACCTTTATTTTTCCCGCGAATGTAACTCGCTGAGAAATCACTATAGAAATCGTTAATACGGTATTGTGAAATCAACTCGAAGCCATAGTTCTTGAAGCCATCTAGGTTTGTGCTCCAACTTTGAATATCACCGCTGTCTTTATCTAAGTTTTCACCGGTTCGGATATCAACAGTGTCACTCACATCGTTATAGAACAATGTCAGTTCTGTTGCGAGGTTGTCGCGCTCGCTAACCAATCCTTTGGCCAAATTAATCACACTGGCTTGATAAGCATGAATACGAGAAACATCGAGATCGCGTGCCGTAGCGGTGGCTGTTGCTCGAGCATATTGCACAGAGTAAATGTTATCGACGGTTGGAGCTTTTAAGGCGTAGGCATAAGAGAAGTTCAAACGAGTATTGTTGGTCGCGTCAAAATCGATATCCAAACGTGGACTAAAGCCTTTGTGGCTTGTTTCACTGTAGTCATGGCCGGCTGCTGGGTCATTGTAATCTGGCGCCGCATTACCTTTCCCTTCGCTGGTGATGTACTCATAACGCAGAGAAGGAGTAATCGTCAGGCGGTCGGTTGCTTGATAGTGGTCAGCAATGTAGGCCGCGTATATAGACTGAGTGCCCGATGGTTCATAGTACGGAGTATACCAACCGTAGTTTTTTGCTTCTTTATCATCATAAGAAGCGTTAAATACTAAGGAGTCACGATCCGTTTTTTGATACTGAAGACCCGTAACCAGTGCATGGTCACCAATTTGCGCTTGGTTGAATACATCAATGTAATCACGTTCGTAGCTTAGCCAAGATTCATGACCATAACTGCCAACGGAAACGAACATTTTTTCAAAGGCAATATCTGGACGAACCCAATGACGGTCGTTTTCAGAACGCGCCATTTTTATGTTGAAATCAATGTACGGGCTAGTCGGCATGTAATGGTAGGAGATTGTCGTCGTATTGTCTTTGTATCCGTTGTAGACCGTGTAAGCGTATTGTGCTTTTTCTAACGAACCATATTTTTTGATGTTGTAATCCGAAATGGTTGGCATTTGGCCACGACGGTTAGCCCATGGTTTACGGCCTTCATCTTTGTATCGTGTGTGACTGATTTCAAATTCATGGTCATCATTTTCGTACCCAACTTTGACGAGCATGTTTTCTTGTTCGTAACCTGAGTAATCTAGTGTTTTACCGCCACCCACTTTAATGTCGTCGGAGTCTTTTACTGAACCATTTGCGAGGAAGTAAAAGCCAGCATCATTTTTGCCATAAAGGGAGAGGGTGTATGAGTTCTCTTCGCCATTGTTGTTATAACCCGTTGACGCACGAACGCCGAAGTTGCGATCTCCTCCAAGCAGGTCGTCAACGCTTTTGGTTTTGATTCGGATAGACCCACCAAACTTACCGTTTAGAGCGCGGTAGTCATGTGCGCCTTTGATGATCTCCGCTTCACCAATTAAGAATGGGTCAAAGAAGAAGGTGCCGTAGCGGTATTGCTGGAAACCAATTGGAGCCCCATCAACAAACACGGCGATGTCGCTAGGGTTATCGAAACCGCGAATATTAATGCGTTCCCCACCAGAACGCGCCCCGCCGTCGAGCGTTGCCCCCGGCACAGCATCAATCATTTCAGCGAAGTTAGAGTATTGTTGTTCTTCGATTTGGGTCCAATCAATGATGGTTTCAGCGGGTTCTGCGACGGTAATCGGTTTGGCATAGCGGACACCAATGACTTCGAGTTCTTCGTCGACGCTTTCTGTTGCATGGAGAGAAATTGAGTTGAGCATTGCGAGCGAGACAAGGCTTACTTTTAAGCGATGGGTCGATAATCGTTTCATATTCATTTGTTATCGTAATTTGAGAGGCGGGGATTATATGAATGCTGAAAAGATTAATAAATGATAATGAGATTAATTATCAGTAATGGGTTTTGGTTTTCCTGTAAACTTTTATACCCACGATTAGACGGTAAATTGGATTATTGTTTGGTTTTTGATCTGTTAGTTAGTGAGTGTGTCTATTTGAACGACAAAAGAAAGCCCAGACAAGGAGTCTGGGCTTGGAAGTTGGCTTTCTATACTAGTTCGCAATTATTGTTGCGTTTCTAGCGGGATTTGCCCCGTTGTTACTTGGTCAACATCAAACTCAGTCAGCTCTTCAATGTAGCTTTCTACTGTTTGCTCAACCACATCATCGTCTTGCTTGAAGTAGGCAATATGGAAAATAGCATCACCTTCATTAACCAGTGGCAGTGTTTGCTGGCCAATTACGATACCGCCTTTTGGTGCTAACAGCTCTAGCTCGTCATGACCTAAAGGCGAGCTGATGTAAGCGAGAGTCTCGCCTTCTTCTACTTTATCACCTAAGTTCACAACCGTACGTAGAATACCGTTGCCCGATGCGCGAACCCAGCTGGTGGATTTTGCGATAATAGGCTCTGGTAGCTTTTTGCGGCTCGCACGTAGCATGCCGATAGCCTGCATCACACGTTGCACACCTAGTACACCAGCACTGATCGACAATGGATCAAAGCGCAGCGCTTCACCTGCTTCATAAGTCAGTACAGGAATGTCGCACTTCTCTGCTTCACTACGTAGAGAGCCATCACGTAGAGCAGAGTCTACGATCACTGGGGTTGCAAATGCTTTTGCGATGCGCAGTGTTTCTGGGTTGCTCAAGTTAGCGCGGATCTGAGGTAGGTTCGTTCGGTGAATCGCACCCGTGTGAAGATCCAGAATATAGTCACAACGCTTAGCAATGTTGTTGAAGAACCCATGTGCCATACGAGAAGCCAACGCGCCTTTTTCACTGCCAGGGAAGCAACGGTTTAGATCGCGACGGTCTGGCAGGTAGCGAGATTTATGGATGAAGCCAAACACGTTAACGATAGGCACGGCAATCACAGTACCTTTTAGTTTTGCAGGGTCCAGTTGGTTGATCATCTGACGAACGATTTCTACGCCATTCAGCTCGTCACCATGGATTGCTGCGTTTACCATTAACACCGGACCTTCTTGTTTACCGTGGATAATTTCCACAGGGATAGAAAGAGGAGAGTGTGTGTAAAGCTGCGCCGCTTCAAATTCGGTTTCTAATCGTTGTCCTGGTTGAACTTGGTGTCCTAGTAGCTCAAACACCTTGCTTTTTTTACTTCTGGCCATAAACCATCTCTATCGAATACGTTAGCAACAATGTAACAACTGGTTCAAAATCACACTAATCATTCTTCTTAATGTCACGAACAATAATTTTTATTGAAAAGATTAAAAATTCACCAAGTGTATGGCTTGTGTAAGTACATTTGGGAAATTCTTGTGTTAATTGAGTAGCTGTACGCTGTGTTTTAAATTGTTATATTCATCACAAAAATAAGACTGTGTTAAATTTAATACTAATATTTTTTTCGAGAAAAACTGTCTTTTACCTAAGGTTTTTATCCGCTACTATCCCCGCCGAATTTTTGACCTAATACTATCTAACTAGAGGTTTTGATGAAAAAGGCGATCGCTAAAATTGGCGCACTAACTGCTGTAGCAGTTTCTCTTTCTGGCTGTGTAGGCAGCAACGCTGTAACGGGTTACGTTATGGGCTTCAACTTGAAAGCTGTTGATAACCGTTACGCTCGTGGTGGTCTAAACATGCTAATGGCGCCAGTTTACGGTGTTGCTATTGCGGCTGACTACATCGTGTTCAACTCACTAGAGTTTTGGACTGGTAAAAACCCGCTAAACGGTAAGCCACACATCTTTGACAAGAAGATGGACACTTACATCGACGTAAACCACCAGTTAGATAAATCTCTAACCACTGCACCTGTTGGTCCTCTAACGAACAACCGTGTTATCGAACAAGGTCAAATGCAACAGCTTGACGAGAACACAGTTCAAATGGATATCACTTACAACAACGGTGAGAAAGCGACGCTAATGGGTGTTCGTGAAGGTGACTTTGTGACTTACTACATTGATGGTGAAGTGGTTGCTAAGACTTCTATGGATGAGCTAGCGGCATACGCGCAAACTCGTGCATAATTTGCGAAGTGCTTTTAATAGCAAACTCGCAATAAAAAAGGGTGCTTCGGCACCCTTTTTCGTATTTGTCGTATCTGGTTAAGATTACGCTTTTTCTGGAATAGCTTCTAGAAGTGCAACCATTTGATCCCAGAACAATTGAACGGTATCAATTTTCACTTTCTCATCTGGAGAGTGAGGGAATTTGATGGTTGGGCCGAAAGAAACCATGTCCATAGTCGGGTAAGGTTCTTTAAATAGACCACACTCAAGACCTGCGTGGATAACCATGATGTTCGGCTTGTGACCGTAGATGCCTTCGTACATATCACGGAAAATTGCCATGATTTCTGAGTCTGCATCTGGTTTCCAACCTGGGTAAGCGCCAGAGAACGCGATTTGCGCGCCAGCTAGCTCTGCTACTGATTGAAGCATGCCTTCAACTTGGCTACGACCTGAATCGATCAGCGAACGAATTAGACAAAGTACGGTGACTTTATTCTCTTCTGTTGTGATAACGCCAACGTTAAGAGACGTTTCAACCACGCCTTCAACTTCATCACTCATGCGCATTACGCCGTTTGGACAAGCATTCAATGCAGCGATGAAGCGTTGTTGGTCTGCAACGGCAAACACTTGTGCATCTGTTACAACTTCTTCGTTAAAAGTGACGATATCTGTTTCAATTTTGCCAAGCTCAGTTTTTAGTAACTCAGTGTAGAAGTTGAACAGTTCTGCTAGTTTATCTTGATTTTCTGCTGGTAGAGCAACGGTAATGAAGGCTTCACGAGGGATAGCGTTACGTAGGCTACCACCACGGAACTCTACAAGACGAAGATCCAATTCTTGTGCGTGACCTGCTAGGAAACGGCCTACAAGTTTGTTCGCGTTGCCACGGCCAGTGTGGATGTCACAACCAGAGTGACCACCTTTTAGGCCTTTCAGCGTTAGCCGACGAGTCACAAAACCTGCTGGGATGGCATCACGTGTAATGTCGAATGTCATTGCGCCGTCGATACCGCCAGCACAACCCATGTACACTTCGCCTTCTTGCTCTGAGTCAGTGTTTAGAAGGATGTCGCCTTCCAACCAGCCCGCTTCAAGACCGAATGCACCTGTCATGCCAGCTTCTTCATCAATCGTTAACAGTACTTCAATAGGGCCGTGTTTGATTTCAGTAGAAGCGAGAACCGCAAGACAAGAAGCCATACCAATGCCGTTGTCCGCACCAAGCGTTGTGCCTTTTGCTGTTACCCACTCGCCATCGATGTATGGTTGGATAGGATCTTTTGTGAAGTCATGATCAGTATCTTCATTCTTTTGCGGCACCATGTCGATGTGCGCTTGAAGAACAACGCCTTTTTTGTTTTCCATGCCCGGCGTAGCTGGTTTCTTAATGAACACATTGCCAGTTGGATCGCGGCGTACGTCAAAACCCTGCTCTGTCGCCCAAGTAACAATGTACTGTGCTAGTGCTTCTTCATGTTTAGAAGGGTGAGGGATTGAACAAATCTTATCGAAAAACTGCCAAAGTGGAGCAGGTGATAAGGTACTGATTTCAGAATGGAATTCAGACACGGAGGACTCCTTTTGATGTGCTTTGCCAAATATAAACCGTAAATTTAATAAGTGTTTAGCAGTAAATGCTAATCCGGTTTCGGCTTTGAATTGTTTTCAGCATACCACCAGAAGGGCGCTACTAGTAGATGTGGATAAAAGGATTTGCCCTTGAACTGTCACAGTTTATGGACACACAGAAATACACGAATGCAACTCAATTAGTATCAATTATAAGATTGGTTATTTTTTAATTTACTAAAGTGTAATTTAATTACAGTTAATTCTTGATGAAGATCAATTTATCAATGTTTTGTGATTTCTGTCACTAAAATGCTTGTAATTAAATTTCTTGGTGGTATATTTGTAACCAGCTTCTGAGAGAAGAATGAAATGCTCAAAGGATGAGTCCGTTTGTCGCCTCCAAGGAACCGAGAAATCAACCAAATTAACAGTATTAATTGATTTAGAAGGTGATATTTATGAAAGGTTTACCAAGTGCAATGTTCTGGAACAGCAAATCTGTTTACACCGGTAACTTTGTATACCCAACAAGCTTTGGTTACTAATTGAAGCCAACGCATGTGACTCGAACAAATTTGTTCACCCCTATAAATTGGAATTTTTTTTCAGTGCATAGTGCTGACATGATTCACCGCCACTCAAATTGAGTGGCGTTTTTTTATATCTCGATCCTGAACGTTGACTGATTTCTCACCGCTAAGCACCTATTCTAGGTTTGCTTCCCCAACTTATTTCATTTGCTAACCAAATTCGTGAGTGTTTTACGCTCAAAACTCCATGTTTCTGTTTGAAAGTTTAATACATTGTTCAGTTTGCACTCGTTGTCTTGCTTGAATGCCTTAATTGTTAGTTATTGTTTATTAAGCTTTAAATTTTAATCGCGTTTGAAACGCTAGCGAATCGGTTTCATATCCAAAGAAAAAAATCGCATTAGAGTGAAAATTCTATCTGGAATTTGTTATTTGATAACTTTATAATTCGAGCCAATCGATTACGCAACCGTTTACTTTTTACCCTTTACAGGATTCGATCATGCTCGAAAGGCTATTCAAACTTAGTGAAAATGGCACCAATGTGCGCACTGAGATCATCGCAGGTGTTACTACCTTCTTAACCATGGCTTACATTATCTTCGTAAACCCAGCAATCCTTGCAGATACTGGTATGGATCGTGGTGCTGTGTTCGTTGCGACGTGTCTTGCTGCGGCTATTGGCTGTTTCATCATGGGCTTAGTAGCAAACTACCCAATCGCTCAGGCTCCAGGTATGGGCCTAAACGCGTTCTTTACCTACTCTGTTGTGTTGGGTATGGGTTATACGTGGCAAGTCGCGCTAGCAGCAGTATTTGTGTCGGGTCTACTATTTATTGTGTTGAGTGTGTTCAAGATCCGTGAGTGGATCATTAACTCAATTCCACTTTCTCTTCGTACAGGTATCTCTGCAGGTATCGGTCTGTTCCTTGCGTTCATCGCACTGAAAAATGCCGGCATCGTAGTAGATAACCCAGCAACGCTAGTTTCAATGGGTAACATCACTTCGCTACCATCTGTACTTGCGGCTATCGGCTTCTTTATGACTATCGCGCTGGTTCACCGTGGTGTGAAAGGTGCGGTTATGATCGCCATTTTGGGTGTGACAATTCTTGGTCTTATCTTTGGTGACGTTCAATGGGGCGGCATCATGTCGACACCACCAAGCATCGCACCAACCTTCATGCAGCTAGACTTTTCTGGTCTGTTCGAAGTTGGCATGATCTCGGTCGTATTTGCCTTCCTATTCGTTGACTTGTTCGACACTGCGGGCACGCTAGTTGGCGTTTCACAGAAAGCAGGTCTAACTGACGAAAACGGCAACATTCCACGTCTAAACAAAGCGCTACTTGCTGACTCAACAGCAACATCTGTAGGTGCTCTATTAGGTACATCAAACACGACGTCATACATTGAGAGTGTTTCTGGTGTAGCAGCTGGTGGCCGTACTGGTCTAACGGCTGTGGTTGTTGGCGTACTGTTCCTTCTGGCTCTGTTGTTCTCGCCACTAGCAGGTATGATTCCAGCTTACGCAACATCTGGTGCACTGTTCTATGTAGCGATCCTAATGCTTTCTGGTCTTGTTGGTATCGACTGGCGTGACCTAACAGAAGCTGCGCCAGTTGTGGTTACTTGTTTGGTAATGCCTCTGACGTTCTCTATTGCAGAAGGTATCACGCTAGGTTTCATCGCTTACGCTGCTATTAAACTGTTCAGTGGTAAAGGCCGTGAAGTATCGATGAGTGTGTGGGTGATGTCTGCTATCTTCATTGTGAAATACATGGTCGGTTAATTCCAACGATTGAAAAAAGCCAGTGCGAACTCGATTCACACTGGCTTTTTGTTTGTGGATAATTTTTAAAGTAATTCATCCACTTCTCCATTTTGTATTGTTCACCGAATACGATTTTTCTGCGTAATAGGCAGAGAATTTTGATATCAGCGTTGGTATTAACGATGTGTTTCGGTAGAATAATCGTTTGCGTAGCTTGAAACCCCCATTTCCTCTGGTGTGGAAAGTTTAGCGGGATGAGTCCATTTCAGCGCCATCAGCTAGACAGAGGGGATGCATATTTTGAAATTATTAGGTTATTACAATGAGTAAAAAATTCATTATCACTTGGGATGCGATGCAGTCTTACTGCCGTGAACTGGCTGAGAAACAAATGCCAGCTGAGCAATGGAAAGGTATTTGGGCGGTAAGCCGTGGTGGCCTAGTTCCTGGTGCAATCCTAGCGCGTGAACTGGGTATTCGTCACGTTGATACTATTTGTATCTCTAGCTACGACCACGATCACCAGCGTGATATGACAGTAGTTAAAGCACCAGAAGGTGACGGCGAAGGTTTCCTAATCGTTGAAGACCTAGTAGATAGCGGTGACACAGCACGCAAGTTACGTGAAATGTACCCGAAAGCGAAGCTTATCGCAGTATGTGCTAAGCCTGCAGGTGTTGAGCTACTAGACGATTACGTAGTAGACATCGCTCAAGACACTTGGATCGAGCAACCTTGGGATATGTCTATCCAGTTTGCTGAGCCAGTAAATCGTAAGCAAAAATAAGTTTGCACCAAGAATATTGAGAAATGCCCCTTTATAGGGGCATTTTTTTTATTATTATTACAGCAATTGCCAATAGCTTAGAGTTCTTCCTATGTCAGAAGACGTCAGTAAAAACCTCTCAGAAACCTTGTTTGTTAAGCACAAGCAGGCGAAAGAAACCTCTGCACTTACTCAATACATGCCTACCAGCCAAACAATTCTTGATGAGCGAGAAGGGCAAGATGATCGTGCGTGGTATCGACACTTAAGACGTTTGCAGTGGACTTGGCAGGGTTTATCTCCAATCGAGATGGAAAGTACACTGTCTAAAATTGCGTCGTCGAAACATTCGCGTACGGAAGATAAGTGGTTAGATACAGTGATGGGTTATCACGGCGGTAACTGGACGTTTGAGTGGATAAAGCTTGGGATGGAACACCAACGCCGTTCAACCGAATTGAAAGGTGAAGATGCGGCGGATGAGTTATTTTCCGCTTCGCTGTGTTTCAGTATTGCGGGCTACCCACATTTGAAGAACGATAACCTTGCGACTCAAGCTCAAGTGTTGGCCAATAAAGCTTACAACGAAGGCTCTGAGAAAACGCAATACACGATCAAACAGATCGAAGTGCCTTATCAAAAGCGCAAGATCATCGCGAATTTACACTTGCCACGTACGGACAGGCAATTGCCCGTTGTGATGGTGAGTGCGGGTTTGGACAGCTTGCAAACAGACATGTGGCGTTTGTTCCGCAATCATTTAGCGCCTAAAGACATCGCAATGTTGACCATCGACATGCCGTCAGTGGGTCATAGCTCCCATTGGCCATTAACGGAAGATTCTAGTTGTTTGCATCAAGCGGTATTGAATGAGCTGTACAAACTGCCTTGGGTCGATCATTACAAAGTGGGATTGATTGGTTTCCGCTTTGGTGGCAATGCTATGATCCGTCTTTCATTCGTTGAACAAGAGAAGATCAAAGCGTGTGTGGCGCTCGGTGCACCTGTACATGATTTGTTTACCTCACCGAAGAAGCTGCAGCAGATGCCGAAGATGTACCTAGATCTACTGGCGTCTCGTTTAGGTAAGAACGCCGTGGACATCAATAGCATGGCTGGGCAGATGATGGCGTGGTCGTTGAAAGTACAAGGGTTCTTAAGCAGTCGTAAAACCAAGGTACCTATTTTGGCTTTGAGTTTGGAAGGGGATCCTGTTTCCCCACACAGTGACAACCAGTTGGTAGCGCTGTTTAGTCACTATGGTCAAGCAAAGAAAATCAGTTCCAAAACAATTACAAAAGGTTATGAGCAATCCCTCGATTTGGCCATAAAGTGGTTGGAGGAGGAATTATTAAGATGACAAATCTTCTAATTTAGTTAAGAGTGATATATGTGAGCAAAAAATAAGCTCATGATAATAAAAAATAATAATCATTCTTGGATAGCTAAATATCCTTACTATGGAAACGGAGATTCTTATGTCAGAGACGACTCAAGGGCCGACTCACTTTCGCTTGATGTCTAAGTTAAAGGCGATAGGTCCTTACCTGCGCGAACCACAATCACAAGAAGGCCACTACTATTTTGACTGTCTATCTGTTTGTGTAGACGACAAAAAGTCGCCAGAAAAACGTGAATTTTGGGGATGGTGGATGGACTTGGAGTCCATCGAAGGTGGCTTTACTGCAAAATACCATATTGGTAAATACAACAAAGAAGGGGATTGGACCTCAGAGCCATTACCGAATAAGGTGACTGAAGAGGTTTACCTCACCCAGAGTACCTTTCATCAGAAGCTAGTAGATACGCTGGCTGAGCATTTCAAACTGGAAGTGGAATATCACACAGAATCGTTTGATTTCGCCTAATTTGGCTGTTTTCTTCCTCTATAAGATAAAAAGGTGCGTTTTCGCACCTTTTCTGCTTGTTAAATCCCCATTTGATTGCTAAAACATCCACTCTTTATTTGTTTTTCATTTCAGAAGACATCATGACAACGAATCAACAGAATGCAGTTATTTCACAATCACAAACCGTCGTTGTGAAACTGGGTACAAGTGTGCTGACAGGCGGCACTTTGGCATTAAACCGTGCTCACATGGTAGAGCTGGCTCGTCAATGTGCTGAACTAAAAAAACAAGGCCATTCAGTCGTAATGGTTTCGTCTGGTGCAATTGCAGCAGGCCGTGAGCATCTTGGATACCCCGCATTGCCCAACGAGATGGCGAGCAAACAATTGCTTGCTGCAGTGGGCCAAAGTCGTCTGATTCAAACATGGGAGTCTCTGTTTGGCATTTATGGCATCAAAATTGGTCAGATGTTGCTAACTCGTGCTGATTTGGATGATCGCGAGCGTTTTCTTAACGCGCGTGACACCATCAATGCTCTGGTTGCAAACGACATTATACCTATCGTGAACGAAAATGACGCGGTAGCAACGAACGAGATCAAAGTGGGCGATAACGACAATTTGTCTGCTTTGGTGGGGATTTTGTGTGGTGCAGACAAATTACTGCTGCTAACAGACCAAAAAGGTTTGTTTACCGCAGACCCTCGTAAAGATCCAAATGCCGAATTGATCAAAGAAGTGAAAACCATTGATGATACTTTGCGCAAAATTGCGGGTGGTAGCGGCACAACGCTAGGTACTGGCGGCATGGCAACCAAGCTTCAGGCGGCAGACATCGCTCGCCGTGCAGGCATTGAGGTGATCATCGCTGCGGGCAGCGCACCAAATGTTATTTTTGACTCATTGAGCTCAGAGCCACAAGGGACGCGTTTCCTTCCTTGTGAAGAAGCGCTAGAAAACCGCAAGCGCTGGATCCTAGCGGGCCCTGCTGCATCCGGTGATATCATTATTGATGATGGTGCAGTTAACGCTGTTGTCGGTAAGGGCAGTAGTCTACTTGCAAAAGGCGTGATTAAGGTAAGTGGTGATTTTGCTCGTGGTGAAGTGGCTCGCGTGACCAACGCACAAGGCAAGCTGGTGGCACGTGGTATCAGCGCCTACTCAAGCGAAGACCTAGCAAACATTGCCGGTAAACACAGTAAAGATATCATCTCTATTTTGGGGCATGATTACGGCTCAGAAGTGATTCACCGCGATGATCTTGTCGTCATCCAAGAATAGATATTGAGGGAAGCAAAGTGGATTTAACGAATATGGGTAAAGCTGCCAAAGACGCAGCTTTCGAATTGGCGACAGCGTCAACCGCACAAAAAAACCAAGCACTAGCGATCATCGCTGATGAGCTAGAAGCGAATGCGGCAACTATTTTGGCTGCAAACGCAAAAGACATCGAATTAGGTCGCGAAGCGGGTCTAACAGATGCACTACTAGACCGTCTTCTATTAAATGAAGAGCGCCTTACTGGTATCGCTAATGACGTTCGTAACGTTATCAGCCTAAACGATCCTGTAGGCAGCGAAATCGACAGCAAAGTGCTAGAAAATGGCATGTCTCTGTCCCGTCGTCGTGTACCACTGGGTGTGGTTGGTGTGATTTACGAAGCGCGTCCAAACGTAACTATCGATATTGCTGCTCTATGTCTAAAAACAGGTAATGCAAGCATCCTACGTGGTGGTAAAGAGACGTTCTTTTCCAATATGGAATTGGTAAAGGTTATCCAATCGGCTCTAGCGAAAGCGAACTTGCCGGCGGCTTCCGTTCAATATATTGAAAAGCCAGATCGTGAGTTGGTTTCTCAACTCCTTAAGCTAGACGATTACGTTGATATGATCATTCCACGTGGCGGCGCTGGCTTACACAAGATGTGTAAAGAGAACAGCACCATTCCAGTGATCATCGGTGGTTTTGGTATCAGCCATATTTTTGTTGATGAGTCAGCGGATCTAGAAAAATCGTTGAACGTTGTTGAGAATTCAAAAGTTCAACGCCCTTCAGCATGTAACTCGCTAGATACTTTGCTCGTACATGAAGATGTTGCGGCGCAATTCCTATCAATGATCGTAGAGCGCATGAGCGATAAAGTGGCCTTCGTGACAGAGCCAAAGGCAAAAGTACTGATGGCTCAAGCAACACAAATTCGTGATGCAGTGGAAGGTGACTTTGATACTGAATGGCTAAGTTACACGCTGGGTGTAAAAGTGGTTGCCGACGTAAAAGAGGCGATTGACCACATGCGTGTTCATAACGCGAGCCACTCAGATGCGATCATGACCAACAGTTTGGTTAACTCGGAATTATTCATTAATTCTGTTGGTTCTGCTGCGGTTTACGTGAATGCCTCAACTCGTTTTACTGACGGTGCTCAGTTTGGTCTTGGGGCAGAAGTGGCGGTATCTACTCAGAAACTGCATGCACGTGGTCCAATGGGTTTGGAAGAGCTCACCAGCTACAAATGGGTTGGTAAAGCAAACTACCTAGCACGCAGTTAACAGAAACCGTTTGATATTGATTGAAAAAGGGGCAGTAGTGCCCCTTTTTGTTTTCTCTAACATAGCAATTCCGCTACACTAGTCTTGCTTTTGGGACGAACCCAATCGCACGCTATTTGGAGGTGATATGCATTGTCCTTTTTGTTCTGAGAACGATACAAAAGTAATTGATTCCCGCTTAGTTGCTGACGGCCATCAAGTGCGTCGTCGTCGCCAGTGCTTAGCTTGTAGCGAACGTTTTACCACGTTTGAAACGGCTGAGTTGGTGATGCCTAAAGTGATTAAGTCTAACGGCAACCGTGAACCGTTTGATGAAGACAAAATGGTCGGTGGCATTCAACGCGCACTAGAAAAACGCCCAGTGAGTGCAGATTCTATCGAATTGGCAATCAGCATGATTAAATCGCAGCTGCGTGCAACAGGTGAACGTGAAGTGCCAAGTGAGATGATTGGTAACCTAGTTATGGGCCAATTAAAAGAGCTGGATAAAGTTGCTTATATCCGTTTTGCATCGGTTTACCGCAGCTTTGAAGATATCCGTGAATTTGGCGAAGAAATAGCTCGTCTAGAAGACTGATTGAGTCATGGAACAACAGAACACTTCTTCAGTATTTACCTCTCAAGATTTCGAAATGATGTCGCGTGCGCTGAAATTGGCGAAGCGCGGCATGTATACCACAGCGCCTAACCCCAACGTTGGTTGCGTTATTGTCCGTGACGGTGAGATTGTTGGCGAAGGCCATCATCATCGCGCGGGTGAAGCTCATGCCGAAATTCATGCAATGCGTATGGCTGGGGATAAAACCGAAGGGGCGACCGCTTATGTGACGTTGGAGCCTTGCTCTCACTACGGGCGAACACCGCCGTGTGCTGAGGGACTTATCAAAGCCAAGGTTGCACGTGTGGTTTGCGCAATGGAAGACCCAAACCCGAAAGTTGCAGGGCGTGGTTTTCAAATGCTGCGTGATGCTGGGGTAGAAGTTCACGTTGGCTTGTTGGAAAGTGATGCGATCGAGCTGAACAAAGGTTTTATCAAATTCATGCAAACTGGCATGCCTTATGTTCAGTTGAAAATGGCAGCTAGCCTCGATGGGCAAAGTGCGTTGAGTAACGGACAGAGCCAATGGATTACCTCCCCAAAAGCTCGCCAAGATGTCCAACACTATCGTGCGATGAGCGGTGGTATTCTCTCTACCAGCAAAACAGTGATTGACGACAATGCCTCATTGAACGTTCGCTGGGATGATTTGCCAAAAAACCTACAATCGCAATACCCTCAGGTTGATGTTCGTCAGCCTCCACGAGTCATACTCGATCGCCAATCTCAGCTTCGTAATGATTTAAAGCTATTCAAGACAGAAGGTGAGCGTATTATTGTCAGTCAAGATGGTGATATCGCCCCTAAACTGACCGAAAACGATCAAGTTGACTTAGCTGCGACATTGAAAGCCGTGGCAAGCGAATGTCACATCAATCACTTGTGGGTCGAAGCGGGAGCGACACTCGCGAGTTCATTAATCGAAGCTAACCTTGTAGATGAACTGATCGTTTATCTCGCGCCTAAGTTGATGGGGAGCGATGGACGAGGCTTGATCGGCGCGCTTGGTTTAACCGAGATGGCACAAGTTATCGATTTAACTATTACCGACGTTCGAATGGTGGGGGTGGATATTCGCATCACCGCAACCGTCAAACGCATTCAACGCTAGAAAGAAGCATTATGTTTACAGGAATTGTAGAAGCAGTTGGCAAACTAACTGCAATCACGCCAAAAGGCGAAGACATCACCGTGACGGTGGAAGTAGGCAAATTGGATATGGCTGACGTTAAGCTAGGCGACAGCATTGCGACTAACGGCGTATGTTTAACGGTCGTCGATTTCGGTAGCAACTATTACAGTGCTGATTTGTCACTGGAAACGCTGAACAAAACTGGTTTTGCTGCTTATCAAGTGGGCGACAAAGTGAACCTAGAAAAAGCTATGTTGCCGACCACTCGTTTTGGCGGTCATATCGTTTCAGGTCATGTTGATGGCGTCGGTGTGATTGTTGAGCGTAATCAAGTTGGCCGTGCGATTGAGTTCTGGGTTGAGATGCCAGCGGAAATCTGTAAGTACGTGGCAGAAAAAGGCTCTATCACAGTGGATGGCATTAGTCTGACCGTCAATGATCTACGTAAGAATGGATTTAAATTAACGATTGTTCCTCACACCAGTGAAGAGACAACCATCGATCAGTTCCAAGTTGGCCGTAAAGTGAACCTAGAAGTAGACGTGTTAGCTCGCTATATGGAGCGCTTGCTACAAGGCCAAAAAGAAGAGCCGCAAGAATCACGTATTACAATGGACTTCTTGCAGCAAAATGGTTTTGCGTAAGCGAAACCGACCACAATCACAGAACGTTATCAGGTTAATTGACTTAATAAAGGTTAGCTTCAAACTGCTTTGCTGACTAAAGCCAGTAGACGTAACTCAACGAAACGTTAAACGCATTGCTGCTGCAATAATAAATTTTTGAATAACGGGAAACAGAATATGCCTATCAGCACGCCTCAAGAGATTATTGATGATATTCGCGCAGGCAAAATGGTCATCCTAATGGATGATGAAGACCGCGAGAATGAAGGTGATTTGATCATGGCTGCCGAGCACATTACGCCGGAAGCTATCAACTTTATGGCTACGCATGGCCGTGGCTTAATCTGTCTAACCATGACAAAAACTCGTTGTGAGAGCCTTGGCTTGCCACCAATGGTGCAAGACAACAACGCGCAATACACCACCAACTTTACGGTTTCTATTGAAGCCGCTGAAGGTGTTACCACTGGTATTTCTGCAGCTGACCGTGCTCGCACTGTACAAGCGGCAGTTGCGCCAAGTGCAAAAGCGGCGGACTTAGTGCAACCGGGCCATATCTTCCCTCTAGCAGCACAAGACGGTGGTGTTCTAACTCGCGCTGGTCATACAGAAGCCGGCTGTGATTTGGCTCGTCTTGCAGGTCTAGAGCCTGCATCGGTTATTGTTGAGATCCTAAACGACGATGGCACGATGGCGCGTCGCCCGGACCTTGAAGTGTTTGCTGAAAAACACGATTTAAAGCTAGGTACCATTGCAGACCTTATCGAATACCGCAACAACACGGAAACAACGATTGAACGCGTTGCTGAGTGTGCACTGCCAACGGAATTTGGTGAGTTCACTTTGGTGACTTACAAAGACACGATTGATAACCAAGTACATTACGCGATGTGTAAAGGTGACTTAACTGCGAATGCACCGTTAGTTCGCGTTCACTTACAAGACGTATTTACCGATGTGCTTCGCAGTGATCGTAACGCAGAACGAAGTTGGACGCTGGATAAAGCGATGAAGCGAATCGGTGAAGAAGGGGGTGTTCTGGTTGTACTTGGTCATGAAGACTCGACCGATCTGCTTATTCATCGTGTAAAAATGTTTGAATCGCAAGACAAAGGCGAGGCACCTACTCTTGCTAAGAAGCAGGGTACATCACGTCGTGTAGGTGTTGGTTCTCAGATTTTGGCGGATCTTGGCGTGCACGATATGCGTCTGCTTTCTTCAACCAACAAAAAGTACCATGCCTTGGGTGGCTTTGGCTTGAATGTTGTTGAATACATCTGCGAATAACAACTGAACGATTCCCCCTAGCCAAGTTTCGGCTTATTCTGCTGACGGCTGGGGCTTGGTGACTCGTCTCTAATTTCCATTAGATATTGCTCACAAATTTGTGATAGAATCCGGCGATTCTCACTTGATGAACAATTTTCACTTAAAAATAGAGTTAAAGGAAGGCTTATGAAAGTGATCGAGGGTGGCTTCCCAGCGCCAAATGCAAAAATTGCTATCGTTATTTCTCGTTTTAACAGTTTTATTAACGAAAGCCTACTTTCTGGTGCGATCGATACACTAAAGCGTCACGGACAAGTAAGCGAAGACAACATCACTGTTGTTCGTTGTCCTGGTGCTGTAGAACTGCCTTTAGTTGCTCAACGAGTTGCTAAAACTGGTAAGTACGATGCTATCGTATCTCTAGGTACAGTAATTCGTGGTGGTACACCACACTTTGACTATGTTTGTAGTGAATGTAACAAGGGTCTTGCACAAGTTTCTCTGGAATACAGCCTTCCAGTAGCGTTTGGCGTACTGACTGTTGATACTATCGATCAAGCGATTGAACGCGCAGGAACCAAGGCTGGTAATAAAGGTGCAGAGGCTGCACTAAGCGCACTTGAAATGATTAACGTATTATCTGAAATTGATTCCTAATGGGGGCCAGTGTGAAACCAGCCGCACGTCGTAACGCACGTCAATTCGCTCTACAGGCGATCTACTCATGGCAAATTACTAAAGACAATGTTGCCACGATTGAAGAACAGTTTTTGTCTGGTGACAAATACGATGAAGAAGAACTTCATGCATCTGAGCCAGCACTTGCTGCTCCAGAAACTGACGTAGCTTACTTCCGTGAACTACTAAGCGGTGTTGTACTTAGCCACTCAGAGCTAGATTGCAAAATCCGTCCATACGTGTCTCGTCCAATGCAGGATCTAGACATGATGGAACTTGCTCTTCTTCGCCTTGCTATGTACGAGATGACTCGTCGCGAAGATGTTCCTTACAAAGTGGTAATCAATGAAGCGATTGAACTTGCAAAAGTATTCGCGGCAGAAGACAGCCACAAATTTGTGAATGGTGTGCTAGATAAAGCGGCGCCACACGTACGTAAGAAATAACGATTTCTTTATTAAAAAGGTCAGCACATGCTGACCTTTTTTGTATCAAAAGCTTTTACATCAAAAAGAAAGTGAATTATGTCTGGTGAATTTAATCTTATCGACAAATACTTTGTTGGACGCCAAAGCCAGCGCAAAGACGTCCATCTAGCAGCGGGGGACGACTGTGCGTTAGTGAAAGCACCTGCGAATGTACAAATTGCTATTAGTACCGATACGCTGGTGGCAGGCACGCACTTTCTTTCTAATGCTAACCCTGCGTGGGTGGCGCACAAAGCATTAGCGTCAAACATCAGTGATTTAGCTGCAATGGGTGCAACACCTGCTTGGGTAAGCTTTGCGTTAACTATGCCAGACCCAGATGAAGCATGGCTTGCCCCTTTTTGTGATGCGTTTTTTGAGTTAGCTGATTACTTTGGTATTCAGCTTATTGGGGGCGATACGACCAAAGGTCCACTAAGCCTGACGCTTACGGTGCAAGGCTTTGTACCTGAGGGCAAAGCTTTGACTCGCTCTGGAGCAAAAGTCGGTGACTGGGTGTATGTGACAGGTAACCTTGGTGATGCCAAAGCTGGTCTGGATGTCGTTCTTGATAACACATTACGTACTCGAATAGCTGCCCCAGAGTTAGAGAAAGCACATTATCTCAGTACGCCACGCGTGTTGGCTGGGCAAGCATTAGTCGGGTTAGCGTCATCAGCAATTGATATTTCTGATGGCTTGATTTCTGATATCAAACATATTCTTAAGCGTTCTGATGTTGGAGTCAGTTTAGATGTGTCCCAACTGCCGATATCTCCAGAATTGGTTCAATTTTTAGATGATAAGGTAAGCGCACAGCAGTATGCTTTATCCAGTGGTGAAGAGTACGAATTGTGCTTTACTGTGCCTGAGCAGAACAACGGTTCATTGCAAAGTGCGTTGTCGCACGCTGGGTGTAAGTTTACGTGCATTGGCCAAATTCGACCAAAAGGTACCTTCGAGCTGCACGACAACAATCAACCTCTTGATTGGGAACTCAGTGGCTTTGACCACTTTAGATAATCTGAGCTAGGCTCTAGCCTAAGATTGAAACCAACTAGCAGTATAGGTTTAAGGAAATGACCAATCCCCTCTCTCTGATTTCATTAAAGAATCCGTGGCATCTTTTGGCAACGGGTTTTGGTAGCGGCTTATCACCAGTGGTTCCAGGAACTATGGGGACGTTGGCAGCTGTGCCGTTATTCTTGTTACTGGCGCAGTTACCCTTCCCACTGTATGTCGTATTAGTACTCATCTCTTGTGTTATTGGTATTAAGATCTGCCAAGTGACATCAGATGACATGGGGGTTCATGACCATGGCTCAATCGTGTGGGATGAGTTTGCAGGCTTTTGGATCACCATGAGCTTAGTACCAGCACTAAATATCCCAGTCACGGAATGGAAGTGGTTGCTGACTGGTTTTATTTTGTTCCGCTTCTTTGACATGGTAAAACCATGGCCAATTGGCTGGTTGGATAAACGTGTTCACGGTGGTTTGGGTATCATGATTGATGATATCGTGGCCGGTATCATGGCGGGTATCGCACTGTTCTTAGTGGCGAAATACGCAGGTTGGATGTAGTCATACCGCTTTAACAATCGACAGATAAACAAAAGGGATGCCATCATGGCATCCCTTTTTGGTGTTTACTTTTTAGCGCTTGTTTGCGTTAACTTACTTCGCGAGATACTCGTTGATCGACTTCTCAATGCCCTTCGCGTCTAAGCCAAGCTCTTCATGAAGCTCGTCTTGTGTGCCTTGAGGAATAAAGCGATCAGGCAAGCCAAGGTTGAGTACAGGCTTAATGATCTTATCTTGCATCATAAACTCAATCACACCCGCACCCGCACCGCCAGCAATTGCGTTTTCTTCTAGCGTGACTAATACATCGTGCTCAGACGCTAACTGGCGAATCAATTCTTCATCAAGTGGTTTCACGAAGCGCATGTCTGCGACGGTTGCATCCAGATTTTCAGCCGCTTCTAGCGCGTTACCTAAGAAGGTACCGAAGTTTAGAATCGCGACTTTTTCGCCTTTACGAAGCACACGGCCTTTACCAATCTCAAGTGCAGTAAATTCTGGCTCGATTTCTGTGCCCATGCCGCTGCCGCGAGGGTAGCGAACTGCACTTGGTCCAGTGTGTTTATGACCGGTGTACAGCATTTGACGACATTCGTTTTCATCACTTGGTGCCATGATCACCATGTTTGGGATACAACGCATGAAGCTAAGGTCGAACGCGCCTTGGTGAGTTTGACCATCTGCGCCAACCAGACCTGCACGGTCGATAGCGAACATGACAGGTAAATCCATGATCGCCACGTCGTGGATTAACTGATCGTAGCCACGCTGCAAGAAGGTTGAGTAGATAGCGACGATCGGGTGATCGCCGGCAATCGCCATGCCTGTTGCTAGCGTCACAGCATGCTGCTCTGCAATTGCAACATCAAAGTACTGTTCTGGGTACTCTTTCGAGAAACGAACCATGCCAGAGCCTTCACGCATCGCTGGCGTAATCGCCATTAGCTTAGGATCTTGCGCGGCCATATCACATAGGAAGTCACCAAAGATCTTAGAGAAGGTCGGTTTACCGCCACTGCTCTTCGGCAAACTGTTATGTGATGGGTCGAACTTTGGAACACCATGGTAGCCGATAGGATCTTTTTCTGCTGGTTCATAACCTTTGCCTTTCTTGGTCATGATGTGCAGGAATTGAGGACCTTTTAGCTCACGCATGTTTTTCAGCGTTTTGACTAACTCGTTAACATCGTGACCGTCGATAGGGCCGATGTAGTTAAAACCGAGCTCTTCGAATAATGTGCCAGGAACAACCATGCCTTTAAGGTGCTCTTCTGTACGACGAACCAACTCTTTAATTGGAGGAACGCCAGACAGCACTTTCTTCCCGCCTTCACGGATAGAGGTGTATAAGCTACCAGAAAGGACTTTAGCAAGGTGGTTGTTCAATGCGCCAACGTTTTCTGAAATCGACATCTCGTTGTCGTTTAGAATCACTAGCATATCAGGATGAACGTCACCAGCATGGTTCATGGCCTCGAATGCCATACCTGCTGTGATTGCACCATCACCAATAACACTTACCACCTTTCGACCTTCATCTTCTTTTTGTGCACTGATTGCCATACCGAGCGCTGCACTGATAGAAGTCGATGAGTGGCCAACAGATAGCGTGTCGTATTCGCTCTCTTCACGCCATGGGAATGGGTGAAGGCCGCCTTTTTGGCGGATGGTTGGCATTTGGTCACGACGGCCAGTAAGAATTTTGTGTGGATAAGCCTGATGACCCACGTCCCAGATCAATTGATCCACTGGGGTGTTGTAAACATAATGCAGAGCAACGGTTAGCTCTACTGTGCCTAAGCCAGACGCTAAATGTCCGCTAGACTGACTCACTGAATTTAGCAGATACGTGCGTAATTCATCGCACAAAGTTGGCAATGTTTCTTTCGGAAGAAGACGCAACTCTTCCGGTGTATTTGCTAACGCCAGTGTTGGGTACTTTGAAATATCAAGAGTCATATAAATGCGCGCTTATAGTGTTAGTTCTTGCGCTCGATGACATATCGGGCGAACTCTTCGAGTAACTGAGTATTGTATGGGATTGCCTCCAATGCTTGAAGTGCTTCTTGCAGCAGAGTGTGAGCTTTCTCCATAGCTCCCTCTAACCCCAGTAAAGATGGGTAAGTGCTCTTGTTTAGCTCTTGGTCTGAACCTTGAGGCTTACCCAATGTTTCTGTATCACTAATTATATCAAGAATATCGTCTTGAACCTGAAACGCCAGACCGATCGCTTTAGAGTAGCGCTCAAGGTGAGGCATAACCTCTAGGCCCTTATCGCCAGCGGCAAGTGCGCCTAGTTTTACGGCACAGTTAATCAGTGCACCAGTCTTATTGCGATGAATTTCTTCCAATTCTGCGAGAGACACTCGACGATTTTCTGCACCTAAGTCCAATGCTTGACCAACGCACATGCCATTCGCACCAGAACTTTGTGCAAGGGCTTGCACCATCTTTATACGGTGGCTTTCTGCGTTCGGATTCAGTTCGCCTTCTGCAAGGATCGTAAATGCGAGGGTTTGCAGTGCGTCACCGGTCAGAATGGCTGTCGCTTCATCAAATTTGATGTGGCAAGTCGGTTGTCCACGGCGCAGGTCGTCGTCATCCATAGCAGGTAGATCATCATGGATAAGAGAGTAGGCATGGATACACTCAATCGCAGAAGCCGGTGTATCTAGGTCTTCAGGTTCACAACCCAGCATTTGACCAGTGATGTAAACAAGGAAGGGACGAACACGTTTACCGCCGAGGAGTAGGCCGTATTTCATGGCTTGAATCAACGGCTGTTCTTGATGAGGTAATTGCTCAAGCCATTGATTTAACTGTTGGTTATTTCTTTGTTGATAAGACGTCAATGTCTCTTGCATCACATTGCTCACTACTGATTTATTATTCTGACTCAGGGTTGAAGTCACTCAGTGGTGCTTCATCATCTTCGCTTAGAAGAATGCTAACGCGATGTTCGGCGTCGCTCAGTTTCGTTTGACCAGCACGAGCGAGTGCAATGCCACGTTCAAATTTACGTAGAGCATCATCTAGAGCAAGGTCACCGTTCTCTAGTTGATCAACCAAGCTGTCTAGCTCATCGATGGTTGCTTCAAAGGTCATGTTTTCTGGTTTCTTAACCGCCATCTTTTATCTGCCTTAATCAAGCCTCTAATAGAATGCACGCAAGTTACCTTAGCCTAGTAACTTGGTCAAATTTAACCTTATATAATTGTCACAAATTTAGCGTTCAACGGGTCTGATGAGACGAAGACCATTAATAAGTTAAGGTATTAACGATCTTTTTGTGATGTATTAACCAAGATTTTTCTAAAAATTCTGCTCTAGTTGTCGATACAAGTAATAATTCGCCTGACTGGGCAATGTTTGAGTATAGCGTGAGGAGTGCTTTGTGGATTTAGCAACCCTAATAGGTTTGATTGGTGGTTTTGCATTCGTCATTATGGCGATGGTGCTTGGTGGCAGCATTGGCATGTTCGTAGACGTCACCTCAATCCTAATCGTCGTTGGTGGTTCAACGTTTGTAGTATTGATGAAGTTCACCATGGGGCAATTCTTCGGCGCGACTAAAATTGCGGGCAAAGCGTTCATGTTCAAATCGGACGAGCCAGAAGATCTGATTGCTAAGATCGTAGAAATGGCAGACGCAGCGCGTAAAGGTGGCTTCCTAGCATTGGAAGAGATGGAGATTAATAATAGCTTCATGCAAAAGGGCATCGACTTATTGGTGGATGGGCATGATGCGGATGTGGTGCGTGCTGCTTTGCAAAAAGACATTGCACTGACCGATGAGCGCCACTCGCAAGGCACGGGTGTTTTTCGAGCATTCGGTGATGTCGCTCCGGCAATGGGTATGATCGGTACCTTGGTTGGTTTGGTTGCCATGCTTTCAAATATGGATGATCCAAAAGCGATCGGTCCTGCGATGGCCGTTGCACTTTTAACCACTCTTTACGGTGCAATTCTTTCTAACATGGTGTTTTTCCCAATTGCGGACAAGCTTTCACTACGCCGTGATCAAGAAACACTCAACCGTCGTTTGATTATGGACGGTGTACTCGCAATTCAAGATGGTCAGAACCCACGTGTTATCGATAGCTATCTGAAGAACTACCTCAACGAGGGCAAACGCGTCCTTGAGATTGACGAGTAATCTGGAGGTCATCTAATGGATGAAGATAACAAATGTGATTGTCCGCCACCTGGCCTCCCCCAATGGATGGGGACGTTCGCTGACTTGATGTCCTTGTTGATGTGTTTCTTCGTATTGTTGCTTTCGTTCTCGGAAATGGACGTACTGAAGTTCAAACAGATCGCTGGCTCTATGAAATTTGCTTTTGGTGTTCAGAACCAACTTGAGGTTAAGGACATACCTAAAGGCACCAGCATTATTGCGCAAGAGTTCAGACCAGGTCGCCCAGAGCCAACACCGATTGATGTCATCATGCAGCAGACCATGGACATCACTCAGCAGACGTTGGAGTTTCATGAAGGGGAATCTGACCGAGCTGGTGGCACTAAGCGTGACCAAGGGAAGTTAACCGGTGGTCAATCACCAGAAACGTCAACGCAAAACAACCAATCAGCGGAATCAGACATGCAACAACAGCAGTCTGAGCAAACCTCGCAAGAGATGGATACCTTGATGGAAAGTATCAAGAAAGCGTTGGAGCGTGAGATTGAGCAAGGGGCAATAGAGGTCGAAAACCTTGGCCAACAGATCGTGATTCGAATGCGAGAGAAAGGGGCATTCCCTGAAGGCTCTGCGTTCCTCCAGCCGAAGTTTAGACCGCTGGTGCGTCAGATTGCGGAATTGGTGAAAGATGTACCGGGCATCGTACGAGTTTCTGGCCATACGGATAACCAACCGTTGGATTCTGAGCTGTATCGCTCCAATTGGGACCTGTCGTCGCAACGAGCGGTATCGGTTGCTCAAGAAATGGAGAAAGTACGAGGCTTCTCGCACCAACGCTTACGCGTGCGTGGTATGGCAGACACTGAGCCATTGGCACCAAATGATTCGGATGCGAACCGAGCGCTTAACCGCCGCGTCGAAATCAGCATCATGCAAGGTGAACCACTCTACAGCGAAGAAGTGCCGGTAATTCAATAACCGAGTATTTATTCTTATACTAAAGCGAGCTTCAAGCTCGCTTTTTTTGTCATTCCATTTCGCTTGGGTGTATAATCTTGCGCCTTTAAAAGTGAGCTCAAAAGTTTGAGTGTGACATGCGCGATATTTTTACGTATGAACACCTAGTGCGGAGTATCACTCATTGTTGATTGCGAAACTAACCTGCGAACTAGACTATGAAATTTATTGTAAAGCCCCATCCAGAAATTTTTGTAAAAAGTGAATCTGTGCGCAAGCGCTTCACAAAGATTTTAGAGTGCAACATTCGTAACATCGTTAAGAGCCGTACGGAATCTGTCGCGGTATTCAACCGTCGTGATCACATTGAAGTGACCTCTGAGAGTGACGAGTTTCACGCTGAAGTTTTAGAAGTCCTGACTCATACCCCTGGTATCCACCACGTTCTTGAGGTGAAGCAAACTGAGTTCAAAGACTTGCACGATATTTACGAGCAAGTGTTGGAGTTAAGCGGTTCACTGATCGAAGGTAAGACTTTCGTCGTGCGTGCTAAACGCCGTGGTAAACATGATTTTACTTCTATTGAACTAGAGCGTTACGTAGGTGGCGGTCTTAACCAAGCGGTAGAAAGTGCTCGTGTTAAGCTAAGCAAGCCAGACGTAACGATTAACGTTGAAGTAACCAATGACAAGCTAAACCAAGTGTTGGCTCGTCACAAAGGCCTAGGCGGCTTCCCTCTAGGTACACAAGAAGACGTACTAAGCCTGATCTCTGGTGGTTTCGACTCTGGTGTTTCAAGTTACCTGCACATCAAGCGTGGTTCAAAAGTTCACTACTGTTTCTTTAACCTAGGTGGCCCAGCACACGAGATCGGCGTTAAGCAGGTTTCTCATTACCTGTGGAACAAGTACGGTTCTTCTGCAAAAGTTCGCTTCATCTCTGTTGATTTCGAACCAGTAGTTGCTGAAATCCTAGAAAAAGTCGACGACGGCCAAATGGGCGTGATCTTGAAGCGCATGTTCATGCGTGCCGCTGGTATGGTGGCAGAGAAGTTTAAGATCGAAGCATTGGTTACGGGTGAAGCTCTAGGCCAAGTATCAAGCCAAACACTGACTAACTTGCGTCATATCGATAATGTGACTGACACTCTGATTCTTCGTCCGCTTATCAACTGGGATAAAGAAGACATCATCAACCTAGCGCGTGACATCGGTACTGAAGACTTCGCTAAGACGATGCCTGAGTACTGTGGTGTTATCTCTAAGAAGCCAACAGTGAAAGCGGTAAAAGGCAGACTGAACGCGGAAGAAGAGAAGTTTGACTTTGCGATTCTTGAGCAAGTTGTGCAAGAAGCTCGCGTGATGGACATTCGTGATATCGCAAAAGAGTCTGAGCAAGCAGCACCAGAAGTAGAGCAGGTTCAAGCTGTAGAAGAGCACGCTATCGTTTTGGATATTCGTAGCCCTGAAGAGGAAGACGATAATCCATTAGAAATCGATGGTGTGGACGTTAAGCACATTCCATTCTACAAGCTAGGTACTCAGTTCGGAGACTTAGACCAATCTAAGACTTACCTTCTGTACTGTGACCGCGGTGTGATGAGCCGTCTACAGGCATTGTACTTGCAGGAGCAAGGTTTCAACAACGTGAAGGTTTACCGCCCATAGAATCGTTGTAAAACAGAAGATCACAAAAGCGCAAATTGAGAAATCAGTTTGCGCTTTTTTCGTTTTAGCGCGCGCAAAATGGAGTGTATTAAAGTGGTAGTATTGCGTTAAATCACACGTTTCGAAATTTGTATTGATATAACGATAGATAATCCGAAATGAGGATGAAAAGTGACGTTGATGCCAATTTTTTATAAAAGAAGAAATGTGGATGGTCTAGATAAAAAAACACCGCCTAATTAGGCGGTGCAAGAAATTTGACAGACAGGTCAAAATAAATACAGGAAGTATATGTTTTGTCACAGGGAGTGTGGACAAAACATCATGGTAGAATTCTACCGAACTCGAAATACGAGTTTGCAAACACAACATCGCAACAACGAAGCCAATTGATTCACAAATGGAATCAAGCCGTTCAGGCTCGTGTTGCGGGATGAAATATAGAATTTATCTGGCTGTTCGGCAACGGACATTTTATAATGTTTCAGATTAAAAAAACTAATCCTACTTGAGGTCCCATAATGTCTCGCAGATTGCCTCCGTTAAATTCGCTTCGCGTTTTTGAAGCGGCTGCTCGCCATCTTAGTTTTACCCGTGCTGCTGAAGAGTTGTTTGTTACTCAAGCCGCAGTGAGTCATCAAATTAAAGCGTTAGAAGAGTTCTTATCGCTGAAACTTTTCCGTCGTCGTAATCGTTCGTTATTACTGACGGAAGAAGGGCAAAGTTACTTTTTAGACATTAAAGATATCTTCACTTCCATTGCTGAAGCGACCGATAAGGTATTGGAACGTAGTGAAAAAGGTGCGTTAACCATCAGTTTGCCACCGAGTTTTGCCATCCAATGGCTAGTGCCTCGTTTAGCCGATTTTAACGCGCAAGAACCAGACATTGATGTGCGCATTAAAGCGGTGGATATGGATGAAGGTTCACTGACTGATGATGTTGATGTAGCTATCTATTATGGTCGTGGAAATTGGCCTGGTTTGCGTGCCGATAAACTCTACCAAGAGTTTTTGATCCCACTTTGTTCACCATCGTTACTTTTAGGTAACAAACCATTAGAATCTCTAAGTGACCTTAAATTACACACCTTGTTACACGATACTTCTCGTAAAGATTGGAAGCAGTTTGCTCGCCAACAAAATATCGAAGGTATCAACGTAAACCATGGTCCAATCTTCAGCCACTCAACCATGGTGTTGCAGGCGGCGGCGCATGGGCAAGGTGTTGCACTAGGAAACAACGTACTCGCTAAACCTGAAATGGAAGCAGGACGCTTGATTGCACCATTTGATGAGGTGCTGGTTTCTAAGAATGCCTTCTACGTGGTGTGTCACGAACAACAAGCGGATATGGGACGTATCGCGACGTTCAGGGATTGGATGTTGGCGACCGCACGAAAAGAACAAGAGGAAGTACTAGATGAGCCATTGGATAGCTGAAGGGCCTGAGAACGGACCACTTTTTATTTTTGCTCACGGTGCAGGTGCCGGTATGGAGCATGACTTCATGATTGCTGTAGCCAAAGGATTAGTTGAGCAAGGTATTCGTGTGGTGCGTTTTAATTTCCCTTATATGGTTAAGCGAGCAGAAGATGGTAAAAAACGTCCGCCAGATCGTGCGCCAAAGTTACTGGAAGCATATGAAGAAGTGATCACTCACTTTACTTCACAGCCTATTGTCATTGGTGGTAAATCGATGGGTGGCCGTATGTCGAGCCTGCTTGCAGACAATAACCTAGTAGCAGGCGTTGCGTGTCTGGGCTTTCCGTTCCATCCGCCAGGCAAACCTGAAAAGTACAAAGGTGAGCATCTCGCGACGATCAATAAGCCGACGCTTATTTTACAAGGGGAGCGAGATACCTTTGGCAAGCGAGAAGAATTCGATGGCTTTGCTCTTTCTGACCAAGTAACGGTGAGTTTCTTGCCCGATGGCGACCATGGATTCAAGCCTCGTAAACGTTCCGGCTTTACGGAAGAAGGCAATATTGCCTTGACGGTAGAGCAATTAGCGACATTTATTAAAGAGGTATCCAATGAAAAGTAAGTGGTTACTTTCTTTTACAGGACTTTCTGGTTTAACTTCTGTTGCGCTAGGAGCGTTTGCTGCTCATGGTTTAAAAGCAACGCTCTCGCCTTATTTACTCGGTGTGTTTGAGACCGGTGTTTTGTACCAATTCATCCATACTTTGGTTATCGCGCTTTGTGCCATTTTGCTCGTACTAAATTTGGGACAAAAAGCACAAAAGTATTTTTTCATCGCGGCGATTTGCTTTATCATCGGCATCTTTTGTTTTAGCGGCAGTCTTTACGCGCTGGCGCTGACAGGTATCAAGTGGTTTGGACCAATCACCCCGATGGGAGGATTCTTGTTCATGATCGGTTGGTGTTTGTTCTTTTTTGCTGCGTTTAATATCAAAGAGGTCTCCAAGTGAAACAACTAATGCTCTATTGCCGTTCTGGCTTTGAGAAAGAGTGTGCTGGTGAAATTCAGGACAAAGCAACAAAACTTGAAGTGTATGGCTTCCCTCGTGTGAAGAAAAATTCAGGTTATGTTGTCTTCGAGTGTTACCAAGATGGAGACGCAGATAAGCTAGCGAAAGGTCTAGATTTCAGCGCATTGATTTTTGCTCGCCAAATGTTTGCCGTTGCTGCTGAATTTGAAGCTCTGCCAAGCGAAGACCGTATCAGTCCAATTCTTGCTGAACTGTCTGAAATGGAAGAATTCCCACGTTGTGGTGATCTACGTATTGAAACCCCAGACACCAACGAAGCGAAAGAGCTATTGAAGTTCTGCCGTAAGTTCACGGTACCAATGCGTCAAGCGATGCGTGGTAAAGGTCTGATGTGGAACAAAGACAATGCGAAGAAGCCTGTGTTGCATATTTGCTTTGTGGCTCCTGGTCATTGTTACGTAGGTTACTCTTACCCAGGTAACAACTCTCAGTTCTTCATGGGCATTCCTCGTTTGAAGTTCCCTGCAGATGCGCCAAGCCGTTCTACTTTGAAGCTAGAAGAAGCGTTCCACGTGTTTATTCCTCGCGAAGAGTGGGATGAGCGTTTAGCACCAGGCATGTGGGGCGTAGATCTCGGTGCGTGTCCAGGCGGTTGGACTTACCAATTGGTGAAGCGTTCGATGTTCGTTCACTGTGTCGATAACGGCATGATGGCAGACAGTCTAATGGAAACGGGACAAATTAAGCACCACATGGTGGATGGCTTTAAGTTTGAACCAGACCGCAAGAACGTGACTTGGATTGTATGTGACATGATTGAGAAGCCAGCACGCGTTGCTCACTTGATGGGACAGTGGTTACTGAAAGGTTGGGCAAAAGAAGCCATTTTCAACCTGAAACTGCCAATGAAAGGTCGCTACGACGAAGTACTGCAAGATCTGGAAAACCTAAAAATGTTCCTGATTGAGAACAAGGTGAAGTTCAAGCTGCAAGCTAAGCACCTGTACCACGACCGTGAAGAAATCACGATTCACATTCAGTGCCTATCGAACATTTCTCCGCATTAATCTACGCGTTGATATGCGATAGAGTAGAAGCAAAAAAGCGCCTGCAATAGGCGCTTTTTTAGTGTTTGAAGTCGATTGCTATTCCGCTTTGTTTGGTCCGGTAAAGCGAATGTCTTGTAGGTTGAAACCTAGTTCAATATCGCATTTAAGTGCTGCGACGCGTTTGCATAAGCGCGCCGACTCAATATGTTCATCAAACTTCTTACGATATTTCGGTACCAGTTCTTCGCTAGCGTAAGCGGCTTCAATGTCTTCGAATTGAGTTAAGATCTCTTTGGCTGCTTTAGGGCCAACACCCGGAATGCCCGGAACTTGGCTTGAGCTGATTCCTGTCAAACCCCAATAATCCGCAAGCTGAGATGGTTTTACGCCAAACTCTTTTTCGATAAACGGTTCATCTAGCCAACGGTGTTGGAAGTAATCTCGGATCTGAAGAGTCGGGGAGAGCAGTTGGCAGTAGCCTTTGTCGGTAGAGACAATCGTGACCTTTTCGCCGTGGCTCGCCACTTTAGTTGCCAGTGTTGCGACTAAATCATCGGCCTCATCGCCTTCAGACAATAGTGAATCAATGCCTTCTTCCCACCAAGCTTGTTGGATGGCATCCAATCCCTGCATTAGCGGCTCTGGCATAGGCTTACGATTTTGCTTGTAGTTCGGAAGAATTTCAGCGCGCCAGCCTCTATCTTGCTCATGATGATCAAACACCGCGATGATGTGCGTAGGTTGAGCTTCAGAAAGGATGCGAGTTAGCGTTCGTCCTGTCGTCGTGATGGTTCTTGCTATGTCGGTCGGATCGGGTTGTGCAGAGTGCACGCGACGAATCAGGTTTAGGGCATCAATAATAACAAGATGAATAGACATAATGACTTAGCAATAAAAAAGGGGCGTAATGCCCCTAGTGTAACCAAAGCTGAGTTATCTATCGACCACCATTTTCCTGATGGGCAATTCGGTAACATGGCTCATAGGCCGTTCCGCCTGGTAGTTTCATGCGGTGTTGTTCAACAAAGTCTTTCAGTAACTTATCCAGCTTCTTCATTAGCACGGGATCGCCGTTGATGGTAAATGGACCATGACGTTCGATTTCTTGAATGCCTTCTGCTTTTACGTTACCCGCAACAATGCCAGAGAAAGCCTGACGCAAGCTTGCAGCCAGTACCTGTGGTTGTTGGTTCAAGTGCAAATCTAAGCTTGCCATCGCATCGTGAGTTGGCTCAAAAGGCAATTGGAATTCTGGTTCGATCTTCATTGACCAGTTAAAGCTGTAGGCATCGCCTTTTTCTTTGCGGTGTTGACGAACATCTTCCATCGAACGCTTCATAATACGAGCGACTTCGGCCGGATCATCAATAACGATTTGATAGTGTTTCTGGCCTTCTTCACCCAGCGTATCTGCAATGAAAGCATCGATTGAGCGGAAGTAAGCTTCGCTTTCTTTTGGACCCGTTAGCACGATTGGCATTGGTTGGTCGGCGTTATCTGGGTGCATCATGATGCCCAAGATGTACAGCAACTCTTCTGCCGTACCCGGACCACCAGGGAAGATCACTATGCCGTGCGCCATACGTACAAAGGCTTCGAGACGCTTCTCGATGTCTGGCATGATCACCAGTTCATTCACGATAGGGTTTGGTGGCTCTGCAGCAATGATTGAAGGCTCTGTCAAACCAAGGTAGCGCTGCTCAGTGTAACGCTGTTTAGCGTGACCAATCGCTGCCCCTTTCATTGGTCCTTCCATTGCACCAGGGCCACAGCCTGTACAGATGTTCAGCTCACGAAGGCCAAGCTCGTTACCTACTTCGCGAGTGTATTGGTATTCGGTTGCATTGATCGAGTGACCACCCCAACACACGACAAGGTTTGGCTCGATGCCCGGAGTTAGGGCGCCCGCATTGCGCAGAATGCCAAATACAAGGTTGGTAATGTGCGTAGCATTGGTGAGATTAAGGCGTTGGTTGTCCGCCAAGTGCATGTTCACGTACACGATGTCACGTAGAACAGAGAATAGATGTTCTTGAATACCTTTAATGATTTCGCCATCGACAAATGCATGCTCAGGCGGATTCGCTAATTCAAGCTTGATGCCGCGCTCACGTCTAACCACGTTCACATCGAATGAAAGGTATTTGTCTAATAGCTCTTTTGAGTTATCGGTGTGGCTGCCGGAGTTGAGGACCGCGAGCGTACAATTACGATAGAGTTGGTATAACTCACTCGATGCGGTTTTCTTAAGACGTTCAACTTCCAGTTGGGATAGCAAATCCATGCTACCTGCGGGGCTTATATGGGTAATCATAAGGCCTCCTTGCTAATGCATTCTTTTGAGGGAAGAAACCAACTCACCTGTCAGTTTATACGTATCGTTTTACTCAGTGGTTGGCAGACTTTGTTTTATAGCGTTTAAACAGCTTAGCAGACTGATAAGGGAGAAACGTGATAACTCGTTGAAAATTTGAGGCAATATGACAAAACAGCACGTAAAAAGCGTTCGTTTGGTTGTTTTTTGAACGCTTTTTAGTTCCAGTTTACCTGACTGTTACCACGCTGCTTGGCATCTCTTAGCATGTTACCAAGACGATCTAAGACGTACTCAGGGTTGTCTGCTTCTTTGAAGGAAGTGGAAACCGCCGTCAGCGTAATCATGATGTTTTGTTCGCGGAACTTGAATGGCAACTTACTGATATCACGCTGAATGTGCTTCATCAATTCAAGCGTGTATTCTTCTGATTGCTCAGGGATAAGCATGATGAACTCTTCACCGCCAAATCGAGCGACGGTTTCGGTATCGGCGATGCGCTTGCTCATGGTACGAGCAATAATCTTCAATGCTTTGTCGCCAGCAGTGTAGCCATAGCTGTCGTTAACGGCTTTGAAGTTATCGACATCAAACAGTACAACACGAAGGTTTTGTTGTGAGCGAATCCAACGACGATATTCTAACTCTAAACGATCATTAAAAGCCGCGCGGTTATATACCTTGGTCAATGGGTCTAGCAGCATGCGCTGTGCTTGATCTTCCAAGCGACGACGATAATCTTGCGTTGATTCGAAGACGGCTTCAAGCTGGTTTTTGCTGTAGCTTAAGCGTTCTTGAAGGGCTTGTTCGCGCTCTTCGGTCATTCTTAAGCGCTCAGTCAAAGAGGCCATCTTGGCCAGCAATGGTGATACTTCACCTTTCAACTCTTCGAGATCTTGTGCATGTTCCAGAGATTCTTGGCTGCGTTCCACCAAGGTAGTCATCTCTGAATTTAATTCTTGGCGATGTTCGAAGTAGGTTTGATGCTGATCGACGTTCTGATGAACGGTTTTCAGATTGCTTGAAAGCGAAGTATTGAGTTGCTCTAGGAACTGTTCTGATGATTTACGCTCGTACTTAGTAGCTTCGACGACCAGTTTAAGCGTATTTAACGTCAGCTCAATCAGTGACTCAGCGTTCACACCCAAAAGCAGTTTGGCACGGATATCCAACAATTGATCACCCGATTCGCCTTCAAAGTCGAGCTCGGTAATCGTGTGCTGGAGGTCGCTGGCTAAACATTCCAGTTGTGATTTATCTGGCCCGTTTTCTAGCTCGCCAAGGTTAAGGCGTGAGTTGGATGTGATGATCTTGAGCGCACGCTCATAAATGCTCAGTAGCTTGGTTGCTTGGTCAACTTTTTTACCCGCATGAACTTCAGAAAAGCTCATGAGATTTCGCAGTTCGCGTTTTAGCTGCGCAGGCAAACCTGTGATGCGCTGAAGCGTCTCACCACTGTGTTTGATTTGTTCGTCGAGATAGCCGTTTTGTTTTTCCATCGCCTTAGACTGCTGTTTGAGCATTCTTTCTAGCACTGCTAAACGAGGGATCAGCGCGCTGACATCTTTTTGATGTTCGAGTTCTTGCTGAATTTCGAGCAGGTAGTTGGTTACTTGAGAGTTTGAACCCTGACAAGCAGAAGACAATGATGCCACAACTCGCTTCAGAACTTGCTGCTCACGTTTAAATTTGAGCGAAGTATCACGATGAGTCAGCCTGAGTTGGTCAAGTTGACAACTCAGCTGATGAAGCTGCGACTGAATATCGGATTCCAAGATTCCCATGAAGTGACTACGGTTAAGTCCATGTACTACTGACGATTATTTGATAATAACAAAAAACTTTATAGCGTCATCACTGATTATGCTCAACCGTTGGTTAATTATCCGTTTTTTAATATTTTTTTGATGTCGTCCTCATTCTTGTACGAAGAATGAATCTTTATTAGCCCTTGGTTGATGGCATGTTGGCAAGCGGTTCTTATGTTACCGGTTGCAAAGCTTGCGGCGGGCGCGTTATCAATCGCCTTCAAGAACACCCAATGGCTGTGTTTATCTTTTAAGCTGACCTCACGGGCAATGTGCGTAGCGAGCAACAATAAGTCGAGCAGTTCTTCATCATTAATGGCGGTGTAGGCACGTGGCAAGAATGGGTAATCACTGATACCCATACGAATCGTGCGATTCACATGGTGTTTGGCCGCAAACTCATCCACCCAACTTTGGAATTTGTTGAATGTGGCTTCCGCAGAAGCATCGCGATCAGCATTGGGTTCGATGTACAGTAAGTTTGCATCTGAGAAGTGGTACAAACGTGTTGGTTTCTGGATACGTTCTGCCAAGAACTCACCAAAAGCCCGCTCTAGTTCCAAACCAGCTTTGTAGCCGTGTTGTACGTACATACTTCGTAAGAATGGTAAGTCGATCATCACAAAGCGTAGGCGGTCGTTGAGGGGCTCGTGGATCAGTTCGCCCATTTGCCATTGTTCAAACGTATCGCTCGATTTCTTCAACGAACGCGACAGTTTCACGTTCAACATACGTAAGTTACGTAGACGCGAACGCGAGTGGGTGAAGAGATCATTACGTAGCTTGTCGATTTGTGATGTTTGACGCTGCATGATCACACCACGACGCATGATGAATAAGAACATCACCAGCACAGTAATGAACAGGGCGAATGAAATCTTTTGGAACTTGCGATGTTCCATCTCAACTTGTGCAAGCTTGTCCGCTTGGCCGACATAATGAATGCTTTGTTCGGCAAACTCTTTTTGCTGGCGAAAGGCATCCTCACTGATTTGGTTAAGTTGCTTTTGCTCTAATCGCACAAGACTGGTGTACTTTTTGTAGGCTTGTAACGACAGTTGGTATTCGCCTGCTTGCTCATACCCCAAGCCCAGTAGGCGGTAAGACTGCTGTTTGATAAAGCCTGTATCGTCCGGTGCCTTCTCGATCAGGTCGAGTGCTTTTTTCGCATTATTTATGACATTTTTACTTTCATTTTGGTGGTAAGCCAATCCCGATTGCAGTAATGCCGCTTTCGCTTCTAGTTGTGGTAGGTCTGCGTATGCAAGCAAATCCATAGAGCGGTCAAGGTACTGCTCTGCTAATGCGTAGTTATAAAGCTGGAGATAGGTTGCCGCTAAGCTCAAACGGATCTTGATAATGCGGTTGATATTCTTACTTGTGCTGTCATGGTCCAGTACGTTGAAGTAGTGCACCAAAGCCAGATTAAATTTGCCTTGGTAGAAATAGATGTCACCCATTTGCTCTAGCACATCGGCCAGAATAGGCGAGCTTGGATAGCTATCGTAAAAGTCTGCGGCCTGAGAGAGGTACTCGATCGCTTTGTCATACACGCGGCGTTCTTGAAACAGGCGCGCTAATAAACGATTTACTTTTGCTAAGCGTGCACCGCTGTCGCTCTCGATTGACTGCCAATAGCCGTATAGCAGTTCAGAAAGGGCGAGGTTGTACTTTTTATCATTGAGATAAAATTCGCCTACGGCGGTGTGGTAATCAATTAAAATCAGGTCCGAGCGGTTATCTTTCAGCATGGTTTTAGCTTGTGCGTATAAACGGTCGGCGTTAACGCTATCACCACTGTTTGCTGCCAGTAGCGCACGCTGCATCACTAAGCGATAATGCACGCTGTCGGTGCGTTGCAATACAGGGTTGGCGTCTTCAATCTGTTTTTCGATTTGATCGAGTTTTTCTTCTGCGGCTGCGTAGTTTTTGTCATACATCCAAATCATTTGGTTGCGCATTAGCTGCACGTCCAGGTTCATGTATGGCAATTGGTATTCTTTGGCAAGACGTTCGGCTTCATCAAGGTTATTGATAGCAGAACGAATGTTCCCCATGGTGTAATCGGCTTGGGCAATGATCTTGTGTGCTTCGATGGTACTGCTTGGCGTGCGGATACTGCGATCGGTCTCTTCACGAGACATAGCAGACGGGCTTCCGTTCTCTTGACGCTCTGTCAGCTCGCGTTGCAATAGGTAGTTTTTGGCCGCTTGTTTGGCTTGTGAAGGCTCAATCTCAGCAAGTTGTTGAGCTTCATTAAGTAAAGCGGAAGATAAAATGGTCGCGTGAAGTGGCTGTGCTAGTAATAAGCAAAGAAAGCCAATCAGCCTAAATAGACGCGAACTGTCCCAAAACATCCTTTTCGTTCCCTCGAACTGTGTCGTAAATTACGTGTTTTTGAATAAACAATAGTAGAGAAAAACGCCCAGCAATCCAACAGATAGCTGAGCGTTTTTGAGTATTTAAGTAATTAGTTTCTGAGTGTGGAACTCAAGCACTTTTGATTCTCAACTCAGATTACTGACGCGCCATGCGGTTATTGTGCGTGGGCTTGTCTTGTTCCGTTGAACGGTAAGGGTTGATATCCAGACCACCACGACGTGTGTAACGTGCAAATACCGTCAGTTTTGTTGGCTGGCAGTACTTCATCAAGTCAGTGAAAATACGCTCAACACATTGCTCGTGGAACTCGTTGTGCTCACGGAATGAAACGAGGTAACGAAGCAACTTCTCACGATCAAGCTTGGCGCCTTGGTAGCGAATTTCTACGCTGCCCCAGTCTGGCTGGTTGGTGATCAAACAGTTCGATTTTAGTAGATGGCTGTGAAGAATTTCTTCTACTTGCTCATCACCAGCAGCTCCTTCAAGCAGTGCAGCATCAAAATCGTAGCTGGTGATTTCGATGTCTTGAGCGTCAATACACTCGCCTTCCATCGTCACGATAGGTTGGTTGGTGTAATGAGTTACTGGGTTTACTTCCACAAGTACTTGCTCACCTGCGCATGCCGATAGGTCTTGCGTCAAACGCTCAGTCACTTCTTCCCAAGTAGCGAAACGCGTTTGGTTGTAGCTGTTTAAGTACAGTTTGAACGACTTTGACTCAATCAAGTTTGCGCTTGTTGCTGGAATGTACACTTCGCCAACCGCAACTTGAGGCAAGCCTTTGCTGTTTAGCCAAGATAGCTCGTACAGTGTCCAAATGTCGTGGCCCATAAACGGTAGGCTGTCGCCAAGTTCAAGGTCGTCACGGTTTAAGCTGCGAGGAACAGGTTGCAGCAAGCTCGCGTCGTATTGGTTTGCGTACTCGGTCTTTTTACCCAGAGTCAGGCCAGCAAGCTCTTTAGCGTCAGAATATTTGCTCATACTTTGTGGTCATTTTCGATTAGAATGGCGAGAATTTTACTGAATCCGCTGATTAATTGCCATCCGGCAGATACCGCAACCTGATAAAAACAAACCAGGAGACCTTCATGACCCAAACCGTTCCTCAGGCTCTACAGGATTTTAGCCTGCGCTACCAACAAGCTTGGCAAGACAAACACAACGAACTGCCACGCAGTGAAGAGCTTGCTGATCTTGTTTCTCCATGTGTAGAAGAGAAACGCGATGAGGTCGTTTTGTGGAAATCGGTTCCACGTGAAGAGATGGCAGACTTCACCAACGTTGAGAATGCAATTGAATTGACGTTGCATGAAGACATTAAGCTTTTCTATGGTTCGCAATACAGTGCTGATATGGACGCGACTTGGCAAGGCAATGAACTGACACTGCTGCAAGTTTGGAGTGACGATGACTTTACTCGTCTGCAAGAGAACATTCTTGGTCACCTGGTGACTCAGCGTCGTCTAAAACTAAAGCCGACGGTATTTATTGCAGCGACTGATGCCGAGCTGGATGTGATTTCAATCTGTAACTTAACGGGCAATGTGATTCTTGAGCGCTTGGGTTCTGATAAACGTGACGTATTGGCTGAAACACTGACCGAGTTTCTAAGCAAACTTGAGGCAGCGGTGTAAGCATGTACGTTGTTGAGTTGCAATTTGAGTGTTTTGATAACACTACCGTAAGCGCCGTAGATAAAGCGATTAATGGTCTGATGGACGCACTGCGTTACAACGGACAAGTTCTGGGGCGTGAATTTCCTATCGTAATGGGTGATGGCGAGTTTTATGTTCGCGTCGTTTGCCCAGAGCAAGACAGTTTGCATCCTCGCTACCATTCTGATTTCGTCAAAGTGTGCATGAATCGTTTGTCGGAAGCGTCGTTGCTTGCGCCGAAAATGCGCATGTTGGGTCGTGATTTGAATTCAGAAGAAGCGGCGGAAGAAGAAACACCAAGCTGGCAAGTACTCTACACCACTTACGTGCATACCTGCTCTCCACTGCGCAGTGGTGAGACGCTGTTGCCAATTCCACTTTACCGTAATGGGGCAACACTGAATGGTGACCATAAAGCGGTGGTGAAATGGCAAACCGAATGGCAAGCGTGTGATGAAATCCAAATGGCGGGTGGCTGCCGCGCTGAACACGCTGCGCTGCATGAAATTTGCGACTCAGACAGTGTGTTGTTCCGCCGTGGTTGGGATTTGCGTGGCCGTATTGAATACATCACCAAGATTCCAACGTACTACTACCAATACCGCGTCGGTGGTGAGTCACTTGAAGCGGAAAAAGCGCGCAAGTGTCCAAAATGTGGTGGTGACTGGTTACTCGACGAACCGCTGCACGACATTTTCTACTTTAAGTGTGACGATTGCCGAATTGTCTCCAACATCTCTTGGGACCACATCAAGTAGTCTATTTTTTTAAAGCTGGCGTCTATGCCAGCTTTTTTCTATCGATATAAATGAATCAAACCTGATCAGTAAAATTATCTATTATTGATTTTGTCAATATATTGATTCAAAAAGCATTTTCACTGACCATTCCTCTCATCCCCTTGATTGTGATCTTTGTTCATATTCAAAGAAAAATGTAACTTAGTTGCATGCTTTATAAGCATTGAAACGTTTGCTTCTCAAAAAATTAAAATAACATCCATATCCTTTTTAAGGTTTTGGGAAGAGGGCCCCTTCCGAAAATATATATAAAAAAATAATCTGGAAGGAATTGTGATGACATTATTTAAACGAAGCCTCGTCTGTATTGCTGTTGTCGGCCTGATGGCTGGCTGTAATGACGACGATACGAAATACGTAGAAGTTCCATCGGACTACAGCCCTGTAGTCGCAGAAGGCAAAACACTGACTAACACGCCTGATGTGGTTGTGAAAGGTGAAGCGACACAAGCTGATGAAGTCACCATCGCTATTGCGGCTACATCTGACCTACATGGTCGTTTATTCGGTTTTGACTATGCATTGAATGCGGAAGATGACGACGCTGGTATTACGCGAATTGCGACTCTGCTTGCTGACCAAAAAGCGGCGCACCCAAATATGATCCTGATTGATATCGGTGATACGGTTCAGGGCAACTCCGCGCAGCTATTCAACGATGATCCAACTCACCCAGTAGTCGAGAGTATGAACTCTCTTGGTTTTGATGTTTGGGTACCTGGCAACCATGAATTCAACTTTGAGCGTTCGTTTGTCGATCGCAACCTCGATCATTTTAATGGTGCGGTACTGTCTTCAAACATCAAATGGGAAAGCAACGATGTGAACTACATTCGTGCGTTCCAAATGTTTGAAGTCGAAGGCGTGAAAGTGGCGATCGTTGGTCTAACGCCATCGAACGTCCCGAACTGGGAAGCGTCTGCGCCGGATCACTTCAAGGGTTTGAAGTTTGAGAACGAATTGGATGCCACTAAAGAAGCGGTTGACCAACTGGTGTCTAAATACAACCCAGATGTGATTGTTGGTGCACTTCACCTTGGTCGCCAAGAAGACGGTGGTGTGGGCGTTTACGAAATCGCGTCAGCAATGGCGGATAAATTCGATGTCATCTTAGCGGGTCACGAGCACGCGAACTACATCGAGCAAGTGAATGCTGATGGCACGGTTACCCCAATCAGTAAATCAACATCAGAAATCGGCGGTGAAAATACGTTGATTGAAGACAAAACCAAGTCTGGTGAATACAACCAAGACAACCGCGTTCAAAGCGTCAAAATCATTGAGCCGGGCAAATGGGGTGCTTACCTTGCGAAAGCTGAGATTCAACTGAAGAAAGTTGATGGCAAGTGGACGATGGAAGACACCACATTGACCAACATCGGTACGAAGAAAGTGGAACAAGAGCAAGCGCTGCAAGCGAAATTCCAATACGTGCATGATATCTCGGTTGAAGACGCAACTCGTGAGCTTGGTCGTGTAACGGGTGACTTCACACCAAGCGCAACTGGCTTCCCAGATGAAGCGACAGCGACGGATTACAACTACACCGCAGAGCGTCTGTACTCGACGATTCACCTTGCGAAAGTCGTTGATACTCCGTTGATGGACGTGATTAACCAAATCCAAATGCAGAAAATCGAAGATGCGGTTGGTGAAGGTAATGGTGCGGTTGTGTCTGCTGCGTCGTTGTTCTCTGATCAATCTAACCTGATCGATGGTGAAGTGTACACCAAAGGTAAATCGACCAACTTGTACAAGTACGACAACACCTTACTTGGCGTTGAGATGACAGGTGCGAACCTAAAACGCTTCATTGAGTGGTCATACTCTTACTTCAACCAGTATCAACCGGGTGACATCACGGTGTCGTTTAAGAAAGGCGCGCCAGCTTACCTATACGACCAATTTGATGGTGACATCGAGTTCACTGTGGATCTAAGCAAACCGTCGCTAGAGTTGGATGAAAACAACGCCGTAACGAATGAAGGTAGCCGCGTGAATATCACCAGCATTGGTGGCGAGCAGTTCGATCCAAATGCGACTTACAAAGTGGCGATGAACAGCTACCGCTTTGGTTCGCAAATCCAGAAGTTTGGTTGGGCGAGCAAAGACGATGTGTTCTATGACTCAGTGAATGAACAAGTGTACGCAATTCGCGACATGCTGACGGAGTATGTTGAAGAGAACAAAGGTATCAACGTGGCAGATTTCAGTGGCAGCGTGGGTAACTGGTCATTCACTCAATATCTACCAAGTGGTGACATCACGACACTGCGTGAGGGCGAAGGCAAAGCGCTGTGGGATCAATTGAAGAACATGGAAATCTGTGTCTCGATTGACTTGGAAAATCCAAAGTACCCAGCGATTGTTAAGTCTGTGAACATCAATGATTCGTCTAGCTACTTTGTTAACCCTAACAAAGACGCGGCGACCCTTGATGAGAAAATAGCAGGTTGTAATCCAACTCATTAATCCTGCATGTGGGCGCGGTAGTTTACCGCGCCTAATTTTACTTGCTTAAGACAAAACCGGTTTGAGTGAGTGATGTAGAAGAGTGCTTCATGATCAAAAGAATCTATAACCGATGGGGTTTCACCCTACTGATTACCCTTATCTCCACGCTTATCTTCCAGTTTTCTTCTTCGTGGAGTGAAGATTTCCGTCCTAAATCTCGTCAGCAACAAGAGTTTGTTGAAGCGACCGTCACGCGTTCGATCTCAAACCATGTTGCGCCAGATCCGCTCGTGCCGGATGTGATGACAGGTAAGCAAGTCTTCATGGCAAAAATCCTTGAGGGAGAGAGTGAAGGCTTAGAGGTGGAAGTCACCAATCCTCTTAGTCGCCAGCACAACGTGTATGTCAGTGAAGGCGATACCTTCATCATGATGATCCGTGAAACCACAAATGGCACCGTCTATTGGGCGTATAACCACAAACGGTCAGACGCGATTTACTTGATGCTTGCGCTGTTTTGCGCGCTGCTGCTGAGCTTTGGCAAGAAAGAGGGCATCAACTCAATGGTTGCTCTTTATTTCACTGCTGCATTGATCGTTGGCGTGTTGGTGCCGAGTATTTTTGCGGGTTGGAATCCGATGTTGGTCAGCATCTTATTGATGGTGGTGATCATCGTGGTCAGCTTTATTCTCGTCTCTGGCTATAACCGTAAGAGTTTATGTGCCATGGGCGGCACGTTATTGGGCGTGATCGCCGCAGGTGTAATGGCGCAGTGGTTTGGTGAAATGGCGCACTTGTCGGGCATTTACCTCGACAAAGGCGAAGACGTTATTTATCTAACGTCGGTGAAGATGGGCATTCGCTGGTTGATGTTCGTGACGATTGTCGTTGCTGCGCTTGGCGCTGTTATGGACGTTGCGATTTCGATTGCATCGGCATACGCGGAGTTGCAACAAACTGATCCGAAACTCAAGCCAAAGCAGTTGGTTAGAGCATCGATGAACATTGGTCGAGACATCATGGGAACCATGACTAACACCTTGATCTTGGCGTTTGCTGGCGGCTCATTGACGACCATCATGATGGTGTGGGGGCTTAACATGCCAGCGAGCCAGTTTATGAATATGCCGTTGGTAGGACTCGCCGTGGTGAATGCGTTAGCGGGCAGTGTAGGCATTGTGCTTACTATCCCTTTTACTGCATTTTTAGCGCCTTATGTGTTTAAACATCCGCAAGTGGATACGCAGCCAGAACAGGAGCAAAAGAAGGTTGAGCAAGACGAAATTCAGCTGTTTTAACGATATAAAACCGCAATGAAAACAAATGCAAAAAGGGCGCTCCGATGAGCGCCCTTTTTAAGTTTCAAGTGTTGTAGAAAGAGGGGATTACCAACCTTTAACTACGCCACCTTTGAAGATGTCTTTCGCTGCTTCGTAAACTTCATCTGTTTGGTATGCCTTAACGAAGTTTTGTACGTTAGCTGCTTGCACGTTGTCTTCACGAGCAACGATTAGGTTTACGTATGGAGACTCTTTGTCTTCTACGAAGATACCGTCACGCTCAGGTGTTAGGTCGATTGAGCTTGCGTAAGTCGTGTTGATGATAGAAATCGCTACGTCATCAAGAGAACGTGGAAGTTGTGCTGCATCTAGCTCCACGATAGTGATGTTTTTTGGGTTACCAACGATGTCACGTACTGTTGCTTGTAGACCAACGCCATCACGCAGTTCGATCAGACCTTGTTGCTCAAGAAGTAGAAGAGAACGACCAAGGTTTGTTGGATCGTTTGGTACCGCGATACGAGCGCCATCTTCGATCTCATCAACCGATTTAACTTGCTTAGAGTAACCCGCAATTGGGTATACGAAAGAGTTGCCAGCCGTTACTAGCTTGTAGCCACGGTCAGTTACTTGCTGGTCTAGGTATGGCTTGTGTTGGAACGCGTTTGCGTCGATTGAGCCATCATCTAGCGCAGCGTTTGGTGTAACGTAATCAGTGAACGTCACCAACTCAACATCTAAGTTGTATTTCTCTTTCGCAACTTTTGCTGCTACTTCAGCAACTTGAGCCTCTGCACCCGCCATTACGCCAACTTTTACTTTGTTTGCGTCGACTTCTTTATCACCACAACCTGCTAGAACAAGTGCAGAAGCGGCAGTGGCTACAGTCAAAAGACTCTTAAGGCTAAATTTCATCTTTATCTCCTTATAATTGGTATTTTCAATTCTTATCTGTGGTCTACACGGCGTACGATTGCATCACCGATAGACTGAATAATTTGTACTAACACAATTAGCATCACGACTGTCACGGCCATGATAACGACATCATAACGGTGGAAGCCATAACGGATGGCTACGTCACCAAGACCGCCGCCGCCTACCGTCCCCGCCATTGCTGAATAGCTTACTAGTGTTACTAGGGTAATGGTCACTGAGTTAACAATAGTCGGCATTGCTTCAGGAAGCAGAACTTTTGTGATGATTTGAGTTGGGGTTGCGCCCATAGACTGAGCTGCTTCCACTAGGCCTGTCGGTACTTCCAGTAAAGCACCCTCGATCAGACGTGCCACAAATGGGATTGCACCAATCGTGAGTGGAACAATCGCTGCCGTTGTACCAATAAACGTACCGACAAGCAGCTTGGTTACTGGAATAATCGCAACCATCAATACTAGGAAAGGCACTGAACGGCCAATGTTGACTATCGCACCAAGAACGCCATTTAGCTTGGTGTTTTCAAGCAAGCCCCCTTTTTTAGTGGTGTGTAGAATCACACCAAGAGGGATGCCAACCGCGAAACCAACGATGCCAGCAACTGCCACCATGTAAAAGGTTTCCCACGTTGCGCCCAAAAGTAGGTTGCTGTTTAAGCTCAGCCATTCAGAAATCGTATTAAAGGACATAGCCAAGTACCTCTACTTTCACGTTGTGCTCACGCAGGAATTCAATTGCTGCGTTATCATCTTCTTCGCTACCAAACAGTTCTGCGACCATCATGCCGAACTTCACGCCGCCAGCGTAGTCCAGATCGGAACTTAGGATGCTCACGTCGATGTTGTACTTACGAGCGATTTGCGTCATCAGAGGGGCATCCACGGTTGCACCAGTAAATTCTAGGCGAACCAACGGGTAGCTGTTTTCTACGCGCGTAGTTTGTAAGCGAGCTTGGTAATCTTCTGGAATAGAAAGATCCAAAGTAGAGCGAATGAACTCGTGTGCCAGAGCTGTCTTCGGATGAGCGAAGATTTCACCCACGGTGCCTTTTTCCACAAGTTCACCATCACCAATGATCGCCACTTCGTGGCAGATGCTCTTAACCACTTCCATTTCGTGAGTGATAAGCAGAATCGTGATATCCAGTTTGCGGTTGATTTCTTTTAGAAGTTCTAGGATTGACTGCGTCGTTGCAGGGTCGAGTGCGCTGGTCGCTTCGTCACACAACAAAACACTTGGATCAGAAGACAGAGCACGTGCAATCGCCACACGCTGCTTTTGACCGCCACTTAGGTTTGCTGGGTAGCTTTCGTGCTTGCCAGAAAGGCCAACCAGTTTAAGCAACTCAGTCACTTTTGTTGTGATTTGCGATTTGTCTTTGCCTGCTAACTCAAGAGGGAGTGCGACATTATCAAAAACGGTGCGAGACGATAGCAGGTTAAAGTGTTGGAAGATCATCCCGATGTTGCGGCGGGTTTCTCCCAGTTGTTTCTTGTTGAGTTTGGTCAGGTCTACGCCATCAACAATGATGGAGCCTGATGTTGGGGCTTCCAGCATATTCACGCAACGGATCAGAGTACTTTTACCCGCGCCCGATGAGCCGATAACACCAAAGATGGTGCCCTTCGCGATATCTAGATTAATGTCCTTAAGGGCAAGAATTTCCTTACTGCCTTGGTAGAACACTTTATTGACGTTTTTAATTTCTATCATGTTTCAACCTGCACAGAGATACTGGGAACTTCGCTGTTAAAAACGGCTTTTAACAGGAGTAAATTTTGAACTCTATCTCAATTCTCAGTTGATGCTATGGGTTAAGCAGTAGTAAGTCAATAGATATTTTTACGTCTAGACGTCTAAAAGTATGGATGTTTTGTTAGGAAATAAAGCAAGAAGATGTTCGGCGGAACGGGATATAAAAGAGGGATATTCAAGATGTACCGATTCTCGGGTGACAAATCAACTGTTTTGTCACTTCCTCATACCAATTAGATAGTGTGAGTGCTTATAAGGTATGTAATAATCTGATGAAACCGAGTAAATAGAGAAATACGTTTTGGCAAAACCTGCTGTTTTTATCGATCGTGACGGCGTGATCAACGTTGACCATGGCTACGTTCATGACGAACATGATTTTGAGTACATTGACGGTGTCTTTGAAGCGACGAAAGCGCTGAAAGATAAAGGCTACCTGTTGGTGCTTGTGACCAATCAATCAGGCATTGCACGTGGTAAATTCAGCGAAGATCGTTTCATTTCTTTGACTCAATGGATGGACTGGAACTTTTCCGACAACGGTGTTGAGTTTGATGGCATCTATTACTGTCCTCACCATCCTGAACACGGTATCGGCGAATACAAACAAGATTGTGATTGTCGTAAGCCAAAACCAGGCATGTTCATCTCTGCTCGTGATTTTTTGAAAATCGACATGGCTAAGTCAGTGATGATTGGTGATAAAGCCGAAGACTTGATGGCGGCTGAAGCGGCTGGTGTTGGTACTAAGATTTTGGTTCGCACTGGTAAACCAGTTACCGAACAAGGCGAAGCGATTGCTACGGTTGTTCTCGACAGCATTGCAGACGTTCCTGCATACCTAAACAAGTAATCTTCATTACTGATTGAGATAAGGGAAGCCGCTGCTTCCCTTTTATTTAAATCCAACTTTTAGTTTGATCACTTATGAGCAAAAAACTCACTATTCTTGATATCGCGAAATTGGCAGGTGTTGGTAAATCGACAATAAGCCGTGTGTTAACCAATGATCCTAAGGTGAAACCGCAAACGCGAGAGAAGGTAGAAAGAATCATTCGTGAATCTGGTTATGTACCTTCTAAGTCTGCACAGTCGATGCGTGGGGGCAGCCAGAAAGTGATCGGGGTGATTATATCTCGTTTGGATTCCCCTTCAGAAAACCGTGCCGTCGGCACTATGCTCAATGCTTTGTATTCAGCAGGGTATGACGTGGTGATCATGGAAAGTCAGTTCGATCGTGAAAAGACCAACGAACATTTAAACGTACTTAAACGCCGTAATGTCGATGGTATTATCGTGTTTGGTTTTACTGGGTGTGATGAGCAAGCGTTAGCGGAGTGGGGCAATCGCATTGTCGTGATCGCGATGGATACCAAGCTAGTCTCTTCTATTAATTACGATAACCAAGGCGTTATTGAGATGGCGTTGTCACACCTCGAGCAACAATCTATTTCTCGCATTGCTTATATCGGCGTTGATCCAGAAGACCGTACGACGGGGCTTGCTCGCCTGAAGACTTACCAATCTTGGTGTGAGAAAAAGCGCATCGAACCTTGTTTTCAAACCGGCAAGCTTAGCCATGAAAGTGCTTATCATCTGGTGGATCAAGTCGTTCAATCCGACACGCAAGCCATCGTTTGTGCCAGTGATACCATTGCTCTTGGGGTGATTAAGCGCCTGCAAGAAAGAGGGCGTGAAGATGTCGTGGTTACTGGTGTGGGTGGCAATGAGCTACTTTCCTTCCTTTTTCCAAATGTTTTCAGTGTGGACCCCGGTTACTCTCTCGCAGGTGAAAAGGCCGCTAACATGCTGATTAATCAATTAAATGGTGATGAGTCTGTGATGCACTTTACCCAGCAGCCAGTTCGTTAATAATCCTCCTTTCGATGGTTTGCTCTAAAATTATACTGTGATCGTTCTCAATTAATGGGACTGTTCCCATTTTGTTTTTGAATGCGGAGTGGCAATATAAAAATCATCGAATGGGAATGTTCCCATTATAAAAATAAAATGATGAATTGAATGTATCCAATACAGGGTGGACAAAGTTATGAGTAAGATTGCGCGTCAAGATGTACAGCGTCTTATTGAACTGGTCGGGGGATCGGACAATATTGCCAGTGTAAGCCACTGTTTAACTCGCTTGCGTTTCGTGTTGAATGACACTGACAAAGCCGATATTGAACAATTAGACGCATTACCTATGGTAAAAGGCTGCTTTACTAACGCAGGTCAGTTCCAAGTGGTGATTGGTACTGAAGTTGATGAGGTTTACAAAGTACTGATCGAGCTGACGGGTAAAAGTGAAGCGAGCAAAGACGAATCAAAAAACGCAGCTCGTCAAAACATGAACATTGTTGAGCGTGGTATTTCTCACCTTGCAGAAATCTTTGTGCCATTGTTACCGGCGATCATCACTGGTGGTCTGATTCTTGGCTTCCGTAACGTGATTGGCGACATCAAGATGTTTGATGGTCAAACGCTAACGGAAATCAGCCAGTTTTGGGCAACGGTACACTCTTTCTTATGGCTAATTGGTGAGGCGATTTTCTTCTTCTTACCGGTTGGCGTGTGTTGGTCAACAGTCAAAAAACTCGGTGGTACTCCGATTTTGGGGATTACATTAGGTGTGACACTGGTTTCGCCACAGTTAATGAACGCCTATCTGATTGGTAAGCAAGTGCCAGAAGTGTGGGACTTTGGCTTATTCGCCATCGAGAAAGTGGGGTATCAAGCGCAAGTGATTCCGGCCATGTTAGCGGGTGTCGCCTTGGCATTCATAGAAACTAATTTAAAGCGAATCATTCCTTCATATCTTTACCTCGTTGTGGTGCCGTTTGTCTCTATCATCGTATCTGTGATTCTTGCGCATTCTATTATTGGTCCATTTGGTCGTATGTTGGGTGACGGCGTTGCTTTCGCAGCAAAAGCAGCCATGACGGGTGACTTCGCGATGATTGGTTCAACCATCTTTGGCTTCCTATACGCACCTTTGGTGATTACGGGTATTCATCACACTACCAATGCGGTTGACCTTCAACTGATGCAAGAGCTAGGCGGTACGCCAATCTGGCCATTGATTGCACTATCAAACATTGCTCAAGCTTCAGCGGTAGTCGGCATCATTATCATCAGCAAAAAACACGGCGAGCGCGATATCTCAGTGCCTGCGGCTATCTCTGCTTATCTTGGTGTAACAGAACCTGCAATGTACGGTATCAACTTAAAGTACAAGTTCCCAATGCTGAGCGCGATGATCGGCAGTGCGATTGCCGCTGCTATCTGTGGCAGCGCAGGTGTGATGGCGAATGGTATTGGTGTGGGCGGCTTACCGGGTATCTTGTCTATCCAACCACAGTTCTGGGGTGTTTTTGCTCTGGCGATGTTGGTGGCGATTGTGGTCCCAGTAGCGCTGACGCTTGTGTTGTATAAGCGCGCACAGGTGAAAGGCGAGTTAGAAACCGCTAACGCGTAATTCAAACCGAGGCAGCGATTTGGCTGCCTCGTTTATCTCCTCTATTTTTTAAGATTTTTAAGTTTCCGTTTAATGGTAAGTGAGCGTTAGAAATGGCAATGACCAAGCATGATGAGAGCTGGTGGAAAACCGCAACCATCTACCAAATTTACCCAAAAAGCTTTTGTGACAGTGGAAGTAAAGGCACGGGCGATATTAAAGGGATCATTTCTAAACTGGATTATCTAAAACACCTTGGTGTGGATGCGATTTGGCTGACGCCGGTTTATCAATCGCCAATGATCGACAACGGTTATGACATTTCTGATTACTATGCGATCAACCCAGATTTCGGCACCATGCAAGATTTCGATACCCTGTTGGCTGAGGCTCACCAACTGGGTATTCGAATCATCATGGATATCGTGGTCAACCATACTTCGACAGAACACAAGTGGTTTCAATCGGCACTGGGTGACAAAAACAGCCCTTACCGTGATTACTACATCTGGAAAGATCCTGTTGATAGCGCAGAGCCAAACAACTGGCAATCTAAGTTTGGTGGCAACGCTTGGGCGCTGGATGAAAAAACGGGTCAGTACTATTTGCACCTTTTTGCTAAAGAGCAAGCGGACTTAAACTGGGAAAACCCGGTAGTGCGTGAAGAAGTGAAAGAAGTCATCAGCTTCTGGGCAGAGAAAGGTGTCGATGGTTTCCGTCTTGACGTTATCAACCTGATTTCCAAGCAGCAAGATTTCCCAAGTGACGATATTGGTGATGGTCGCCGTTTCTACACGGATGGTCCTCGCGTGCATGAATACCTTCAAGAGATCAGCGAAGCCGTGTTCCAAAAGTACGGCAGCGTGACGGTGGGTGAAATGTCTTCCACCACGCTAGAGCATTGTCAGCAGTATTCAGCGCAAGATGGCAAAGAGCTGTCGATGGTGTTCAACTTCCACCACTTGAAAGTTGATTACCCGAATGGTGATAAGTGGACGAAAGCGCTGTTTGATTTCATCCAACTGAAACAGATCTTCAACCATTGGCAAACCGGCTTAAATGGCAAAGGGTGGGGCGCACTATTTTGGTGTAACCACGACCAACCACGTGTTGTGAGCCGATTAGGTAACGACGAACAATACCGTGTTGAATCTGCCAAAATGCTTGCGGCATCGGTACACATGATGCAAGGCACGCCTTATGTTTATCAAGGTGAAGAGATCGGCATGACCAACCCAGGCTACACCGAAATCAGCCAATATCGTGATGTTGAAAGCACGAACATGTACGACATCATGATCAATCGCGATGGCGTATCTCACGACGACATGATGGCGATTTTGGCGCAGAAGTCGCGTGATAATTCACGTACCCCAATGCAATGGAACAGCGCGAAACATGCGGGTTTTACTGAAGGCACGCCGTGGCTAGAGGTGGCTCAGAACTATTGTGAGATCAATGCGGAAGCCGCAATTGCCGATTTGAACTCGGTGTTCTACTTCTACAAGCGCTTGATTGAACTGCGTAAACAGGTTCAAGTAATCACTGATGGTCGTTACGAGGACTTGCTGCCAGAGCACAAACGTATTTTTGCTTACGCTCGCCAGAACGACAAGCAAACGTTGTTGTGTATTAACAATTACTACGGCGAAGAAGTGGAGTGTGTGTTACCAGAGCGCTTTGATATGAGCAAAGCCAAGAATCTGCTTTCCAACTATCAGAATGCGACCAGCGCGATTGCTTCCAATCATCAAGTTCTACGTCCTTACGAAACACGCATCTTGCTGATTGAATCTTAAAGGCCAATAAAAAATACCCCTAAGGATTTCGATCCTAAAAAAAGGCTTTGGAGTGCTCCCCAAAGCCTTTTTTCTATGAGATAAGACTGCGGCTTATGCTTTCTCGATCTTGCTCAGTGTCGCTTTCTCTTCACTGATTTGAGTCTGTTCTGCTTTCAACAGTTCAACTTGTTCAATCAACCCTAGTGCAGGGTTGAACCAGCGCTCTGCGGATGTTTCAAACTCCATTGAGTCCATCTCGTCACATCTTAGGTTATAAGTATTCGTTTCGGTTAGGTAGGCGGCTTCAATTGATTTACCAGACACTTTGAAAGTTTTGCGTGCGCCTGTTTCGGTGATTTGTTGGCTCCAGCCCGCTTTACAGTTTGCCTCATTTGGCAAAGTTTTTACCCATTGGTGATCATCAAAATCATTCAGTAGGTTTGCCACTTGTTCACCATTTAGATCTAAAATGACTGAGACCGTGTTTACGCTGATATCAATGTTCGGATCTTTCTCCTTAACTGTCGAACCTTCCAAGCGAAATACTGGGCTGCTGTTCATGATGGGTACGATAAAGCGATGATCAACGAGATAGGTGTCCGTGATTTCATGCAGTGCGCCATCCGTACCGGCAAAGTAAATCGACTTCTCTTCTTCGCCGCTCTCTTCCACTTGCTGTGATAGGTAAAACTGAGTGATACCGTTGTTGACTAAGTCATGGATAACTTGTTGCACTGGAGCTGATTGTGGGATCAGAGTTAAAGCGTCAAGAAGTTCTTGGCTGCTCATTGGATCAAAATTCATCAGCACCGAGCCCACTTGTTGCCCGTCTGCAGAAATGGCGTAGTTCAGTTTTGTTGTTACTACTGGGGAAAAAGATGAGTTTTGGATCGGGTAATCGATGCTATTTTGTGGGCCTTTATTGCCGCTTGATGAGCCGGAAGAAGAGCCGCCGCCACAGCCGTAAAGTGCGATTGTAGCTGCTGCGATAAGCGTCATTTTTTTAAGCATGAGTTTACATTCCTAGTTGGTAAAGGCTGATAAATCGAGCCGTTATTTGAATGCCGCCATGCTAAGTTTTGTGGCAGAAAAAGGGCAAAAAACAAAAGCTAACAGAGTTTAATGAAAGCTTAATTTCATATTTAGGTCTTTGTTTTATCTGGAGTAATTTCAGCGTCGATATTCGTGCAGTATTCTTCGATTAGCGCCTTCCAACGCATCACAATTTCTTTCTCTTTAATGCTGACACGCAGTTTTGTCCAAGGTTGTAAACAGGTCTCTTTTGATTCTGGTTGTGACAAGCGACTGAATAATTCTTCAGAAGGCATGACGCGTAGCAGAGCCACCAAAGACTCCATGTAATTGAGACGGAATTGGTCGAGCTTATTCTGCTTGTAAGCGATATGAGAAACGAAGGTGTACACCAAGGCGTTTTGAATTCGTGAGTCGCCAACTGGTGTCGTCAGTAACGTTTTGGCTTTATCGAGGTTACCTAACTTGTAGTGCAAGATACCAAGCCACAAACTCAGCTCGTCGGGGAGGACATCAAATTCCGATTGAGCCTGAGTGAGGTATTCCTCTAGCTTGGTTTTATCTTGTTCGTACAACGCAAGATGACGAGCGATGGTGATAGCAGTGAACTCGTCCATGTACTCAATTGGTGCGTTGGAAAACTGCTCGTCGAGCAACATCTTTTCGTGTGTGTCAGTAAAGTGCCAAGTGCTTTTTGAAGGTTCCGGCAGATTGAAGTACTGAGCAATGTCGCTGTGTAAGCGGAATAAGTCTGATTGCAGGTGGTCGATACGCAGGACGTACTGATTTCGAAACGCTAATTTTCCCGTCGCTGGGTAAATCAGGTTCATCTGCGCTTTTATCATGCCCTCTGTCGGACTGTCTTTGAGTTCGATGTTGAGCTGATAATCACTGGTCTGCATGTTGCGGGCGCCGGGGAAATAAGGCGTCTCGTTGATTGGATCGAGAAAGTAGCTCGGAGCATCTTGGTTAGCAATATCTGTATATGGGTACTCAACTTGTTGTTGCAATAATATCGCTTTCACCATGGTGCGGTATTCCCTTGCCTCTGCACCTAAGGCGTCAACACGGTTAAGCAGTAGCTCCACTTTTGGAATCAGCAGTTGGTTACGAGTTTGCTGAGTGGAGACTCCTTGCTGTTGCCAGACAACAACGGAAAGTATCACGCAAGAGGCAGCTAGCAAAGCACAAAGGCAGTAGGCGATAGGCCGTTTCAATGACGAAGTCGTTTTTTGTGGGTTTGCCACCTTCGCTTTACGTTTGTCGGCTCTCGCTGGTGGTATTAACTGAATGTTGGCTGGGTTGAAAAAGTAACCTTTACGCGGGTAGGTCACCAATAGTTTGGCGGCATCATGCTCTGGTAAGTGCTCTTGTAGCAAGGCCCGAAGTGTACTGATTCGATTGGTAAGTACGTTCTTTGAGATAAACTTACTTTGCCAAATAGTCTCTATGATAGTTTCTGCAGACAGCGGGTGGCCAACACTGGTGAGCAACAGTTCTAATAACTCGATGCTACGCGGCTCAAGATCGATAACGACCGCTTGTTTGTGAAGGGTTTGAGTCTCTGGGTTGTAGATCAGCTCGCCAATAACAATCTGACTGTTGGTTTGTTTGGCTCGTTGTAGGAAGTCGCGCATACCATCATGAGTGATTAGGAAATGGCGAAGTATTATATAGTCATTGGAGCGCAAAATCTTATAAATTGCGCTCCAATTATCACAGAAAGGTTATGAACCGTAGCTCACAGAATAGCGATGTGGTTTGTGGTTCATCGCAAGCACTAGGTTCAGTGCGAATGCACCAAGAATCGATAGGCCGATAACCCAAGGCGTGACGAAGAAGAAAGACGCAAATAAGATGCAAGCGTCAATCGCCATCTGCGATTTGCCAACAGAAATGCCAAACTTGTCTTGAATGAATAAGCACAGTACGTTGAAGCCACCCAAGCTTGAACGATGACGGAATAAGATCAGCATACCTAAACCCATCAGTAAGCCACCGGCTACCGCACAATAAACCTCGTTAATCGATTCAAGTGAAATCAGCAAATACAGGTTGTCCGCAAAGATAGAAACCAAAGCGCCAGAAATTGCACTATTAATCGCAAAATGACGGCCAAAGCGTTTCCAAGCCAGCAAGTAAAAAGGACAGTTGGCTAAAAAGTACAGCACACCAAACGTAAAAGGTGTAAATTGGCTAATAAACAGAGCCAATCCAGTGGTGCCTCCCGTTAAGAGGTTCGCGGATTGGAGAAAGAAAACGCCTTGAGCTACCAAAAAGGTACCTGTAAGAATGGCCATCCAGTCTTCTTTTCTTGAGTGTTTTTCCATCTAATATGCAGTCGTTGATGATAAATCGGGCATGCATAGTAGTAAAAAGATGATCTTTTCGGTAGCTAGAGGGTAAAATTTGCGGTAAACCTATGTAATTGTTGTTTTACAGGGTGTAAAGCACAAATTTGACAGTCAGTGGATCATGGTTGAACGATTGCAACATCGTCATGATAATCCTTACTTGTCATCATGAAAAAACTGCATGAGAAAAATTGTAAATTTCTCTTTATGACCTAGATCAAATTATGTAGAATGCGCGCCATTACGGTGACGAAAACGTTTGCGTTAGGTCATTTAGTCGGTTTTTTTGCAACTTTCAGTACCAATCTGAGTCAGGAGATACAGATGCTTAAGCGTGATATGAACATCGCAGATTACGATGCGGAACTGTTCGCAGCTATCCAGGAAGAAACACTTCGCCAGGAAGAACACATTGAACTTATCGCTTCTGAAAACTACACAAGCCCACGTGTAATGGAAGCGCAAGGTTCTCAGCTAACGAACAAATACGCTGAAGGCTACCCAGGTAAGCGTTACTACGGCGGTTGTGAGTACGTAGATAAAGCTGAAGCACTAGCTATCGATCGTGCATGCCAACTGTTTGGTTGTGAGTACGCGAATGTACAGCCTCACTCAGGTTCTCAAGCAAACAGCGCAGTTTACATGGCGCTTCTAAACCCAGGCGACACAGTTCTAGGTATGAGCCTAGCGCACGGTGGTCACCTAACTCACGGTTCACCAGTAAACTTCTCTGGTAAGCACTACAACGTGATTCCTTACGGTATCGACGAAGCAGGCCAAATCAACTACGACGAGATGGAACAGCTAGCGCTTGAGCACAAGCCTAAGATGATCATTGGTGGCTTCTCTGCTTACTCACAAATCGTTGATTGGAAGCGCATGCGTGAAATCGCAGACAAAGTTGACGCTTACCTATTCGTAGACATGGCGCACGTTGCTGGTCTAATCGCAGCAGGCGAGTACCCAACACCAGTTCCACACGCTCACGTAGTAACAACGACTACGCACAAAACGCTAGCGGGTCCTCGTGGCGGTCTTATCCTTTCTAACGAAGGTGAAGAGCTGTACAAGAAGCTGAACTCAGCAGTATTCCCTGGCGGTCAAGGTGGCCCTCTAATGCACGTTATCGCTGGTAAAGCAGTAGCGTTCAAAGAAGCGATGGAACCTGAATTCAAAGCTTACCAAGCTAACGTCGTGAAAAACGCGAAGGCAATGGTTGGTCAATTCCAAGAGCGTGGCTACAAGATCGTTTCTAACGGTACTGAGAACCACCTGTTCCTTGTTGACCTAATCGACAAAGATATTACTGGTAAAGATGCAGATGCGGCACTAGGTGCAGCAAATATCACAGTAAACAAGAACTCTGTACCAAACGACCCACGCAGCCCATTCGTTACGTCTGGTATTCGTGTAGGTACGCCAGCAATTACTCGTCGTGGCTTCACTACTGAAGACGCGAAAGAGCTAGCAAACTGGATGTGTGACGTTCTAGATAACATCGGCAACGAGGAAGTTATCGAAGCAACGAAACAGAAAGTTCTAGAGATCTGTAAGCGTCTACCAGTTTACGCATAGTTCTCTGTGTAAATTCGCTTTCTTTGAAAATAACTCAGGCGAACTCGTTCTATTTCTGCGATTCGGTTTGATTATTTGATTGATGAAAGGTCCTCATTTGAGGGCCTTTTTGTTTTTCTAGCGTATGGAAATATCAGCTTAGAGTGCGCTGAAATCAGATTTCTGATATCGCCTAGGATCTTCGGAATGACGCTGCTTTTGGTTCTGAGAAATAGGCTTATTGTCCAAATGATAGTGTTTTATGTTCGACAGATACAAAAAAGGCTGGCACTGAGCCAACCTTTCTCTTCAAAACAAGCGAGCGCTTATTTAATCTCGATACCTTGAGCCTGCATATCGGCATGGTAAGAAGAACGAACGAATGGACCACACGCCGCGTGCGTGAAGCCAAGTTCTAGTGCGATCTCTTTTAGCTCGTCAAACTCTGATGGTGGAACGTAACGCTCTACTGGCAGGTGGTGACGGCTTGGTGCTAGGTACTGACCAAGTGTCAGCATTGTTACACCGTGTGCACGTAGGTCTTTTAGTACTTGGACGATCTCTTCTTTCGTTTCGCCAAGACCCATCATAACACCTGATTTGGTCGGTACATTTGGGTGCTGCTCTTTGAACTTTTGCAGCAATTGTAGTGACCACTTGTAGTTCGCGCCTGGGCGAGCTTTACGGTACAAACGAGGTGCCGTTTCTAGGTTGTGGTTGAAGACATCTGGCGGGTTGTCTTTCATCAGATCAAGTGCTACATCCATACGGCCACGGAAATCAGGTACAAGCGTTTCAATCTTGATGTGTGGGTTCAGTTCGCGGATTTCACGGTTACAGTTTGCAAAGTGCTCTGCACCGCCATCACGCAAATCATCGCGGTCTACTGAAGTGATAACGACGTATTTCAGCTTCATGTCTGCGATGGTTTTAGCCAGTTTCTTCGGCTCTTCAGCTTCTACTGCAAGCGGACGGCCATGGGCAACGTCACAGAATGGACAACGGCGAGTACAGATAGCGCCAAGGATCATGAAAGTAGCCGTACCGTGGTTAAAACATTCCGCTAGGTTAGGGCAAGAGGCTTCTTCACATACTGAGTGAAGGTTGTTCTTGCGCATCGCTGATTTGATGTCTTGAATACGTTGGCTGTCGGCTGGTAGCTTGATCTTCATCCAATCAGGCTTACGTAGCACTTCTTTCTGCTCTGTAGGCATGTTCTTTACGGGAATCAATGCCATTTTGTCAGCGTCGCGGTATTTGACGCCTTTTTCCATCTGGATTGGTTTGCTCATGCTTTGTTACCTTGAGAAGGTGCTTCTGTGCTGAATTCTACTTGCTCGTAATCAAGCAAAGTAACGAGTTCTTGTATTAGTTGTTTTTCCACGACTTCGATATCTTCAGGGCCGCCAACTTGGCTAACCTGAACCATCTCCATTCCTTCATAGCCACAAGGGTTTATACGTAAAAACGGACCTAAGTCCATATTGACGTTCAACGCTAGGCCGTGGAATGAGCATCCTTTGCGAATGCGAAGGCCGAGAGAACATATTTTTTTACTGTCGACATAAACACCTGGGGCATCTGGTCGCGCAGCAGATTCGATATTGTATGCCTTTAGGGTGTTGATCACGAGGTTCTCGATGTGTGTAACGAGATCTCGCACCCCTAATTTTTTACGACGCAGGTTGATCAGAAAGTAAGCGACAAGCTGACCAGGACCATGGTAGGTCACTTGACCCCCGCGATCGCTTTGTACAACAGGAATATTACCAGTGTTAATGAGGTGTTCGGCTTTACCCGCTTGACCTTGTGTAAATACTGGGTTGTGTTCTACCAACCAAACTTCATCAGGCGTGTCGTCTGTGCGTTGATCAGTGAACTCATGCATCGCCTTCCATACAGGCTCATAATCTTGGCGTCCAAGTCGTCTTACAACAAGTTGGTGTTGCATGGGGATTCCTGTCACTAATATATAAAGTTTTTGGATTATAAACCGGATGAGTTTGATGCTCTACAGTTGAGTAACAGATTTTTAACTGAAAGAGTCAGTGGTTTTCATTATCTACATGATAAATAAAAAGAAAGCAGCCGAAGCTGCTTTCAAAAAAAATTTAATTTATCAAAAAATTATAGAACCATGCGTACGATGTCGATTTCACCCAGTTCTTTGTAAAGGGTTTCAACCTGCTCGATAGAGGTAGCAGTAATATTGATAGACACCGAGTGGTAGTTGCCCTTAGCACTTGGTTTTACTGCTGGGCTGTAGTCACCTGGAGCATGACGCTGGATTACTTCAAGAACGAGTTCTGGAAGTTCAGGTTTTGCATGCCCCATTACCTTGTAAGTAAATGAACAAGGGAACTCAAGCAGGTCTTTCAATTTTGCATCAGAGTTGATGGTTAGCATATCGGTAACTCCAGTTGGTATTCGTTGCGGTGCGAAATAGTACAGTCAAATTAGGGTGAACTCAAGATCATCCCCAAGCATCTTAACGTCGCTTAAGTATAGATAACAAAGCCGCCCTAATTGGCGGCTTTGCGGACTTGTTTGTTGTTCAGAAGCAACTGTTAGAAGAAGCTCTTAAACAACAATACGATGTAGTCCCACATACGGCTAAATAGGCTGCCTTGGTCTACAGTTTCTAATGCCATTAGTGGGTACTCAGCAATATCTTCACCATCAATTTGATAGTATAGCTTACCAACTACATCACCTTTATTAATTGGGGCTTCTAGCTCTTTTTCAAGTACAAAGCTTGCCTTTAGATTCTTTGCTTCACCACGAGGTAGCGTTACGTAAGTATCTTGGTCAAGACCCAGAGCAACCGTATCTTTGTTACCCATCCATACTTTTTCTTCTACAAACGTTTCACCCGCTTTATGTGGCGCAACGGTTTCGAAGAAGCGGAAGCCGTAGCTCAGTAGCTTTTTGCTCTCTGATTTACGAGCGTTTGCATCTTTGGTACCCATTACCACTGCAACTAGGCGCATTTGACCTTCAGTTGCCGAACTTACTAGGCTGTAGCCCGCGTTGCTAGTATGGCCAGTCTTGATGCCATCAACGTTCATGCTCTTATCCCACAATAGGCCGTTACGGTTGTACTGTGTGATGCCGTTGTAAGTGAATTTTTTATCTGAGTAGATACGGTACTCATCAGGAACGTCACGGATCAATGCTTTACCAAGCAATGCCATGTCATAAGGTGTTGAGTATAGATTTGGGTTATCTAGGCCGTGCACGTTAGCAAAATGCGTGTTGCTCATGCCAATTGTGTTTGCCCATGCGTTCATTAGGTCTACGAATGCATCTTCAGAGCCTGCAATGTGTTCAGCCATTGCGACACAAGCGTCGTTACCTGATTGAATGATGATACCGCGGTTTAGGTCTTTCACCTTAACTGTGGTGCCAACTTCAATGAACATTTTTGAAGAATCAGGGAAGTTTTTCGCCCATGCGTTCTTACTGATGGTTACATCATCGTCTTCTGAAATATTACCACGCGCTAGCTCTTGGCCAATTACGTAGCTGGTCATCATTTTTGTCAGACTAGCAGGAGACAACTTTGTGTTCATCTCTTTCTCAGCCAGAACTTTACCTGAGTTGTAATCCATCAAAACGTAGCCTTTCGCTGCGATTTGAGGTGCGTCTGGGACAACAACTGGTGAAGCAAAAGCAGATTGAGCGATGGTTGCAGTTAGCGCAACCGAAGAAACGAGAATAGATTTCACAAACTTATTTTTATTCATGGTAATTCAAATTTTTTGGTTAACTGTCGACATCTTAACAGAATCCCTGCTTATGTAAGAAGGGCTCTGCATAGAAATTCATGACACCAAGGTCATTTGTCAGTTTTGTGTTTTTTAATAAATGCGGACGAATAGCCGAGCAACTTTACTTTATCCAGTGTTGCTTGCGTCAGGGAATAGTCAGTAAATGGCCCTAGCAACAAGCGGTGAGTTTCTTTCGTGCTCTCCAAGAAAGTTTCTGTATCCAGCTTTTGACCAAGCTCTTGGCCTAAAGTTCGCGCTCGATCTTCATATTTTGAAGAAGCAACTTGAATCACGTATTTTGGGTGCGCAGCTAAAGACTTTTCATCGGTTGGCTTATCAATGGTGATGACTTCAATTTGTACGTTCGCTGTGCCTGTTTTCACGACGTCGAGCTTATGAGCGGCGGCGTAGCTTAAATCAATAATACGGCCGTCATGAAATGGGCCACGGTCGTTAACACGTACAACGGTTGATTTACCATTGTCGGTATTGGTGACTTTAACGTAGCTCGGTAATGGCAGCGTTTTGTGTGCGGCTGTCATTGAGTACATATCGTAAATTTCACCGTTGGACGTAAGGTGACCTTGGAATTTTTTTCCGTACCAAGAGGCACGGCCTTTTTCCGTAAAACCTTTTGCGTCACGAACGATTTTGTAGTCGGAACCTCGTAGATTGTAATCGCTGTTACCACCTAAGCTGTATGGTTCATATTTAGGATGCGCATCCTCAATGTGCTCGACCGATAGAGGTTTATCTGGTGCTACATCGGATTCAAGTTCATAACGGCCTTCTTGTGTTTTTTGGTCGGTAGAAGAACAGCCCGCCAAAATAACAGCAGAAAAAACTAAGGAATATAAAGCGCGTTTTTGCATGGTCTAGGTCGCCTTAGAGAATGCTTTTCGGTGCGTGTGGATCGACATCAAAATGCCAAAACCAGCCATCAGTGTCACCATGGAAGTGCCACCATAACTGATCAACGGTAAAGGTACGCCTACTACGGGTAGGATGCCACTTACCATGCCGATATTTACAAAAATATACACGAAGAAGCTGAGTACAATACTGCCTGCCATCATTCGGCCAAACGCAGTTTGTGCTTGGCTTGCGAGGTAGAGACCTCGTCCAATAATAAAGAGATAGATGGTCAACAGGCAAAGGAAGCCAATCATACCCCATTCTTCAGCAATTACTGCAAAGATAAAGTCAGTGTGACGTTCAGGAAGAAATTCTAACTGTGATTGAGTGCCTTGCAACCAACCTTTGCCGGAAATACCACCAGAACCAATCGCAATTTTACTTTGGATGATGTGATAACCGGCACCGAGAGGGTCTGATTCAGGGTTGAACAGAGTACGAACGCGCACTTTTTGATACTCACGCATCAAGAAGAACCACAAAACGGGAATGAAACCACCAAGCGCCAGTGCGGCACCAGCAATGATTTTCCAACTGATACCCGCAAGGAAGATAACAAAGATGCCTGATGCAGCGATCAGAATCGAGGTCCCTAAGTCAGGTTGCTTTGCGATGAGAATGGTTGGCAAGCAAACCATGATCAACGCAACGATGAGGGTTTTGAACGTCGGGGGAAGTGGTTGACGACCGATATAGCGCGCGACCATCAAGGGTACGGCGAGCTTGAGAAGCTCAGAAGGTTGGAATCGAACAAAGCCAAGATTTAGCCAGCGCTGTGCGCCTTTGGAAGCTTCACCAAAGAAGAGCACGCCAAAGAGCAGTATGACACCACCGACAAACATGAGAGGCGCGAGGCTTTCGTAAGTTCTGGGCGAGATCTGTGCTAAGACGATCATCACGACTAATGATAGGGCCATGCGCATGGCTTGGCGGTCCATCATCGCCAAGCTCTGGCCACTGGCGCTGTACATGATGACCAAGCCAAAGGCCATTAGTGCAAAGATGCCGAGTAAAAGCGGCAAGTCGATATGGAAGCGTTCAAACAGGGCTCGGTTCTTACCTGTAGAGGGATCCATTTTCATCACTGCGTTACCTCTTGTTTCTCTTTGGCTTGCTCATCGTCTGGTTCGATTTTTTCTGGCCCAACGATCACTCGGTCGAAGATCTTTCTTGCTACTGGTGCGCCATTACTTGAACCACCACCGGCGTTTTCAAGCACGATTGAAACGACAACTTTAGGATCGTCAAATGGCGCAAAACCGGTAAACAGGGCGTGGTCGCGCAGATGTTCTGCGACTTCGTCTGCGTTATATTCTTCGTCTTCACCTAGACCGAAGACCTGAGCAGTACCTGATTTACCACCCGTTTGGTAATCCATATTGTAGAAAGAGCGACGAGCCGTCCCTTTCGCACCATGGTTTACCAAGCGCATGCCTTCTTTGGCCATGTTCCAGTATTTATCCGGCACATTTTGAATTGGCGGATAGGTGACGTATTCAGAGGTTTTTTGCTCTTCAAAATCACCGCCATTATCAATTGTCGCTTTAAGCAAATGTGGCGCGGCTACGGCGCCTTCGTTGACCAATACCGATGTTGCTTTGGCAATTTGCATTGGTGTTGCTGTCCAGTAACCTTGCCCGATACCAACAGGAATCGTATCGCCTTTGTACCAAGGGGTTTTATGGCGAGCCATTTTCCATTCACGCGTTGGCATGTTTGCTTTGCTTTCTTCGTAAATATCGATGCCGGTATAGTCACCAAAACCAAACATCATCATCCAATTCGAGATACGGTCGATACCCATGTCATAAGCGACTTGATAGAAGAAAGTATCAACGGATTCTTCTATCGACTTGATGATATCTACGCGGCCATGGCCCCAACGCAGCCAGTCACGGAATGGGCGAGTATCGGAGTTTGGAATGCGCCAGTAGCCAGGGTCATTACGCGTGGTTTTTGGTGTTACCACACCCTCTTCCAAAGCTGCAACGGCCATAAATGGCTTAATGGTGGAAGCTGGGGGGTAAATACCTAGCGTAGTTCGGTTTACAAGTGGACGGTTTTTGTCGTTCAAGAGGGCTCGGTAAGCTTTGCCTGAGATACCGTGGACAAAGGAGTTTGGATCGTAGCTCGGGCTTGAAACCATCGCGAGCACACCATTGTCTTTAGGATCCAAAACCACCGCACTACCACGACGCCCATCTAATAATTGGTGAACGTATAGTTGTAAGTTAATGTCGAGGTTTAACACGATGTCTTGACCCGGAATCGGCGGGACGTACTTTAAGGTACGAATTACTCGGCCACGGCTATTGACTTCGACTTCTTGGTAACCCGCAGTACCGTGCAATAAATCTTCGTAGTATTTTTCAATACCTAGTTTGCCGATATCACGAGTGGCTTGGTAGTTCGCGTCTTTTTCTTCACGAACTAGGCGTTGCATGTCACGATCGTTGATGCGTGATACGTAGCCAATAACGTGGGTCAGTACTTCACTAAATGGGTAGTAACGCTTCAATGTTGCGCTGATTTCAACACCCGGAAAGCGGTATTGGTTTACCGAGAAAACAGCAACTTGGTTTTCATCTAACTGAGTCAGTAGTGGTACGGATTTAAAGCGACGTGTACGTTTACGTTCACGCTGGAAACGTTCAATTTGCTCTGGCGTGATTTCAAGAATGGTTTGTAGCTCTTCGATGGTGCCATCAATGTCTTTGATTTTTTCTGGAGTAAGCTCCAAGTTGAAGACAGGGCGGTTTTCAGCGAGCAGAATACCGTTGCGGTCGTAAATAAGACCACGGTTTGGTGCGATTGGAACGACTTTGATGCGGTTGTCGTTAGAGCGAGTTTGGTAATCTTGGAACTGGTTAACCTGTATGTTGTACATGTTAGCAACCAGCAACCCCATCAAAATGACGATACCCAAAAAAGCAAAAATAGCGCGACTGGAAAACAGGCGCGCTTCAGCTTGGTAGTCTCGGATTTGACTGCGGCGTTTACGAATCATTAACGCTTGTCTCTACGGCTAAGCAGCGATTATTCGCGGTGATAAGGGTGGTTAGCAGTAATGCTCCACGCTCGGTATAAACTCTCCGCCATGACAATACGCACAAGTGGGTGCGGTAAGGTCAATGCAGACAAAGACCAACTTTGATCAGCGGCGGCTTTACATGCAGGAGAAAGCCCTTCTGGGCCACCAATTAAAATAGAAACGTCGCGAGCATCTAATTTCCAAGCTTCTAGCTGTTCTGCCAGTTGTGGTGTATCCCACTTTTTGCCCGGGATATCCAATGTCACGATGCGGTTGCCTTTTGGGACCGCTGCCAACATAGCTTCGCCTTCTTTTTGAAGAATACGTGCGATGTCGGCATTTTTTCCACGTTTCCCTGCTGGGATCTCAACCAACTCAAGTGGCATATCATGAGGGAAGCGACGACGGTATTCTTGGAATCCCTCTTCGACCCATTTGGGCATTTTAGTGCCTACAGCAATCAGTTGAATTTTCAAAAGATTAACCCCAAAGCTTTTCTAGCTGGTACAGGTTACGGTGTTCATCTTGCATGACATGAAGCATGGCATCGCCCATATCGAGAACAACCCATTCACCTTCTTTCTCGCCTTCCATACCTAGTGGTTCTAGACCAGCTTTCTTCACTTCAGATGCGACGTGATCAGCAATAGATGAAACGTGACGTTTAGAGGTGCCAGTACAAATGATCATGTAATCTGTCACGCTAGATTTGTCTTCTACATTCAGAATTACAATCTCTTCTGCTTTCATGTCGTCAGCTTTATCAGCTAAAAAGTCTTTAAGTTCTTCGCGAAGCACTCGGTTTTCCTCGGTTTTCTTTTCAATCTGTGGGTGTTTTGAATCATATTAATCAAAACTGGCCGCGCACTATATCACGCTTTGAATTCTAAATTGCCAGCTTAATATCAGGTGAACAGGTTTCTAAGCTCAACTGGTGAATCGTTGGCCACACAGATTCTTCATATTGGGTTTTCGCTTTTATCTCGGCGTGAGCCAAAAGAGATAAAAGCGCACAAATGCGGCTTGTTGACAGACGTGTCAAAGCTGCGTTGTAAAATGGGCGTTTGTTTTGCCACACACGATGCTTTTCAAATACCTGGATCATACCCATTTGGGTTAAGTCGCGGTGCATGTTCAGCAGTTGATTAAACTCTTTCTGTACACTGCGGATCAGAATGATGGTTTCGACGCCTTCCGCTTCTAATTGACGCAGTATACGTTGTGCACGATTGGCTTTACCCGCTAACAGAGCGTCGATCCAGTGGAAGGTCGTAAAGTGGTTATGGCGACTTAAGGCTGCTTCCAATCGCACCACAGTTAACTCACCATCTGGGTAGATTAGAGCAAGTTTCTCTAAGCTTTGTGAGAGCGCAAACAAATTACCTTCATGCCATTGTGCCAACACTTGCAGTGATTGTTGGTCCGCCTTTAGACCAAGGGCACGGCAGCGAGTTTGCACAAACATGGGTAAGCGTTGTAAATCGGGCGTTAAGCAACTCACCCAATCACCCTTTGCACTCAGGGCTTTAAACCATTTTGCGTTTTCTTGTGCTTTGGTAAGTTTGCTGCCAATGACGACTAACATGATATCGTCATGCAGCATTTCGCATAGGCTGACTAGCTCTTTACTAATGGCTGCGTTTGCGCCGGCTTCTGGTAACTCTAATTCAATTAACTGACGGCTTGAAAACAAACTCAATGCTTGGAAGCAGTCGTAAACTTGGTTCCAATCTAGACTCGCATCCACGGCAAAGCGATGTCTTTCTTCAAAACCGTGCTGGCGCGCGGTGTGCTGAATCGCTTGTCGGCTTTCTTGAATCAATAAGGGTTCATTACCGAAAATTAGATAAACCTGCTTTACGTGTTTTGCTAAATGGTCGGCCAGCTTATCGGCATAAATTCGCATTTTGATTAAGAGTCAGTTTTGTTGTCGTTAGTGTTTGTCGCATCAGGAGTAATATGGCCTTGTTCGTACTCTGCACGAACTCGACCTAGCTGACGCATCATTTGGCTTGCGGCTTGCTGACGCATTTCATCTTCGATAACGTCGCGCTCTACTGACTTAGCTAGGGCAGTGAGTGGGTTATCAAGATAGTTACGGTTTACTGTTGTTGTGAAGGCTTTTGAACCGAACTCAGGAATTGTAACGCGGTATTGCACTACATAGGTCAGCTCTTTTTCTGCAGCACGACTGTTTTGATACAGCGACAGCGTACGTTCGTCAATGGTTGCTTCAATTAGGTGTAGGTTTGGTGTGTTAGCAGAAGGCTGTACCAAGTCCACTTTATTCAGTTCAAGTTGAGCTCGTACATATCGAGTCAAAGGACTGTATTCATCATAGCTAGTGAATGACATGGTGTGCAGTTCTTCCGGAACGGAATACTCGCCACGAAGGTGAAAACCACAGGCAGAAAGAAGCCCCGCTAATACCAATACCACTGGTAGTTTAATCAAAGAGAAAAAGCGCATTGATTGTATTCATCCTAAATTTAAGGGGTTATTTACCTTAAACCACTCATCGTGAATGGTTTGAGGTAAATAAACAGGGTGAGGACTCACCCTGTTAGAAAACTCATGCCGAACGAATCAGTTCGCTCGGCGTTGAGTTCTTGCAAGCTGCATTTCGTTGGTAACGAGCGGCTAGTTTGCAACGATGTTCAATAGTTTACCTGGTACGTAAATCACTTTACGGATAGTTAGACCATCTAGGAACTTCTTCGCGTTCTCGTCGTTTAGACCAAGCTCACGAACTTGCTCTTCTGAAGCGTCAGCAGCAACGGTTAGCTTCGCACGTAGTTTACCGTTGATCATCACAACGATAGTTTTCTCGTCTTCAACCAGAGCTTTCTCATCAAACGTTGGCCATGCCGCGTTGTCGATGTCTGCCTCACCTAGCGCTGCCCATAGTTCGTAAGAGATGTGCGGAGTGATTGGGTAAAGCATCGCAACTACAGCTTTAAGTGCTTCATCAAGGATTGCACGGTCTTGTACAGATTCTTGAGGCGCTTTCGCAAGCTTGTTCATCAGTTCCATGATCGCTGCGATTGCTGTGTTGAATGTTTGACGACGAGCGATATCGTCCGTTACTTTCGCGATAGTTTTATGAACGTCACGACGAAGTGCTTTTTGGTCGCCAGAAAGTGCGCTTGCATCAACTGACTCAGCTGCACCTTTTGAAGCGTGAGCGTGAACCAGTTTCCAAACACGTTTCAGGAAGCGGTTAGCACCTTCTACGCCAGACTCTTGCCATTCAAGGGTCATGTCTGCTGGTGAAGCAAACATCATGAATAGACGTACCGTGTCAGCACCGTACTTGTCTACCATTTCTTGAGGGTCGATACCGTTGTTTTTCGACTTAGACATTTTGATCATGCCTGAGTGCGTTACATCACGGCCTTCATTGTCTTTCGCTGAAGTGATACGACCTTTACCGTCACGTTCAACAGCAACATCTGTTGGGGCAACCCACTCTTTACCGCCTTTTTCGTTCTCGAAGTAGAACGCATCAGCCAGTACCATGCCTTGACACAGCAGTTGCTTGAACGGTTCGTCAGACGTTACGTAGCCTGCGTCACGTAGCAGTTTGTGGAAGAAGCGAGAGTACAGTAGGTGCATACAAGCGTGCTCGATACCACCGATGTACTGGTCTACCGGTAGCCAGTAGTTTGCTTTTTCTGGATCTAGGATGTCGTCAGCTTGTGGTGAACAGTAACGTGCGTAGTACCAAGAAGACTCCATGAACGTATCGAACGTATCTGTCTCACGTAGAGCAGGTTCGCCGTTGAATGTTGTCTTCGCCCATTCTTTGTCTGCTTTGATTGGGCTTGTTACGCCGTCCATTACCACGTCTTCTGGAAGAATAACGGGTAGTTGGTCAGCGGGTACTGGGTGAACTTCGCCGTCTTCAGTGGTTACCATAGGGATTGGTGCACCCCAGTAACGTTGACGAGATACCCCCCAGTCACGTAGACGGAAGTTAACTGTCTTAGTGCCTTTGCCTTCTGCTTCTAGCTTCGCTGCGATTGCATCGAACGCCGCTTGGAATTCGAGACCGTCGAATTCACCTGAATCGAACAGTACACCTTTCTCTGTGTATGCCGCTTCAGAGATGTCTAGCTCACTGCCATCAACCGGTTTGATGACAGGAACAATGTCTAGGCCGTATTTCGTTGCAAATTCGTAGTCACGTTGGTCGTGTGCAGGAACCGCCATTACTGCGCCTGTGCCGTAGTCCATCAGTACGAAGTTTGCTACGTAAACTGGCACTTCACGACCGTTCAATGGGTGAATAGCAGTAAGGCCAGTAGCCATACCTTTTTTCTCCATTGTCGCAAGCTCAGCTTCTGCTACTTTGGTGTTTTTACATTCTTCGATGAATGACGCTAGCTCTGGGTTGTTCTGAGCTGCGATAGCCGCAAGAGGGTGACCTGCTGCGATACCAACGTAAGTCACACCCATTAGCGTGTCTGGACGCGTGGTGTAAACTTCTAAATCTTGTTGACCGTTAACTTCAAACTTGAGTTCCACGCCTTCAGAACGACCTATCCAGTTACGCTGCATGGTCTTAACCATTTCTGGCCAACCTTCAAGTTTGTCTAGGTCGTCTAGTAGCTCTTGAGCGTATTCAGTGATCTTAATAAACCACTGTGGAATTTCTTTTTGTTCTACCGGAGTATCACAACGCCAGCAACAGCCGTCTTCAACCTGTTCGTTTGCAAGAACAGTTTGATCGTTTGGACACCAGTTAACAGAAGAGGTCTTCTTGTAAACCAGACCTTTCTCGTAAAGCTTAGTGAAGAACTCTTGTTCCCAACGGTAGTATTCTGGCGTACAGGTTGCGAATTCACGATTCCAGTCGTAACCAAAGCCAAGAAGCTTAAGTTGGTTCTTCATGTATTCAATGTTTTCGTAAGTCCAAGGCGCCGGTGCAGTGTTGTTTTTTACTGCCGCGTTTTCCGCAGGTAGACCGAATGCATCCCAACCGATTGGTTGCATTACGTTTTTGCCTTGTAGGCGTTGGAAACGAGATACTACGTCACCGATGGTGTAGTTGCGCACGTGACCCATGTGCAGTCGACCACTTGGGTATGGGAACATGGATAGACAGTAGAATTTTTCTTTGTTTGGGTCTTCACTTACAACAAAGGTCTTGTTGTCATCCCAGTGCTTTTGAACTTTTTGTTCAAGGTCTTGTGGATTGTATTGTTCTTGCATCGATGGTATCCGGTTATCTTGGAATTTGTGAGTTCGGTTAGAACAGACTTAAATAGATCGTCATAGAATACCTAAAGCTAGGGATCACAACAATAGCCAATCTGTACCCATGCGCCTAGAAGTGACGCTTGGTAGTGGAAAGATGGAGGTCAGTTATGCCTAAACGTAAAGCAGGTTATGAGGAAATGCTCGAGGATGTGATGGAAACCTTGAAGCACAGTCCGGATGAAGTTAACAAAGTATTCGAAACGTCGGGCAAAGTCGTGGATGCCGCTAACGACATGACCAAAGATGAGCTCTCACTAATTTCAGCTTACGTAAAAGCCGATTTAAAAGAGTTCTCCGACAGCTATGAGGAAGGAAAAAGCGGGCCTTTTTATCTCACCATTGCCGATTCAATCTGGCAAGGTTTACTGGATATTACCGATAAAACTAAAGTTGAGTGGGTTGAGTTGTTCGATGATTTAGAGCATCAAGGCTTGTATGAAGCGGGCGAAGTCATCGGGCTCGGGACATTGGTCTGTGATGAATGTGGTCATAAAACCACTTACAACCATCCAACGGTCATAATTCCATGCATCAAGTGTAATCATACTGGTTTTAGTCGCCAATCTCTCAAGCCATAACATGCAGTCAAAAAATACAACGCAATAAAAAAGAGGCTACCAGAGCCTCTTTTTTTGATGTTATTTGCGTTTTCTTGGTAACCACCAAGCCAATATAAGGCTCAGTGCTGCCCAGATATATAATGGCCAAGTACCAAAGGTGCGATAAGGTGTTTGCCCGTCTGTCGGAACCAACTCTGCGCGCAATACCGCTGTCTCAAACTGAGGGATTTGCTCGATGATCTTACCTTTATGATCAGTAACAGCTGTCAAACCATTATTGGTTGAACGAATCAGCGGTTTTCCAAGCTCCAATGCACGCATACGTGCGATTTCCATATGTTGTAGTGGACCAATGGAGTGACCGAACCAAGCATCATTTGATAGCGTTAGTATGAAGTCAGTATCGTCTGTGACGTTCTGACGAACTTGTTCACTAAAGATGATCTCGTAGCACAAAGCCGGGTCCATATGTTTACCATTCGCCACAATGTTTGGTTGTACGAAATCGCCACGGCTGAACGATGACATCGGTAAGTTGAAGAAGGGCGCTAATGGACGTAACACCTCTTCAAATGGAACAAATTCACCAAATGGAAGTAAGTGATGTTTGTGATAGCGTTTGTCTAAATCAAAGCTGTAATCGCCATATGGATTCACACCCAATGAGAGAATGCTGTTGTAGAACTGGCCGTCTTCTCCTTGGTTAACCACGCCGGTGATGATCGCGCTGTTATTCATTTTCGCCGCAGCATCGATGTTTCTCAAGAACGACGGGACTTCGATTTCAAATGCCGGAATCGCAGCCTCAGGCCAAACGATGATGTCGGCATCCCAGTTTTCACGCGTTAAGTCGGCATACTTCATGATGGTTGGCCAGCGTTGGCTTGGTAGCCATTTTAGGTTCTGATCAACATTACCTTGGATTAAGGCGACTTTGGTTGTGTCTTCTGGACGAGGTGTCACCCAGTCGTATTGGCTGATGCCAAAACCTGCGCTGAGCAAAACCACAGGGATAATGACCATCAGCCACTGCTTATGCACCCAAGCGTAAGCCAGAGAACCAGCACTCATTAGTATGAATAAGGTTAGGAGTTCAACACCACCAATAGGTGCGAAGCTGGCCAATGGGCCATCAATTTGGCTGTAACCCAGCCACAACCATGGAAAGCCGGTCATAACCCAACCGCGTAGCCAATCAGTGACTAACCACAGAGCAGGAGCGGCTAATAATGCTTTAGTGAGGGTAAGTTGTGGGAAGAACTTATTGCTGAGCCAAGCGAATAGGCCGGTGTAAATCGATAAGTAAGCAATCAGCAAACCCATCAGGAATAGATTTGCAATGAGCGGCATCCCGCCGAAGCCAGCGATGCTGACATAAACCCAACTAACGCCGGTGGAGAATTGGCCGAGTCCCCACGCATAACCGATCCAAAGTGCACGCTTAGGTGATTGGTTTGCAAGGAGAATAAGAAGGATAGCAGGGCTGAGTATGGCAATAGGCCATAACTGGTAAGGGGCAAATGCTAAGGTAGTGGAAGCGCCAACAAAAGCGGCCACTAAGGGCCGCTTTAGGCGATGAAAGAGTACATTCATCATTATATTTTTCTGATATTCCCGTTGTTAGGGTATCGCGTTACTCTTGAGTGGCTTCAACCAGCGTTTCTTCGTCTGGAATCGTCACTTGGAGTTGAATGACACGACGGTTATCGGCAGCGGTGACTTTGAAGTTATAGCCTTCAATTTCGACCAACTCACCACGAGATGGTAAGTGACCAAAGGCAGTCATTACCATACCACCTACAGTATCCACTTCTTCATCGCTGAAGTCGGTACCGAATGTCTCATTAAACTCTTCAATGGTTGTCAGAGCTCTGACAGCAAAGGTATGCTTGCTTAGCTTACGGATATCGGTTTCTTCTTCGTCATCGAACTCATCTTCAATATCCCCTACGATTTCTTCAAGGATATCTTCGATTGTTACTAGACCAGAAACGCCACCGAATTCGTCGACAACAATCGCCATGTGATAACGTTCTTCACGGAATTCTTTTAGCAGGCGGTCGACACGTTTACTTTCCGGTACAACCACTGCTTGTCGAATTACTTCTTCGATATCAAATGGGTTACTGCCTGAGCCCAAGTATTTGAGTAAGTCCTTCGCTAATAGAATGCCTTCTACATGGTCTTTATCTTCGCTGATCACAGGGTAGCGAGAGTGTTGAGCATCAGTAATTAGAGCGATCAAAGTATCAAGATCGTCTGTGCGCTCAACCGTAACCATTTGCGAACGTGGGATCATGATGTCACGCACGCGCATTTCAGAGATTTCCATAACACCTTCAAGCATGTCGCGGGTGTCGTGGTCAATCAGGTCGTTGATTTCTGAGTCGCGGATAACATCCACAAGCTCTTGGCGGTCTTTTGGTTCGCCTTGAAATAGTTGACCTAGACGTTCAAAGAAGGACTTTCTACTCGGACCTTCTGCCTTTTCTTTCTTGCCTTCATTAGAAGAGGGAGAATTATCTTCGTTCATTGTTTCTCAATTAAGTAACGCTATCAGATGTGTGATAGCTCACATAGAAAAGCGATCACGAGGTCGCACCTAGGTGGTTCGCTTTTCCCTGTCGAGCAACCAAAGTTACTCTTTTTCAGCAATGTACGGGTCTTCGTAACCCATGCCTTGCATGATTTCTGTCTCGAGGGATTCCATCTCTTCAGCTTCATCATCCTCGATATGATCATAACCTAGCAGATGCAAGCTGCCATGTACAACCATATGCGCCCAATGTGCTAGTAGAGGCTTATTCTGCTCAATTGCCTCTTTTTCAACTACTTGGCGACAGATTATCAAATCGCCTAGGAGATCCATTTCCATACCAGGTGGTACTTCGAATGGGAAAGACAGCACATTAGTCGGCTTATCTTTACCACGGTATTCGTGGTTTAGCTCGTGACTTTCTTGCTCGTCGACAATACGAATCGTCAGTTCCGCTTGAGGCTGAAATAGAGGAATAGTCTTATCTAGCCACAATTGGAAATCTTGCTCAGAAGGTAAACCTTCTTCATTTTCGACTGCCAGTTGCAAATCAAGTTCAATTGCCATGTTTATTCCTTACTCGCCGCGACTTGTGAACTCAGCTCTGCTTTTGCTGCTTCTAGCAATTTAGCATCACGTTCTTCGCGTCGGCGTTTTTCAAACTCTTTGCGCTCTTTTTGGTCTTGCGCTTCCCACTTCTCATAAGCATTAACAATACGAGCAACCACTGGGTGGCGCACGACATCGTCTGCTTGGAAGAAGTTAAAGCTGATGTCATCAACTTCACTCAGTACTTCAATTGCGTGGCGAAGACCTGATTTTGCACCGCGTGGTAAGTCAATCTGGGTAACGTCACCAGTCACAACGGCACGAGAGTTGAAGCCGATACGGGTCAGGAACATCTTCATTTGCTCAACCGTGGTGTTTTGACTCTCATCAAGAATGATGAAAGCGTCGTTCAAAGTACGACCACGCATGTAAGCAAGAGGCGCAACCTCTATCACGTTACGTTCAATCAGCTTTTCTACGCGCTCAAAACCCAGCATTTCAAATAGGGCATCGTAGAGAGGACGTAGGTATGGGTCGACTTTCTGGCTCAAATCACCAGGTAGGAAGCCCAGTTTCTCACCTGCTTCAACCGCAGGGCGAGTTAATAGAATACGACGGATCTCTTGACGCTCTAGTGCGTCAACGGCTGCTGCAACCGCGAGATAGGTTTTACCTGTACCCGCAGGACCGATACCGAAAGTGATATCGTGCGTCACCATGTTCATCAAGTATTGACCTTGATTCGGTGTACGCGGCTTGATCACGCCTTTTTTGGTTTTTACGAAGACTTCTTTGCCGTGCTCGAACGTTGATTCTGTCGTCTGTTCCAGTACGCCTGATTCTTTGATTGCCAGATGGATCTGTTCTGGCTCAATGTCAGGTGTTTCACCACGAACGGGTGCTGTTTCTACGTATAGGGTTTTGAGAATATCCAGCGCAGCTGCCGCGGTATGAGGTTTACCCACGATGGTGAAAAGATCGCTACGGTGGTTGATTTCAACGCCTAAACGACGTTCTAAATGCTTGATGTTGTCATCGAAAGGACCGCACAGGCTTGCAAGTCGGCGGTTGTCTGAAGGTTCTAGATTGATTTCTAGCGTTACGATTTTATTGCTCAATGTTGCCTCTCATTTTATGCCACTTAACGAGAGCCTGACAACGACCAGGCTCTCAATGGCTATTTGTACGAGCTTATGGCGTAAAAGTAGCTACACCTAGCTCATCTTCGCGACGTGTTTTCGCCATCATTTGCATTGGTGAAATCACACTACGAAGGTCCATGTCTTTTTCTGTACGCACTAGCTCACCACGTAGTGAGTTAGCAAATACGTCCGTAATCTTCACGTCAACGAACTGACCGATTAGGTCTGCGCTACCTTCAAAGTTTACTACACGGTTGTTTTCTGTACGAGCACGTAGCTCCATTAGGTTCTTTTTAGAAGGACCTTCAACCAGAACGCGTTGCTCAGTGTCTAGCATTAGACGAGAGTAGCGCATTGCTTGTGTGTTTACGGTTTGTTGTAGCTCGTATAGACGCTCTTTCTTCACTTGCTCTGATAGATCACAAGGGTAATCTGCCGCTGGTGTCCCTGGGCGTGGAGAGAAGATAAAGCTGAAGCTCATGTCAAAGTCTACGTCTTTGATTAGCTTCATTGTGTCTTGGAAATCTTTGTCTGTTTCACCAGGGAAACCAACGATAAAGTCTGAACTGATTTGGATATCAGGACGTGCTTTACGTAGCTTACGGATGATCGACTTGTATTCGATGCCAGTGTGAGGACGTTTCATCATAGTCAGCACTCGGTCACTACCACTTTGTACTGGTAGGTGAAGGAAGCTTACTAGCTCAGGTGTGTCTTCGTATACTGCGATGATGTCATCAGTAAACTCTAATGGATGGCTTGTTGTAAAGCGGATACGATCAATACCATCGATAGACGCAACCAAACGAAGCAGTTCTGCGAATGAACAGATCTCACCGTCGTGCATAGGACCACGGTACGCGTTTACGTTTTGGCCCAGTAGGTTCACTTCACGGACGCCTTGTTCTGCTAGTTGTGCGATTTCGAACAGTACGTCATCCATTGGGCGGCTTACTTCTTCACCGCGAGTGTACGGTACTACACAGTAAGTACAGTACTTAGAACAACCTTCCATGATAGAAACGAACGCTGTCGCACCTTCAGCACGAGGCTCTGGTAGACGGTCGAACTTTTCGATCTCTGGGAATGAAATGTCCATGACTGGTGCTTCATCCGATTGAGATTGCTTAATCATCTCAGGAAGACGGTGAAGGGTTTGTGGACCAAAAATTACGTCAACGTATGGAGCACGTTGACGAATGTGATCGCCTTCTTGAGTTGCTACACAACCACCAACGCCGATAACCACGCCAGGTTTTTTATCTTTTAGTGTTTTCCAACGACCAAGCTGGTGGAAAACTTTCTCTTGCGCCTTTTCACGGATCGAACAGGTGTTAAGTAGAAGTACGTCTGCTTCCTCTGGCTCTTCGGTCAGCTCATAGCCGTTTGCAGCATTAAGCAGGTCGGCCATTTTTGATGAATCGTATTCGTTCATCTGGCAGCCCCAGGTTTTAATTAGCAGTTTCTTACTCATCTCACTTTCGCTCGTTCAGTTGTACTTAAATCGGAGAGCTATTGCTCAAATTATAGCCGCCATCTCGGCGGTAAGCGGCGTATTGTACTGCTTTAAAAAGCACCTGACTAGTGATCTGACGAATTCTCTGCAAACCCTGATGAAATCTAGATTTTTACCCCATACGAAGCAAGGTTTTGTATTAAAGAATTTTGTAAAAATAGCCGTGGAACGTACAATTAAAAAACGCCAAATAATCAATACGATGAAGAGCAAAAAATGAACAAGTATGATATCGCCGTAATCGGTGGCGGCATGGTCGGTGCAGCGATGGCTGTCGGGTTTGCTAAGCAGGGCAGAAGTGTTGTGGTTGTGGAAGGTGCTGAACCTAAGGCTTTTGAAGCTTCTCAAGCCTTAGATATTCGTGTTTCAGCAATCTCACACCAATCAGTAAAGTTACTTGATTCATTAGATGCGTGGTCAGCAATTGAGAGCATGCGAGTGTGTCCTTATCGTCGTTTGGAAACGTGGGAACACCCAGAGTGCCGTACTCGTTTTCACTCTGGTGAACTGTCATTGGAGCAGCTAGGCTATATCGTTGAAAACCGACTAATCCAACTTGGTCTTTGGCAAGCTTTCGCACAATACGACAACTTAACGGTAATGTGTCCAGAGCGACTAAAAGACATTGAATTTGCCGAGGTTAACCGTGTAACACTAGAAAGTGGCGAGCAGTTTGAAGCTAGCTGGGTGATTGGTGCCGATGGCGCGCACTCAAAAGTTCGTCAATTGGCGGGTATTGGCGTAACCGCATGGGATTACCGTCAACACTGTATGCTGATCAACGTGAAAACCGAACTTCCTCAACAAGACATCACTTGGCAGCAATTTACTCCGTCAGGTCCACGCTCGTTCTTGCCACTATGCTCATTAACTGAAGATGGCAAAGAAGTAGGGCAGGGCTCGCTGGTGTGGTATGACTCGCCAAAACGCATTAAGCAATTGTGCGCGATGACGAAACCTCAGTTAAAAGAAGAGATCCTACGTCATTTCCCTGCTGAATTGGGTGATATCGACGTTTTACAGTTTGGTTCATTCCCACTGACGCGTCGTCATGCTCAAAGTTATTCAAACAAGAATTGCGTGTTAGTGGGCGACTCTGCCCATACAATTAACCCACTTGCTGGGCAAGGCGTGAATCTTGGCTTCAAGGATGTTGATGTCCTGCTTTCAGTGACGGATCAGCAAGAGCAACTTAATGATTCATTACTCGCCAAGTATGAGCGCGCTCGTCGACCAGATAACTTGCTAATGCAAACTGGCATGGATGTGTTCTACAAAGGCTTTAGTAATGATTTAGGGCCATTGAAGTTCGCTCGTAATGCGGCATTAAAGTTAGCGGAGAACTCAGGGCCGATTAAAGCTCAAGTATTGAAGTACGCATTGGGTATGTAAGTCTGGATACTCAATGCGTCAGGTAGAAAAGCAATAGATAGAAAAAAAGCGAGCCATGAGCTCGCTTTTTTAATTCGATAAATCAGAGATCTACCGAGTCCAGAATCGGAAAAAAGAAAAAACCCAGCAAATTAATGCTGGGTTTTTCAATCATGGTGCGGTCGGAGAGACTTGAACTCTCACACCTTGCGGCGCCAGAACCTAAATCTGGTGCGTCTACCAATTCCGCCACGACCGCATCGTGTTTTTTAGTCACTAAGGTAATTGGC
>NZ_JAKFZP010000007.1:0-293906 GCF_021654215.1 Vibrio sp. MMG023 | reverse complement strand
GTTATCGTTCCCCGAAGGTTCAGATAACTCGTTTCCGCTCGACTTGCATGTGTTAGGCCTGCCGCCAGCGTTCAATCTGAGCCATGATCAAACTCTTCAATTTAAAGTTTTTGATTCCCTAACTAAATAGGGAGAGGCTCAATGAATACTGACTTCAAAACTACTTATGTAATTTTAAAGCTATTATCGTTCCAACAGAACGATAATGAATTGACTGTGCCAAGTCCGAAGACTTGATTGGTCACTTCGTTTCATTGAAACCTAATTTGAAACTGCTCTTTATTAAGAGAAATTTCTAATTGGATTATCATCAACGAGTGCCCACACAGATTGATAGGTCTATATTTTTAAAGAGCTTGCTTCGTAAGCTTTGCTATCGAAGCGGAGGCGTATTCTAAGGAATTAATTCTTAGTGTCAAACACTTTTTTAAATTAATTTTTAGAAGCTTTTCTTTCGCCTCATTGCCAACCGCTTTTGCGTCTCCGCTTTGCCTTGACAACGGAGGCGCATTATAGGGAGATGATTTTTCTTGGCAACCCTTTTTTAGAAAAAAACTTAAAAAAAAGCGTCGAGTGATGAAATCTCACTCAAACGCTTATTTTTAGCACTTAGTTGTTAACTTCAAGTAGCAAATAGGCAATCAATATGTGTCTATCCAAGACTCTTCAAAGCACGTGATATCCAGATCCAGTGATTGCGCCGCTTCTATTTGTTCAATTGCCTCTAATTCTTTATTTACACTGCTCATCGTCAATGTGTTGTTGTCTAACTCAAACACCTGACTTTGAGTCGTATAGTAGAACTTAAGTATCGTCAGCGCTTTTACATCGTGCTCAGCTGAAGCGGCTTTAATGCTTTTCAGTTTGCGAAAGATCTTGTTGTGAAGCTGCTTGAGTTTCCAGACATACAACACTTCTTCCATATAAGGGCGTGTTTTGAATTGGTTCAACAAAGACAGTGAAGTGGCCAAGGCGAGCACAACACCAATTAAGTTCCAATGAAAGTTCCCCGTCGATTGTTCAGGTACTACCTCTGCATTACCGAACAAGACAATTAATAAAGTACTAAAAGCAAGAGAAGAGATAGCAAGCAAGGCAACAAAGCCACCAATCACTAGGTTGACCTTCTTTCTATAGACTTGTTTGTTTATTTTTTTGATTTCCATATACCGCTCCTAACAGGTTGCCTCTATTCTAACCAGCACACTCCGTACGACAATCGAAGCTTTGTAAGCAAGTTCACATTTGCTATTAAACTCGCATCCATTCCCTGCTTGGGTATATACTTCCGCGCATTCACTCTTCCTATATAGAGGCTAAATTCATGCGCTCTTTTGTTTTACGAGCTCGCGCGGCACCAACCACCAGCAAAGCACTGTTAGAAGGTGTTGGTAATGAAGCGCATACAGAAATTCTTGCTCATACCATGATGAACACTATGTTCGTTGCTCAATCGCACCGCGAAGATGTGGTTGTGCACTTGGTTTTAGAAAGCACAAAAGATTTCTCACGTACCATTACCATTCGCTCCAACGACATCACCAACATTGGCGGCTTCCATGAGTCAACCTTGATTGCAGCAGTGGCTCGCGCTTTAGACGCTTCGGTTGGTATGGGTAAAGAGCAGCTTCGTGAAGTCGAACCTGGTATCACCGTTCGTACCGTCAGCTTTGAACGCCTAGTGCAAGAACTGGCAGAAGATCACCAACTATATATGTTGGATAAAAAAGGCGAATTTGTTCGTGATGCAGAAATCGGTGGAAACCCATGTTTCTTGCTAACTGACCATATTCCGATGCCGAAGAAGTCTTATAACAGCTTGAAGCGCCTTGGCACAGAGAAGATCAGCTTAGGTCCTAAGATGCTTTTCGCTTCTCAGTGTGTGGTATTGATCCACAATGAGTTGGACATCCGCGAATTTTAATTCTCGCGAGTTAATCATTCGATAAAAGAAAGAGGACTCCATTGAGTCCTCTTTTTGTTTCTATAGGAATGCGGGGGTTATTTACCACCAATGCTCAAACGAGCAAAGCGTACATCTGGAGCAAAGAAGGTGCGACTATCGCTAATAAGCTGAGTATCACCCACTGCCTCAACTTCTTGCAGCATCTTGTAGAAGTTACCCGCTACAGTGATACCACGTACTGGTTGAATGCGCTCACCATCACGGCACAAGAAGCCACTCGCACCAAACGAGAAATCACCACTCACTGCATCCGCGCCAGAATGGACACCTTGGAGTTCGACTAACTCTAGGTACTCACCCGCTTTTACTTCTGACGCACTGCTGTTACCTGTCGCAATCACTTTGTGATTCGCTGATACATCTAGGCTCGATTTTGCACCGCGAGCAGCACTAGCCGTAGATACTGCGCCCAAGCAACTTGCGGTCTGGCTGTTGTGTAGCAAGGTTTTCAACTCACCATTAGCAATCATCACATTGTCTTGAGTAGCAAAGCCTTCACTATCAAAACTTGCGATTGCCATACCATTTGGCATGTAAGCCGTATCAGTAAAGGTAATTAAATCACTCGCAACACGTTGACCAAGCTTATCACCCAGTGGCGTAATGCCTTTCATCGCGCTTACGCCAGAGAAAGCACTGCCGAAAGCACCGAATAAACTTGCTAGCGCATTGATATGGAAGATAGCAGGGTAGTTACCCGTCGCAACCGGTGCACCTTCAAGAAGATCTCGAGCAAGGTTGTAACCGCCTTCTATACAGTAAGCTGGATTCAACTCATCAAAACGGCGACCAAGTGACATTCTACCCGCCATTGACTGTTTGCCGTCTTTTTCAAACAAGGTATACGCGTAACAAGTGAACGAGCGCTCGAAATGTTGACACAATGTGCCTTGAGTATTGGCAATGATCAGTTGTGTTTCGCCATCGCTGTAACCATTGTAAGGTGCGCTAGAAGCGTGAGGTAGCGCTACTACGCCTTGCTCAAGTGCGAGAGACAGTTCGATTTTTTCGTCAACAGAAGTGGTATCTTCTTGCGCAATCTCAGCAACATCAGTCGCGATTTGGCTGTTCACGCAACTAATAGTCTGATGTTCGTCTTGCTTGGAAAAGCGAGCGCTTTGCAGTGCGTTGGTCAGCATCAAATCTAAGCTTGGGTGCTCTAACGACTCAGAATAGCTTGTTGCAACACGCGCATCTTTCACGACACGAACGCCCAGAACTTGGCTTGAGCTTACTTTGTACTCATCCAGCTTTCCTTGGTTCGCTTTCAGAGAAAAGCTACTGTTGCGGTTTACAATGACGTCCGCTTCTGCACCTTGACGTTTTGCTTCTGATAGGACGTAATCAACCGCATTAAGAAGTTGTTGTTCTTGGCTCATTAGTTACCGCCTCCTACCAGAATGTTATCGACTTTCAGCGTTGGCTGACCGACTGTTGTTGGTACTGAACCACTTACGGAACCACACATGCCCGGCGCAAGTGCCATGTCTTTGCCGACCATGCTGATTTCTTTCAACACTTTTGGACCCGTGCTGATCAGCGTTGCAGTTTTCAAAGGTTTGGTGATTTTGCCATTTTCAATGAGGTAAGCTTCACGAACGGCAAAGTTGAACTCACCCGTGCCCGGTTGAACCGAGCCGCCGCCCATCTTCTTCGCATAGATGCCACGTTCGATGCCTGCCAGCATATCATCAAGTGAATGCTCGCCTTCTTCGATAAAGGTGTTACGCATACGCGAGGTTGGTGCGAACTTGTAGTTTTGACGACGACCAGAACCCGTTGGCTCGTAACCTGTCTTCATGCCACCCATTTTATCGACCATAAAGCTGGTTAGCTTACCGTCTTTGATCAATTGAGTGCGCTGAGTCTTCATGCCTTCGTCATCAACATGAATCGAGCCCCATTCGTTGGTCATGGTGCCATCATCGACTGCATTCACTGCGGTGTGAGCAACCATTTCGTCCATCTTGTCGTGGAATACTGAAGCTTTCTTCGCAACCGAAGTGGTTTCTAGCAAGTGGCCACAAGCTTCGTGGAAGATTACGCCACCAAAGCCGTTACCAATTACCACTGGCATTTCACCCGATGGACAAGCATCTGCGCCAAGTTTTACCAACGCTTGTTGCGCGATAGTTTGACCTAGCTCTTTCGCATCAAGCTGTTCACTGAACTCCCAACCAGAAAGAGCACCAGGACCTTCCATACCAGAAGACTGCTCATTACCTTTTTGAGCGACAGTATTACCAGCAACTCGTATGTAGTGACGGGTATCGTCAACGTGCAGACCTTCTGAATTGAAGATAGACACTTGTTGTTCACGCTGAAGCACACTGCCAATGAACTGGCTGATATGTTCACTCTCAGCACGTGCTGCTTGGTCAACTTGCAATAGGAAAGCAATTTTAGAATCTAGGTTAGCGTCTTTGCCAAGTGGCATACGACAACCATGTTGAATTGGATAGCGGTTCAGATTGAGAGAACCTGCTGACGCGATTTGCTCACGCTTATCTTTTGCAGCAAGCAGTGAGGTTACGCGTTTTAGTTCGGCTTCATCTGTGCTGTTGGTGTAACCGTAAAGCACTTTATGACCGAAGAAGAGACGAATACCGATACCAAAATCGATACCCGAGTTCACCTTATCTACCTCGCCAGATGCGATCTGGACAGTGTTGGTTTGATGGTGTTCAACGAATAGCTCAGCGAAATCAGCCCCTAAAAAGAGGGCATGATCGATCACCGCTTTCGCTGTTACAGAATTAAGCATGAAATCTCCTTGCTCGTTGATCGTCCTAGCCTTCCCCATCTTTGAGTTAGACTCTGTTTATAACAGTCACAACCTAAATTGGATGACTCAAAAGCATATTGGCAACGCGTTAAATATTAACACTTTTTTAACCTTGTTTTATGCTAATCCTTGCTAAGTCAAAGAACGATTCGTTACGTATTATGTCGACATCTCACTATTAGATAGTGTCTTGAACTGCCAGTTTCAATGCAGCACGTTATTTACGCTAAATTCTGGTCTCTCTTTACTGCTCTCAAGTCTCATATTTAATCGATTGCCCCCTCTTGGCCGGAAAAAATACGTGCACCGCAACTGAGTGAACTGCTATTATCTTGACGAAATAGTCGGGGGGCCCATGCAGTGAATGCGTCGGCTGAGATCGAAATTCGAGACCCGTTGAACCTGATTCAGTTAGCACTGACGTAGGGAACTATCATCACTTTGCCACTAGCCTGCTTCAAGTCTGTATCGACGCAGCTAGCCTCAATGGATCCATACACCGATCTTCAATGGCCAAGTCAGTTCCTTTACGTCTGTAATAGGAGCGACCATGGCGCAGCAGTCAAGCCAAGAAAAACCATCAACACAGCCACAAGCAGCAACTTCAACAGACACACCGATTGTGTTGACGATTGCAGGTTCTGATAGTGGCGGCGGCGCAGGCATTCAAGCCGACATCAAAGCGATGTCAGCAACCGGCAGTTTTGCTTGCTCGGTAATCACGGCGATTACTTCGCAAAATACCCAAGGCGTTTCTGCGATTTTCCCCATTCCTCTCGACCATGTAGAGAGCCAACTCGATGCGGTATTTACCGACCTCAACATCGTTGCAGTCAAAGTAGGCATGCTGGCCGATTCCAACATCATCAAAGTTGTTGCCAACAAAATTAAACAATACCAGCCAAAACACCTCGTGATTGACCCTGTAATGGTGGCCACCAGCGGCGATCTATTACTGGAACAGTCAGCAATCAGCACTTTAAAAGAAGAATTGATTCCGCTCGCAGACATCATTACCCCTAACCTACCAGAAGGCGCAGCCTTGACGGGTAAGGCAGTGCCTCATTCAGAATCTGAAATGAACGATATGATCGCTGATTTACGCGCGCTCGGTGCAAAGGCGGTACTGTTAAAAGGCGGCCACTTAGAAAAAGACGAAAACAGCAACGATCTGCTGATCATGCAAGACAGCGCCGAGTTAATCAGCGCTAAACGCTTTCCAACCAAAAACACCCATGGCACAGGCTGCACGCTGTCTTCTGCTATCGCGTCTTATCTTGGACAAGGCAACAATCTGCACAAAGCGGTGCACCTTGGTAAGCAGTACATCAGCCAAGCTATCGCGCACGCTGACGAATTGGATGTCGGTAAAGGTCATGGCCCTGTAAACCACTTTTTTGCAGGTCACACGCATGTGCGCTAACGCACTCGGCATTCAGCTTACCGAAGCAAGTCTGCAATACAAAGACAGCCAAACGCCAACATTAGAAGGGTTGAGTATGACCATCCCTGCCAATCAATGGACTGTGTTACTTGGTCGCAGTGGTTGCGGAAAAACAACGATCCTTCGTTATCTAGCGGGTTTGTTAGACGACAAAGTCGAATGGCATGGTGAATTAACCACAACGGATGGCATCGCTCTGCACGAACGTATCGCCTACATGGCGCAGCAAGACTTGTTGCTGCCTTGGTTAAATGTGTTAGACAACGTCTGCCTCAGTTCTCGATTTTCTCAAGACCAAGCACCAGAGCAAAATAAACAACGAGCACTGACTTTACTCAAACAAGTGGGGCTTGCCGATTACGCGGATGCTAAGCCAGCTCAGCTCTCTGGCGGCATGAGACAGCGTGTTGCCCTTGCTCGCACTCTGATGCAAGACAAACCTCTGGTTCTGATGGATGAGCCTTTCTCTGCGTTGGATGCGGTTACTCGCCATAAGTTGCAAACCTTGTCTGCCGAATTACTGAAAGATAAGACGGTTGTTCTGATTACCCACGACCCACAAGAAGCGGTGCGATTATCTCACCAACTCTATGTGTTGCAAGGCACACCTGCACAAGCTCAGCACTTGGTCGTTCCGGACTCCAAGCCTCCAAGAGTTCTCGATGGAGAGTGCGCCGCGCTACAACAGGCGATTTTGGATCAATTGGAGAAAGACTATGAGTGATATGACTCAGTACAACTCCGTTTCGGCACGCATTGGTAAAAAAGAACGCGTGACCCATCCGGCTCTGCGCTTAATGATCAGCACGGCGGTGATCTTGGGATTGTGGCAGTTGGTCGTGGTGATATTCGATATGCCAAGCTTCATCTTACCTTCACCAATTGAAGTGCTGGATAGATTGGTCACTCGTTACGATGTCCTGCTCAAGCATACTTGGGTTACCGCGCAAGAGATTTTACTTGGCTTGGCGCTTGGATTATCTATGGGTTTGCTGTTCGCATTGCAAATGCTGATGTTCGAACCGCTGAAGCGTTGGTTACTGCCCATGCTGATTGCTAGCCAAGCGATCCCTGTGTTCGCTATCGCGCCAGTACTCATGCTTTGGCTCGGTTACGGCATTGCATCGAAAGTCGTCATGGCGGCGATCATCATCTTTTTCCCCGTCACGACATGTTGCTACGACGGCTTGCGCAATACACCAACAGGTTACCTCGATCTTGCCAAGACCATGGGCGCGTCTAAATGGCAGCTACTTCGTCATATTCAATTGCCAGCCGCACTACCAACGTTAGCCTCAGGTATTCGTGTTGCCGTCGTTATTGCGCCAATTGGAGCAGTGGTCGGTGAGTGGGTAGGTTCAAGTGAAGGCTTGGGTTATCTGATGCTCCAAGCCAACGCTCGCATGATCATTGATGAGATGTTTGCGGCGCTGTTTATCCTCGCCGTGCTGTCTATCTCACTCTACTTCATTACCGATAAATTATTGAAAAAAGCCATCCCTTGGGAAAGCAAGTAATTGCAGAAAATAACCAAAGAAAATTGGGAAAGAAAAGGAAGAACCCGTGAATAAAAACAAACTTATGAGCGCTGCTACTCTACTCGCTTCAGTGGTATCAACCAACGTGCTTGCCGCTGAAAAAGAAATGACACTGATGTTGGATTGGTTCGTCAATCCAAACCATGGTCCTATCGTGATTGCCAAAGAGCGTGGTTACTTCAAAGAGCAAGGTTTGAAGGTCAACATTCAGGAGCCCGCAGATCCAAGCACACCACCTAAGTTGGTCGCGGCGGGTAAAGTCGACATGGCGATTTCTTACCAACCAAGCCTAACTATCGATGTCGCGGCTGGTTTGCCACTAATCCGCTCTGCGACTTTGATTGCTACGCCACTCAACACGTTGATGGTGTTGGACAACGGTAAAAATGAAAACCTTGGCGACTTGAAAGGCAAGAAGATCGGTATTGCGATCGCAGGCAACGAAGAAGCAACAATCGGTACTATGTTAGCTCAAGAGAACGTGAAGTTTTCAGACGTACAAATCATCAACGTAGGTTGGGCGCTATCTTCGTCTCTTGCGTCTGGCAAGGTGGATGCGATTTGGGGCGGTCTACGTAACTTCGAAACCAACCAACTGGCACTAGAAGGTTATAAAGCTAAGGCCTTTTTCCCTGAAGAGCACGGAGTACCAGCGTATGACGAGTTGGTCTTCGTAGCCAATGCAAAAACCTACGACAAAGAAGCCATCAAGGCATTCAATAAAGCACTAGAGCAAGCAACCACTTACATCGTTAACCATCCAAAAGAGTCGTGGAAAGAGTTCGTGGCTTATTCACCAGACACCCTCAACAACGAGCTTAACCAACGCGCTTGGAACGACACGCTAACTCGTTTCGCTCTTCGTCCATCTGCAGTAGATCTGAAACGCTACGATGATTACGCCGAGTTTATGTATTCACAACAAATCATCGAAACACTGCCAAAAGCGAAAGATTACGTACCGAACTTTGACTAATTCTACTGACCTTAGGATCTCAGCCTAGGGTCTTTTGATAACGAGATACCCATAATGAAATACCAAGATTTGATCGACGCTTGCCGCCAAGATTGGCAAGAATACACTGAGCATGCTTTCGTGCAGCAATTGGCGCAAGGCACTCTGGCTCAGCCTTGTTTTCTGCATTACCTAAAGCAGGATTTTCTTTTCCTAAAACAGTACGCACGAGCTTACGCATTAGCGATCTACAAAGCACGTACTTTGGATGACATGCGCCGTGCCCTACCAAGCGTACATGCATTGCTAGATTCTGAAATCGCCCACCACGTGACTTACTGTGAGCAATGGGGACTGACAGAATCCGACCTAGAAAACGAGCCAGAAGATTTCGGCACTGTGGCTTACACCCGCTACGTATTGGATGCTGGCATGACGGGTGATCTTGTTGATCTTTACGCAGCACTTGCTCCTTGCTCTATCGGTTATGCCGTTATCGGTAAGATGCTGATTGAAGATGAAAAGACAGTACTCGAAGGCAATCCATACGCAAGTTGGATCAACCTCTACGGTGGTGAAGAGTTCCAATCTGGTGTCGCAAAAGGGGCAGAACACTTTAACCAGTTATTGGCGGAAATCGATATCAACAGCCAACGCGGTCAAAACCTGATTCAGGTATTCAAAACCGCAACACGTATGGAAGTGGCATTCTGGCAACAAGGTCTAAACGCTCAGCAAGATTAATCGGAGGAGTCTCATGTTAATTGAACAAATCACCCAAGCATTAACCGCAGTACGCCAGCAAAAGCCATTAGTCGTCAACATCACTAACTACGTGGTGATGAACAACACGGCAAACGCCCTATTGGCTATTGGTGCTTCTCCAATCATGGCGCACTCCAAGCAGGAAATGGCAGAGATGATGTCGTTCGCTGGCGCACTGGTTATCAACATCGGTACCTTAGACAGCGTTTGGACACCGCGTATGAGCTATGCCGTAGAGCAAGCCAATGCCAATGATAAAATCGTGGTACTCGACCCTGTCGGTTGCGGAGCAAGCTCACTGCGTACCGAGACATCACGTGAGATCGCACGCCTTGCAGATAAACTCATCATCCGAGGTAACGCTTCAGAAATCATTGCTCTCGCTGGCGAGCAAGCACAAAGCAAAGGCGTCGATGCGTTAGACAGCAGCGACGCAGCTCTTGGCGCAGCAAACTTCTTAGTCTCAGAGTATGGCGCGAGCGTGGTGATTTCTGGCGAGACTGATTACATCGTCACGAAGGAACAAACCGTGCAACTGAACAATGGTCACGAGATGATGCCATACGTAACCGGAATGGGTTGTACGCTAACGGCTCTTACAGGTGCTTTTGCTGCTGTTGGTGATAACACCGGACTTGCTGCAGCGGCGGTACTGGGCGTTGTTGGCGAGATTGCAGCGGAACAAGCTCGCGGGCCAGGTAGCCTGCAAATGAACCTGTTGGATGAGCTTTACCAGTTGGATGAAGAAACGCTGGCCAAACGCCTAAAACTCCAAGTGAGTTAAGCTTTCTCTAACAAGTACCGGCCTTGAGAGGCCCAAAGGAAACAAAATGAACGCCTATCGTTTATATTTGGTCACCGATGACCAACAAGATTTAGCCACACTAAAGCGTGTTGTGAGAAAAGCCGTGGAAGGTGGCGTGACCATGGTACAAGTCCGCGAAAAACACGGCGATGTGCGTGCGTTTATCGAACGTGCTCAAACCGTGAAAGACATCCTTAAAGATACCGATGTGCCTTTAATCATCAATGACCGCGTAGATGTCGCACTGGCTGTCGATGCTGATGGGGTTCACCTCGGGCAATCAGACATGCCCGCAACTATCGCTCGTGAGTTGATTGGACCAAACAAAATCCTCGGCTTATCCATCGAAAATGAAGAGCAGCTTGCAGAAGCGGACTCTCTTCCGATTGATTACATCGGTTTGAGCGCTATCTTCGCGACGCCGACCAAAACCAACACAAAAAAACATTGGGGTGTTGATGGTTTGAAGATGGCGTTAGAGACGACCTCTCTACCGATTGTTGCCATTGGCGGCATTAACGAAAGTAACATTCCGCAGCTTAGCGCCACTGGTGTTCATGGCTTGGCTTTGGTTTCAGCAATTTGCCACGCGGAAGATCCCAAAGCAGCATCGGAATATTTATTAGGGTTGATGCGCTAACCCTGATCACTCCAGAACAAAGCGCTTATGGATGAGCACTTTGATCTCTGTATTTCGCTACTCTAAAAGACCGATTGAAAACCAAAGAAGAAGTAGACTCTTCTCTTGCACCGAGATATTCATCACACTAATCATTCTGACAGAATCTCACACTTTCCCTATTCTGCACCTGAACGCCAAAACCTTGCTCCCTAAAGGAAATACTTTCCTTCACCTCCAGAGTCATACTGCGCCAAACAAGATAACAAAAGGCAATAACGATGAAAACCTCTGGAAAAAACCTCTTAGTCTTTGCGCTGCCTACCCTACTCATTAGCGGTTGTGGATCAGATTCAGAACAAATCACCATACCAATATTGGAAACCAAAACGCTCAATCTTCTCAAGGTCGACGGGCTAACCTTTAAGGATCATAATAAGAATGGCGAATTAGACGCTTATGAGGATTGGCGACTGAGCCCAAAACAACGCGCAGAGAATCTTACTCAACAAATGAGCAACGCCGAAAAGGCAGGCTTGATGATGCACGGAACATTCGTACTCAGCAGCGATAGCTCAAGACTCGTTTTTAAAGGCGATGGCATAACCAACACCACATTAATTCAAGAACGTTTCCTCAATACCTTTATAACTCGCCAAGAAGGCGATGCCACTCTGATGGCAGAAGATAATAATCATGCTCAAGAATTGGCGGAGCACACTCGCTTAGGGATTCCTGTTTCTATTTCAACCGACCCACGCAACCACTTTAATGCCGCATTAGGAACTTCAGTCTCTTCTGGCGATTTTTCACAATGGTCGGAAGCACTCGGCCTAGCCGCGATCGGCGATGCTGAGTTCACGAAAACCTTCGCCGATGTCATTCGTCAAGAATACCTAGCCGTCGGCATCAACCAAGCACTCCACCCAACCGCTGACCTCGCTACTGAACCAAGATGGGGGCGAGTGAACAGTACATTTGGTGAAAACGCCGAGTTGTCACGAGAAATGACTAAAGCCTATGTCCAAGGTTTACAACACAACAATACCGAGCTGACGAAAGATGGAGTCTGGGCGGTCGTAAAACATTTTGCAGGTGGTGGTCCGCAAGAAAATGGCGCGGATGCACACTACTTCGCTGGCCGCTATCAGGTTTATCCGGGCAACAACTTTGACTACCACCGCATTCCATTTAAAGGCGCTTTTGAAGCTGGCGTTGCGGGCGTGATGCCTTATTACGGAATTCCTTATGAACAACTGCCGGAAAGTGAAGGTAATGTTGGCTTTGGTTACAGCAAATACATCATGACCGATATTCTTCGAGGCGAAGAAAACTTCGATGGCGTGTTGCTATCAGATTGGTTAGTCGCTAACGATTGTGTCGATACATGTCGAACTGGGATCATCACACATGAAGATGCAGAGAAGAATCCGTTCACTTACTTAGGTATGCCTTGGGGTAAAGAAGACGAAGATTCAACAGAGCGTTTCGCTGCTTCTGTCGATGCGGGTATTGACCAATTTGGGGGTATCGATGACCCTGCTTTATTGCTTGCGAATATTGAGAGCGGGCGTCTGACCCAAGAGCGCATCGACTTATCGGTAAATCGAATCCTGACGAATAAGTTCAAACAAGGTTTGTTTGAAGACCCATTTGTTGATGTCGCCAAGGTCAATGATGTGGTCGGTAAAACAGAGTTCCAAGAGCTGGGTATTGAATCTCAAGGACGCTCCGTTACCTTGTTGAAAAACGACAACAACGCATTGCCTTTATCAGTAGAGGAGTTAGGTAAAGTGTATGTCTACGCCAACTATGGCGGTACAGAGCAACCAAGCATTGTCGACAACGCACAACAATATGGCTTAAACGTCGCAGAAAACATGGCAGATGCTGACACCATCATTATTCGTACGCAAACCCCCGCCACTCTCGCCACGGCATGGTTCCCATTTGGGGTCGCTATGCCGTCTGGCGAGCTTGGTTTTGTAGCACAGGAAGACTTCCAATTACGTCCTTACGAAACGCAACCTGACCGTGAACCGGGAGAATCTGCACAACTTTGTTATGAGGGTTTGACCGACAACCTAGGAGCTTGTATTTACAATAGTGGCAATGTCTATAGTGTTATTAATCAGGCTATCAACTCAGGTAAGCGAGTAATTTTTGATGTATTCATGATTCGTCCAGCAGCCCTAGGTAATATCAACGATCAGTTGCCAATCATTCTGGCGAACTTCGGTACATCGGACGCTGTCTTTTTTGATGTCATCACCGGTAAATTGAAACCAGAGGGTAAGTTACCTTTCGGCCTTCCAAAGTCGACCGATGAGGTGGTTGCCAAAGGTAAAGAAGATGTTCCTTCTTATGAAGAAGATCCGTCAATCACGCTATACCCATTTGGATATGGTCTTAGCTACTAACTTTCGTTGCTACACTAACGTCATGAATAGGTAGCAACGCAATAAACACAGCATGGCTTGCGATCAAATTACGCGCCAAGCCATGCTGCATTGAACTGTATGAAATATATCCACCATCATGTTTACACTCGGCTCTACACTTATCTCGCGCAACACAAACATATTGAAGGGATAAGTGATGAATTATCCAAATTAAATCATCGCTTGGATAAGGTTCAGCACGTCTCAGAGAAGCACTTTCAAGAGCTGTGTTATATTGTCGCGAAATATGAAATTCCTCTTCCCGCTCATGATATTTCAATCTCTGAACTATTGAGCACTTATCCAGAATTTGCCTACGTCCTCAATGCACCAAATGCGACAGAAGCCATTCACCGTCACGTTCAGTTCAAGCCGATTATGGGCTCACGTGACCGCTTGTATTATCGGATAACACCGCAAGGTGATGTTGTTGTCCATTACGTACAAGATGAAGGGGTTATCGACATTTATGGCCCTATACTTAACTTGTGTTTTATTGCTAAGGCACTCACTAACTTGTCTCTTCCGCCTGATTCAATGCGAATTCAGTCCAATAAATTTATTCCGAATATCAAAGACTTTGAACAAACGAGTGGTATCTCTATCTACACCGGCCCACAAAACTTACTCATATTGAAAGCTCCCTTTGCTCAGCGCCAACTCAACACCAACAACCCCTTGTTAGATCAGCACCTCAAACGTCAACTACAACACTCTCTTTCTCAATTGGAGCTGTTGAATGATTTAAGCACCACAGAACTCGTGATGCTGACATTGGAGCGCCTGTATCATCATGATTCTCTGGTCCGTGCATCGAACAAGCTACTCAATCTAATGGGTTACTCTCGCTGGACGCTTGCCCGCAAACTCAAACAAGAAGGGCAAACTTTTGATGAATTGCTAAACCAATTCAAACAAAAGAAGTGTTACGAGGTCTTGTCCTACACTTCCATTCCTCTTGTTACTTTGTCTGAGCGGTTAGGCTTTCAATCTCAATCCTCACTCAATCGTTTCACGATGCGCAACTTTGGCCTCTCCCCAATGGAGATCAGAAGTAAAATAAACAAGACCGAATTGACAGAGCGTTGATAAGTTTTTCACATCGATTGTCGTAAGATAGCCGCCTATTTTCGACTGCTGTATGACTTTTCATGAAAACTAAAAAATACGGTTTGATGATGCTCGCCTTGTTCATTCTTGGCATCATCCCACTTTCGCTGTTTGCCTCGTATCACGATCTTACTTCTCACGTTTCTGACGGCACTGGCATTATCTTTACTCTGCTAACCGATTCTGCGGGCAGTAAAGGCTTTTTGATCACTCTCACGCTGTTGGTGTTGTCGCTTTACCGCTACAAACCTAGCCCGTCTGATTGGATGCAAAAACTCTCCATGCTGGGATTGTTACTGGTAATTGGTTTTGCCAGCAAAACAGGCTTGAAGCTTATGACAGAAAGCCCACGTCCCTACACCGAATTGCTTGCTGCAGAGCAATTAATTGAACACCCAGAAGCGTTTTATCAACTAGAAACCGCTCAGCAAGCGAGTGTGATTGGTGAGATCTCCGAAAAAGTCAGTGAATGGCGCACTCGTCACTGGCAAGGTGAAAAAGACTATTCCTTCCCATCTGGTCATACGATTTTCGTTTCTATCTGTTTAGCCTTCTTTGGTGGGTTATTTTTGCAGAACAAGTGCTACTTCTCTGCTGCTACCCTATGGGTTTGGGCAATGGGCGTGGCGTACAGTCGCTTGTGGCTCGGCATGCACCGGATTGAGGATTTGATTGGTTCAGTGGTTTTTGTCTCCGTCGTGTTTACTTTGCTGCCTGCATTTCAAGTTACTAAAAAAGCGCCTTTCGTTGCCTTAACGACCAAGTAAAGATCTGAAAAATAGATAAAAGAGAAGCCAGCAAGTTGCTGGCTTCTTTAGTTTTGTATCTTAGGTTCTAGACCATGCTTAACCGTTCTTAGGCGGTGTGAATGCGGTTAGTTCTAGCACTGGACCTTCGTACTTCTCGATACGAACCAATGCAGAGTTAGCCGCACAACCGTTCGCAAGGCGAGAGGTTGGAATATCGAGCGTTAGAACGTTACAACCACCGTTTTTACAGATGCCTGTTTTCGGGTCTAGATCTGGCCAACCACCTTCGTGGATACACACAGAGCCTTGCTTGATGCCATCAGTCACCAATGCACCAACCAGAACTTGACCACGGCCATTGAAAGCGCGAACAAGATCGCCAGTCTTAATGCCACGCGCTTTTGCATCTTCAGGGTGGATAGAGATCGGTTCGCGGTCCGCAATTGCGTACTCTTCACGAATCTTCGCGTAGTTGAACTGGCTGTGCAGACGGTGTGCTGCGTGTGCTGTCATCAGCTGAAGTTCACCATCAGTTGCGTTACCCGTGTACTCTGTTGGCTCTAACCATGTTGGGTGTGGAGGGCAATCCTCTAACTGGTAACCTTCGATAGTGCGAGAGAAGATCTCAAACTTACCACTTGGTGTGCCTAGTGGGTTCATGATTGGGTTTTCACGGAATTCAGCGTAACGAACGAACTGTGCGTTTTTCTCGTTCCACTTCATCTCGATCAACTGGTTATCTTCCCAGAACTTGCTGAAGTTTGGCATTGCGATGCGTTGGCCACGACCGCCTTGTTGCGCCGCTTTGTAGAAGCCGTACAACCATTCCATTTCAGTCTTGCCTTCGGTGTAAACATCACGACCACCCGGAGCTAGAAGTTCTGACATATCCGCAAACACATCAAAGTCGTTACGCGCCTCGCCCTGAGGCTCAACCACTTGCTTCATTGGCACTAGGTGTTGGTTACTGTAGTCACCTGTCATGGTCATATCGTTACGCTCGAACGATGTGGTGATAGGTAGAACAATATCCGCGTGCTTCGCTGCCGCTGTCCAGTATGGTTCAGAGATAACGATAAGCTCTGGTTTTTGCCACGCTTTGATCAGACGGTTAGTGTCTTGGTGGTGAGTAAAGTTCGCACCGCCTGCCCACCAAATCATCTTGATCTCAGGGAACGTTAAGTCATGACCATTGTGGTGGTAGCTCATGCCTGGATTTTCTAGTGCTTCAACAATACGTGCCACTGGGAACGCGTTAACAGAACCAGAAACGGCCCAGTCGTTACCTGCAGAAGAACCGCCGCCTAGAGAAGCAGAAATAGCAGGAAGTACACCCGCATCACGTGAAGGGTTACCGCCGTTTGAGTAGTGGTAAGAGAAGCCAAAACCACCACCCGGTAGACCAACTTGGCCCAGCATGGTAGCTAGCGTTACCAGCATCCAGTGACGTTGCTCACCGTATTGCTGACGCTGCATACCCCAGCCCGCCATTAGCATTGTGCGGTTTTTGCTGAAGATATCTGCAAGCAGCTCAAGTTGCTTAACTGGCACGCCACAGATCTTAGATGCCCACTCAGCAGACTTCTCAACGCCATCTTCTTTACCCATTAGGTAAGCTTCGAATACGTCGTAACCTGTGGTGTATTTTGCTAGGAATTCTTTGTCGTGCTTACCTTGTTTCACAAGCGTATGCGCGATACCCATCATCATCGCCACGTCCGTCATAGGGTGCGGAGCAATCCACTGTGCGTTGTCACCGAAGAACTCGATAGTTTCTGAACGCATTGGGTCGATAGCGATAACCGTCTTACCTGACTTCTTAAGCTGATGGAAGAACTCAAGGCCCGCACAGTCTGTTGAGCTCCAAGCGATTTTCAGTGTGTTGATTGGGTTAAGACCCCAAAGCACCACAACGTCACTGTTCTCAAGAACCACAGGGTAAGTCGTTTGCTGTTCGTAAACTTCAATAGAACCTACCACGTGCGGCATGATCACCTGCGCAGCACCCGTAGAGTAGTCACCAAGGTGACCTGAGTAACCGCCCGCCATGCTCATGTAACGTTGTAGAAGCGTTTGTGCTTTGTGCAACACACCACTTGAACGCCAACCGTAAGAACCAGCAAACACCGATTCAGCACCGTGCTCTTTACGAATGCGCATGTGTTGCTCGTGAATCAGTTTGTAAACTTCATCCCAAGACACGCGAACGAATTCATCACTACCACGCACGCCTTCTGGCGCTGATGGGTTTGCCAAGTAGCCTTTACGTACCATTGGGTACTTAACACGAGCTTTCGTATGAACTTGGTCAGGGCCCGTATTTTGAAGGCTGTTTGGTACCGTTTGTGGCAATGCGTTCGTGGTTGAAATCAGCTTACCGTCTTTTACTTCACACAGCATTGGGCCCATACGACCCGCTGTAAGTACACCTGAACCACGCTTATCAGACGCAAGCGCGCTCATTGGCGTCAATGAAGTGAAAGCCAGAGCACCAGCAGTAAGACCTGTGCCTTTTAGAAATCCGCGACGAGTTAAATTAGTCATAATCTTATCCTTCTATTTCTCTATTAGTGACCAACCACATCTTTCGCGTGGTGCTGGAAGAACTTAGTCAAAATTTCTAGGTTTTCTGCTGAAATATCAGTGCGATCACCCATACTCTTCGCTACAGGACCCCATGCGTTCACAGTAAAGTGATTTGAAGGAATTTTCGCGTGACAAGTTGCACAGTAAACGTTGTCCAACTCTTCTGCGTATGACCAAACCGGCTCTAGCGTATCAACCACTGGAGAATCGATCATTGCCGTTAGAGAAACAGGACGCCACTCGTTGCCGTATACGTCTGCTTTGAACTCGCCAGCTTCAACTGCTTGTTGGCCTTGTTCAGATAGTGTTGCAACAATCGCGCGTTGACCTTCACCCATGTAAAGCACTTGCTCAGCGCCTTTCATTTGGAATGCATTGATCTTAACGGTGCGGTTGTCACCTTCCGCTTTCACAACGTTCAGTTTGGTTGTTGGGTTCACTGTACCAAAATCACCCATGCTGATAGATGTCACTGGGTAAACCACTTTCGCATCGGCTGCTGTTTTGGTTGTGAAGCTCATCAGTGTTTCAAACGCTTTGCTATCAAGCTCCGCTTCTGGAGCGAAGTGCGCTACGCCTTTGTGACAGTCGATACACGTTTGGTCATTCGCTTTGCCGTATGCGTGCATCTTCGCCGCATCACGTGATTGCTCGAACTCTTCCATTGCATCGAAGTCGTGACAAGAACGACAGGTTGCCGAATCGTTTTCACGGAACTGCTCCCAAACCATCTCTGCAAGTTCAGTTCGGTGTGCTTCGTACTTCTCTGGCGTGTCGATCTTACCTGTTACAAACTCATGGTAGATGTCTTTTGAAGCGCGGATCTTAGTGACCAAGTAATCCATTGGCTCTTTCGGAATGTGACAGTCCGAACATTCTGCGCGAATACCTTTGGCGTTACTGAAGTGCACTGAGCCTTGGTACTCTTTGTAAGGGATTTCCATAGAGTGACAAGAGAGACAGAACTCAGTGTCCGATGTGTAATGCATCACTGCTGCGGTGCCACCTAAAGTTAGCCAGCCCACACCAATACCCACTGCCACCATTGCGGCGATATAACGTTTTTTAATTGACATAATTAGAAATAAATACTCACAAATTCACATGCTTTGTCGCATATTTACCTCTTTAGTAGTATCTGGTAATTGATCTGAGTCATACGTACACCCTAGGTGGTGACTTATTTTTCGTTATTGAGAGACTCCTTGGCATATTCCATATTTCCGAAAAATCTTTCTTGACCGAACCTATTCGCAATAACAATAGATGTTGTTTATCAAAGCACTTTTGATATGTTTGTGTGAGATATGAAAACTCGATCACATGGAGGCGATTCAAACGTGTTATCTCTACCCATTTCCACCCCAAGAACTGAGCTTAAACCGCTAACGAAAAGTGATTGGGTTCTGTATCGCCGCTTGAGTAGCGAGCCACAAATCATCGCGCTTTGTTTTGACCCGCCGACCGAAGACGAAATACGCCAAAAGTTCGAATCACGGTTACCTGTATGGACACCGCAAAGCGAGCATTGGTTGTGTTTGGTGATTTATGAAAAACAAAGCGCACGACCAATCGGCATCACTGGCTTTGTATTGCAAGATGGTATTGCTGAAGTCGGGTATTTATTGCTGCCAGAATTTTATGGCCAACAGTTTGGTACGGAATCTCTTACCTGTGTGATTGAGTGGGCGTTTGAGCAGCACAAGATTTCTCAGTTTTCCGCCACGGTCACAGAGGGCAATATTGGCTCTGAACGAGTGCTGGAAAAATGTGGCTTCAAACTCATCGAGACCATCCCCGAAGCCTATGAAATAGGTGAGAAAAGGTACGCAGATAAGCTCTATTCATTACAAAAATAATATTCACGACAAAAAATAAGGATGTGTTTTGCAGAAAGTAGTCATCATCACAGGCGCAAGCCGAGGCATCGGAGCCGCAACCGCCAAATTACTCGCCAAACAAGGCTATGCTGTATGCGTTAACTATCGCTCGCAAGCCGGGGCTGCCGCGCAAGTTGTTCGTGAGATTGAGGAGGTTGGCGGTAAAGCCATCGCCATCAAAGCGGATGTTTCCGATGAGCAACAGGTACCCTCATTGTTTGAACAAACCGAACAAGCACTCGGAAAGGTCACTCACCTCGTCAACAACGTGGGCATCTTATTCACCCAGTCTCGTCTTGCGGACATGAGCCTTGAGCGATTCCAAGCTGTGATGAACACTAATGTGACGAGCTGTTTTCTTTGTTGCCGAGAAGCAGCAAAACGATTTGAATCTGGCAATGCGATTGTTAATGTTTCTTCTGCCGCATCCCGCTCTGGTGCACCATTTGAATACGTTGATTACGCCGCCTCTAAAGGCGCAATGGACTCGCTCACCAAAGGGTTATCGCTAGAGTTGGCGGAGCATAACATCCGTGTAAATGGTGTTCGCCCCGGCTGTATTTACACCGATATCCATGCCGATGGCGGCGAGCCGAATCGAGTCGACAGGCTCCGTGAAAAAATCCCTCTTAAGCGAGGAGGCACGGTAGATGAAGTGGCCAATGCCATCGCGTGGCTACTCAGTGATGAAGCTTCTTATGTCACAGGTTCGTTTATCGATCTAGCTGGCGGAAATTAAGGAACAGTAATGAAAATTAGATCAGCAACACCCAACGATCTCGACGCACTCTTTGTATTAAACACGCAAATTAGCGAACTTCACTTTCGTCATGCGCCACACACTTTTGTACCACCTTCTGAAGAAGACAGAACCTTTCTCGCAGATGCGCTGGCCGATGATGCTCGATTGGTGCTCATAGCCGAAGAAGGTCAACAAGCACTTGGCTTTATCACTGCGACCATTACCCAAAATGAAACTATCAGCTTTTTAATCAAAGACCCGATTTGCCGCATTGGCACCATCGTCGTCGATGAAAATCAGAAGTCAAAAGGCGTTGGCCGAGCCTTAATGACGGCCGTTGAGCAGTGGGCACGCGAGTCAGGTGCAACTCAAGTCCGCTTGGAAGTCATGGAGTTTAACCACAATGCGCAGCAGTTTTACGACAAACTGGGCTTTGTTCCCAACTCCCGTCTTATGATGAAGTGTTTGTAACGATCACGGCATTTAAGCGAATTTCAGCGTTAAAGCTAACGTGAATCGCATTTATCTTTCGCGCTTTCCTTCCCTTTTCGAAAAGACGATATGATGTACGGATATACCCAAGTGACTTCAAGATGCAGGATTCAGAGCGTTGTCATTGATTCGAGGTCAAGGAAAACAACGCAGTGTAATAGCTAGCTCTTTCCAAGTTGTTTGAAGCAACCATTGGTTTAATAAAAAAGCGAGTCAATGACACGCTCCCGAAGGGCCCTCTTTACAAATAGTAAGGGACTTGGCTTGTATACTTTGTTGTCGATTCTTGATTTGGGTCCACCAAACCTTTAAATCGCCGCCGCGTCTACAAACCAAGTCATTCTCGCTGAACCAAGCATCTCAAGGTTACTTGGGTATAAAGGAGATTCGAACATGATTTATCTTTTCGATTGGGGAAACACCTTGATGGTCGATTTTCCTCACGCACAAGGAAAAATGTGCGATTGGGAACACGTTGAAACCGTTCCTCAAGCCAAAGAGACTCTGGCTCAACTTACCCAACATCACCAAGTTTATATCGCGACTAGCGCTTCAGATTCCGCGATGGAAGATGTGCAAAAAGCCTTTCAACGAGTCGGACTCGACCAATACCTTTCTGGCTACTTTTGCTTTGCTAACCTTGGGATTGCCAAGAATCAGCCTGATTTTTATCTTACGGTCGCAAAACAACTGGGCGTTGAGCCGAGCCAACTCACCATGGTTGGCGACTTACCAGAAAAAGACATTTACCCAGCAATGGACGCAGGGTTAAACGTCGTTTGGTTCAATCCTCAAGACTTCCCAGCGCCAAACAAACCCATCCCAAATCAAATACGTTGTTTGTCCAAGTTGCTAAGCACCTAACCGACATACGCACAAATACACTAAGCCACTAAACTTTATGCACCAATCAAGGAAGATGAATGCAGATTAGACCGATTACCGTCAACGACATTGACCACTTTATTTCGCTCTGGAATCGCGTTTATGAGGAAGGAGAATACTTACGCTCGCCAGCGCCGGACAAAGCGATGCTGAGTGAGGTAATCACTCGTGTAGAAATAGAATCCATTCCCCAATTTGTGGCCTTCGATGGAAAACGCCTAGTTGGCAGCATCGAAATCTTTCCAGCCGAAATGTGTGGCTATGAAGGAGGAGAATTCGCTAAGACGGGCATTCTTGGCATCCATATTGACCGCCACTATCGAAACCAAGGGTTAGGAAAGAAGCTACTTACCACCGCCATTCAAAGCGGTTGGCAATATGGCTATGACACTATTGCGTTGAATGTTTACAAGACCAACCACCCTGCGATTGCTCTGTATGAGAAGTTTGGCTTCGGGCATTGTGGCGAATTAGGTGAAGTGCTGCTGCCCAATGGGAAATATCTAATGAGCCAAAAAATGGTGTTGAAACGCACATAGACTGACAGAAAATTCTTTTTCATCTAACCGTTCGCTATACTCAATAAGTTGACCAATTTCACTGAGCCGATGATGATTACATTCCAAACTTTAGCGCCCAACCAAATTCCAATGGCTTTATTGCTAGAAGCCGATCCAGACCAAGATAACGTCAAGCATTATCTAGAAGAATCACTGGGATTTGTCGCGTTAGAAGGAAAAAAGATCATTGGTGCTTGTGTCGTTTTGCCTTTATCTGGATCTTCTATTCAAGCTGAAATCATGAATGTATCTGTAGAACCAACACATCAACAGCAAGGGATTGGCACTCAATTATTGCGTACTGTGATTGATGAACTGAAGATGCAATCATACGAAAAGTTGGTGCTGGGCACAGGAACCTTTGGTTATCAACTGACTTACTATCAACGTTTGGGTTTCAGGGTAGAGAGCGTGGATAAAGATCACTTCTTACTCCACTACCCAGAACCAATTTGGGAGAACGGTATCCAGCACAAAGACATGCTGCGTCTGTATCTAGACCTTTAAACATAAAGGCTTAGTTAGCTTTTCATATCCAACTTTTTACCCAAGTATTCAATTTCAAAAGTCGCATACCCAAGCTGTACCGCTTCAAAAGAGTACATCAGGTTTTGCGCCTGTTGGGCATCTTTCGCCAATACGGCGACGGAGTAAATCGGACGCTCAACACCATTGTCCAACACTTGGGTATTGATGTAAGACGAGGTGACTAAGCCAGAGTTGTTCAAGCTGATCACTCGCTGCAAGTCGACACCCAATACACGGTCCATTTCTAACGCTTCAATGCCCTCTTTCCAACGCAACGTCACACTGTAGTTATCACTTTCTGGCGTGTTATCTAACCATTTGGCGCCTAGTGGTTGAATGCTCGCGATCTTCACCAAGTCTTGCTGGTACATAGGTAAGTCCTGCAATTTAGTCGCAACTTCCGCCTCGTTATTAGCCGACAACACGAAACGCAAAATCTGTACTGGTTTACCATCGATACTGCTTGGTAAAACAAACATGTCTTTCACATCACCTTGTTGGATCAGTTGGCTAAAGGCCACTTTCTGTTCTGGCAATGTTTTGAGAACCTGTTCCGAATCATTGGTGTTCCAAGCCAGTTCCACGCCGTAATCAGCAGCAAAGCTAGAGAAAGAAGCCACAGTAAGCGTGCTTAATAGAATGAGTTTTTTCATAAGGTTACCTTTCACTTAACGATTTTCTTTTTTGCTTCAATATAAATTCAATGTTGTGGATCGCTTGATTACCAACGACTGCGGTATGCACGATGGCAGCTTCGGCAAGTGCTCTGAGCCTGCTTAAGTCCTGCCTCAGCCGATGAAATTTGTTGGTTCTGCGCAGCTTGATATAACTGTGCAAACCCTTCATCCATTTGTAGCATCAAGCGATTGAAGTTATCTGGTTTGCTCCACACTTCTTTCTTCGCTTTGCTCTCAGCTTGGCTTCCCTCTGGAAACGCTTGTTGCAGCTGTACGCTATGACGAGTGAGTTCAAGACCAATCTGCTCTAGTGCGTGCCAATCGGTATTGCTGCCTTTCAATGTCTTGCCGGCTTGTTTCGACAGGGACTCTATTTGCTCAAATGCATTCTGACGCGATTTAATTTGAGCGCTGAAGTCTTGGGCAAGCACTGTTGTTGATACAAAGATGGTCGGTAAAAGTGCAATCAGTGCCAATGTCTTTTTCATTTCATACTCCTGGTTTTTCGTTATTGCTGTGTGGTTGCAAATAAATTTACACAACAATCATTGCGTACGCAACTATTGTTGTGTAAATTACCGTAAAGAAGATCATCACACCGAGAAAAGATCGAGGTAATTATGAAAATTTGGGATTTAGCAACGCGACTTTATCACTGGGCTCAAGCCCTACTGTTTATGGCTTTGATGGCATCTGGATTGTCTGGCAATGGGCCTCATGTTCAATTGGGATTAGCGTTATTCACTTTGTTGTTATGGCGATTGACTTGGGGAGTTATCGGCAGCGAAACCAGTTTGTTTCGACAGTTTCTCCGCTCGCCTAAACGTGTCATTACTTACTTAAAAGGTAAATCGGCGGCGACTGTAGGTCATAATCCTGCAGGCGGCTGGATGGTGGCGGCGCTGCTGACGACATTGATGCTTCAATGTATCTCAGGAATGGCGCTTGGCGGCTTATTCGATACGTGGCCGTATTCCGATGTTTGGCTTAACGACAACGTATTTGTAGGGATTGAGTGGTTACACCTGACCTTGGCCGATCTTTTGCCTTTACTGATCGTCTTACATGTTGGTGCGATCCTTTTCTATAAACTAAGAGGTAAACCCTTGTTGAAAGCGATGATCACAGGTAAACAACCCCAAATGAACAAGCAGGCACTCATCACGGAACAGAAAATTGTCTATCTCGCGCCACAAAGCCGTGCTTTAGGGGTGCTAGTTGCTGCAACATTGGTTACCATGGCAATCGTTGCTTTATCATAAGAGTAAGAAAATGAGCGAACAGTTTGACAGACAAGACAGCTTTGGCTGGATGATCAATGTCGTTGCACACGATGCAGCGAAACGATTTGAAGCCGAGCTCAAAAAGCACGGACTTACCGTTGCACTTTGGCCGACCATGATGTGTTTGTGGGAAGAAGAAGGCGTGACGCAGCGCGATATCGCAGCGAAATCTAAGGTAGAAAACTCAACCACGACTCGTACCTTAGACAAGTTGGAGAAGTTAGGTTTGGTAGAGCGCCATCCCGATCCAAACAGCCGCCGCTCGTTCCGTATTTATCTAACGGAAGAAGGACGAAGCCTCAAAGAAACCTTGGTGCCAATCCCACTGGCTGTTAATAAAGAGCTGATGAGTCCGCTAGAGCCAGCAGAGCAAAAAGAGATGCTTCGCTTGCTAAAAAAGTTGGTCGCAGAGATTTAGCGCTTTGCTAAGTTTTTCCAACCCAAGAATAAACAAAGCCCTGAGTTCTGCACTTAGGGCTTTGTACTTTTTTGCTCGCGTCAGTTTGCTTGATGTCTAGCAACCTTCTGTAACATGCCCTCTAACCACCGAGCGCGTCGACGCTTGATTAACGTAATAGAAATAGCACGCTTCACGTTCCAAGGTGTACCCTTGCGGCCAAATATACACCACACGATCTAAGCCAGAACGATCAGCGAACTCATACTCAGGAATCGCAACAAAATAGGCACTGTTTGGGAATTGATTCCCCATAATGCAAAAGTCGCTGCCTTTACATGGCTTATCAATGGGTGAGTTGCCTTTGGCAGGCAGACCAATCTCTAACAACGCTCGTATGCTATTTGCACTTGCTTCTGGCATCCCACTGAGCATGTTCACTTGATGATCAATGTACGTCATTTGTCTGCGCTCCTGCGCATCATCAATCATCACTTTGGCATGGAAGAACTTAAGAGACGTCCCCAGAGAAGACTGCGAACTGTGCAGCATAGAAACGTAAGCTTGACGGTGAATATCGAGCAGAATTGGCAAGGCAGCGAGAGCGATGGAACCCAAGGTTGCTAAGACGATGGTGATTTCCATCAACGTAAATCCTTTTGTTTTCACTTTTGACTCTCAGCGCTCAGACAGATGATAGGGGGTTCGCTCCCACATCCATGTGAGAATCGAGCCAATATATCGTTGAAATTACGCAGAGAAACGCGCAAATGATAAGAAAAAACGAGGGAATCGAGAACTTGAGAGTGACCGCCAAATTACCTTGAAACTAGCGGCTAAAGTAACGTAAAAATTCGACAGAATTCAAAGCCTTGAAGCACACAGAAAAACAATAAGTAACTGTTTCTAAAATAAGAATTTAGATCAGTTAATACTTTTGATGTATTCAAAAATGTCATTTACTTGCTTTTCACTCAGCACAGATTTGAATGGTGGCATTGCACCGCTTTGACCATTCTCTCCTTCCAATACCGTCCCTATCAACTCCACTTTTGTTCCGAATGGGTTGGTCAGTTCATCAAAAATATTATCGGGCTTGATGTTCGTCGCCTTGGCCACCAATCCATCTCCATACCCTTTGCCACCATGACAAGAGACACAGTAAGATTCAAAATACTGCTGACCCGCAGCAAGATCCGCTTCGCCATATTGGTTGTCAGTGAACCATTTGTAACCCGCAAAGCCAGAGCTGAAAGCAAGTAATAACAAAACAGCAGAGAAAAAGAATTTGCGCATGAGAGCCCCTTGTCTTCGTTTAATCAATGAAGACAAGGTAATGAGGGGGATGTCGAAAAAGTGTTGATTAGGCGTTGAGCAACGGCACGTTATTGCGGATTAAACCTCGGCGTACGCTGGTGCACATTTTGCCGAATCGACGGATTTCATCAAACTGAGGCGTGATACCACGATCCATTGCAGATTCCCAATAGCTCAGTTCAGAATCGACCATTTCCAACAGTTTTTTAGGGCAACCAATGCATTTACCCTCAGGACCACAAACAAAGGTCTCCGATTCATAAATCGGCAATTCTGCTTTCACTTGTTCAATGATATTGCGCATCGCGCTCATTCGATCTGGCTTGACGGTCATCATCCGACTCCACAAACATTTAAGGAGCCGGATTGTACTCTCTGGCACGCAAATGTCCCTACCTAATTTAGGTATATTTTACGTTTCTGCTTTGCAACCTTTGATTTAAACATTGGTAGATCAGGCTTTTTCACCACTAAGTAGACCGCCGTCGCCGCTAATACAAAGCCAATAATGCCCATCCAATCAAACGACTCACCGAAGGCAAACCAAGCTTGAAGCGCCGTGGTCGGAGGCACAAGGTAGAACACAGAAGCAACACTCGATGCTGCGCCATTCTTCACCATGTACAGCAGCAACAGAATCGCCACACAAGACAGCACGACCACAAGCCAGATTAAGGTAAGAATGAATTCCGTCGTCCATTGCACCTGCATGGTTTCAAACTGCATCGCGATTGGTAAGAACATGGCCAACGCCGCTAAATACTGCACGGTCGCGCCGCCTACCATATCCACTTGTTGGCAATATTTCTTTTGATACAAAGTGCCAAGCGTAATACCAAACAACGACGACAAGCACACACCAATGGCTAAGGTTTTGTGCAAATCGGATTGCCACTCCATCTTGCCCATGAGCACCATAGCAATGCCGACAAACCCCAAGGACAAACCAATCCACTGTGATGGTTTGAACTGCTCAGAAGCGAACGCCACCAGCAATACGGCCGTTAAAATAGGTTGTATCCCGACTAGTAGCGAACTTAAGCCCGCCGGCATCCCCAAACTGATGGCGAAGTAAGTCCCACCTAGGTAAAAGCCGTGAATCAATATCCCGACAACGCAGCTGTGCCAAAAGTCTTTTCCCGTTGGAATGCGACGACGCAGAAAAGCCACAATCACCAAAAACAACAGGACATTGAACGCCATGCGAATCGACAACAAGGTCGCAGGCTCGGCGTATTGCAAACCAAATCGCGCACCAACAAACCCAGAAGCCCAAAGGATCACGAACACAAAAGGAATGGCTCTGATTAACATGATTCGCCCTCACTCTACTTACTTTTAAATCTTGAATGTTTTTAATCTCGAATGTTGCTAATGTAGTTAGGTACAGTGTTTTCAAAAAGTGACAGATGGAAGTGTTTTTATGGGTACAGATTTAGCAAGTACACTTGATGCCAATAAGTATTTGATCGTCGAGAAGCATCTCAAACAAGCGATCAGCAATGGGGTTTATCAGCCAAACGACAAGTTGCCTTCCATCCGTCAATTGAGCACTGAACTCAAGGTAAGCAAGAACACGGTGATCCGCGCTTATCAGGAACTAGAAGCACAAAGCATGGTTTATTCGGTGCCAAAATCTGGTTATCGAGTAAAGCCCACCGAGCGACATGAAGCCAAGATCGCTAAGCCTACGCGCGTGGACTTGCTCTCGGTGTGCAAACAAATCCTCACTCACCCCGAGTATCAAGAGCTGCTTCCGACCGGCTCAGCACACCCAAATATTGATGCGCCAGCCATCAAAAGCCTGTATGCCGAAATTGGCCGCCAGAGTCGCCAACAAAGCCATATCTCCAGCCATTACCAACTGCCACCGGGTGATGATTTATTGGTCAAACAGCTGGCGAAGATCACCCAAGATCTGGGAACGCCGGCAAACGTGGATGATCTTTTGGTCACCCATGGTGCACAGCAAGCGATCAGTCTTGCCCTTAGAGCAACAACACAGACTGGAGATATTGTGGCGGTAGAATCGCCCTGCTATTTCGGCAACTTGTTGATGCTCGAATCTCTCGGTTTACAAGTGGTCGAGATCCCTAGTTGCCCTCGTGATGGTATGGATCCAGACGCGCTAGAAAAGGCCATGGCGACGTGGGAGATCAAAGTCATTATTGTCACGCCAAACTTCACCAACCCAACAGGTTCAATGATGCCCCTTGAAAGGCGTGAGCAACTGCTTAAGGTTTCTGGAGATATTCCAATCATTGAAGATGACGTGTTTGGCGCGTTGAGTTACGACCAGCCATTGCCAAGCTTGCGCAAATTGGACGAGAAGCAACGAGTGATTTACGTCAACTCCTTGTCGAAAACGCTCGATTCACGCCTTCGTATTGGTTGGATGTTGGCGGGACGTTATCGCGCTCAAGTCGAGCAATACCTGTTATGTGAAAACATGGGCAGTTTGAACTTGATGCAATCGGCGGTGGGCACTTTCCTAACCTCGGGCAAATACCGCACTCACACTGCACGTATGTGCCGTGTTTACCAAGCCAACGTGAGACGATATTTGCAGATGCTCAATCAATGCTTGGATGCACACTTTGAGCTAAAGAATCGCTATCAAATCAATGCAGTACAAGGTTCATTCTTGCTTTGGTTACGCTTACCACCCAAAACTGACAGCTATGCGCTTTATCAAGCCTGTAACGAACACAAAATCAGTATCCTGCCCGGCTCGGTATTTGGCACTCAGGGACAGTATCAAAACTGCATTCGTCTCAGCGTAGCGAACTTTGGAGCGGAGAAAAACTGGCTCCCCGCGATGGAAACGCTGGCAACACTGATTGCTCAACACGCTAAATAATCGCTCCAGACATTTCGTTCCAAGCATTCCGTTCCAAACATTCAGCACTAGAAACAACAAAGCCTCCGCAATTGGGAGGCTTTGATATGAGTTCTCTGAGCTATCTGCTCAACCAAACACAGAGTGTTAGCGAGGTAATTGCCACAATCTGGCTACGTTTTCGGCCAAGTTCGCAAGGTTCACGTCGGCTTCTTCCATAGCTTCTGGCAAACTCATTGCACGTGGTACACATACAAATACCGCGTCAATGCCACACTCGTAGACTGCTTGGAAGTTATCACCTGTGCAGCCTGCTAGGGCAATGACAGGCAAACCATACTCTTTAGCCACTTTCGCCACCCCCATTGGTGTCTTGCCATGCACTGTTTGGTGATCAATACGGCCTTCGCCAGTAAAGACAATATCAGCGTCTGCTACGTGCTCTGCGAGCTTTACGGTGTCTAGCACTATCTCAATACCCGGCTTCAGTCGTGCTGGTAAGTAACCAAGCAACGCTGCGCCCATACCACCGGCAGCGCCCGCGCCTTTTTGAGTCAGCACATGCTTGCCTGTCACTTGCTCAGTCAGTTCACCGTATTTGCTTAGAGCAGAATCTAGCAGCTCAACATCCGCCGGTGTCGCGCCCTTCTGCGGACCAAAAATCGCGGATGCACCTTTCTCGCCACACAATGGGTTGTCCACATCGCATGCCACCAACACTTCGCAGTCCGCTAAGCGAGCGTCGAGCCCAGACACATCAATGCTTGCTAGCTCAACTAAACCGCCACCGTTGGGTGTGATTGGCTGACCAGCACTGTCCAGAAACTTAACACCCAAGGCCGCTAGCATACCCGTGCCGCCGTCATTGGTTGCGCTGCCACCCAAGCCGATGATCAAGCGTTTAATACCGCGATCAAGCGCATTCAGAATTAACTGACCAGTACCAAAGCTGCTGGTGTTTTTCGGGTCACGTTGCTCACTTGGCACAAGGTGCAAACCACTTGCCTCTGCCATCTCGATCACTGCGGTTTCACCGTCACCTAGAATGCCGTAAAACGCCTCCACATCATTGCCAAGTGGGCCTTTTACGGTCACGAAAACCTGCTCACCCTCAGTCGCATCAATCAAAGATTGAACGGTCCCTTCACCGCCGTCAGCAACAGGTACCGTGACGAATTCTGCATCGTGCCAAACACGAGACAAACCGCTCTTGATCGCGTCGCTCACTTGCTTGGCGGTCAAGCTCTCTTTAAACGAATCTGGGGCAATCACAACTTTCATTTCATTCTCCTGAAAACAGCACGCTGCGAGCGACAAGTCGCAGGTCATCAATGTGGCTATTCTCACTTAAAAATTCGGCATATTCTTTAGTCAAACATCCAAACACTACTGACTATGTTTGAATTATTTTGTGCATTTGCACAATTAACTAATTTAGCTTTCTTAACTGGCTTGCGATATACAGCTCGGTCAATCCCGTAAAATCTTGCGTCGAAATGCCCGTCACTTCACTGATTTTATCCAGACGATATCTCAAGGTATTTCTATGAATATACAGAGCCTTAGCACAGTCATTGGCGTTACCATTGGCTTGAAAATACGCCTCTAAGGTTTTTATCAACTGTCCAGATTTGTCTGCCGAAACCAAAGTTGACATCGCTTGAGCGAGTTGTTCACCTTGCCAAGAATCGGCTAAAGGAGCGAGTAACACAGGTAAGCGATATTCAGAGAAGCTAAGCATGGTTTGTTCTGGGTGAGAGCGACGACCGACAGCAAGCACCTGCTTGGCACTTTGGTAGGATAGAGGAAGCTGCTGTGCGCGATCAAAACGTTGCCCAATCGCGAGACGGACATCATCAATCTGATTGGCCGTTAAGCGGCGCTGAATACTCTCAAGCACACTTTGGTCGCTATTCGAAGAAGAGGAACGTAAAGGCTTGAGAACGACAATTTCATTCATCGACATGATCGCCACCAACGGCTTATCTTCAGAGCGATACAACACGTCAACGAGGCCGCGCACGCTGTTCAAACTAACAGGCGCATTCTCTGCTTTAAGCTCGATCACGACAGCAACTCGGGGTGTTGCTAAATCGATGGAAAGGCGCTGCGCCCAATCGTGCAGCTCAGAATCACTAAGTTGTTGGTTCAACCATGCTGAGACAAACTCTTCTTGATGGCGGCGGTCCCATTGCAATTGCTCCACCAGCGAAGCTTGTTCAATCGTCAGTTCCGCTGTCATCTTCACTAACTGAGCGAACGCTCGGATGTGTTTAGGGTTGCCAGTGACACCCACCACGCCCACCACTTCACCTTTAAAGTGCAGCAGCATATTGATGCCCGGTTTCACGCCTTGCAATGATTGGCAACTTTGCTCATCCAACTCTAGTGAGTCACCATGATTCAGCGCCAGCACTGCACCATCGTGCTTTTGACCAATACGCTCAGCATCGCCGCTGCCAATAATGGTCCCTGCCGCGTTCATCACATTGATGTTATGACCAATGATCGACATGGTGCGATCGACGATTTGCTGCGCGAGTGTGTGGTCGAGAATCACCATTTCCGTTCCTAAAATCTCCACGATTGAGGCGTCAATAAATCACACTTTGTCTTCTATCGCCATGATATTGAACTGGTATCGACGCCAAAGTGTTATACCGACCAATTAACCTTAAATAAATTATGGCTATTAACCCAAAAAGTCCTTCATCACTGCTTATACTTATAACCGAGCCACCCAAGTTTTTATGCTTGGCGCGACTTGAACCGACAACCAAACAGTGACCGGAGGGAAACCATGGAACTGCGGAACAAGGCGGGCGACATTGCCAAAATTGCTGACAACCTCACTCTGAAAGAAATTACCGAAATGGGCTACACCGTCGATCTATGCGATGAAGCCTTTGACCCAGGCGAGCATTGGAAAGCTGAAGGGCAAACGCAAGGTATGGGCGAATACCCTGAGCAATAGTCTCTAAATACGCTTCAACAAGACAACAACCTTTCAGCCGAGTGAGTTATCGCTCGGCTTATTCGTCATCCAATTGCTCGTAGACCACTTCCCCTCTCAACACCGTCATGAGGACGCGAGCTTGGGCGATGTCTTCCGCTTTCAGTTGGGTGATGTCTTGATCCAATACAGCAAAGTCTGCCGATTTCCCGATATCTATTGAGCCAATTTCCTTTTCTAAACCCAAGCTGTAAGCCGGATGAATTGTGTAGGCATCGATCGCAGCTGAGACGTTTGGCAATCCGGTTTCACCCATCACCAAACTATTGGAGATACCAACCAATGGGTTCAGATCATGCACATTCCAATCGCTGCTTAACGTCACGTTAGCTTTGGCATTGTAAAGCGCACGCAGGTTCATCAAGGCTCTGGCTCGCGTAGCGCCTAAGAAGGCTTCTGCCCATTGGTGATCGTGATAAGCCACATAATCGGAACCAACTTGAAAGTCTGCCGTGACACCTAACTTAGCGAACCTTGGCACGTCTTTGCTGTTCACCAATTCGACATGCGTCAAAGTATAACGTCGCTGATTGCCCTGACTGCGCACCTTCTCAATTGCATCGAGTGATTCACGAATACCACCGTCACCGATAGCATGAATGTGAGCGCTGTAACCGAGTTTATCAAGCTTGCTTAGCCAGTCGGGCATCGCTTGTGGCGAGATGTAATTCAGACCATAGGGAGAATCTGGCAGGTAAGTATCAAGATAAGGCGCAAGGGTTTTGGCTGTGCCATTGATGAAGATGCCATCACTGTACATTTTGACTTGGTTCACCAGCACCAAGCGAGAAGTATCGTCGGACTGAATGCCTTTCAAATACGACAGTTGAGAGTCCATGCTGTCAGTCGGATAGATCCATGGCCGCAAAGAGACGCGAGAGGTCAGATCACCCCGTTTTTCACTCTTCTTCCACACTTCATACCAACCTCGCTTCCAGTACATTCGCCCATCACCAATTGTGGTAATGCCGTAGAGCGCAGCTTCTTCTAATCCAGTCAACAAACCTTGGTAGCTCACCGCAAACTGCGCACTCATGCTGTTCCAAGCCAGTTCCATCACTAAATCACCAGCGTTATCGAGTAAGATGCCATTCAACTCGCCGGTATCCGAATCTTTGAGAATACGGCCGCCTTGCGGATCAGGTGTGCTTTTATCAATGTTCGCCGCTTTCAGCGCAGCAGAGTTCACCCACATCGAGTGAGAGGTTTGCTCCATTAACACCACCGGCGTTTCAGGAAAGACTTCATCGATCACTTCGAGAGGTGTGCGCTGGTTTTCTTCAGACAAGGTCGCATCAAGCGTAAAACCGTACCCCATCAACCATTCGCCATCTTGGACAAACTCTTTACAATCTTGCAGTTGTGGGATTTGCTCATCCAACAAGGTGCCAGCTTGCAACAAGCACGTACCGCCTGCTTCGGAAGCCGCCTCAAACACATGATTGTGATTATCGACAAAACCCGGCAACAAGTAGGTATCAGTCAAATCCACCACTTCCGTGCCTTCACCAACCCACATTTGTGCCTTAGCTTTATCGCCAACAAAAGCAATCCGTCCATCATGCACGGCAACAGCGTCTGCTTTTGGATGACCATAAATACCAGCGTTGATGTACACCACGTCTGCGGTTTGCTCAGCAGCATTCGCCCACGCGCTAAATACAGGCAGCAACGCAGCACCAAGAATCAGTCTATGAGGAGTTAACATGACACCTTCCGTTGTATTCGCTAACACATTGAGTATATGCAAATTGGTTTAGTTTGCTGTTGATGTCGTAATTTCTGTGGTGTTGGTTTAAAATTACAGAACAAAAGACCATATAATGAGAAGGTGAACAATGCGACGATACGACCAAGGCGATTTATGCCCTCATTGTGGTTTGATCATCATGATGCCAACCGACCTCTCAAACCAATGTTTAGGGTGTGGTAAAGAGATCAATCAACATCAAGAATCGGATGAAGACGAGTAAGGCGCAGGTCTTACTCTGATTTGCTCGCTTGTGTTTCCTTCACAAATAAGTACATCTCTTCAAGGTAATTGCCATTTGCGCAGCCCCAGTCACTCACTTCAATAAATTCTTTGAGTAATTGATGACTCTCATCGCGAATCAGTTTTTGGCGAAATGAGTTCCATCGAGCCAATTCCAAGCGGTTCTTATCAGATACATAATGGTCGCCATAGCTTTCAATAAGCTTGTTGTAAGCGCTCCAACGTTCTTCTGGCGTCACTCCTTCACTCATAATGACGGCGCAGTTTTCCTCGATATTAAAAACTTGGTCATTGGTTGGTGTTGTTGCTGAACATCCCACCAAGGTTAGCCCCATTGTTAGAGCTGCGATTCTTGTTTTCATTATTGTTTTCCTTACTTTCAGCACCACTGCGAAAGACCGAATTTTATAAATAGAGAACGGCCATTACTAATCAAAAACGGAAAAATTTTGTGACTGACGTCTGCACATGTAAAAAGTGCGGTAAATTCCTGTTTACAAGCCATAAACATGGCAAATGGATTTCGCATTCCTTTCTGCTACTTATGCGTGCCATAATCAATGACGATAAAAACCTCAATAAAGCAAACATTTGAAGGATCAAAATGACTGCAACGGAATACCTAAACGACCTAAACCAACGTTACCTCGCTATCCATCGCACCAAAGAAGATTTCTTTTGGGAGACGTACATGGGTATCAGCGACGACCACGATGGTTCGACAAAAGCACAAACCGCTTGGACCAATTTCTTAAGCAACGCCGAGCAAATCTCTGCTATCAAAGCGCAACTTGAAGCGGCTGAAACAATTGCAGACCCACAAGAGAAACAGCAAACGCAAATTGGTCTGCAAGGCTGGTTGGCAACGTTTGAATCGCATGCAATTGAAGGCGAACAAGCTCAAGCACAAAAGAATGCTCTGATTGCATTTGAAGCCGAGTTGTTCGAGAAAAAGCAAAACCACGTTCTGACGTTTACCAATGAAAACGGTGAACAAACCGAGGGCTCTTTGCCAGTATTGTCGTCGACCATTCGCGCCAATAATCACGAAGAAGTGCGTCAATCTGCGCACCAAACGCTGCTCGACCTTGAGCAATGGTTGCTGCAAAACGGCTTTATTGAGCTGATCAAACTGCGTAATCAATTCGCACGTTCTTTGGGCTACGAAACCTTCTTTGACTACTCAGTGAAGAAGACGGAAAAGATGAGCTCAGAGCAACTGTTCAGCATCTTAGATGACTTTGAACAGCGCACGCGCGATGCTCACCTAAGCAGCTTGGCAAACCTTGCTAAGCAAAAAGGTCAAAGCGCACTGACTGGCTACAACTTTGTGTACTCGTTTGCGGGTGATGTCATGCGTGACCTTGACCCGTACGTACCGTTCTCAAAGTCGCTACGTCGCTGGGTGGAATCGTTCGGTCGTCTTAACATCGAATACTCAGGCGCAGAGCTGACGCTAGACCTACTTGACCGCAAAGGCAAATACCCGAACGGTTTCTGCCATGGTCCTATCCCATCGTTCTACAACCAAGGCGAATGGGTTGCCGCGCAGGTGAACTTCACCAGTAACGCGAAACCAGACCAAGTGGGCAGCGGCTACGATGGCATCAATACTCTGTTCCACGAAGGCGGTCACGCTGCGCACTTCGCTAACGTTAAGATGAACGCGCCGTGTTTCTCTCAAGAATTCGCACCAACTTCCATGGCATACGCAGAAACACAATCCATGTTCTGTGACAGCCTGTTGACCGATGCCGATTGGCTAAAACAATACGCGTTGGACGCAGAAGGTAATTCAGTACCAGATGAGATCATTCAAGCGATGATCAACAGCCGTCAGCCATTCAAAGCGTACGAAGAACGCAGCATTTTGGTCGTGCCGTATTTTGAACGTGCGCTTTACCAATTAAGCGATGAAGAGCTGACGCCAGAACGCATCACTAAGCTGGCACGCGATTGTGAAAAGCAAATTCTTGGTTTGGAATGCAGCCCACGCCCATTGATGGCAATTCCACACCTTCTGTCTGATGAAGCAGCGTGTGCCTACCACGGCTACTTGCTAGCACACATGGCGGTTTACCAGACTCGCGCTTATTTCCTCGACAAGTTTGGCTACCTGACAGACAACCCAGAGATTGGGCCGCTACTGGCGAAACATTACTGGCATGCGGGCAACCACCTATCGCACAACGAGACTATCGTTAGCCTAACGGGTGAGGGCTTTAACGCTAAGTATCTGGCAGACGTGTGTAACCTATCACCAGAACAAGCATGGGAAGTTCAGCAGCAGAAAATTGCCTCGCTGCAAACTCGTGAACGTGCCCCAGTGGCGTCTTTAAATGCCAGCATCAAGGTGGTGGATGGCAGCAAAGAGCTAGCAAGCAACTCGCTCTCAGACGAGCAGATGTGCGAGCAGTTTGAGCGCTACATCCAAGAGACTTACGGTCGATAAGCGAAACCAAGAGCTGGGGGTTATACCCAAGTAACCTCGAGATGCTAGGTTCAGCGAGAATGACTTGGTTTGTAGACGCGGCGGCGATTTAAAGGTTTAGTGGGCCTAAATCAAGAATCGGCAACAAAGTATACAAGCCAAGGCAACTCGCCCTTTGGGAGCGTGTCATTGACCCGATTGCTGCGTCAAACAACTTGGAAAGAGGCGGCTATTACACTGCGTTGTTTTCCTTGTTCTCGAATCAATGACAACGCTCTGAATCCTGCATCTTGAAGTCACTTGGGTATATACTCCTAGCTCTTTTTCTATCAGGGAAGCAACCATGTACCAAGATATCCTGACTTTCTGGTTTGAAGAACTGGAACCAAAAGACTGGTTTGTGAGTAATGCCGACGTCGATAAACAAATCGAAACACGCTTCCTCACTACCTTAGAACAAGCCGCTCAATCTGAGTTGTTTGACTGGCGAGACACAGCGCAAGGCCGTCTGGCGGAGATCATCGTGCTCGACCAATTCTCTCGCAACGTTTACCGCAATACGCCAAAAGCTTTTGCTCAAGATGCTCTCGCGCTTGCTTTGGCACAAGAGGCAATTCGTCTAGGCTTAGACCAAGAATTGACCGACGTTGAACGCAGCTTTCTGTACATGCCATTTATGCACAGTGAATCTAAGCGGATTCATGAAGAGGCAGAGAAGCTGTTCAAAGCGCTAGGTAGAGAATCGAACTACGAGTTCGAACTAAAGCATAAAGTGATCATCGATCGCTTTGGTCGCTACCCACACCGCAATGCGATTTTAGGCCGTGATAGCACCGCAGAAGAAGTGGAATTCTTACAACAGCCGGGGTCCAGTTTTTAAACACAGCTAGCACAAGATTGAAGTTCGATTATCAATTTATATTTGATAATAAATCAATCATTGTGCTGTTTATCATTTAGTGATTCGCGACTAATCTTTACCTCGTCAACACGATACATCACGATCAACAGAGGATTTCCATCATGGCTAAATTGACTATCGTCGCTAACATCATCGCCAAAGCAGACCAAGTAGAATTGGTAAAAGCCGAGCTACTTAAACTGATTGATGTCACTCGTGCCGAAGAAGGTTGCATCAACTACGACCTTCACCAAGATAACGAAAACCCAGCGCATTTCACTTTCTACGAAAACTGGGAATCACGCGAACTATGGCGCACGCACATGGACAACGAGCACCTAGCGCAATACATGAAAGCAACTGAAGGCGCGGTAGACACCTTCACTCTAAACGAGATGTCGCACATCGCTTAACGCCTTGTACAACGCAGCATGCACTAGAAAGCCAGCAACCATCACCTTGCTGGCTTTTTGTTATTCTTTCACTTATTGTCTCTTCCGAGCGACTCAAAGCAAGCTTATGAAAACATGAGCAAGATCTGATTATCTCCCCATTAAGACTGGCAAGATTTAAAGCTACTCACCCTTCGCTGTATCAAAAGGTTTTGCATGAAGTTAGACGCCGTATTGTGGGATTACGATGGCACCCTAGTAAATTCTGTTCCGAAAAATATCGACATCACCAAAGCGATATTGTCCGTTGTAGCGCCGCACCTGACCGGGGATAACTTACCGAAATACCTACGCAGTGAAGCGGATTATCATCATGCCAATCACGCGGCGAAAAACTGGCAAGATCTGTACGTAAACTACTATGGTCTGTCCCATGATGAGATGCTCATCGCGGGCACCATGTGGGCTGAGCACCAAGAGCAAAACCAAACACCAGTGAATCTGTTCAGTGGCATTACCGATGTGGTGAACGCATTCGAACACCTGCCACACGGAGTCTGCTCTCAGAACTCGCAATCCAACATTCGTAACGTACTCAGCGCCAACCAAATCAATGCACCGTTTAAAGCTGTCGTGGGCTAAGATGATGTGTCCAATGGGCATCAAAAACCGGATCCTTTTGGTGGCATCAAATGCATCGAGTCCATCTTTGGGCACTCCGATAAACAACTGCTGATGTACATTGGTGACCACGAGGCAGACACGCAGTTTGCACGGAATATCGAGCATCACTTAGGTGGCAGCTGCAAAGTGATTGCCGTAGCAGCGGCGTACAGTGGCGCTCAACCAGAGCACTGGAGCGCCCAGCCCGATTATGTGGCACATCAAGTAGACGACTTAATCCACATCATTGGTAAGTACGCTTAGCCTCTCTCAATAAACGCAAAGCTAAAGAAACGCACAGCTAAAGCTCTTAAATACATAGCAAGACAGAAAGCCTTTTGCTCTCTTTAGGCTTTGTGTATCGTACTTGCCTTACGCCACTAATTTAGCGCGTAGATGATTTTAAATGACCCACTCCAATATTAAGGTAACGCAATGATCACATGGCCTTGTTTACTCAAACTTGATGGCGACGACGAACTGGTGTACTTAGCTTCGCCAGAGCAGTTAAACGCTGAATGCCAAGCTTTGATTTGGGGTCAGGATGATATTGTGATTGATACACAAGGTCACTGCTTTGCATTAAAAACGGGTAGCCATAACACAGTAGAATTGGGCCTGTTGCCACAAACATTGAACGTGCAGCAAGTGACAGAGCTGATTCAAAAACACGAGTTTGCTCAAGCACAGCGCTGCATCATCAAAATCCATTTCACTTCCGTCCAACAAGCGATTGAGGCCTTAGCTGATTAACAATTGCGCCTTTGCTTTCGTACAACAAAAAATCGCTCCAATAACCGTTGTCAGCATCTAAAACCGTGCGTATACTCCGCGCCGGTTAGATAGGTTCCCGACTCAAATAGTTAGGAATCGAACCAGCTTTCAATCGGCTGCAAAATGGAAACTTGCCCCACGGAACAGGGCCCAGCGTAACTGTCAGCGTTTACGGGCTTTGAATTCGACTTCGGGTAAAGACAACATTTTGCACTCTCCGCAATGTTGCCTCTGCACGCGTGCGCCTAATTCTTAGCTCGCTCATTAACAGATACATAAGCAAGGTAACATAATGCAAATCATCTTCAGCTTGGCCGGCGTATTGGCCTTGTTGGCGTGTGCTTACGCACTTTCTGATAGTCGTCGCGACATCAACTGGCGCACCGTAATCGGCGCATTCTCTCTTCAAGCCGGTTTTGCGGCACTGGTGCTCTACTTCCCTCTCGGGCAATCCATGTTAGGCTCCATCAGCAACGGCGTATCCGGGCTCCTCTCATTCGCAGACGAAGGCATCGGGTTTGTTTTTGGCGAACTCGCAACGGGCAATTTCATCTTCGCAATTCGCGTTCTTCCTCTGATCATCTTCCTTTCTGCCATTATTTCATTGCTCTACTACTTGGGCGTGATGCAAGCTCTTATCAAAGTCATCGGTGGTGCTATCCATCGCCTACTGGGTACTTCTCAAGTCGAATCTCTTGCTGCAACCAGCAACATCTTCCTATCCATGTGTGAAGCCTCTTTGGTGGTCCGTCCGTTCTTGGCCAACATGACTCGCTCTGAACTGTTCGCAGTAATGGTTGGCGGTATGGCGTCTGTGGCAGGTTCCGTACTAGGCGGATACGCAGCACTGGGTATTGAACTGAAATACCTTATCGCGGCGAGCTTTATGGCGGCTCCGGGTGGCTTGTTGATGGCGAAGATCTTAGTGCCAGAACGTGAAGTATCGGCACATCAAGGCGCAATTCAGCTAGAGAAAAGCGAAGATTCCAACATCGTCGATGCGTTAGCTTCTGGTGCGATGAACGGCGTGAAAGTAGCAGTTGCAGTGGGTACTATGCTGATTGCTTTTGTCAGCGTCATCGCGATGGTCAACGCAGGCTTTGAAACCGTGGGCAACTGGTTTGGCTACGAAGACGTAACGTTGCAATTGATCTTTGGCTACCTGTTCGCTCCACTGGCATTTTTTGCTGGTATCCCGATGAATGAAATCCTAACCGCTGGCTCACTGATCGGTCAGAAGACGATTCTGAATGAGTTCGTGGCCTTCCTTGATTTCGTCAACGTGAAAGAAACCCTTTCAGCACATAGCCAAATCATCATCACTTTCGCATTGTGTGGTTTTGCTAACATCGGCTCTATCGCGATTCAGCTGGGTTCGATTAACGCAATGGCACCTGAGCGACGCCAAGAAGTGGCAAAACTTGGCTTCCGTGCCGTGATTGCTGCGACCCTTGCCAACATGATGAGTGCAGCGCTAGCAGGCTTGTTTATCGCCCTGTAATCACTCTCTCATTCCAATTGAAGCCCACCATCGCGTGGGCTTTTTTGTATGACTCACCGAATACAGAACTTAAAATTCCGGGTTTATCCCATTATTCCTGAGCGTATTTTTGCTAGCCTGTTGGTGAGTGCAATTGGGATAAGGGGAAGTGATGAACAAGGTCGTATTGGTATTTGGTGGATTGGGGAACGCTAAATCGTCTGTGGTGGGTTTGTATAAGAACCTTCTGCACATCTTAAGCTCTCGCTTCGATGTCGTCGCCATTGACCCTGCAGTTCAACATCCCAAGTCCTGTGCATCGCAGTTTCAATTCGCTTACTCCGCTCGCTACGCCGATCTTGATGCGTTTTTACAGGCTTACTCACACACTGATGTTGCTGCGGTCTTCGTTTTAACACCGGTTGGTACGCACCTCTCCATTATTGAACAAGTGAGTAATGCACTCGACATTCAAAACCTGTTGTTTGTGGTTGAGAAACCGTCCTTCTCCTTGGCCGATATCGACAAAGGATTCAACCAAGTCAGCCCTGAGCTTAAACGTCGCGGAGCACAGTTTTACTTTATTGACACCGCTTTGGTTTCTCCTTCGTTGGAAGCGCTCTTTGCTGATTCATCTATCGCACTACCTGACTCTGCCCCGCGCAAGATTATCGCGATTGCCGCCGACAACCCCATCGACAATCATGAAGCGATCCAAGACTTCCGTTTTGAAAACCGAATTGCGTTACTCAACGCGAGAAAGCTACTTAACTTAGCCACCAGCGGCGGCGGAGGTTATGGCTTTGATATGGGCATTCATGCGCTTGCTGGGTTAGTTCGCTACCTGCAGAAATTCGGCATAGAAGACTCACAGATTGAACTTAAACAAGTCCGTGCCGAACGTATTAACGAATCGCAATTAGAGTACACACAAGGCGCTGAAACTCATCTCTATGTCGAAGGCGAACTCACATCGACCGAGGGCAATATTGAAGTAGTGATTGATGCAGGAAAGGCGGGGGATATCTGGGATAGAAGGTTGGAACTGCACTATTCAGAGCGCGTCATTGCAATTGGTTTTGGCACACTCAAGCATCCTCCGTATCTGTGGGAGAGAAGCCCAAATGGCATCAAAAGCACCACATTTGATGTCTCTGGCTCAGGTTATGCGATGCACTTTAACGACATTCTCTACGCGCTTGGTTTTGACGCGGAGCCTTTACTCTCACAACAAGAAAGCGAAGCCTTGATGTCGCACTCAATGAACTTGCTGCGCAGCGTATTTGACGCCATCGGCGATACCCATCAAGTTCGCGAACAAAACATTGCCGAGGTTAGTGCACATAGACCCAAATACCTATCAGAAGCAGAGCTAGAGATTAGGAAAGAGCTTAGTCAATACCTCAACAGTTTGATTGTTTAAGTGGAGCAACGAGTCACTATTTCTGGCTCAATTCAATTAAGTGATATAGTTTCTATTCATACCCTTCAATTTGTAAGTTGAATGATAGGAATATCATGATAAATTTATCCCACTTAATCAAAAATGATATGAACCTGCTGATTTGTCTGTACGTCTTACTGCAAGAACGCAGCGTGAGCAGAACCGCAGAGAAACTGTTCTTATCTCAATCGGCCGTCAGTAAACAGCTTACTAAATTACGCCAAGAGTTTGATGACCCCTTATTCGAGCGAGAATCCAAAGGTTTATTGCCGACCCCGAAAGCGTTGGCATTGGAGAGCAAACTGCAACAAATTCTGATGCAAATTGATCAGCTTCGTGAACCAGAAGAGTTTGACCCAGAACGATCGACTCGTGTTTTCAGTATCGATCTTATTGAAACCGCCTACTCCACCATTTACCCACGTTTTCTGCCTCAAGCGTTGTCTAGTGCGCCAAAGATAACCATCAAAAGTGCAGATTGGAGTAACAGCAGCATTACTCGATTACAAAGAAGAGAGATTGACTTCGGTGTGGGTATCTTTGAGTTTGATGATCGTTCTAAAACCCATGTCGATACCATCCCCGACACTCTAAATTATGCGGAACTGATGCGTGACACCTCGGCGTGTATCTTGAGAAAAGGACACCCAGCATTAGAGGAAGAATGGAATCTCGACGCATTCCTGAAGTACCGCCATATCCAAGTCATCACTGGCGGTGTGTCTAGCTGGCTATTACATGAGGTGCTCGACACGCAACGCTTGCGCATCGACAACGCCGTCAATATGTCCGACATTTCTAGCGCGGTGAAACTGTGTGAGAAGAGCGACTTGATACTGACTTACCCTTACAAAAGCATCCGCGAGTTCGAAGGTAAATCAGACATTGTGATCAAACCGCTCCCGATAAAAATGGAACCTGGTGGGTTCTTTCTACTTTGGAACAAGCAACTCGACAATGACCCAAGCCATAAATGGTTAAGAGAGCTCATCGTCAGTCAGTCTTATGCCTAATCACAAAGCCTGTAACCAGTGTAGAAAGTACAAAGCTATGAGTTGATGTACTTTAAATGAACATTCAAGCGCCAAAAGTAGAGTGCTTGCAAAGCGATAACAGAGAATGTCGAAAGTAATTCAACAATAAAGTAATGTTGAGCGCCAAAGTCGAAAGAGACGATAGCCATCCCAACAAGCACAGATAAAGCGACAAATCTAAACGACAAAGGGATAGATAGAGCGATAGAGCGAAGAATGTAGGTTTTACCATCTCTATTGTTCGTTCTATACGTGACAACTACACCTAAAATGGACACGACTAAGATACCAATAGCCTCGGTTATCATAACTTCATTGCTTACATACGGCGCCAAGAACATCAAGTACGGTGTCACCGTATAAAAGATTAAGAATATTAAAGCGTATTTAATCCAATCACTGTCTGGCACTTTGTTGTCTTTAAGTTCCTCAGACAGCTTTGATGTTTTCCAAATGTACAAATTATTATTCCTTTTTATGTGAGCTCAGATTAAAGGCTCGCCTAAAACCCTAACTACCAACGTTCAAACACAACTAGTTAATATCAATAAAAACAGATGACTAGCAGCAACTTCGGCCAGAAGTTTACCTCACCAAACCATTCACGATCGATATAAAACAGCTCAAAACACAAAGAAATTTATAAGATAACTATTTGATAAGCATGCAGGATACGCTTGTTTGACCTTCTCCCCACCATTTAATAACAAAAAATTATGATCTTAAAAATTATTGATAATTTCATGTAATCAAAATTTCTCCATATACTCACCTCCATCGAAACGAAACACGAATTAAACATCACAGTTTTTTGGAGCAGAATTATGAAAATGAATCACGTAGGCATCATGGTTGGCGATATGGACAAAGCAGTAGAGTTCTACACTAAAGCGCTTGGTCTTCGCATCGTAATGAACAACACAAAAGTTATCGAAGAGCGCGAATCAGCAATCGGTCGTATGTGTATCGCCGTATTCGGTGAAGGCTTCAAAGGCTTCAACATCGCTCACCTAGTAACATCTGACGGCATCGGCGTTGAGCTGTTCGAAATGGTTGACCGTGAAGAGCGTCATAACGTTGATTTTTCTCGTCTAGGTATCTTCCATTTCTGTCTACAACTACCAAAAGAGCAGTTTGCTTCAGCAATCGAGCGTGTAGAAGAATTCGGCGGTAAAGTACGTATGGATATCATGCGCTACCACCCAGAAGACGAGCTAAAGCAAGCACAAATGGTTTACCTAGAAGACCCGTTTGGCAACCTATTTGAGTTCTACTCACACTCTTACGAAGACACTTACGCGTCTGATTACGAATAATTGAATGCTTAAGAATCAGAAAGGGTTGGCCTAGTGCCAACCCTTTTTTGTTTTGGTTAGTTTTGATGAAACAACCCCACCTAACCTCCCCTTGGTCTCAGCTTCGGCGATCAAAATACATCGAGAGCAAAGGGGAGGAACTGTCGGAGCGTGTTAAAACGAGATTCTTGATGTAGCCTAGGCTCGTCGAAATCACACCAAAAGCTTGGAACGCAATAGGATAATGCACCAAAGGACAGCCCTCCCCCTTGGACAAGAAATGCAAATGCTGAGCAAACCATGTCAATACAAGGGGGAGTTGGAGGGGGTTGCTAGTGAGAAACACATAACCCCAAGTGCACTACATTAGAAAAATCCCAAGATAAGTGATAGCAACAACGCCAAGTAAAAACTCAGAAAATGGCTCTCTAACGATTGGCAATTGAATGAAACGGCTCAATCGATTCGATATTGCGAATTCACTTCCGCCCCAATCTAAACTCTTTAAGTTGAAACACAGACTGAGAAAAAGAAGGTGACTGGCTGTCACGATGCGGGCGTGGAAGAAATCCTCCGCACCAATCGCAATAACAAAAGACGCAATGTGGCAGATAGCCAACGTCAGTTTTGGCAACACAGAGCGATATTCGACAAGCAGTAATTGCGCCAGCCACAAACCGTAAATCACTTTTAATTGCCAAGGAACAGGCTCTCCAAATAAGACGATCCTCCCCTCTCCTTGCAGTGTGGTTTGCATCCCTGAATGTACCCAGTAGGCGATCGCCGCAGCCAGTACCATCGAAATAAACATCGACAAATAAGCCCGCTTTTTCAACTGCACCAATAAAAATCCCGCGGACTGGAGAACGAAAAATACGACCAAACCCTTATCGACATGTTCGATGCTGACCCATTTACTCACCGCTAAAAAACACAACACGTTAAAGCCAGTTTCCAAACAGAGGATTCGCTTTATCTCTCCTGAATTTTCGACCGGTTGCGTTAACGGCCAGAACACCACAGGTAACAGCACTGTCAATGCTAACGCGAGCCAAATCGAACTTTGCACTAGTAGATAAAAACCACTGCTGTACACCAAACACAGCAACAGAAAGAGCCCCGATGACAAGGGTGAATAAATTCGGGACTTCATTGGCACATCTCATGTTCAGAGTCTGCATACTCGGCTAAATCCGCCGAGCATAAATTAGCGGTTTCTATACATCGCTCCAACGTAACCGGTACTCGCCAAGTTTGGCGGGGATCCGATAAATACTCACCGCTTAAAAAGACGTTAGAAAAGTTTTTCACTGTTGTTGTGAGCGTATTCTGAGTGGTAGGTTGAGTGAGGGCGTGTTGCAAAACCCACTGTCGAGGCTGCCCACGCTCATTGATAAAAACATCACCATGAAAGTACTCTGAGTACAAAGTGTCTAGCTCTTGAGGTGTGACTATTTTTGCCCCAAGGCCAACTCTAAATCCTTTGTAAGCCGAATGTTCGAGTAGGTCCAGTTGCCCAAAAAGCTGAAACAATAATTCATCTTTTACTTGCTCTTCAGTACAAGATAGCATTGGCTTTTGATACAAAAGCCCAAGTGCATCATCAAGCTTAGTCGCGGTTACCGATAAGCACGCCACCTCACCTCGAGATGTGTTTCTGGTGGTCACGTGATAGCTCAATCCCCAGGGAGAATCGAGGACTAAGCCAACCGTTCTATTTTTGAGTTCAGCAGGGATTCGAGAAAAATAAAACTGAAAACCGTGGCTCAAGACGTAATCATAACTTAATGCTGAACTGGTTTCTGAAAGTAAAGAGTGAGTAACATGGGCCGGAAGCGCAAAGACATAATAATCGGCGAGAACGGTACAGTCATTGTGTAGTCGCACACCATCGACTCGGGTCCGTGCTTTGTTGGGATAGATGGCCTTCGCTTTGTAGCCTAAGTGAAACTGAACACCCTGCTTTTGGAGATGGTGAGTCAACGGGTTAATAAGCGCGTCACTAATGGGTTTGCGCATTCCCAAGCTGTAGGCGTCTGGTGCCAAAGTATGCAACTCGCCTTCTTTATTGTTGAGTAAATCCAAAATCGCCAATGCTGGCGTATCATCAGTCGCTCCAATCCAACCTAGCAAGACTGAACGAAGGAAAGCGGCAAGGTGTGGCCTTGAGTCGTAGCAGAAGAAATCTCTAACGGAAACACCGAGTAATTCCTCTGTAGAATACGTTTGCTGCAATCGTTGCTTAAACCAAAACGTATCCGTTAGAGGAACTTGAGCATAATGCATTGAATAGGCGGACTTTGCGTCATCCCACAGTTTTTCTAAACGCGTAAAATAACCACGCTGAAACTGTATGGTTTTGCTACTTTGTGCCCAAGAAAATTGCACGATATTCTGAGGGTAAAGCGAGTCTAAACAGGAGCCAGCCCCTGAAGGAATTTCTTTAAGAAAATTAATGAGGTTGTGGTTTTTTGCGAAGAACTGCCGATGAGTAAGTTCATGAACCCTCCCCCCTTCATCTACCGTTCCGATACACTTTCCTCCGGTGTATAGCTCCTTGTCGTAAACAGAAACCTCAAAACCTCGTTTTATGCAGTTATGAGCCACAGTTAAGCCAGAAATTCCAGCACCGAAAATCGCCACTTTGGGACGCGAAGAGCCCGTGCAAGCACAGGCCTTCTCCCCCCTTTTATTCGAAGAGTAAAAAGTCATGTTCTCTCCTCGAACTATCGATGAAAGTTGACATGATTCGCGATCTCTAATCGATATAGATCGTGGTTCGGAAGTTGATTTAACACCGTACTGATGTCGAGCTCAAATGGACTATTCGCCAGTGAACGACACATAATCAGATCGTCACCCACAATCATCACTTTAGGTGTCGCTCCTTCCCACACAAGCTGGGCAGAGAGGTTTAAGTCACTGATATTAATCCCACAGTCGTAAGTGCGAGAACGCAAAACACCATTTTCTACTTCGTACCCACCAACCAACACAATGGGATTCTGCACAGTAGGAAAGACAATCGCGTCATTTCCTCCAGCAGCTTGCTCGGTTGGGAAAGTAATCGCGTCTTCAGCGTGAACAAAAGAAGCAGCAAGAAGGGTCACGAAGCCAAGAACGTTTTTCATTATAATTTCTCCATTTTTATATTTATAGCGGGAATGTTCCCAAACGAGAATGTATATCAACTCCGCACTTACGACTATTGGCTTAAGGATTTTAATTTTGTAAGAAATACGCCATAGTCCAAAAATGCTAAATAAAAGATAAACTTAATAATTATCAGCACCTTGAATAAACAAAATTAATACTAAACAGAGAATTTTAGAAGCTAAGACAACAAATATAGAAAGCCAGATATTGGAAAGGTTTTCGAAGGTTGGACAAAAATAAAAATAAACCTGATTAATTACATAGTCTTTAAATGATAAATGAAACAAATAGTTATTCGATGAGTTTACTTAGTAACACATTGAATATTAAAATTTTATAAAATAAGACAATCTCTCACCTAAACTTACGATAAGGTAACTTGACCTAAACTTTCGAAGTAGTTTTTACGAAGAAGAAAAGAGGGTGCTAGAGGCGGATTTGTTCGATGTGGATTGACCCAGAAAGGGAAGCTGCAACCGTATTGCCACAGAAAACATATGACCACCATACAAAGCGTGAAAAAAAAGGCTTGGTATCAACCAAGCCTTTTGAATTTAACGATTACTTCGTCACGCGACATGCACTTTGGGATATCTCGTTGACGATCAAAATCGCTTCGTCACCTTTGGTGTGCAAAACTAGCATTTGGTCATCAGACATATATTTTGCGCCAGAGGCTGAGCGAACTTGTTTGAGTTCAATCTCTCTCTCGTCATCAACGGTGATCAGCGCTTTTTCCTGATCAAAGCTAGCTGCAAACTGATGGCCGTCGTCACACTGGTATTGATACTCAGGCGCGGTAGATGCACAGCCACCAAGCGCAAGCAAACCACCTAATGTCAGTGCAATTTTTGCCTGCTTAGCTATCATTCTTCAGGTGCCCAAACGCGAATGTTCACGTCCAAATCCGCTGGCGCGTAAACCACAACAGGCAGCTTGCTGTTGTAACGGTAAAGGTCGCGTGTTGGCATTTGAACGAAAGTTTCTACCTTCTCCATGTCTTCAGGACAAGCCATTAGTGTAGAGATGCCGCCTGCTGGAGAAGCGTCAACTTGGTAGTAAGTGTAACCCCAACCTTCAAGCGAATGCTCGCTCACACTGCCACCCAGAGAAACGCGGTTACAGTCTGTTTCCATCATTTTGCCTACCACAAGCTCAACGCGCTTATCTGCTTCGTTGCTTGCTGGGTCTACATAGAAAACGTGCTTCGTCATGTTCTCCATCTCTGGGAACATCTCTGCCGATGGGCGAGATACATCATTTGCTGAGTTCATTGTCGAACATCCGCTCAGTGCTAATGCACCTGCGGCCAACCAAACTGCTTTCATCGTTTTTTCCTTTTTCATATGGATGGGCATATTGTAATGGGGAACGCCAACTTATTGTGAAAGTACGGTTTAAATTGAGGTCTACTCTCACAATTACGACGTCAATATCTTATCAGGTAATTCTAGCAAGGCTTCTCCGCAACCCTTGCAGACTATTTTCAACAAAGTTATGGTTTGAAGCCATATTTGGTCGATGTTCAAGGAAGAGAGAATGACCACCTACCTTGCTGGCTTTACGCTTGGCATATCACTGATTCTTGCTATCGGAGCGCAAAACGCCTTTGTGCTGAAACAAGGCATCAAACAGCATCATGTCTTTCTGGTGTGCTTTATTTGTGCACTGTCAGATGCGATCTTGATTTCCCTTGGTGTGGCGGGTTTTGGCTACTTAGTGAAGCAGTTTCCCTTGATTGAAACCATCGCACGATATGCTGGTGCTGCATTCCTAACTTGGTATGGTCTCAGCAGTTTACGCTCGGCATTGACGCAAAAGCACGTGATGAATCCTGAAGGTGATGCCTCCAAAAGTGCATGGCAAACGGCTCTGATCTGCTTGGCATTCACTTGGTTAAACCCGCATGTTTACCTTGATACCGTCGTGCTGTTAGGATCAATTTCTACTCAATATGAACCACACAAATGGCAGTTTGCAGTGGGTGCGGTATCGGCTTCCTTCGTGTTCTTTTTCAGCCTTGGCTATGGCGCTAAGTTATTGATCCCCATCTTTAAGCATGCACGCTCTTGGCAGGTACTTGAGTTCATTATTGGCTTTGTCATGCTGGCTCTGGCGATCAGCTTGCTGGTTTAGTGCATATACTTTTCTCAGTGCTCGAAAAAGGAACTCGTCATGGCAAACCTGCGCAACCCCATTGAAATCAAAGCCCTCGACCATGTGGTATTAAGAACGGATAATCTCGATTCGATGCTCCGTTTCTATCGAGATCTATTGGGGTGTCCTATCGAGCGGGAGTTGCCCGACTTAGGGCTGACGCAGTTACGTGCTGGCACAGCCATCATTGATTTGGTGACGCTTGAAAGTGAACTCGGCAAGTTAGGCGGTAAATCGCCAAGCCAAGATGGCCGTAACCTCGACCATTTCTGTCTGCAAATTGCGCCTTTTGAAGAGTCTGAGTTGCTTAAATATCTTCATCAACATAATGTCCACGTTGAAGAGTTTGCCGAACGATATGGCGCACAGGGCTTTGGTCGCTCTGTGTATTTAGAAGATCCAGAAGGCAATGTGGTCGAGCTGAAACCACAGAAATAACTCGTTGCTATTCCTAACTTTATTTCCTCATTTTATCGGTTAAAAGCGGCTTCCAATTAAACCGTTTCGCCGTTGATTACGTATGTGTGTTCCTAAGCTTAAATAGGCAACCCTGATTAGGAACACACCATGACCCTCAACGACGACGCACTATCCAGAATCATAGAAATGGCATGGGAAGACCGAACCCCGTTTGAAGCCATTGAGCATCAATTCGGCTTGAGCGAAAATGGTGTTATCAGCCTGATGCGTCGCCACCTCAAACCCCGCAGTTTCAAGCTTTGGCGACAACGTGTATCTGGACGCAACACCAAACACTTAAAACTGCGCTCACCAGACGTGAACAGAGGCTATTGCCCAACGCAGTACAAACAACGTTGAGCCTCTCGGCCAAACCTTTAAACTCAAGTGTTCTGTGCCTAGACCATAAAGTAAGGCGCACTGTCTCTCATGAACTCCGCCATAGAGGCAAGGTAATCCCACGTTTCTCGGTAGGTGTGGCTCATGCATTGCGTGAAGGCTTGGCACAGTGACGGATCTTCTTCCAACCACTGGCTGACGTGTTGCGCCGTGTAGGAAACCTGCCTCACCTCATCATCTAAAATCTGCTGAATGGTCGGTCGCATCTCTTTCAGATACGGGATATCCGATTGGTCGATAAAACTCAATTGAGAGACCAATAAACACCAAGAGCGAAGTTCTACAGAGTGAGCTCGGAAAAGGTGGATTTTAATGTCGTCGTAAAAGTGGCTGACATTGCTGAAATCGCTCGACTTCTCTTCCTGATACACCTCAGTTTGGTAGCCCGTTAGAGGGATCAAGCTGGCGTACATGGCCGAGTGGTTTCTGTCGTTTTGGCAGTGATGCATGATTTGCTGCTTCATTTCCCCTTGCGCGTAACGAGTGGCGATCATTTTGAGTCGCTCTGCGCCCTCTTCTTCATTAATGGCATTGTGTAACAAGTAATACGCCATAGTTTGCTTGCTCTGAAATATTTCGCCAGTGAGTGCTCCCATCGCTTGAGGTGTGAGTGAGGAATCGGAATGTAGGTAGCTTGCAATCGAGGCTTTGTACTCTTTAGAGGGTACAAAGTTATTGTCTTCTAGCAAGTTATAAAGGCTGGTCTGTAAACAGTTCATGTCACCTTCCTTGATGGTGCTGCATCGCAACACGTCATGCTGACTACTAAGAAAGTGAGGTATTTATCAATACGCTCCTTGGAATGAGGTGGCTTCAAGCGGAAGAGTAGAGTTTGGGATTGATTTCGGCTCGGAGCGGCTGGCCAGCGGCGAGGTTAGGACAACTCTTAATGCTTTCGTATGAATATTTAACGACCTCATTGATTTATGAAGCATATATTTTGTTACAAAACAGCTAAATGATCATTTTATAAATGTTATGTATTGAAAATAGACAGAACGAAATGCGGTGTTATTAATGATTGTTTTATAAGGAAAATCAGCGTTGTCGCGCATTTTGCCCTGCATACCAATTTTAGGAAATTACAGAAAAGTAGTGTGATAACTCTATAAAAACCGGACAATTTTCACTACCCGGCTTGATATTATTGAGCCTAATTTGAAGAAGATTAAGCGATTGCAGATGCTAGGGGGGTCATCTGCAACGCTTAATATTTGACCGTGTTAGTGACTCACCAACAGGTGTTACTTGCCCACAAAGCCGTTGTACAGCATGTATAGGTGCGCAGCACTCCAAGAGAAGTTGTTTGCGCCCTGTACCGCCCCAGTTTCAGGGTTGTAGTTTTCCTGAATTGGCGTCGTTTCCGTTAGACCTTGTGCATTTTGGAACAGCTTATCAACCATTTGACGCGCTTCTACACCGTAACCGTAGTTGTCCATGCCACGAACGCCGAAGTAGAACTGATCCAGCCATACACGGCCACGCCAGTAAATGTCTGGTCCGTAAGCAGGGTTGTCCATCGACGCCGTGCCAAGTGGGATCTTCGGTGAGTTAAACTTGCTGGTATCAAGCATGTTTTTCACCACTTTGTCCGCGTGTTCTTGCGTTGCTGCGTTGTTAAATAGTGGAGACCAACCTTCCGGCCCCATACCGCGCTTCACCAACATTGGACCTGCACACTGATTGCTAAGGCCATTTGGTACCACTTCAATATCGTAATAGAAGCCAGTTGTGTCGTCGTACATACAACGGTTGATGTACTCTTTGGTATCAGCGGCTTTCGCTGCGAACTCTACCGCTTTGTCAGCTTTACCCAATACATCAGCAATTTGCGATAGGTACAGGTTGTCTGAATACCAGTACGATGCTTGGTCTACTGACTCTTGCATGAGTGAGTAACCAGACAGGTTGTTTGAGTCGTCGGTGTTCTCGTTGAACTTCACTTCCCAGTCTTTCTTCGCTTGAGCCAGCTTGTCCATGTTCTCAACCGAATCATTACGGTAAGTCACGACAGAACCGTCTTCACTCATCATCATATCGTAAGTGTTGTCGAAGCCGTTGGTGTTATGAGCGTATCGCCCCATTTGGTCAATCACTTCCGCTTCTTCTTGCGTTGGTTGCTCAGCCATACCTTGTAGATTGTCAATCGTATCAATGAAGCCAAACACGCCTGCGTTATCACGACCTGACTCCCAACCCGCTGCGACTTTTGCAGGGATGCTCATTGCCGTGTAGTCACCAGAAGTCAACAATTCGTTGTATTTCTCGATGCCCGTTTCTTTGATCCACTTGTCGCCATTCGCTTCGTCTTTGTATTGGAACTTCATGTCATCGACAGACGCATCTGGTCCCCAAGAACCGTCATTCACGTCACCTTCGAAAACCGTGTGGATTGGATCTTTCGCTGCACCGTATTCTGGGATACCGTTCTTATTCGTATCACGAGCACGTAACCACCAGTCGTGGAACGCAACCAGCTTCGGATACATTTCTTCTAACCATTTTTGCGCTTCTTCTGGACGGTTATGCTCATCTTTCAGTGCGGTATACACTTCCCATACCGCCCAAGCAGCAAGTGATGGCTTGGTATTACGCTCATTCCAGTTCAGACCATCCGTCGCTTGAGGGAACACTTTTTTGTATTCCGCAGACATGCCTTCCCAACGTTCTGCCGGCAAGTTGTAGGTAACTACATCAAGCAAGTAACCTTCGTCCCAAGGGCGAACCGGATCGTCAGACTGCACTTGGTATTGGAATACAGTACGAATGTTTTCCATCGCCACATCTGGGTTGAAGTGAGACATCGCATAAGCTTGTTTCCACGTATCCCACGGCCATGTCATGTTGCCCGAGAAGTAAGGCGCCGTAACCGAAGGCGTTACTGTGTCGTGGTCAATGGCACCTGCAGCACCACGCCAGTTTGCGCTCAGTGTTTCCATCGCTTTTACAGCAACGAATTCATGCTCTTTTGAAGCGGCATCGTTGGTTAGACCGTTTTCTAGGTACTCTTCCCAACGCATTGCAGAATCATGCATGTAGCCTTTTGGATCGGCCATCACGTCGTCTAACTTCGCAAACTCAGCCGTTTGTTCTTCAGTGTTTTGAACGTGCGTGTACGCCGTGTAGAGCGTGATTTCTTCGCCATCACCTAGCTCTGCCGTTTGGACGAAGCCTTTCTTGTCATCATCGATGGTCGACGTTTCTGGTTTGATAGAACGCGTCACTTCAAACTTAGAATCGCCCGAAGTTAATAACGACCAAGAGTCACGAACCGCACCAAAAGACACTTCTACGCCGTTTTCTGTCGCGGCGATTTCACGTGAGTAAGTAGGGTATGCATCTTCAACACTGCGAACAGTGCTGTCGTTGTTCTTGTAAAGTTGACCATCGTCAGCGCGGTAATCTTGCATCAACTCGCCGTCCCATTCGCCTTGAATAGCCAGCTTGTTCGGGTTCTTGATGGTGGTTTTAACAAGAGAAGTACGGTCTGTCACAAAGCGCATTTCGAGCTCCGCTTCGATGCCGTTATCGCCCGTGTATTTTTGAATCAATGCGCCAGGTTGTGAGTAAGCTTCTGTCAATTTGAGTGGCATAGGTTGACCATCAACCGTTAGTGCCAAACGGTCAAAACGTGCAGCCATGAATGACACGTATTCTTCCGTTAGCAACGCTGTACCACCTAAGGTGATTTCACCACCTTTAGTGTCTAGTGTGTGACCATGCCACGAGCCGTTATCGAACATAGGAATGTAGCGAAGGTGACCACCATGAAGATCACGCAGTGCCACTGGCACACCCGCACGATCGATGGTGTTATGGAATTCAGCCGCTTTCAGTGGCGCATCCACATTCGAGTCATTATCACTACTGTTGCATCCACTAAGTGTTAGAGCAACCCCGACAGCAATCGCACATAAAGAAGTCTTAAAGTGCATGTTATATCCCTCATTTATTGGCTTTTGGTCCTGATCAGGAGAAAAAAGGTCGAGACGTGCCCTGCCGATTTTCGATGATGAAGACTCAGCCTTATTTATTTCACTTTTGGATGTGAGAAGAGATCGGTTAATTTGTCTCTTCTTCGTTTGACCTATTTAAATAACAGGTCATTAATTTTGGATAATAGTGGGTCCTTGATGCATTCATTATCAAACACAACCACTTAATATAAATTCTTTATTTTGTGATTAAATAGTCACTATTTTTCATTCGCCATCGAGATGGCTTTTAATAATTCACCGTCAATATTCGGAATCGTATCCGAAAGGAATATCTGATTGCCAGGCGTGTAAGTCATCAAGACATTTCTCAGTCGCTTACTGCATTCCCCGCTCTTGTTCTGCACATCAAACTCAATCAGTTTGTTGTACACCTCGTTGGCCAATTTTTCTTCCTGCTCTTCAGTAATAGCAATGCGTCCCATGCAAATCGGTGGTCGCACATCATGGCTGAACACTTCATCTCGAAAGCGCTTGGCGAACAAAGTATCGAGCTTAGAGCCTTCTTCGAAAATAAAGCGACCTTGGTCTTTAAAGCGGTATTGGTCCTCACCTTTTAGCTCGATGTAATCCATCATTTCCAATGCACGAAAATAAAGGGTGATCGAGGTATGGGTTAATTGGTATTTGCTCGCAATATCTTGCGGAGACCATTCCTTCCGACGCAATAAATACAAGAAATCAAACAAGTACGGATACTGGTGAAATATTTCACTGTTGATGTCAGTGATAAACTGCTCGTTCTCTTGTTGCAGCTGTTTACCACGCATGGACAATTCGACTAAGTCAGTATCTAAATGAGTGGCATACGAGAGTATTTTGTCCAACCCTAAAGACGTGTTGTGTAACTGTCTCTTAATGGTTGATAGAGGAATCCCCATTCCGGCAGAGAGATCGGAATAACAAATCCCTTTCTCTTTAATTTTTTCTCGTAGAGCAGCAAGTAAATACGTTGCAGAATTATTCATCTAACAATGCCTGTTTTAATTTCTTCAGCATCCCTGATGATATATTCAAGAGAATCCTACTCTTGTGATGCTGGTTCCAATTATCACCAGCATTCTTTATCAATTAAATCGGTTTCAATGATGAGACTTTTACCTGTTGTTAACTGATCAAGTTTTACTCATTGCGTTCACACTTTGACCAGCTATTTTAAGCCTTATCAGTATGGCGACGAGTATAATTGTTTTGATGCGTAAAATTAAGTTCACAAAGATTTTTAGTAAAAGTTTTCTCTCAGAAGGTTATTTTATTAGGTGAGAAGTATCAAAAAGTTGTACTCAGAGATTTATTATCGTGAGGGATCACAGAAAAATAGTGACTCACTGGTAATTTATTGATTCGATGACCAGTAAAAATCTTGTTATAAGGAGCAAGAAAGTTGGTTAAATTAACCGAGGTATTATTGAAGCGCCGTCATATTATACCCGTATTTTTCTAGCTTGCTCACATAATTTATTGGCTTGCCACCAAGGCTTATTTTTATATTCTTTTGCCACGTAAAAACTCTCTCCCGCCATCGGAGTAATCAGCTCAATGTGATCAGCTTGGCAATGTTCAATCAAGTCCTCAATGGGTTCATCCCATTTGTGCGTAAACAACTCATACGTTGCCCAGTGTACAGGTAGCAACTTCTTCGCTTGCAGATCTTTGAATGCGCGTACGGTGTGATGCGCTTGCATGTGTCCCCAATTCTCAACCGGATAACCTTGGTTGCCTTTCACATCTGCCGCGACTTCCAAACAGGCGATATCAACCGGACCGCAACGCTGGGCGATTTGTGCAAAGTGACTATCGTACGCACTGTCGCCGCTGAAATAGAGGGTCTCTTGCTGACCTTTTACTACCCAAGAAGCCCATAAGGTCGAATTCTTATCCAGATAAGTGCGCCCTGAGTTGTGATTGGCTGGCGTGCATATCAACTCAACGTTGGCGTAATGAACGCTCTCCCACCAATCAAATTCCACCACGTTATCAGGTCTCACGCCCCAACGAATCAGATGCTTACCGACACCGAGTGGCACGTAAAATGTTACGGATTTATCAGAATAGTAACGTATGGTCGAAGCTTCGAGGTGATCGTAATGATCATGAGAGATCACGATGACATCCGGAATCGGCAAGTTATCACGTACGGCTGTATTGGGGATATTGCGCTCAAACCATGCCTTAGCAATCAACGGCGACGCATAGTCGAATACAGGGTCAGTCAGAATGCGCACGCCATCTGTCTCAATCATCAAAGTGGAATGCCCTAGCCAAGTGACTCGCATCGCTTGTTGTCGCTGTTTAAACCGCGTTGGCTCTATCGATGAATAAGGCAACTGGTTATCGGGACTGAGCGGCGAACGTCCGCCCATGTAGGCCCAACACACCTGCCAAAAAGACTGAGGGCTTGGCATATTTGGCATCTTGTCTTTGACGCGTCCATGTTCAAATTGAGGTGAGTGGTTAATGCGATGCGCCAACTGCGCGTAGTAAGTGTGAGGAGTAATCAGTGATTGCGTTGCGCGCTCACGAGCCAAGTACGTGTTTTTAAGTGTCGTTTCAGACATGTCCTATCTACGTCTTGTTCACTAAACTATGGTTTTAGTTAAGCCTGCTTGTATGTCTTTTTCATGACCAAAATAGCGCGTAAGATGAAGATTAGGTTTCAGAGAAGTATTTCTGTCCTTTATCGGTCTTGATAAGGAAGAGAGAAGGAGAAAAAGTTATGGTGACATGCAGCCAATACGATTTTATTGAAATCGCCTGTATGTTTAATCTGACCGTGGAAATCACCCTCAAAAACGGTGAGAAACATCAAGGCAGCGCATTTGATACAGGCTACGATATTGAACGACAAGAGTGCTTATTTTTGGATATCGATGGTGAGCACATTTCGTTCCCAACCGAACAATTGATTGCGATGAGAGCACTCAAAGACAATCCGCATTTCAGTGAAGTGACCTTCGGTTAATTGCTCGAAAACCGATAGAAAAGTCAGACATAAAAAAGCGCCCTTAACTGGCTGAGTTAAGGGCGCTTTTGTTTAGCTTTAGAGGTTTACCTTGAGCGGATAAATATCAGCATCGGCATCATGATAACGAACATCACCCCGACCAATTGGAAGGTGTGCACAAAGGCCACCATTTGCGATTGCTGATGGAGCATGTTCTGATATTGCTCCAGTGCCGCAGGATCAGTAATCGATAATCCCTGCTTCGCAGCCCAGTCATGCAGCACTGGGTTATAAGGGTTAAAGCCTTCTCCCAAAGCGTGCCATTGCTGTTGGCTATCGCGGTATTGGTATGTAGTCGCAATCGAGATACCAAACGAACTACCAATGGTGCGGAACAGGTTAAAAATACTCGCCCCAGCCACTGACTGCTCTTTTGGCAATGTCATATACGCCAGTGTCGATAAGGTCGAGAAGGTCAAACCTAAGCCCATACCCTGAATCATACTTGGCATCACGATCCAGAAGGTATCGATTTCCATGGAGTACAAGGTCATGAGGTAACTACCAATACCGATACAGGTTAGGCCAAAGACAATCTTCAACCTTGGGTCGAATTGCGGGTTAATCACAATCACCAATATCAGCATACAGGCAGATGCCAAACCCCGTGGGGCCATTAACATGCCTGTGGTGGACACTGGGTAGTTCAATAAGCTTTCGAGCAGCATCGGTTGTTGAGTGGTCAAGCCGAACATGGCCATCGACACCACCGCCATCATTAAGGACGAGACCATGAGGTTTTTGTCCTTGAGGAGCCACAGAGGCGCGATGGGGCTCTTGGTCTTCCAACTGCGGTAGATCCACATGATCAAACCCATGATCGCCAGCAGCACTGCGGTTTGGATCATGCGAGAGTTGAACCAGTCTTCGTCGTTACCTTTGTCGAGCACGAACTGCAACGCACCGACCCCGAGGGCCATATAACCAATGATCCACCAGTCGAAGTTCGGTTTGGATTTGTTGCTGATGTGGATGTAGCGATAAATCAGCGCAGTACACACCAAGCCAAATGGCAAGTTGACGTAGAAGATCCAACGCCAGTTGATGTTGTCAGTAATCACACCGCCCACTACCGGGCCTAAAATCGGACCAAGCAAGATACCGATGGAGAAGATCGCCATCGCCTTGCCTTTTTGCTCGGAAGGGTAAATCTGAACCAATGTAGATTGCGCCAGTGGAATAACCGAAGCACCAAACGCACCTTGGATAATACGGAACACTACCATCTCTTCGAGTGAACCCGCTTGTCCACAGAAAGCACTGGCAATCACAAAGCCGATGACCGCCACCAGCATGACTTTGCGCTCACCAAATCGCGATACCCAGAAACTGGTCATCGGAATGAAGATCGCCTCAGCCATGCTGTAGCCAGTTAGCACCCATGTGATTTGGTCTGCCGTTGCGCCCAACGCGCCCATCATGTGCGAAAGCGACACGTTAGCAACGGTCATGTCTATCAGCACCATGATGGCCGAAAGCATCACGGCGACGGTGGCTATTCCCCGTTTGTCGGCCGTAATCTCGTTACTCATTGTGCGTTACTTTTCAGATCAACAGTCACTTCAGAACTTGCACCCACACGTAATTGTGGCGCACCTTCAGGTACTTCAAGCGTCAAACGCACAGGGAAACGTTGTTTGATTTTCACCCAGTTACCGGTTGCGTTTTCTGGTGGCATCAAAGAGAAAGAGGTTCCACTTGCTGGCGACAGTTCTTCCACTTTCGCATCCCACACTACGTCTGGGTACATGTCGATCACGACTTCAGCATGCATGCCTGCTTTGATGTGCGTTAGGTCAGTTTCTTTAAAGTTTGCGCGTACCCAGTAGCTGTCTTTTACAATCACAGGGAACAGTGTTTGGCCAATGCCGACAACAGAACCAGTATGTGTATTGATTTCACCCGCGATGCCATCGACAGGAGAAGTGATGTCGGTGTAGCTCAGGTTCAATTCCGCTTGTGCAAGTTGCGCCGCCGCTTGTTGAACAACCGCTGCTTCTGCGCCTTCTTCACCACGATTTGCGATTGCTTTTTCTACCGTTGCACGTGCTTGTTCTAAGCTTGCTTGAGCATTAGCGAGTTTGTTCTTCGCAGTATCCAAATCTTGGTCAGACGCTAATTTGCGTTTCACTAGCGAGTTAGTACGTTTGTACTCCAACTGCGCTTCGGTCAGGTTTGAGCGTGCTGCATCTAAACCAGCGACCGCTTCTGTGACCTGTTTATCGGCCACATCATGCTGTTGAACCGCCAATTGGTAAGCCGCTTTCGCTTGTTTGACCGCGAGCAGATAAGGACGAGAATCAATCTTTAATAGCAGATCGCCTTTGTTCACCACTTGGAAGTCTTTGGCTTCTACTGAGATGACTTGGCCTTGAACCTGAGGAGCGACAGACAGGATTTTTGCTCTTACGTATGCATCTTCGGTACTTGGGTGACCATCAGAATATTGCCAAGACCAGTACATCGCACCGAAGCCGATAGCACAAACGAGAAGGAAAAGGATTTTGGTCAGTTTGGATTTCGAAGAGGATTTCTTCGCGATATCGTCGCTCATTTATATTGTCCAAGTGTTCAATTATGTGATCAGTGTAGGATTTTTCCGCTTTCGAACAACAAGATGATCTGAAAGGTTAAGATCCGATTTTGAGCGTTGATAATTTGTTCAAATGATGCGCAAAGATATTCACACTCTTTGATGCCCAAGTAACCTCGAGATGCTGGTTCAGCGAGAATGACTTGGTTTGAAGGCGAGGCAACAATTTAAAGGTCTAGTGGTTCTAAATCGAAAATTGTTAACAAAGCATTCGAACCAAGGCAACTCGCCCTTCGGGAGCGTGTCACTGAAGCAATTTCTTCGTCAAACAACTTGGAAAGAGCTAGCTATTCCGCTTCGTTGCTTTCCTTGCTTACTCTCGGTAAAGAGGGAATCAGTGACAACGCTCTGAATCCTGCATCTTGAAGTCACATGGGCATCGTGTGCATAAAGTATAGAAGACGCTAATCATTCCGCGACTTAGACAATCACATTGGCGAATATTCCAGACAGAAAAAAGCCCCGTTGATCTTAACTCTAACGGGACTTTATGGTTATTTATCTTTAATTATCAATGTGCTGCAGCAAACTGCGCAGTTACTCTTCGGCGTTGTAGCCAAATCACAACACCAAACAGCAACATTGCCGGAATCCACATCCACTCTTTGCGATAACGCTCAACAGGCACACGCACATCGACAATTTGTTGATCGAACTGCAACCCTGCTGCCTCTGCTGGGCTAGCAAAGCTGACGATATCAATCAGGGTTTGTTCACCTTGCTGATAAGTAGCGATACCCAATGCGTCCAGCTTATCTTGTCCGGTTTCCCCTTCAGGAACCGACAACAACACCGAGAATTCACGCATCTTACCGACCGCATCTTCACCGCTGATGCGCATTCTAAGCACACTGCCCTCTTCTAGCGGCTCAAGCGTTTGTGCCAACTGGGCAGGATTGCTCGATTGGTACGGGTCCACCACCATGTCGATCCAGAACCCTGGACGGAACAGAGTAAAGGCCACTAGCAAAAGCAAAACGCCTTCGTACCAACGGTTACGAGTCAGGAACCAACCTTGCGTCGCCGCTGCGAATATCAACATCGCGATAGTAGAGATAACAAAGATGGCAATGCCGTGCGCCCAATCGACATCAATCAACAACAAATCCGTATTGAAGATAAATAGGAACGGTAAAGCTGCGGTTCTTAGACTGTAGTAAAACGCGGTTAAGCCCGTCTTGATTGGATCGCCTTTCGACACCGCCGCAGCCGCAAACGAAGCCAGACCCACTGGCGGCGTTACATCCGCCATGATACCGAAGTAAAACACAAACAAGTGCACCGCAATTAACGGCACAATCAAACCGTGTTGTTGACCCAGCGTGACGATAACAGGTGCTAGCAAGCTCGATACCACGATGTAGTTCGCCGTCGTTGGTAAGCCCATACCTAGAATCAAGCTCAATACGGCGGTAAGCATCAGCATTAATAGCAAGTTGCCCATCGACAACATCTCAACCAAATCAGCCAATACTAAGCCAACACCCGTTTGCGATACCGCACCAACAATTACGCCTGCGGTCGCGGTCGCGATACCAATGCCGATCATGTTACGCGCGCCAGCAATCAAGCCTTCACGCAAATCAATACAACCGTCTTTAAAGTTACCGTAATCGTGTTTGCCGTCTTTACGCATCCAAGTCAGCAGAGGACGTTGAGTCAGAACGATCACCACCAGAATCACGCTGCCCCAAAAAGCAGACAACCCCGGAGACAAACGCTCAATCATCAAACACCACACCAAAACCACCACAGGCAGCAGGTAGTGCAAGCCAGACAACAAGACTGCGCGCGTATTTGGTAGCTGTTCTAGCGGAGCATCTGGATCTTCTTCTGGTAGCGGCTCATTGCTTGCCGCCACTTTTAGCAGCGCCAAGTACACCACCGCGAGAATCAACGCCATCCCCGGTAGGACAAAGTCGCCCAATACTGGCTTCAACCAACCTAAGCCGTAGTAGACCGCCATCGACAATCCAGAAATCAACGCCGCACCAAATGCAAAACCCGTGAGTCTCGCTAGCCAAGGTTTTGAACGTGCAGCATCAATTGGCTGCATGCCCAATTTGAGCGCTTCTAAATGAACAATATAAAGCAGTGCGATGTAAGAAATAGCAGCAGGTAAGAAGGCGTGCTTAATGATTTCAACGTAAGGAATGCCGACATATTCCACCATCAAAAACGCCGCAGCGCCCATAACAGGTGGCATAATTTGCCCATTCACCGATGACGCCACTTCCACTGCACCGGCTTTCTCTGGAGAGAAACCAACTTTACGCATCATAGGAATAGTGAACGTACCCGTGGTCACTACGTTGGCGATGGACGAGCCCGAAATCAAACCCGTTAAGCCAGAGGCAACGACGGCCGCTTTTGCAGGGCCACCACGCAAGTGCCCCAACATGCTAAATGCCAGTTGAATGAAGTAGTGCCCTGCTCCAGCGCGTTCCAACAACGCACCAAACAGGACAAACAAGAATACAAAGCTGGTCGATACACCAAGTGCAATACCAAACACACCTTCTGTAGTAATCCACTGGTGGTTAGCTAGCGCATCCAACTGCACGCCGCGGTGGGACAACAAACCCGGCATGTATGGGCCTGCCAAGCTGTAGCCGATAAACACCAACGCAATCACAGGCAATGCTGGGCCCAATACTCGACGCGCCGCTTCTAAAAGCAGGGGCAAACCAATCAACGCGGTAACAAAGTCTTCAGTAGTTAAGCTGCCCGGACGTTGTGCTAATGCTTCGTACATAACAAACAAGTACAGCGAAGACGCACAAGCAATCAAACCCAACATGATGTCGAAGGCAGGAACACGATCGCGCGGGGAGCGCTTAAAAGCGGGGAAGACAAAGAAGGCAAGCAACAAGGCAAAGCCAAGGTGAATGGCGCGCGTTTCGGTGTCGTTCATCACACCGAAGCCAACAATAAAGGGCAGCGGAGACGCTATCCAAAGTTGAAACAGAGACCAAAGTAACGCCAAACCCGCAATCAGCTTTTCCATGATTCCGGTTGGCAGGCGAGCACCCACATCTTGGGCAATCAGTTCTTCTGCCGACAGCTCACTCGGATGCGTGTCAGCAGGGGACGTGGAGATCGTCTTATCCATAATTTTCTCACAAACAACAGAGAAGCAAGCGCTGCGAATCCATCACAGCGCTTGCTAAAAATCGAAGGTTCTAAGAGTTACTTACAACCAGCCGCGCTCTTTGTAGTAGCGCACCGCACCTTCATGCAGTGGTGCAGACAGACCTACTTCAATCATTTCTGATTCTTTCAGATCTTTAAATGCTGGATGCAGACGCTTGAAGCGGTCTAGGTTGTCGAACACAGATTTCGTCAGTTGGTACACCAACTCTGGATCCGTCTCTGCTGTGGTAGAGAGCACCGCTTTGCCGCCGATAGATTGCGTATCGTTCGGGTTGCCACGGTACATTCCACCCGGAATGGTTGCTTTGGTGAAGTACGCACGCTCAGCAAGTAACTTGTCGATTTCAGGACCAGTCACTGGCACCAACACCGCATCCGTTGTGGTTGAGGCTTCTTGAATCGCGCCATTTGGGTGGCCAACAAAGTAGCTCATTGCATCGATGTTGTTGTCACTCATTGCAGAAGCTTGTTCTGCTGGTTTTAGATCCGATACCAAGCTGAACACATCTTGTGACCAGCCTTTTGCTTGCATCACTTGCTCAAACGTATCGCGTTGACCAGAACCAGGGTTACCAATGTTGACGCGCTTGCCTTTCAAATCGTCGAAATTGGTGATGCCTGCGTCTTTACGCGCAAGAATGGTGAACACTTCACTTTGTAGTGAGAAAACGGCACGAATGTCCGTCATTGGTTGGTTATTTTGGAAAGGAGCCACACCTTCTAGGGCTTTGTATTGGTGATCTGACTGCATGATGCCGAAATTGTATTCGCCACTGCGCAAACCATTGACGTTTGCCACGCCACCACCGCTGGCTGGTGCATTACATTTAATGCTGTGGTCTGCCGCACCACGGTTTACAAAACGACAAATCGATTGGCCTGCTACATAATAAACACCCGTTTGACCACCTGTGCCGATAGTAATAAATTTCTCTGCCGCACTTATTTTCTCACTGTATGAGAACAATGATACTGCCGAAGCAAATACTGCAATGAGTGTGGTTCCTTTCATTTTAAGTTCTTCCTGTCTATCGATTGAAAAATAAAGACATTTTTCTCAGCTAACGACAGCAAAACTGAAAAATACTCGCGTAAAATTTCCACGCTTTACGAGTAATTTTCCTTAGTCAGCCAGTCCTTAGCTTCATTTTGTAATATTTATTTTGACGTTCGATTAATAATTAACCGAACGCTTGTCATCGAATTTATCAGAACAATTTCAAAACCTAGTTATAGTAATTTTTCGCTTTTCTCAGCAATCGAGAATTAACAGAAAATTCATTTTTTAATCGATGCGTTTACAAATAGAAAAATCCTAGAAATAGGAAGAGAGAGGAGAGATGAGTAGAAGAAGAAAATGAAATAAAAAAAGAGGGGCAATCCCCGCAACTGCCCCTTAAAGTCATGCCAATAATATTTTTGTTCTTTTGCTACTGCTTTTTCTTAGAACTTGTAACCGCCGCTGATCATGAATACCCAAGGGTTGATTTCAACGTCAGTTTTTTGTTTCGCGCCACCCGCTTTGTAGGTCGCTTCTGTTTCAATATTTGCGTACCACGCTGATGCGTTTAGGAACCATTTATCGTTGATCATGTAGTCCACACCAACGTTTGCAGCTAGACCGAATGAATCATCCAATTTCAGATCAGAAAGGCCAGCGCCTTTACCCGTACCGTTAAAGCCTTCATCAAAGAAGATGGTGTAGTTTAGACCCGCACCCACGTATGGGCGGAATTTGCTTTGTGAGTCACCAAAGTAGTACTGAACCATAACCGTTGGTGGCAGGTGTTTGGTGCTACCGATATCTTTGCCAACCAAATCAGTAGAGATATCATGGCTAAATGGTGTCGCAGCCAGTACTTCTAGACTGATGTTGTCGGTAAACATGTAACCAAACGTCAAACCCAGCTGGGTGTCTGAATTAACTTCTAACTCATATTGAGAACCCAAGATCTTGTCGCTGCTATCATTGGGTACAACCGATGCCGCACCAACACGTAGAATGAAGTCACCTTCACTGTGAGCGAAAACACTTGGAGACACTAACGCAGCAACCACTGCTAAACTGCAGATTGTTTTTTTCATTGTTATTTCCTTTTGTAGGGCTTTGTTTCTTTTTGTACTCAGCTGCACTCTTCCCTTTCGGGCAGTTCCTTAATGAATCCAAAACCTTGAAGCACGCGAGTATCACTATTTTCTTGAGCTGCGCGCAATCTAGCATATAGAAACCCTACTATTTTGATGGAAATCAATTTGTGAAAAATATAGCTTTTACGTATACAAAAACGCCAATTTGATCAACAAATTATGCAAATAGGACACAATCCTGTAATGCAAACTGTGCGTGTGAGAAGCATGCGTCGCAGTTCTCATTCCGTCTCCCCTGAGAGCCTCTGTGCTCAACAAAACTTTTTTCTCGATATGCTCGGGTTATTTTCAAAAAATACCCACTTCAAATCGCCAATTTGACCGCTTAAATTGGCGATTTTCGGCCTTTGTAAGCCACTGAAATACAACAAGTTATATTTCTGGAAAATCAGTCACTTAGGGTGTTAGTCTGCTTCCAACCGAACAAAGAAAAGATAAAAAGCCATGATTAAGACCGATCTCACTTTCGAACAGGAAGACTTTTCTCATCACGATTTGCAAAACACCACCTTTGAAAACTGCCGCTTTTATCAGTGCAATTTCGACCACGCCGATCTGAGTGATGCCAAGTTTATTGACTGCCGTTTTATCCAGCCGAGCGACATAGAAGGCTGCAGTTTCCGTTATGCCAAACTGAAAGATGCCAGCTTTAGCAACTGCATGTTGACCATGTCTCAGTTCAATGGCGCAGATTGCGTCGGCATCGAACTGCGCAAATGCGATTTGAAGGGCGCAAACTTTCAAAGTGCCAACTTCGCTAATCGCGTCAGCAACACGGTGTTCTTTTGTATCGCCTATATCACGGGCTGCAACTTGGCTTACACCAATTTTGAGCGCGCACTGCTAGAGAAATGTGATCTATTTGAAAACCGATGGAACGGTGCCAATTTGATGGGCGCGAGCTTTAAAGGCTCTGACTTATCGAGAGGAGAATTCAGTCGAGAACAATGGGGCAGCTTTAATATAGAAGAGAGCGATCTTACCCACGTCGACTTAGAAGGCTTGGACATTCGCCGCGTCTCTTTATACGGTGTTAAGATCTGTGACTGGCAGCAAGAACAACTGCTCGCACCATTTGGATTGATCGTTATTTAGGAAGAGGCATTATGAATCTGTTTAAAGACCTACCCAGTGATCTGAGTGAAGAAGTGTTCGAAGATTTACTCACACATAAACAACTGCGCATCGAGCGTATTGCCTCAAAGGGGCAAACCACGCCAGAGGGCAAGTGGTACGTTCAAGAAGAACATGAGTGGGTGTTGGTGCTGCAAGACGCAGGCGAACTGACTTATGAAGATGGATCGGTAAAACGTTTAGAAGCCGGTGACCATATCAACATTCCGGCGCATACGAAGCATCGCGTCAGTTGGACAGACCCAGAACAAGAGACAATTTGGTTGGCAGTTTTTTATCAATAACCATCTATCATTTTAGAAATAAAAAAGGGGAAGGTATGCTCACCATTCCCCAAAAAGATACAAGTGGAATCGCTCTAGACTTGTATCAAAGCAGCCCCGATAAGAGCCTTCCTAGCTATTTTTTTCTTTTGACGTTGTTGTTTCCTTTTCATGCTTGTAACCCATGGTGCGGATGTGCTCTCCGTGAATGGTGTTCTTCATCAACTCCCAAAGCGCCGCAAGAAAGCGCTTGTGCATCGCATGGTGGCGAATGTATTTCACGTGAATAAATAAATAGATCATTACGAACACAAGCACGGCGATGGTCACACCATAAGCTTCATAAACACTGAGTAAGTTCATTACTATTACCCTTCTTTAACTAAACAATTCATCCACTTTCGACTGCGAAATCGGTGTAAACACGCCGCCCACTTAAACAGCGTCTCTAAAAAGAACATCGCGAACACGACCGGTGCAGAAAAGCTGAACACAAGAGCACCAAGAGCCGCTAATGGAATACCAAACAACCATTGAGTGCATAAGTCTTGGTAAAGGCAAAATTTAACATCCCCACCAGCTCGCAATACACCAACGACCATTAGCGTAGGCAAAGAACGCAACAAAATACCGACACACAAAATCATGTAAAACTGCTCTGCCATTCGTCTTGTTTCTGCAGATAACGCCGTAAACAGGTCTAACACCGAGGATTGCAGGAACCACAAAGAAATCGACACAACCAGAGTCACACCAATGGCAATAACAGTAAATCCTTTCGCTTGGGCATAGGCTAGTTCAGGCTTATTCGCTCCAAGTTGATTCCCAACGATGACGGCAGAAGCATTCGCAATACCCGTCAAAAAACTGAGAGAAAAAGCCTCTATCGGTGTAATCACAGAAAGCACCACCAAGCCTGCCTCTCCGGTTTGCCCCATAATGGCGGTATAAGCAAACAAACCACCTGACCACGCTAAGAAATTAAGTGTTGTCGGGGTTGATAAAGCGAAAAACGATCGAACATAGCGCCACTGAACTGCATCTTTGAGTGCTTGAGTGCCAAATCTTAGAGGATGCGCCTTAACCTTTAAGAACACATAAATCACAGCCACTTCCAGCATGGAGCTCAGGACCGTTGCTATCGCTGCACCTTTTAAGCCAAGCTGAGGAAACCCTAGGTGACCAAAAATCAGCACCCAGTTAAACAACACATTTAACGCAATGCCGAGGCCACTAAACCAGGTACTTAACGCAGCTTGGTGCATGGCTCGTAAACCAGCAGCAACACTACCGACAAAGGCGACAGCGAGCAGGCTCCAACTCGATACCTGCAAGTACTGATGGCCCAACGCGATGATTTCCGGCGATTTGGTCGACAGCCCTATGATGTCATCACCATAAAAGTGAAAAGCAAACAATGGGATGAACGACGCCAATGTCGCCATTATCCAAGTCAATGCAGTACTTCGTGTCACTCCCTTCTGGTCTTTGGCCCCAAAATATTGCGCGGTCAGCATCGCTCCACCCGCGGTGACACCAGCTAAAAATATTGTTGCCACAAATAGTGCGCGGCTCGCCACACCAATTGCTGCGATATTTTGTTCAGTAAGCTGCCCGATCATGACGAGATCAATCACCCCTTTGCTTGAGAACAAAATGGTTTGCAGTGTGACTGGGATTGCTACGGTCACAATAACTTTGAATAGATCAGCGCTAAATATTGGTGGCTGCACTTTGGCGTAAGATGTGGAGTTAAAGGACATCTCTCTCGCAAATTTAATAACAGAATTTGCACCAATTATGGATGGATAATTACTATCTTAAAAACCACTTATGTGGGGATATTACGTTCATAATGTAAGGAAATTCATTTGCACTCTCTCGATCAACTCTACGCTTTTGTCTCCGTTTATGAACACCATTCATATAGCGCCGCTGGACGTCACCTAGGAAAAGACCGAACGACGGTTCGTGAACTGGTAAAAGCTTATGAAGATGACTTAGGGTTCGAGTTATTCATTATTGAAGGGCGTAAAGCCCTTGCGACTCCAAGAGCTGAGCACCTATACCCACAAACCCGTCTAGTGCTTCGTCAAAATCAAAAGCTGCAAGAATTTAGTCAAGCCATGTTTGATGAGCCGAAAATGGAAATGAAGTTGGGGTACGACATGGACTTTCCAATTGAGCTTATCGCAGAGCTGGAACGGCGAAGCCTAGAGCAATTCCCTCAAATGCGTATACATTGGCTAGAGACAAATAGAGAACAAGCAATAAAAGCGGTTTCAGAGCATAAATTAGATTTCGCGATACTTCCTGCAAAAGGAAGCATTGAACCCGAGTATCCATGCGCTTATAAACATCTTGGTTATGTTGCCTATGGTCTGTTCGTCAATCCAAATAGCGACCTAGCATACAAAACTGATTTTGGCCTCGAAGATGCACAGCTTGAGGTGCAGTACCTTATGCATAACCATGTCAACGGAGAGGGGATGATTCAAGCTTTCTCGACACATACTCGAGTCGTAAGCAGCCACGCTTTATTAGTCAGATTACTAGAAAATGGTGGATGGACTCTTCTTCCACTGTCCGTTGGTCAACGCTATGCCCACAAAAAAAAGTTAAAAAAGATTAATACTTCACTTCTCGCGAATAACATAAAGGTGCCGTTTAGCCTATTTCACCCTATCGGAATGGAGCATCAAATCACGACAAAAGCGCTCGTAACATGGTGTTCAGAATTGGCAACATCTTATTTTCGCTAAAGAAAAACGGGGAAAGAAACCCTAACTTTCCCCATGTGCGCAATAAAGGGTCTAGGTGAGGCGCAAAAGAAATTGAAGTCATGACTCCGAGCCAGTCTCCCAACCGTTACTCAGAAATGAACCTAGTCACCACTTCAATGTTCATAGATAAAAACGTGTTATTGGCGTGAGAGTGTGTTTTGTTTGCGGTTGTATTCGAATCGATGGCTTTGCTCAACGCTGTCTTTGACTTCTAGCCCTTCCATCGTCGTTGTGCCTATCTCCAGCCGAACTTGATCATTGTTTAAGTCCACTATCAGCTCATCATATTGGCTTTTTTCACCATTATCGTCGTACTGCAAACGCACCTTGTACGTGCCTTTGCTTGCATCATATTCAGCTTGATAACCTTGGTTGAACGCCTCAATCGCAATGCCTTCTGGATACACCACCATGTCAACACGCGTTGGTGCTTCGGTGAATTTATAGGTTGAGATACCAAAACGGGTTTCGATGATCTCCGCTTCATAAAAGAAGTGTTCAATCTCGTTCGATGAGCTGACCATCACCATTTCAGGCGTTAGCCGCATCAAGTGAAACTCAAAAATCAGAGAGGTTTTGTTATCACCAACATTCGGGACTAGAGCTTCCAACTCCGCGAGGGTACTCACATTAAAATCACGCAAAATGTTTAATGAGAGTCGATCGAGCGTGTAAGTCACTTTGCGAGACAAGTTCTCGGCCTCAAAGCCTAGTAAATCGTCGCTGATGGTGTCCGTAATCGAACGATGCAGCAGATCGATACCGTCCACCTCATAGTTCGCTCTGTGATCTTTAAACTTAGGCACAGAGTTTGTCGTTATTCCTTCGCCACCACAGCCACTCAGTGCAAGCACCATTGCAATACTCGCTATTGCTTTATGCATCTGTACACGCTCCTTTTCCAAGACGGCGGCAGTGTAACGATTGCGGCAACGAGTTGATGTAAGCGTATGTAAGACTGGCTTATTATTACAACCAAGTAAAAGTCATTTGAATTTTTATGGGATTATCATTTTATTCGACATCAATATACTAGCCCCATTCCAAATTAACCGATGACGAATGATAACAATGAGCTGGTTTTTCTTACTTTTAGGCGTGGGCGCAGAAGCCCTTTCACACGTTGCACTTAAAGCCACTGATGGCTTTAGCAAACCGCTGCCTGCAACCCTTGTATTAGTTGGCCACTTAGCTGCCTTTGTCTGTTTGGCGCAGGCGATGAAAGGCGGCATGCCAGTTGGCATTGTTCACGCTCTTTGGGCAGGTTTGGCAATTGTATCGGTGACTTTAATCTCGCAATTGGTTTACCGCCAGCACATGGATACTAGCCTTTGGATTGGCATGGCACTTATCGCAGCGGGCGTGATGGTGATAAACTTCTCTCACGGACACGCACACTAAACCATAAGGCAGCGGATTGTCAGATAGCCAAAAGCCCTCTCTCGCACTGTTTGATTTTGATGGCACCATCACCGATGAGGATATGTTTAGCGCCTTCCTCCACTATTCTGTTTTTGGCCTGCGCAAGTGGGTCGGAAACGTTGTGATTCTACCGTTCTATGCACTCTACAAGGCAGGGATTATCCCAGCTAAGCGAATGCGCCCTATCGCCAGTTTCATCGCCTTTGCAGGAAGAACAACGCAAGAAGTTGAAGCGTTAGGAGCCCAGTTTGCAAAAGAGGTGATTGAGAAACACATTCGCCCAGAAGCCCAAGCGAAACTGGAATGGCACCAAGCGCGAGGCGACACCATTGTCGTGGTCTCAGCATCACTTAACGCCTACTTAAAACCATGGAGCCAAACACACGGCTACCAATTACTATGTAGTGAATTACTCAGCGAAAGCGAACACATTAGTGGTCGTTACCAAAGTGGTGATTGCAGTTTGGAAAGAAAGGTCGAGCGTGTGCAACGTGCTTTCGACTTGAACCAATACGAAACAATTTATGCTTACGGCGATACCCACGAAGACATTCCGATGCTCAAATTGGCCGATCATGCGATGATGAACTGGCAACCTTGGCAAGGCGAAAACGGCCTGAATTAAAACAAGAAACCCTTCTCAATTGAGAAGGGTTTTGCGTATTTGGAAAGAATGAAGCTTAACGCCAAACACCCCACTCACCTGTAGTTCCAGGCTCCTCACCACGCGTCCACCACTGCGCTGTCCATTCACGGCCGTTGTGTGTCACGACGTCACCTTGGTTGTACACTGCATCTTTACTCCAAAGGTTGGTCGGCTCTACCGGCGGTGTAGTATCACCTTTAATCAATGACAACGCGTAGCTAAAGTTAGCGTTCGGAGCCAACACTTGGTTTGCGTAGATGTTGTTGGTATCGAACATATAGTGGTTCATTGCTTCGTGCCAAATACCCACGTACCAATCGCCCGTTTGCTGCGAGTTAAACTGATCAGCTAACTCCGCAGCCCACGTTGTGGTGTTGTTTGCACTGATTGGTAGTGACAGATCGACGATCTCGCTGCCCGTTGCATTAAACGTGCGGAATCGTACCGTATCTCCCGCCTCTACCGGACCAAAGCCTTGTGGGACAAAGTAACCCAGAGCAGTCAGGTTGTTTGCCGGATCGGTTGGGTCTACTGGATCGGTTGGAGGCGTTGTACCATTGCCGTTCAAGGTAATGTCACTACAGTTGTAGAAGCCCTCACCTGCCACATCAATACGTTGCCAACGAGTATAGAGAATCGCATCACCTGAACGATCGGCTGGGAAGGTTACCTGCATACGGTAGCGTTTTTCTGCATCCACATACACATCGCCAGCAGTATCAATCAGCTCTAAATCATCCCAAGTCAGTGGTTGCGCATCATCATATGTTGGCTTAGAAAGGTAGAACTCCCAGTAAGACGGGTTATGCGGTGCTTTGCCGAAGAACACCAATTCGATTTGATTGTTTGCATCTGGCGTCACGTTAGTACGTTGCCAATTTGGAGATGGGATATTCAAACCTTTCTTAGCAGCATCACCCGCTGAACAAAGTTCACCGTCACGAACAATCGCTTTCACATGCGCCATATCGCGGTAGTTCGGCACGTTTGCAGCAATCTCGCTACGTTGTACGAAGGGATATGCGCCCGACTCGTCATAAGCGGCCTGACAAGCTTGGTTTGGGATTTCATTGGTCCAAAAGCCGCCATCTAAATAACAAGTATTTTGACGTGCACTTGGAAACTCGACCCAGCCATGAGCGCTGACATTAAAAGAGCTTAAAGCCGCAACTGCGCCCAAGCTTGCAAGAGGAAGGGTTACGTATGATTTCATCATTCATCCTTAAATTTTCAGATCCACTGCACGCGAACCGGGCAGCGACGTAGAAAAACTAGCAGGATGAGATTATTTAGAAGGTGAGAATAAATACTGGAATTGTCAGATTGCAGACTGCTTTCCAGCATTTTATGTGGACTTTACTCATACTCGACTGACTCTTTCGAGTCACTTCAAATTGATGTGCCACAAAACAATGTTCTCTATACGAGCTATCGCTCATCTTTTGGCGTGTCCATCACCACCATGGTTGTAATGGCTTTTACGTGTTCGCATTCCCCAAGAACATCGGCATGAAACGCTTTGTACGCCGCTAGGTCTTGAGTTTCGACTCTTAATAGATACTCGTTAGAACCCGTAATGTTGTGGCACTCGACAACTTGGTCGACAAATCGAACGTGCTCTTCAAAGCCTAGTTGCGCGTGTTTAGAATGCGATGCCAAGCCTATCGACACATACGCGACAAAACCGACGCCCATTTGTTGATTATCTAGCACCGCTCTATAGCCTTTAATCACGCCTTTTCGCTCCAAATCTTGCACTCGGCGCAAGGTCGCGGATGGCGATAATCCAACTCGTTCAGACAGCTCCACATTGGAGATTCTTCCGTCTGATTTCAGCGCTTGCAATATTCTTTCGTCAAATCTATCCATGATGCTCTTTTGTTGTTTAGCGAGTGAGTATTCGTCAAATAAAAGCACAAAATTGATGGCGCTTCTACCTATCATTGTTCTCGACCGGTCAGAAAACGTAATCCTTTGCCTGCTGATTCGCAGGCAAAACAGAAATGCAGGAACACATTATGGAATACCATCAACTTGGTGCGTTGGCACTGTTTGCGTTTGTCTCGACCTTCACTCCAGGACCGAACAACATCATGCTTATGACGTCTGGCGCTAACGTCGGCTTTAAGCGCACTATCCCACACATGTTAGGCATCACACTGGGTTTCGCTGCGATGCTGATTTTGGTTGGCATTGGTCTTATGGGCTTGTTTCATGCGTATCCGATCACGCATAGCGTCCTGAAGGTAATGAGCCTGACTTACTTGTTGTACCTCACGTACAAAATAGCAACCAGCAGCAAAACGGAAGTCAAAGATGATTACCGACCAATGAGCTTTTGGGGTGCAGTGGCGTTTCAATGGGTGAATCCTAAAGGCTGGTCCATGGCACTCACTGCCATCACCGTATACAGCAGTGGCGGATCTTGGCTAGAACTGGCCTTTATCGCTGGCATCTTCTGCTTAGCAAACCTGCCTTCTGTGACTTTTTGGACGGCGGCAGGCATGCAACTTCAACGTTGGTTGACCACGTCTAAACGCGTAAAAGGCTTCAACTATGGCATGGCGGCGCTTCTACTTCTGTCGACTATCCCAATGATATAAATGATAAAACAATGAAAGATAAGTGTGACTTATGCCAAGTTTTAGCTAGTCCTTTGTTCGGTAAGTACAAATAATCGCCACTTCCACGGATGGATTGGGTCATAGTAGCAACAGCAGTGACTAAAACATGAAAACTTAATAAGCACTCGCCTGAGCTAAGTTAGCGATTGGGCGCACTTCATCACTGCTTTGTCACGGCGCTGTATTTTGCCGCGACAATCGATTCACTCTGACCGACAAGCACGATGCTGACAGGTCTGTCACACAAGGAGCGTTACACAATGCGTACTCGCAAGCTCATTCTTGCTACCGCTTTTGGCTTACTCGTTTCGGGTTGTAGCCAAACCTCGACCACCACGACTGCAGAGGTCATTCCGCCAGAATATCCGGTGGAATATTTCTTCCGTAATTCAGAAGTATCGAGCTACCAAATCTCCCCAGCTGGCGATTACATTTCGATGATGAAACCGTGGCAAGATCGTAAAAACGTCTTTGTTCATCCCGTGGGCAAAGCCGATCAAGTCAAGCGCATCACATCCATTGCCGATCGCGACATCGCTTACTATTACTGGGTTGGCGATGACACCATCATCTATTCTCGCGACACGGGTGGTGATGAAAACTTCTACCTCGTTACGGTAAACGTAAAAACGGGCGAAGAGAAAACCATCACACCAACGTCCGATGTCGTGGCTTATGTTATCGACACCTTAGAAAGTCAGCCTGACGACATTCTTATCACGACTAACGAACGTAACCCGCAAGTGTTTGATGTTTATCGTCATAACTTGAAAACCGGTGAGAACACGCTGGTTGCGCAAAACCCAGGCAACGTGCGTTACTGGGGTACGGACCACGATGGTAACATTCGTGTGATTTCAACTTCAGACGGCGTAAACACCGCAGTCCTCTATCGTGACACTGTGGATGAAGAGTTCCGTCCATTGAAGAACCTCACCTTCAAAGAAGACTTCTCGCCAATCTCGTTCACACCAGACAACAAGAACCTATATGTTGCTTCTCGTATTACCCGCGATAAATCCGCGATCATTGAATACGATGTGAAAGCAAACAAAGAAGTGCGCGAGATCTTCTCTCATCCAGAAGTGGACGTCACAAATGCGAGTTACTCAAACGCACTGAACAAGCTCACGACGATCTCTTATGTAACGGACAAGCGTCAGTACCATTTCCTTGATAAAGGTTATGAAGAGACTTTTGAGCGTCTGCAAGAAAAGCTTCCGGGCGTTGAAATCTCGGTGAACAACACGACTCGCGACGAGAGAAAAATGATTGTCGTGACCTACAGCGACACCGACCGTCCAAATTACTACTACTACGATCGCGATTCAGACCAACTTGAGAAGTTAGCTGCGAACGCACCTTGGCATAAACCAGAAGACATGGCCGAGATGAAGCCAATCACTTATACCGCTCGTGATGGCTTAACCATTCATGGTTATCTAACACTGCCAAAAGGTCGTGAAGCGAAAGACTTACCACTATTGGTCTTGCCACACGGCGGTCCTTGGGCGCGTGACCATTGGGGCTTCCAACCAGAAGTTCAGCTGTTTGCCAACCGTGGTATCGCGGTACTGCAAATGAACTTCCGTGGCTCAACGGGTTATGGCCGTGAGTTTTGGGAGAAGTCGTTCAAGCAATGGGGTCAGTCGATGCAAGACGACATCACGGACGGCGTAAAATGGGCGATTGACCAAGGTTACGCACAAGATGGCGAAGTGTGCATCTACGGCGCATCTTACGGTGGTTACGCGACATTGGCTGGTGTGACGTTTACGCCAGACCTGTACAAATGTGGCATCGACTACGTTGGCGTGTCTAACCTGTTCACCTTCATGGATTCTATTCCACCATACTGGGCACCTTTCCTAGCCATGCTGCATGAGCAAGTGGGCAATCCGGAAGATCCAGAAGACGCGAAGATGATGAAAGCTTACTCACCGGTGTTCCACGTAGACCAAATCAAAGCACCACTGTTGGTTCTGCAAGGCGCGAAAGACCCACGAGTGGTGAAGAGTGAATCTGACCAAATCGTTAATGCTCTGCGTGACCGCGGCGTTGAAGTGGAGTACATCGTTAAGGAGAACGAAGGTCACGGCTTCCGTTCACTAGAAAACCGTCTTGATGGTTACCAAGCGATGGATCGATTCCTGAAGACGCATTTGTTAGAACAAACGCAGTAAACAAGCTCCATTATTCTCTCAAGGGCACTTCGGTGCCCTTTTTTATTGTCCAGTGACTATCTTATAAAGCGAGACGACGAAGTGTTCATTTGAGCCAGGCGTACCGAAATTAAATCGCCGATTCTCAGATCAGAGTGTAAATTTAGATAAAGACACTATCTGCCTTATTGAGATGCTGTTAATCTTAGATGAGAAAGAGAATAGTTATCAAACGTAGTGAAATGTGAATTAAAATGAAAAAGAAACCACAACCAAAAAGCCTCGTTGTCATCAACACACAAACCGTCACACCGAACATGCAGCGCATTACCCTGCAAGGTGACGCGCTAGGCAACTTCCCACAAGATTGCGAAGGCAGCTACATCAAGCTGTTGTTCAACGAAACCGGCGGCACCGATATTCAAGGCTTCTCAGAAGACAACCGCCCTGTCATGCGTACTTACACCATTCGTCGCTTCGACCCGCAAGCATGCACGATTGAAGTCGATTTCGTACGTCACATCACCAAAGACCTACAATGTGGCTTTGCCGCGCGTTGGGCAATGTCTGCCAAAGAAGGCGACACTATTAACATCGCTGGCCCTGGCAGCATCTCGAACCTAAATACAGAAGCAGACTGGTTCTTTATGGCGGCGGACATGACTGCACTGCCAGCGCTGTCTGCAAAGATTCGCACTCTGCCAGAGGACGCAACAGGTTATGCGGTGATCAGTGTGATCTCTGAAGCAGATATCCAAACTCTCGAAGCACCAGCAGGTATGGAAATCCATTGGATCACCGAGCAATCACTCGAAGATAAGGTTCGCTCACTGGAATGGAAAACAGGTGAAGCTGCTGTGTGGTGTGCCTGTGAGTTCGACTCGATGCGTGCGCTACGCCAATACTTCCGTAACGAAAAAGAAGTGGAACGTGAAAACCTTTACCTCAGCAGTTACTGGAAACAAGGCGTATCGGAAGACGGCCACAAGGTCATCAAGCGCGAAGATGCAGAATTAAACGAGCAGTAAATGTAACTTTATATTACTTTTACTATAGATAACGCTGAGTTTTTTGGTCAAAAGCTCAGCGCTTATTTCTTATATCCTATAAATATCAATAAATTACAACCAAACTCATTTCTCTCTCTAAAAACTCCACTTCAATCACTATAACAAATCCATATAGAGTCTATCTTTTAACCTCGTTAAGCTGTCGATAATCTACCCACCATAACGACGAGGCAAGCATGAACACCGATAAAGTAAAAGCCTTTGTAAATGCCGCTGAGCTTGGTTCCTTTTCTGCTGCAGCGCGAAAGCAGGGTAAAGCGCAGTCTTGGATTAGCAATGCCATCAGTGATTTAGAGATCGATTTATCGGTCGAGTTATTCTCACGTGACGGCTATAAACCAAAGCTCACCGCAGAAGGAGATAATTTACTCGGTTACGCCAAAAGCGTGCTCGCTGCAGAGAGAAAATTTTTGCGCCATGCGGAACACTTGGCTCAAGGTGTTGAGGATAAAGTCGTGGTCGCCATTGATGACTGGTTACTGGATGACAAGATGCGCCAAATCATCATTGGGTTTCAGCAACAGTTTCCTCAAGTGGAATTAGTGCTCCATAAACGTCCAACCCAAGATGTGGTTGCCATGCTCGAAGAGGATGAAGTAGACCTAGCATTGATTGTTGGAAGGCATTTTTTCGATAGTACGATCCAGTATCAAACTATTGATCACGTGAAGACCTGTTTAATTTGCGCGCCGGGTAACCCTCTGAAAAATAAAGTTGTCGTACCAAGTGATTTGGTAGGCACCACCCAAATAACGCGAAGTAGTGTATTCAATTTGGACAATCGCTTCCTCGACCTCGAAGAAGTCAACAAGATCAGAATTGATGATATTGAAACAAGCATAGAGCTTGTAAGCCAAGATATAGGTTGGGCTATCATCCCACTGGCATTAGCGAACCAAAACTCACACAAAGTAGCTATTGCTCAAACGAGCCTTGGGGAAAAAGGGCATTTGTTTCGAGTAGACATGATTACATCAGAAATTCGAGCCAACGGTATTGCCACCGATTGGCTGAAAAAGACATTAATCACTGAATACGCATAAAGGCAGTTTAGAAAAAGAGGAGGTAATATACGAATATAGTTCTATCGTAAATCTGAAGTTTACTTTTTATTCTGTTTATATCTAAACGTCAGTTGGCTTAAATAATATTAGGAAAGGCATTAACCGTAATGTCAGGAATCACTCTTCTCTTTAAATTAAAAAATAATAAAGAGGATAATGGAATAGTAATTGAGTGTTCTTATTTTTCATCAAAACGAATTTATAATGACTAGGTAAAAATATGAAAAAAACTCTTTTGCTTGCGAGTATATTGCCATTCTTGGTTGCGTGTAATTCCTCAGACACAAGCGGTGACAACGGCATTGATTCTGGAATAAAACCTATTCAGCCAATCGAACCCGCGCCCCCGGTTCACCCTATAGAGCCGGGTGAGCCTGTCCATCCAATTGAACCCGAGTATCCTGTGCATCCGATTGAGCCAGAAACACCTGTTCACCCCATAGAGCCCGGAGAACCTATTAATCCGATTGAACCTGTCGTTCCGATGTATCAAGCCGTAGCCGACCATTTTCAGAAAACTTATGACCAGATACATGACCTTTGCGAATCCGACTATCATTTGAATGAGATGTCTGGTTTTCACTATGAGATGGAATGTCGCTGGTCTGAATCTGATGAAACATTTTCCGTTTATTATCAAGAAAAAACCGATACTAGTAATCAAGTCGCAGATATTACTCTGATATTTAATAACGAGCTATTAAATGATAACTACATTGGCGTTGATTTAAAACACAGAACAGCCATTACACAAAGAGTATTCGATGTCGAAGACTTCTCACTCGTAACTTATTACCGTGACAATATTCACTGGGAAGTAAATACAGCGCATAGCTTTGAGCATATTCACGCCCAAACTCGCCACCAAGCCGTTGTAATGAATCACCCAGACGATAAAACGATGCCTCGTGATTTTCTGCGTATGAGTGAGGAACTTACGTTTGGCGTCGAAAGTACTTTTTCTGAGATAAAAGAAGGTCAATTGACAGCACGCTTCAAATACTACCAACCGAGTGTGTTTTACAAATTGAACGACATATTTAATAACTAAGCAGCATCCTGCAAGTCCCCGCCTTTGCGAATCAATAACCCCTGATAAGCAAAGTGCTGGGGACACTTTTCCTAGTTCATATTTTCAGCCAAGAAATCAATCAGTAAGCGCACTTTTGGCGACAGATTTCGGTTTTGTGGGTACAGCGCCCAAATACCTTCACGATCGTCGCGGTAATCGGTTAACACTTCCACCAGTTCACCGTTATCTAACGCTTCTTGCACGTAGTAATCGGGCAGTTGCACCAAACCTAAACCACGTTTTGCCGCGTCAACCAAGGCAAAGCCACTGTTGCATTTAATTCGGCCAGAAACGCGTAAAGACTTTTCACGTTTTTGCTCTTTAAAGTGCCAGTAATCAGCAGTACCGACCAAACATTGGTGGTGACTCAGCTCAGACAAGGTGTGCGGTTCGCCAGAGCGATCTAAGTACGCTGGGCTAGCACACACGTAAAGCTGTCGAGATGACAAACGCTTGGCAATCAAACTGGAGTCTTGCAAACGTCCGAGACGAATCGCCACATCGACACCTTGCTCAATCAAATCTAACTTTTGGTTGGTCAGATTCAAATCCAGATTCACCTGCGGATATTTCTCAATAAACTGGTGTAGCAACGGCGCTAAGTTCATCTCACCGTAAGTCACAGGAGCGGTTACTTTGAGCAAACCTTTCGGCTCTGCTTGCATTTGCGTGACCGCTAACTCTGCCAACTCTAGACCTTCGACAAGGTGTTTACATTGCTGATAATAGAGCTGCCCCGCTTCGGTCAGTGAGACTTTTCGCGTAGTGCGGTGCAGCAATTTAACGGCTAGACGTTCTTCAAGCGCAGAGACACGACGGCTGATTTGCGCCACCGATGTTTTCAACTTGTTGGCTGCGCCAGTGAAGCTGTTGGTTTCTGCGACAGCAACGAACTCGCTCACGCCTTCCCAATTCGCCATGGTTGTGGTTCCTATGGAATTCTATTTATTGCTTATTCTCACACAAAGTTAAATGCAGAGAAAACCTGTTTAAAAAGGATAGCCGACTAAATGCACCGCTTGTTGTGGCCAAATGATATTTAGGGACAGCACCATGGTGTCTTCTGTGCTCATCCATTCGCGAGGTTTTACTTCCATCTTTAGATTGTCGGTAGGTTGGTATCCGCTCGATTGGTAAACCTGTGTTCGCCCAAACAACACAGAAAAAGCATCACCTCTCTCGAGTGCATCTTGATGAATCACTTTGAGCAACATTTTCACTAACCCTTTGCCGCGATACTCCGGTTGGACGCAAACTTCGGCAATGCCGCTGATCGGAAAAGATTGATCGTCAATCATCACCTGCTTTTCATGTACTGCAATATGAGCCGCAAGTTGAGTGTCATCCCAAATAAGGTAACGATGGCGTGGCATCTCTTGAAAATAGCGCTGAGTTCGGAAGATTTTATCTTGTTCTTTGGTAAAACAAGTAGCGAGTAACGTTCTTAGCTTGGCATCGAGTGCGGGGGTGACGTCATCATCTAATAAGTATTCGAAGCGCATGATTTACCTCATCTATTCTTCATAATTAAAGGTAAACTTTTGGCAAATAACTTACTGAGATATAGCGCAAATAAAGAAAGCGCAGACTGAGCTGCGCTTTCCATTTATTGCATATAGGCAAATCAGTGTTTGAGAATATCTCGCTTCACTTCGCCTTTTAAATCCGTCAATGTTTGCTGCTCAGTATCAATCAAGAAGTGGTCACTGGCTTGTCCCGTTGCAAACTTCTCTAGGATCACAAATAGGCTACCAAAACGGGATCGGAAGACTTCACCAACCGAGTATTCACCTAAGTCACCAAGTTCAGAATCGACCGTTCCCGCGAACTCCGCCAGCTCTCGACTTAACAACTCGTATTGCAATAGCTGTGCTTCTTCAATATCGCGGAAAGCCAGTTCATCGGCATTACGCAGGCGGTAGAAATCTGTTGCTAGCTCTTCACCATTCCATGTAGCAAAGTCATCAAGATTAAAGCCTCCCTGTTGAGCAATCGCTTGAGCTTGTTGCGTCGCCGCCTGCCAATCTTTCTGGAATTGCTCATAATCTACGACCGCGTTTTCATCACAATTAACGATGTCGTACCCTAGCTCTTTCGCTAACTGACACACGGTAAATTGAGTAGAAAGCTGAGACATGATCAACATATCATCACCATCCATGTGCAAAAGCATTTCACGCATTTCCAGTGGCCAATCACTTGGTAGGAAGCGCAGACGCGTCAGTTCTCGGATGTGCCAATCAGTCAGAGCATAATAGCTTTCAGCTTCAAGAATCTCTTTATTCCAAATGCTCGCTTTTGCCGTTTCGTCATCACCAGCTTGTTCTGTGAGATGGTCATGCTCCCTCGCATAGTGCTCAAACAACTCGTTGTAGCCTTCAACTTTGTCGATCACGACAGTTTCCACTTCGATTTGATGATCAGGACGGATGTTCAATAGCTTATAAGCTGGAATGTAGCCCGCCAGAGAAGGGGCTTGAATGTTGAAAAGCGTGTGTTGAACGCCATCGATCATGTAACTCTTTTTACCCGTATCGTTAAAGTGCATGTGGCCACCAACGTGAATGCTCAACCCCGTCGCTGCAAGTGCTTTACTGGTATCGTCATTTGGCTCACGAGATAACTGATGGCTTCCTTCTCCGAACAAGTCTTCAATGTCTTCGGATGCACCATTATAGAAATCCGTCATTGGAAAATGGCTGAACGACACAAGTGTTTTGTTCTGCTCTTTTGCCGCTTTAACGACCTCACTGATCCACTCAATCACGTGCTGTTTGTGGGTCAGCATCATGTTGTAGCCTGCACTGCTGGAGCCATCGAAGTCATCGCCGCTGATGGAATCTTCTACCAAGGTGTCTTTTGGCTTGTAGACGTTTGCATCTATCGGCAACAACCACAAGCCTTTTACTGGCTCTACCAAGTAGCTGGTATCTGGCACCACCGCACAGTTGGTATAACCGTCTTGTTTGTATTCACCGCCCGTCCCTTGGTGGCAAATCTCAAACATGCGCTTATCATAAGCGGCTTCTTCGGCGGCAAGTTCATATGAATAGTTGTTACGAGCTTCTTCACTGCTGTAGGGCGTTTCGAAATACAAATAATCTTCTTGAGGATAGAAACCATGCGTACCAAGGATATCCATGATCTCTTTGTAGCCCCACTCTTGTACCTCTTCCGTACAGATGGTGTCTAAATTGTCGCCTTCACCGGGAATGATCCCCCACTCGCCTTCGTAATCAACACACTCATCCTTACCTCGGCTAAAGATGCGTTGTTTCTTGCCGCCCTCACCAAGGTAATCAGATTTGCCCGCTGCCACGGTAAAAGGTTTGTTGGGATCATGGTTGCCCGGTGCAGCAAAAAACTCAAGACCATAAGTCTCACGATAATGGTCAAAGATTTTCACTAACCCACGCATGTGCACAGGTTGGCCGTCATCACTGAAATCCCCTGGTAGCGCAACATATTTAATTCCGCGCTCTACCACGTCATCCAGTGCAGCGATCATCGCGAAATAGTTTTCGTTAAACAACCGCGTCGATTCCATCTGCGACTGCATGGTACGAATCGTCGCATATTTACCGCTGTCATTGGTGTAGAGACCTTGGAAAGAGCCGTCTTGGAAGTCACCATATACATCGTGGAAGTGGATGTCTGGCATAAACGCCACTTGAACTGGCGCTTCGAGCTCTGGTGTATCACTGCTTGAAGAGTCTGAATTACAACCAACTAGAGTAGCTGCAATCAGAACGGAGAGTACGGTCAATGTACTGCGTTTCATTTTTCCCATCCCGATAAAGAGTAATAATTTGAAATCGGGCGAGGAGCTTAGGTGGGAAAAATGACAATTAAGTTGCGACTTTCTTACAACTTATCGTAACTAAATAGAATTTGTGACTCTCGTTCACACTCTTTTTAATCAATAACTTAAACCAATAATCGATGTATCATAGACTGATTTAAACCATTGATGTTCACTATACTTCCAACTAAACATCAATGGCTCAGTCATTCAGAATCGTTATAGCTGAGGTAACGGTTTTAAGTCTTGGTACTCGGCATCTAGCTCAATACCAAAATGCGCTTTTAATGCCGATAGATACTCAGGGCCTCCGTTAAGCTCTACCTCGACCACTTTGTCATTTTCTCGATACTTTAACGTATGATTTGCCAGTGTGATGATCCCCGATTCCGTAGGCAGCGTGGCTACGCGACTAGACGTAAAGCGCGACGTGGGTGACGTAGAAGCAAAGTGATTACCGCAAACAATGTCGCCATCAAACACATGTTCAAAATCCAAGCTATACATATCAAGCCACTGGTTTTCATTGTCATATGATTGAACTTGCAACATATATCCAACGCGATCGTCTTCAATAAAGCGGAATGTTTGAATATCGGTATGAATAGCTTGGTTAAGTACGAATGGCAATGGTGCTCTCGGCGTATTCGAGCCAAAGCCAGCATCGACAATCCATTTTTCATCGCCCATTGTGACCAAAGTAAACTGATGCGTTCTACCTGAGGGCGTACCGGACAAGTGCACGCGACCTAAAAGCGGTCTAGCATCAAACCCCACCTTTTGCAGTACTCTTAAAAGCAATCCATTCAATTCAAAGCAATATCCCCCACGGTTGTGATAGACCAGCTTGTCGATAATGTCTCGCTCAGAGATAGATACGCCTCTCCCCAATGCAATATCAAAGTTTTCAAATGGAAATTTCCGCTGTTGATTGATATGCAACTTGAACAATAAATTAATGCTGATGTCTAAGGCTTGTGCAACACCTATTTTATCTAAGTAAACCTGTAAATCTGTGTTGTTCATTGTGATCCTAACTCGCTGTTTCTTCGCAATGGGCGACACAATAAAACCTCAACCGTAGTTGAGGTCAAACGACAATGCGATTTTTCTGCTACTTATTTGCTTGCATAAATAACGGCTCCAATCGCCCATTATTACACATACGTAAAAATCATTTTCAATTTAACCGGATTATCATTTTTCGTGAAACACCTAAAATGGGCACCAACAAAACGACGCAGCGTAGAGAGAAACTCTCAACTACGCTTATGACGTCACTCTACATACTGAGAATATAAAGGAAACATCCAATGGCACTTGAAATCAAACCAGGTCAAACTCACATTAAATCAAAAGCAATGGTTGCATGGGCTGCAGGTGAGCCGCTAAAAATGGAAGAAGTTGATGTACAACTTCCAAAAGCTGGCGAAGTTCTTGTTCGTATCGTAGCAACTGGTGTTTGTCACACTGACGCATTCACTCTATCAGGTGACGATCCAGAAGGTATCTTCCCTTCAATCCTTGGCCACGAAGGCGGCGGTATCGTTGAAATGGTTGGCGAAGGCGTAACAAGCGTTGAAGTTGGCGACCACGTTATCCCACTTTACACAGCTGAATGTGGTGAGTGTAAGTTCTGTAAATCTGGCAAAACTAACCTATGTCAGGCAGTACGTGAAACACAAGGTAAAGGCCTAATGCCAGATGGCACAAGCCGCTTCTCTGTAAATGGTGAGACAATCTTCCACTACATGGGTTGTTCTACTTTCTCTGAGTACACTGTACTTCCAGAAATCTCACTAGCGAAAGTAAACAAAGAAGCGCCACTTGAAGAAGTTTGTCTTCTAGGTTGTGGCGTAACCACTGGTATGGGTGCGGTACTTAACACAGCTAAAGTTGAAAAAGGCGACACAGTTGCTGTATTCGGTCTTGGCGGTATCGGTCTTTCTGCAATCATCGGTGCACGTATGGCTGGTGCAAGCAAAATCATCGGTGTCGACATCAACGAAAGCAAGTTCGAGCTAGCAAAACAACTTGGCGCAACTGATTGCATCAATCCAATGAAATTCGACAAACCAATCCAAGACGTTATCGTTGAGATGACAGACGGTGGTGTTGACTACTCATTCGAATGTATCGGTAACGTAAACGTGATGCGTCAAGCTCTTGAGTGTTGTCACAAAGGTTGGGGTGAGTCGGTAATCATCGGCGTTGCGGGCGCAGGTCAAGAGATCTCAACTCGTCCATTCCAACTAGTAACTGGTCGTGTATGGCGTGGCTCTGCTTTCGGTGGTGTTAAAGGCCGCTCTGAACTTCCAGAAATCGTAAACCGTTACATGGCTGGCGAATTCGGTCTCCAAGAATTCATCACGCACACTATGGGTCTACAAGACGTGAACGAAGCATTCGAATTGATGCACAAAGGTGAATCTATCCGTACTGTTCTTCACATGGATAAATAATCCAAGATACAACTCACGTAATGTGATTGATATTTGAAAATTTGAAATAAGCTCTCTTCTCTCTGGACACGTTTTCCTCGGGAAGAGAGCCATCCACTGTCTTAACGGTCTTGTCCGCCGTTAGAAAATCATTGTTTTAAATACTCACTGTTTTTAAATAAACATTGTTTTATCGAGAGATTATCCATGACCATTGAAAGCCTAAGCCAAGCCAAAGTATTCGGTGGTTGGCATAAACAGTACACGCACGAATCTCGCACACTCAATTGCAACATGCGCTTTGCGATTTTCTTGCCACCTAATGCAACAAAATCAAACCCAGTTCCAGTGGTTTACTGGTTATCTGGCCTGACTTGTACCGACGAGAATTTCATGCAGAAAGCCGGTGCATTTCAAATGGCAGCAGAGTTGGGTATCGCGATTGTGGCACCAGATACAAGCCCTCGCGGTGACGACGTGGCAGACGACGAAAATTACGACCTAGGTAAAGGCGCAGGTTTCTACCTAAACGCGACGCAAGAACCGTGGTCACGTCATTACCATATGTACGATTACATCACCAAAGAGCTGCCTGCGATCATAGAAAGCAACTTCCCTGTTTCAGATGTGAAGTCGATTTCCGGTCACAGCATGGGTGGTCACGGTGCAATCACGATTGGTTTGAAAAACGCGAGCCAATACCGCTCAATTTCAGCGTTCAGCCCAATCAGTAACCCAATGCAATGTCCTTGGGGCCAAAAAGCGTTTACCGCTTACCTAGGCACGGATATTGAGAGTTGGAAACAATACGATGCGAGCGAATTACTTAAGCAAAACAAATCCCCATTGCCGATTTTAGTCGACCAAGGTGATGCAGATAACTTCCTTGCTGAGCAATTGAAACCAGATGCGTTACTGGCGGCAGCAAAAGCTCATGATTCTGAAGTTGAATTGCGAATGCAATCAGGTTACGACCACAGCTACTTCTTTATTTCGAGCTTTATTGCTGAGCACTTAAACTTCCATGCGAAGCACTTATTTGCGTAGTACTTGCTGGTGATAAAACAAAAAGCGATGAAAAACCAAACGGTTTAATATCTTGTCCTATACAAAGCCACTCATTCATTGGGTGGCTTTTTGTGTTCTAAAAACACTCACCTCCCCTTTACACAGCCCCCATTGCAATTTGGCGAAATGACGTCTAACTTGTAATTGAACATCATTCAATTATCGCTAACACTGTATGAAAAAACCAACGTCAGCCCTGTTAACCTCGACTTGCTTCGGGTTGTTAGCAACCTCTCCTATTGTCGAGGCAATAAGCTTCTTCGATCCCATCGATGGGCAATTAGATATGGGCGAATACCTTGCTGAAAACGCCTATGGCTTTCTACCTGTTCCGATTGTGATTACTGAGCCTGCCGTCGGCTACGGTTTGGGCTTTACTGGCGTGTTCTTGCATGAATCCGATGAGCAACAAGAGAAAAGACGTGAGTTAGCCGAAACATCTCTCGATGGGGGCGCTCAACTGTTAACACCTGCAATCACCGCGGTAGGTGGTTTCGCGACTGAAAACGGTACTTGGATGGGCTTTCTTGGTCACCGCCGGACCTGGGCGCAAGACACGGTTCGTTACCTTGGTGGCGTCGGATATGGCGACTTTAATATGACCTTCTATCCACAATCCTCCTTACCTGGGCTAGATAACGTATTTAATGGTAAGGGGTTAGATTTCGAGATTACTGGCGGCGGCATGCTCAACCATCTTCAATACCGCATTATTGATGCCCCGTTGTTTATCGGGGTGAAACAGCTCTATTTCGTCACCGACCAAAAAATCACTAACTCTCCTGTTGCAGATAAGCTGCTGCAAACCTTGACCAATACCTCACCCACCACTTCTGGATTGGGCTTAACAGTGGAATGGGACAGCCGAAACAACTTCTTTAGTCCAACCGAGGGCTACAACTACAAAGCGGAGTACCTTTGGTACAACGACGCCATTGGCAGTGATTACGAATACGAGCAGTTGGATGTAGAGGGGATTAATTATTGGGAACTGGCAGACGATTGGTCGTTGGCACTGCGTGGACAATACAAGGCACTCTACACTGACGAGCGCTTTTTACCACCAGCGTCTTACCCAGACATTGAACTGCGTGGCGTGGCGAGAAATCGCTATCAAGGTGACGAAACCTTATCAGTAGAATCTCAACTGACTTACCAATGGAATACCCGCTGGTCGACCAATATCTTTGGCGGTTTTGGTTACGCATCAACAAATGAGTCGTTATTCGAAAATGATGCCGAATACGCTTATGGCGTCGGCTTTCGTTACCTCATCGCTCGCCGTTATGGGTTACAAGCAGGTATGGACTTTGCCTTCAGCGATGAGGACAGCGCGGTTTATTTCCAAGTGGGCTCAGGCATCTAAACCCACTCGATTCTCATCATCATGATTGATATTTAGGGTTCGCACCGTATTGGTTCGAGCCTTCTTCACTGTCTTGAATCAAGAAGTACAACAGCACCAAAATACCGATAATTGGAACAAAGGCGATAAGAGCCCACCAACCTGAGCGTCCTGAATCATGTAAGCGACGCACGGTGACCGCTATCGACGGTATCATGATAAACAGCGCATAAATCACACCGAAAAAACCAAAATTATCCATTTGCATCAGGCTACCAATCACCCTATCGATGATAGCCATGACTAAATTGACCAACACATTCACCAACGTAAAGTACCAATACTCTTGGCGTCTTGCTCTACCACTAAAGTTGGTGTAATTGAGGATAACCTTGTAATACCAATCAAACATATCGCATCTCCGATTGAGTTGAATGTGTCGCGAAAGTTAGACAACGTGGTGCGAGTTGCACACAAAATGAACGAAATGATATATTCATCCAATAGTTCTATTTTTAACTCTCTCATTAACCTTGACGTATATTCCACCAACGGTTACTTTTCACCCATAACGTATTATATAAAACCATCAGGTTGGCTCTATTATTAATAAATATATGACCGAGATTTTAACTGGCGATGTTCGCTCTAGTTGCAATGCCGGCAATAAAAATCAAAGGGCACAAGATGAGAAAAACACTAGCACTCGCTTTGCTTTTGTTTGCACCAATACTTTTTGCAAACACAATACAGTTTAGCAGTCCTGAGAAACCCAATGTCGTTGTGGCACTAAAAGACTTAGAGTCCTTGCCTCAAACCACTTACACCACACAACTTCCTTGGCTAGACAGCCCAGCAGAATTTGACGGTGTAAAACTTAGCACCCTCCTACAACATGCCTTTGGCAAAGTACCTGAGCGTGTCGAAGTTCGTGCACTTAATGACTACCATTCAAACCTCTCGCGCGAAGACATCCTGCGCTATCAACCGATCGTGGCGTATAAGCAAAACCATCATTACATTAAAGTAAGAAATAAAGGCCCATACTGGCTGATCTACTCAATGGATGAATATCCGGAAATTGATGTCGCCCTATACCACTCACAAATGGTATGGCAAATAAACAGGATCAGCGCGAAAGAAGAATAACAATGAAAGCAAAGCCCAATCCCCCTCATCAGGGGCCATTTTCAACCAAGAGCAAGTTACTCCTACTGATATTTGCATCCACACTGTTGTTCGCAAACGTACTACTACTGCAAGAAACTCGAGCGCTCACTAAAACCTATTCGGATCAACAAAACCAAGCCACTTGGTTCTTGTTCCATCTTTCGAAAGAATTATCTGAACTGGTAGGGGAAGCTCGACGCTTGAACGAAAGCGTGATGAACATCGATTCCGCTGAGCTGCAATACGAGCTAGCGTGGAGCCGTTTTGATTTGCTGATTAACAATAAAGAAGCCGATTCTTTTCTCTCACGAGAAGAGGTTCGAGTTTATTTTCTTTCTCTGTTTGACCAATTCCAACAACTCGAACCAATATTAGTAGAAGCGAAAACGGGCAGTAGCGTCGCCGCGAGTCAGTTTTATCGTGAAACTCAAAACCTCTACATGCAAATGATCGATTACGTCACTCTGCATTTTCGTGTTGCCAGTCCCCTCTACAAACATCAACAAGAGAAAGCGTATAACTTGCTACAAGCGCAATACGTATTGCTCGGTATCTTTGTCCTAACCGTGGCACTGCTGACGTATTTTTATAAACGTGAGTCCAAGTTCCACAAAAAAATGGCATTGAGCGATCCGCTCACCAAGCTTGCTAACCGAAGCGCGCTGTTTATTGATTTACACCGAAAGGAAGAAACCAACTCGCCTTTCTCACTCATGCTGCTCGATTTAAACGGCTTTAAGGACATCAATGACACCTTAGGCCATCAAGCTGGCGATATTGCGCTCATAGAAATCGCAACTCGTCTAAGCCAAATGGCGCTGGATGACTTTGCCGTGTACCGCATGGGCGGCGACGAATTTGCCGTGATCGTCGACTCTATTGATCAAACGAAAATCGATGAAGTCACGCACCATATCAATGTGGTGTTTGAAAAGCCGATTCTCTCCTCTGAGCAAGCCAATGGCCTATCGACAAGTTTGGGGGTCGCTAGCTACCCGCAAGACGCAGACAACATTGACTTCCTGATCAATTTAGCGGATAAGCGCATGTACAAAATGAAATTCCAACGTTAAACGGATAGCCATGATGAAAAACTTCATGCGAGCAGTACTATTACTGCTAGTGATCGCGACAGGTGTACTGGCTTGGGTATTTATCCCTTCTCACGAAACCGTAGGTGCACAAACCCTCAAAGAAGCGCTCAATGACAACTACACACTGGTTGGCCATCGCATTCATTCGACAGATCCAGATGCCGGCAATATGTTTGGTTACTTTGTGGTGTACAAAGGCGCAAACACGGATAATTTGGAACCGTTTTTGGTGACTTCTGATCAGTTTATTCGTATGGAGCAAACCGGTGACAACACGCTAGCCCTCACCGTGAATGGTCGCATCTACCGCTACCATAATGACCTGTGGGTAGAGAGCCCAGATGGCAAGTTGCAACATTGGTTTGTCAGCGCGACAGCGAAATACGTCCGCTAAGCAGACGCATACTTAGCTTCAGCTACTTAGCTGCAGATACTTAACTTGAGATAAACAAAAGCCCCGCTCATTACGTAGCGGGGCTTTTTTATGTTCGAAACTGGCGAGGCAGAGATTAAAGCACTTTCTCTTTGATCACTTTCATTACGCCCGAGTCACGATTGCTTGGTGCGGAGAAACGTGCGATTTTCTTCACCGCTTCGTGCGCGTTTTCCATCGCGTAGGAATGCTCGCTCACTTGCAGCATCTCTAGGTCATTCAGGTAATCACCAAACGTCATGGTCTCTTCTGGACCAAACCCCATGGTATCTTGAAGGTGTTTGATCGCCGCGCCTTTTGATGCTTCTGCATTCATCACGTCTAGCCAAATCTTCGCGCTCACCACAACTTGATGACTGTGACCAAACTTCGCACTCATGGTTGGGAAAACCAACTCTTCAGAACCACCAAAGTGACAAATCGCTACCTTGATAAACTCATCGTCAACGGCCAATAGATCTGGCACGTATTCACAGCGATGGTAGTACTTCTGGAACTCTTCCAACGCTTTAGGATCTTTGGTTTCAATGTAAGCCGAACGCTTACCACACAGCACTAGGTGCGTGCCTTCAATTTCACGAGCCGCTTGGATGATCGCATCAATTTCTGTTTTTGGAATGGTGCAGCTATATAGCTCTTTATCTTGGTACATCACCAAGGTGCCGTTTTCCGCCACATAAATCATACGGTCTTGAATCGGTGCAAACGTATCGCGCAAACTGTAGTACTGACGCCCCGATGCCGCCGAGAATAGAATGCCCTTCTCTTCTAGCTGCAAAAACAGATCAAAGAACTCAGGGTCTAAACGACCGTATTGGTCAAGTAAGGTGCCATCCATATCGGTGGCAATAAATTTGATGCTAGCTTGTGACATGAACTTAAACTCAAATAAAGCAGCGCAGGTCACTCATCGAATGAAAGCAGGCTGCAAAAAATAGTCTTGGTAAGGTACAGGATATTGGGTGAATCTCAAGCTGAAATGATAGGGTATCACTCAGGAATCAGCTTGAGATAATGAGGAAATTAGGCGGTAGCCAAGGTACTAGATTCCGCCATGGACTGAACCATTGGTTTGGCCAGCCCCAGACTGTGAATGGTGCCAATCAAGAAATCGAGTTCGCGATAAATCTCAGCAACGGCTTCAAACTCCCCCGCTGGCTCATCCAATTTTGGCTCAAACAGTTCTTTCCAATGCGAAATGGCAATATAGAGCTTTCCGTTCACTTGAGAAAACGACAAGCGAGAAAACTCGCTCTCACGATGAAAAGTCAGCACACGCTCGATAAATTCATCCGTCAGCAGTTGCTTTGCGGTGTCTAAATCGTCGCTGTACACCTCATACTGTTGGTCAAACTCTGGGTGACCCATTCGCACTCTTTTACCTATCTGAATCTTGAAGAAACGGTCCCACAGCTTTTCACGAAGCGTTGGCCCATCATCGCGGTCACTCAAAACAAAGGTGCAAACGTCGTCATTCATCGGAACGTCTATTTCACAAAACAACCCCGCAAAAAACACGTGATGCTTACTCGAACTATCGCTTCCTGAACTGATGAGCTTCGACGCTTCTATCTCAGATATCACCACCTTCGCCTCTCCAATGGTGCCTGAAATAAAATCATCACTCTCGAAACCATCACAACGGTCTAAATACAAACCACTGCGCTCGAAGGCTTCTTTGGAAAGTTTACGATTTGGGTCCCATGTGAGTGAGGGCTCAATGTGCGCTAACAAGCTCTGCATGATGTGCTGCTTGTAGGTGGTGCGAAACTGATTGTGCTTTTGATTGAAGTACGCCCAACCGCCGAGCATCAATGCCAAAAGAACAAACATCATGGCGGAGGTAGTGAGGTCAAACACGACTGTGCCAAAGAAACCCAGAACCGCCAAACCTAGAAACTTGCGTCGACGCAGTGCTTCTAAACGTAAAGCTTCAAGCGGTTCGAGTTTGTGCCTTACGTCATTTTCAAACAGTGTTTTGAGCTGATCTGTCGTCATCACTTTCCTTTCATTTTTAGAGTTGAGTCCATTACCAACAACTACAAGATGAATCATTACCACCGCTACACGCATCACTAGGAAGACAGTCCAAAGAGTTGCACCCCATATCTGTCACACAAGATGAGTCTTTGTTCTTACGCCTTTTTCGGTTACGGGAAGAATCCCCATTTTGCAGACGTTGATGCGCATGTCGACAGCGTTCGAATTGGTTTTGAACGCTGCTATAGCTAGAGATCACTCCCTTGCGTTGAATCATTTTACTGATGGCAGCAGAACAAGAATCCGTGCCGTAATACACCGCATGAGCGCAGCGGAAGCCTTTGTGTGGGGAAAGATAGCGTTGATAAAATCGTATCAATGCCAACACCAGTTTAGACATGCTTTTCCTTTTGCATCTAATGAGTCATTCGAGAACCATGCTCTCAACTATCAATCAAAACAGTACATCACTCAAATTAATCATTTCAAACGCAATCCTGATTTCTGCGCTCTAAGCGATGAAAATCATTGAGATAGGAAGTAAAGGCAAGCCGACAAAGCTAGCCTAGGAGCGCCTTCGAATAGCAATCACTGCCAAAACAGGTACAATCCGTGCTCGATTTTTATTTCGCGCGGACTCACTCTCATGCACTCGCCTGAACAATGCTTTACTCGATTTACTGCGGACATTTCTGGCTACGACTTGCCGGCGCAGTTTACGTTTCCGTTCTACTACACGCCTCACCCATTGTGTGTATTGGCTGCCGGGCAATTGCAGCAGCACCTAATGACACAAACTGACTTCGAACACGATTTCGGTCTTGAGGATGAGCAAAACGGACGCGGCAAGATGTTCGGTGTTTTGCTAGTACGTAACCCGCAAGGTGAGCTTGGTTATTTCAGCGCTTTCTCTGGCAAGATTGCCGATCAAAACTTGCTTCCAGGTTTTGTTCCACCCGTATTCGACATGCTGACAGAAGAAGGTTTCTTCCGAGGTGAGACAGATGCCATCAATGCTGCGAACGCGGAATACAAAGCCTTTGCTGCCAACCCTGAACTGGCACAACTGAAAGCAGAAATCAAAGCCGACCGTGAAGCGTATCAGCAAGAAGAGAATGCCCATCGCCAAGTGATGATTGCTGGTCGTGCCGAACGTAAACAGCAGCGCAAACATGGCGAACAAACACTGACCCCAGAAGAATTGAAAGTGCTACTGGATGATTTGGGTAAACAGAGTGTGGCTGAGAAGAATGTGCTCAAGTACCTCAAACAAGCTTGGGACGAAAAGCTCGCAATCAAAGAAGCGCGCTTAACCGAGCTAGAACAAACACTGGCAGAACTTAAAGAGCAGCGCAAAGATTTGTCTAATGCGCTGCAGCACAAACTGCATAAGCAATACCGCTTCTTGGACAACCACAGTGCCGAGCGTGATTTGGTGGACATTTTTACTCCTACCACCAATCCAGTACCACCAGCAGGTGCAGGTGAATGTGCAGCGCCTAAACTGCTTCAGTTCGCATACAAACATGGTTATCAGCCACTTGCCTTGGCGGAGTTTTGGTGGGGCGTATCGCCGAAATCTGAAGTACGTCAGCACAAGAAGTTCTACCCATCTTGCAACAGCAAATGCCAACCTATTTTGGGGCACATGCTGCAAGGTTTGGATGTCGAACCAAACCCATTAGCAGAGAACTGGGCGGAAGATAAAGAACTGGAAATTCTCTTCCAAGACGAAGCCATGGTGATCGTCAACAAGCCTTCGGGCCTGCTTTCCGTTCCGGGGAAAACCATCAAGGATTCAGCATACACACGCCTGCAAGCGATGTTCCCAGATGTCGAAGGGCCGTTCGTAATTCATCGCTTAGATATGGCGACGTCGGGAATTCTCGTATTTGCCTTAACCAAACGAGCAAACAAGAGCCTGCAAAAACAGTTCATCACTCGCGGCGTACAGAAGCGCTACATGGCGCTGCTAGAAGGTGTCTTGACCGAGCCTGAAGGTGTAATCTCGCTACCGATGCGCGGCGATCCGGATGACCGTCCACGTCAACTGGTGTGCTTTGAACACGGTAAACCTGCAGAAACTTACTGGCAGCTGATTGAAGTGAAAGACGGACGCAGCAAGGTGTACATGTACCCGAAAACAGGACGAACCCACCAACTGCGTGTACACAGTGCTCACCACATGGGTTTGAACATGGCGATGGTTGGCGACGGCTTGTATGGCGAAAAAGCCGACCGTCTGCATTTACACGCGGAGATGTTGGAGTTGGACCACCCGTACAACAAAGAGCGTATGTGTTTCCAAGCAGAGTGTGAGTTTTAAAGCGACTTATCAATGCAGAATAGATAGCAAAAAGGCACTGAATTTCAGTGCCTTTTTTACGTTTTAGAGCGAGAAAGGATAAGGTTAACTTACCTTAAACTTGGTCCATACTTGAGAGCGCCAGCGTCTTGCCATAATGATACCGCGTACCCATTCATCCAGAGCAATTGCCATCCACGCACCAATCACGCCGTAGCCCAAATGAATACCCAAGATGTAAGAGAACACCACACCCAAGCCCCACATGCTCAGAATACCCATCTGTACTGGGAACTTGATGTCACCAGCCCCTTTCAGTGCCGAGATGAAGATAAGGTTAAACACGCGGCCCGCTTCTAGCACGATTGAGCCCATCACCAATGCACCCGCCAATGCCAAGATTTCAGGCTGATCGGTAAATACACTCAAAATCTCTTCGTGGAACAGGTAGATCAAACACGTTGCCGCCGTTGATGCAGCAAAGCCAACTAAGAAATAAATCTGCACGCGTTTCAGAATACTGGTTACCCAACCTTTACCTATGTAATAGCCAGTCTGAATTTGAGCCGCCTGTCCAATGGCCAACGCAAAGGCGAACGAGAAACGCGCGATGTTTTGCGCATAAGTAAACGCCGCAAGTGATGACGTCCCCATTTGCACTACAAAATACACGATACAGATCTGCGCCATGTTGTAAGACAGCACCTCACCCGCGTTCATGCCACCGATTTTTAAGATCTTCTTGAACACGTCTTTCGGCACTTGTTTTACCTTGGACATAGGCAGTTCAATGCTGCTGCGTTTCAAAATCACGCCCAACAATAACGTACCGATTACTTGGCTGACCACTGTCGCTACTGCAACACCTTCAACGCCATAAACAGGCAAACCAAACGGCTGGTACAGCGCAATGTAGTTACCGATGATGTTGAACACACCAGAAATCAGATTCACTACCATTGGCGAGCGTGAATAACCGTGGCTACGCAGAATCGTGGTAAAGACGATACCGATGGTGACGTTGAACGTCATCGCACCGCTGATCAGCAGGTACTCGCGCGCATATTGCTCAACCTGAGCTTCTAAGCCGTAATACGGCAAAAAGAACACCGCGCCAATCACGGCGAGTACACTTAAGAAAACACCAACAATGACCGATAACGCAACACTGGCGACACCGACATCGACCGACTCTCTTTCACGCCCTGCACCGTTATATTGCGCAATCAAAATGCCCGTGCCACTACTGACAAAGGTGGATACGATGATCAGGAAAAACGTTAATTGAGTGATAACGCCGACCGCAGACACGGCTTTGTCTGAGTAACCACTCAACATGAATACGTCACTGGTTCCTAAAGCCGTCCGTAGCAAAATTTCGACAAGTATCGGCCAAGCCAATGCCACGATGGACATACGTTGGTTGATATTCTGGCTTTTAGGCATGTGTTTGGGACCTTTCCTACAACTAAAACTGCCCCACAGAAAACTGTGAGGCAGTTCAAAAAATTAGATTTCTTAGAATTTGGCTATGTTTGTTGATTGTGTATTTAATCAACAAAATGCAGGCGCGAATTCTAGACGGACTTTGGTCACAAATACAGCGATATTTCGCCTGTTTCGCAAAATATTTTCTAATGGATTAGAGACGCACTTTAACTCGGAGAACGAAACTTAGACACAGTCGATTGACGGACAATCAGATCAATCGGTGGCAGACGAACTTCGTGCCTATCTCCGCTCAACAAATTGAGAATGGACTCAGCACAAACTGCACCAACTTCTTCAATCGGTTGACGCATTGTGGTAAGCGCGGGTGTGAAATATTGCGAAGTTGGCAAGTCATCAAAACCAATCACAGAGACATCTTGAGGCACACGAATACCATGATCATGCAATGCCTTTATCGCCCCATAGGCCGTTTGGTCATTGGCGGCAAACAGTGCTGAAAAGTGCACTTTCGATTCAATCAACTCAACGGTTTTTTCATAACCGGTTTCACTGCTGAAATCGCCTTGCTTGACCAATTTTGGCAACACTTTAATACCTGCTTCTTGCAGGGCATTTTTGTATCCTACAAAACGAGCCACCGCATCCGGTTGATTCAACAACCCTTTGATATGGGCGATATTCACATGGCCCTGTTGCATTAGATGCAGCGTCGCCATGTATCCGCCCAATACATTATCTATATTTATCGATCGAACCTTGTCACCTATCACGTCATATCCAACAGCAACGACGGGAATTCGCTGGGCATAATCGAGAATCTGCTCTTCCGTTAAACTGCCCGTCACGATGATTACACCGTCTACATTACTCTTTGCCAAATACTCCAAAGCATGAGATTCCAGTGAACGCTGCCAATGCCCTGTAGCAATCACAAGTGAATACCCCTGTGCATTGAGCCCCTTTTCCATGTCATTCAAGATACGACTGGAATGTGGACTTTCAGGATGCTGGATCAGCACACCTATCGTCATTGAACGCGTATTGGTGCCCTGTCCCATTTGATAGTTCGGTTTGTAACCGAGTGATTTGATCGCCTTTTCAATATTCTGACTTTTCTCGTCAGAGACATACGTCGTGCGATTGAGGAAACGTGAAACGGTACTCGGGGAAACCCCCGCCAACTTTGCCACATCATAAATGGATGCCGCTTTTTTATTTTTTTTCATTGTAGGAATTTTCCCAGCAAGCTAATAATAAAAATATAAGTTGCGACGGGGAGCGCGACAACGTTTTGATAAGGGAAATGAGAACTAGATAAGTCGCCAGTACGCAAACGCGCACTGGCTTTCATATCGGGGGTTTAGAATGTTGCGAGCGAGTTTTCACTCAGCGCATCAAATAGATGAATAGCATCCAAATCTAAGTAAAGTGTGAGTGTGTCCACATCCACTTCTGCGGCTTGAGTTTCCACCATCAAAGGCTGGCCCGCGATTTCAGTCTTCAATAGAATGCTGGCGCCCAGTAGCTCCTTGTCTTTAATTTTGACAGGGAACGGCAGTACGCGATCGTGATCTACCTGTTCTGCACGCAGATGGATATCCGTTGGACGAACACCAAAGTGCAAAGCTAAGTTCTTAGACGCATGCGCTTTAAAACGTTCTGGCAACGGAATACGAACCTCGCCCAATTCCACTTCCCAGTTGCCTTCCTCACCCACTAGCTTCGCATCCAGCATGTTCATTGATGGGTTACCAATGAACTGCGCCACGAACTTGTTTGCCGGGCGTTGGAACACTTCTGTTGGTGTACCGACCTGAGCCACATAACCATCTTTTAGAATCACGATGCGATCCGCCAATGTCATGGCTTCAATCTGATCATGTGTCACGTAAATGGTAGTGGTCTTCAGTTCACGGTGAAGGTGTTTGATCTCTTCACGCATGACGCCACGTAACTTGGCATCTAGGTTCGACAACGGCTCATCAAACAGGAATACTTTTGGCGTACGTACCATTGCACGACCCATTGCCACGCGTTGACGTTGACCACCAGACAACTCTTTTGGCTTACGTTCTAATAACGCGTCAAGCTCAAGCATTTTCGCAGCTTTGCGTACTTCGACATCGATTTGGTCTTTTGGCATCCCTTTTAGCTTAAGGGCAAAAGCGATGTTCTCGTAAACCGTCATATGTGGGTACAGTGCATAACTTTGGAACACCATCGCAAGGTCACGGTCTTTGGCATCGACTTTGTTCATCAACTTGTCACCGACGTAAATCTCACCACCAGTGATGCTTTCCAACCCCGCAAGCATACGTAGTGTAGTCGACTTACCACAGCCCGAAGGACCGAGAAAAACCACAAACTCGCCATCTTGAACCGTAAAGTCGAAGTGTTTCACAACCTCAACATCATCGTAGGATTTCTTGATGTTTTTGAATTCGACTTTTGCCATTACTGGTTCTCCTCTGCTCGATCTAGCAGCATGTTGCGATAAGCAATTGCGCTCGCTTTTAAGGTGCGTTTTTGTGTTTGGTAATCCACGTGAACAATGCCAAAGCGCTGCTTATAACCATAAGCCCACTCAAAGTTATCCATTAGGCTCCAAGCGAAGTAACCATCGACCTTCACACCAGCCTTAATAGCTGCATCTAGCGCTTCTAGGTGCTGCTGGAAGTAACGCACACGTTGCTCATCATTCACTTCGCCGTCAATGCAATGGTCATCGCCAGCCGCGCCGTTTTCAGTGATGTAAAGTGGTGGTAGGTTCGGGTAACGGTCGTTCAAACGCAGGAGTAAATCCGTCAGCGCTTGTGGGTGAATTTCCCAACCAATGAATGTGTGCTCTTGCTCCGGTTGAGGTACTGTTTCAATATCGCCATGTTCGTTGTAGCGCACCACACAACGGGTGTAGAAGTTAATGCCAATAAAGTCCAAGTCAGTTTGAATAATATCGAGGTCACCTTCCAGAATCATAGGTAGGTTATGCGCCTGACGATCCAACACAATTTGAGGGTATTCCCCCTTCAGTACTGGGTCCATAAACCAATGGTAGCCTTCTGCATCACTGTATTCTGCCGCACCAATGTCTGCGTCACTGTATGGGTAAGCTGGCGTCGCATTGAAGACACAACCGTGCATCGCATTGGGTGCATTCTTACGCATGTGTGGAATCGCAAGACCATGGGCCAACATCAAGTGGTGCGCAGACAAGAAACCTTCACGTTCCCCCTTAAGACCCGGAGCATGCTCGCCCCAGCGGTAACCTAAATAAGCAGAGCAGAACGGTTCGTTTAATGTTGCGTACGAATCAATTTTGTCGCCGAAGTAAGCACTAACTACTTTTGCGTATTCCTCAAACTTGTAGGCTGTTTCTCGGTTTAGCCAGCCGCCTTTGTCTTCAAGGTATTGCGGTAGATCCCAGTGGTATAGAGTCACGAAAACCTTCAAACCGCGAGCGTGGCACTCATCGATGATTTGCTCATAGAACTTCAAGCCTTCTTCATTCACCTTACCATCTTCAGGAATGATGCGAGGCCACGCCATCGATAGACGGTAAGCGCCCACACCCAAACCTTGGATCATCTCGATGTCTTGCTTCCAAAGATGGAAATGGTCACACGCCACGTCGCCATTGTCTGCGTTATCGACAGCACCTGGCTTATCGCAAAAGGTGTCCCAGATTGAAGGCGTACGCCCACCCAGTTGTGCGCCACCTTCAATTTGATAAGAAGACGTTGCGACACCGAATAAGAACTCTGGGCTGCGTAGTTTAGAATCTTGTGGTAATTGGAATTTATTCATTGTTATAAAACCTTTTATTTCGCTTAGCCCTTGACGGCACCAGAGGTCAAACCGCTGATCATCTGTTTAGAGGCAAATAAGTAAGTAATCACTAACGGTAAAATGGAGATGGTCGTTCCGAGCATCACCGCTCCCCACGGCGTATTCGGAATGCCCTGCACACTTCGCAGTGCCTGCGTAATCACGTAATTTTCTGGCGTTGTCAGTACCACAAGTGGCTGCATAAACATGTTCCAGAAGAAGACAAACTGCACGATTGCTAGGGTTGCGAGAGCCGGTTTCATCAGTGGCAATACCACGCTCCAGTAAGTTCTAAATTCACCCGCGCCATCGAGCTTCGCCGCTTCTAACAGCTCTTTCGGAATCGATGCCACTACGTGCTGACGCATTAAGAAGATGCCAAATGGTGTGGTCGTGAACGGTAACCAAACGGCAAGGTGGTTATCGAGCAAGCCAAGGAATTTCACGATCATGAAGTACGGGATCAAGCTCAGTACAGGTGGAATCATCATCGAGCCAACTAACATGCCAAACAGCAAGTTTTTGCCCTTAAACTTGTACACCGCAAACGCATAACCGCCCATACTACAAAACAGCAGTGAAATCGTGGTGCCTAAGAAAGCAATGTAGATGGAGTTAAACATCGCCTGCCAAAACGGCATGATTTCCAGTAGCTTTGCATAGTTCACCGCGAGACTGTCACCAATCGCAAAGCTGATGCCTGTGCCGAAGATTTCAGTACGGTCACGCGTCGATAGCAACGCCGACCAAATGAATGGGAATACAGTCATGATGGCAGACACCACCAACACAGTGCCGAGCATCACCATTAATATCTTGGTAAAGATCTCGATGCTGCGATCGCTTGGACGCCAACGCTGCGCCGCAGGTAAGGTAGTTGTAGTCATCTTATTGCTCCCCTAGACCTTTCTTACCGAAGAAGAAGAATTGAATCGCCGTACAGCCTGCAATCAAGGTAAACAGTAACCATGAAATCGCTGACGCAGTCCCCATCTCTAACCACTCCCAGCCCACTTTGTAGAGGTACATAGAGATGGTTAAACCTGATTGGCCTGTACCACCCGTACCGCGCGTTAGGACGAAAGGTTCTTCGAACAACTGCAAGTTACCGATGATGGTCATGGTGACCGCAAAGAAGATGAATGGGCGAATCATTGGCAATGAAATGCTCCAGAAACGACGCCATGCGTTTGCACCGTCCATGCGTGCCGCTTCTAGGATGTCTTTAGGAATCGTCATCAAGCCAGTGGTGTAAAGCACAATGTTGAAACCGGTGTACTTCCAGAACACCATGATGGCGATAGAAGGTTTAACCATAGTAGCGTCATCTAACCAACGGATTGGCTGGAAGTCGTTCACCCAAGAGAATGCCCAGCCGAACAGCGTGCTATCTGCCAACGCCATCAAGCTTTGGTTGATGATCCCTGAGTTTGGCGAATACATGTTAAAGAAGATGAGCGACGCAGCCACCGTTGAAGTGATGAACGGCAAGAAGTAAGCCGACGTCAACCAATGACGGAAGCGGTCTCCTAGCGACACCAAGATGTACGCAACAGGCAATGCCACCAAGTGTTGCGCGACACCAGAAGTTACAGCTAGCCAGAGTGTGTTCTTTAATGAACGCCAAAGCCACGGGTCGGTCAGTGCAATGTGGTAATTCTCAAAACCCACATAATCCATCGCCCCCAAACCTTCAACAGGGTTCCACTCATGGAAGGAAAGAAAAATAGAAAACAGTAACGGGAAAATCCCAAACACGGAAAAAATAATCAAAAACGGCAGTAGGAATCCATACGGTGTAAGCGCTTTCAAATTTAGACGAGAAAAAATACTCTCACGCTCTGATGTTTCCATTACCTTGCTCGCTGCCTGATTCATAGTAACGACCTCTCATCAGGAGGGCGTGGTGCCCTCCTTGCTTACCAAATAGCAAATTGCTTACATGTTGCGAGTACGGCGCTTGATCATGCGCTCTGCATCTTTCAATGCCGTTTCAATGTCTTTGCCTTCATCCAACACTTCCATCAGTGCATTTTCTAAGATGATAGAGCGAGCAACGTGGTCGCCTTTTGCTGGTGCCACTGGTTTGATGTTTTGTGCCACTTCTGCAAACAGTAAGCGCGCCTGCTGACCACCTAAGAACTCAATTTTCTCTTCAAACATTGGGTCGTCGTAAGTTGTGGTGTTTGCAGGGAATGCTGCAATAGTGTCGAAGTGTTTAAGTTGAATCTCACGCTTAGTTGTCATGTATTCGATCAACTTCCAAGCGTCATCTTGGTGCTTAGATTGCGTAGGAATCGATAGGAATGAGCCGCCCCAGCTTCCGTAAATACCATCAGGAAGGTTAGATACGCCCCAGCTGCCTGCTGTTTCTGGCGCAATCCAGTTGTTTAGGTGACCAAGTAGCCAAGCACCAGAAAGCTGTGTTGCAAATGTGCCGTTACGGAAGCCTTCGTACCATTCGTTTGACCACGCAAGAATACGACCGTCCAAGCCTTTATCACGGATCTCTTTCGCTACTTCAAAAGCGTGAACAAAGCGCTCTGACGTCACTACTGGGTTGCCGTCTTTATCAAAGTAAAGACCTTCCCCCTCGGGTACTGTGGTGAAGATGATCGCTTGTGCCACATCCGCAGCCGACGCAATCAATTGAACGTTTTGCTGCTTAAGTTTTTCACCCGCCGCGATGTAAGAATCCCAATCTTTGATCGCTTCGTTGATATCAATGCCCGCTTTTTCAAAAATGTCTGTGCGGTAGTACATAACACCAGGACCTAGATCGACTGGCATACCATACACATCGCCGTCAGCACCTTTACCTTGTGCCCATGCATAAGGCGCAAAGCTTTCTGCGTATTTGTCTGCGCCGTATTTTTCAGACAGATTGACTAAACCGCCAGAAGCAACGAATGGACCAATTTTTTCTACATCAACAACAATCACATCCCCTGCGCCAGAGCCCGTCGCCAAGTTAGTAGTCAGCTTCGTGTGGTGGTCACCGTGGTTATTCATCAGGTAATCAACCTTAATCCCTGTTTCTTTCTCGAAATCCGGTAGCAGCACTTTCAAACTGCTGTCGAAATCTGGGAAGCCATCAAAGCGAATTTTGGATTCATCAGCTGCGTTTACCGTCGCAGCCACACCCAATGCAGCGGTCATCGCAAGCGTCAAAGTTTTCAGTTTCATGTTGTTGTCCTTAATTATCGTTTTATAGGGTATGCAGTTCCTTGACCGAACTTCTTGGCACTAAGGCCGGTGATAATTTGAAGTTCACATCTCGTTTGTTTTTATTGAGGATTTGAATCACGAGCTGGACAGCTTCAGCACTCATTTGCTCAATAGGGAAGTTAACTGTGGTAAGGGCTGGCGTGAGGTAGCGCGCAAACAAAATGTCATCAAATCCAACCAGAGATACTTGCTCAGGAACATCAACGCCATGGGCTTTAAGCACTTCATAAGCACCAAAGGCCATGTGATCATTACAAGCAAATACGGCAGTAAAATGACAATCGCGCTTCAACAACTTGCGCATTGCGCTTTCCCCAGACTCTTCGGTAAAACCGGCCTCTGAGACCAATGCTTCGTCATACTCCATTCCCGCTTCTTCAAGAGCCTTGCGGTAACCTTGTAGACGCCCCCGTGCATCGGACTTGTCCAGAGGGCCGGTGATACACGCTATGTTGCGATGCCCCATACGCAACAAGTATTCGGTCGCCAACTGGCCACCAAATTCGTTGTCGATCTCAATACAGCTTTGTGCCATTTCAGGGATGAAGCGGTTAACTAACACCACCGGCATACCCTTTTCTTTAAGATCGATTAAATAATCATCTGTTAGGTTTTGTGCGTGCAAAATCATGGCATCAACGCGTCGACCAAGCAGGAACTCCACTGATTCACGCTGACTTTGTTCTGAGTTAGAACCCGCTGTAACAATCACGTGGTAGCCAAAACGACGTAGACGCTCTTCCATGCTGTGTAAGATGCCAGAGTAAAATGGACCACCAAGCTCCGGCACTATGATGCCAATGCTGCCCGTACGGCTTGATGCCAATGCCTGCGCAATAGAATTAGGACGATAGCCAAGTGTTTGAATCGCTTTTTCGACTTTCAGCTTTTTATCATGACTCACTCGGCTGGTGCCGTTGATCACACGAGAAACCGTAGCCTGAGAAACACCAGCGTATTCAGATACATCTTTAATCGTCGCCACAAGAAACCTCTTCCACTTGAACCTCAAGATTCAATCTTGCTTCGAGACAAGCTCCTCGAAACCGCTTTCATGGCAGCTAGTATTTCGGATTCACTGATGTGTTATCGTGAGAGAAATCACACCGAAATCCCTTTAAATTCGGGCAATGTTTGAAAGAATGAGGCGCGTGGCAGTTTGCTTTCATTTCATGAAACCGTTTCATGAAATGGTTATTTTACGCTCAAATAAAACCAAGCAAAGGCATTGATTTCACAACTCTTTAATATCGATCCATGAATCAAAAACGGCGAGTAAGAAACTAAAAAAGAGCCGCAAATGCGGCTCAAAATAGGGTTAAGAATGGACAGTTTGGCACTCAACTGGCTGCAATGAGCGCCATGACAAAATAGAGAGAGTTAAGAGTGTAATTTGAGATGGCTTACCACCAAGCTTCCCACATCGCACCTAGGCTAACCGTATCTTGCTTAGGATCGTTGATGCCAGTCGCTTTGTTGTCCACCTCACCGACTGTTGCGTAGAAGCGCAGCATTGGTCGAGCACCAGCGCCCCAATCAAACGAGATGTTTTGTGATAGGGTGACTTTCCAACCTGTGTTGTCATCGTCAGCACGTGCGTAGTCGACCATCTGGTAGCCTGCTTCTAACCACGTAGAGTGTGCATCGTTCCAAAAGTACATCGGACGTACGATAGCACTGTAGTTGGTGCGCTCATCTTCCACCGCACTTGAACCATCAACGGAATAATCGTGGTAAGCCAATAGGTATTCAATCGCGGCTTTTTCACCGAGATCGGCATTACCTTCGAAACTTGCATAAATCGTAGTGAGGTCTTCTGTTTTCCAGAATACGCCGTTATCGGCATTGTCTGAATAACGCAATACTAAACGGTTTGAACCACTATCGTGTGCACGAGAAATCACCGCACCCAATTGGTACGCGTCTATGTGCTCAGAGCTATCAATCGCTTCGGAATCAAAGCCGTAGTTTGCGTACAACTCTAGATCTGCAAAACCCATGTCGATACCATGCAATTTAGAAGTGAAAGCGTATGCGCCGCTGTCACCCGTTCCTGCACCACCCGTACATGAGATAGAAGGGTTTGAACCTGGATCGACAATTTCTGGGCTACAATTTTCTACCGCTGCAACCACACCGAAATCCAGCTTCACAGAGCCAAGCTCAAGGTTATTGATACCACCACCTTGACCATCATGCATCATCCAAAAGTAGTCATTGATGCCTTGTTGTGGACGTTGATGGAAATCACGACCCGCCCAAATGTAAGCATTCGGCTGGCTTTCGAAAACATTCGTTACCCCTGCGTAAGCCTTTTTAAGGTTTACTTCATCACCCCAGTGATCGAACATCACAACCACATCCCAGATCGCACCGCTGTCATTCTTGAACGCTTTCGCTAACTGGAATTCACCGCCGTTGCCTTCGTTACCTAATCGACCAATTGCTGATGACCCATTAAATGAACCATCAACCATCACGTATTTCTGGTCGCCAGCTTGATAATGTGCGCCGTAGCGAGCATAGCCGGAGAAGACAACACCATAAGGAATCTCAATATCCGGAGTCAGTACAGCCGGTTGTTGATCATCAACATAATTAGGATCGATGCGATTCTCCAGTTCTTGAATGCGTTTTTCCAGAGCTTCTACATCAGAATCGGCAGCAAAAGTAGAGAGAGAAGCAAGCGAAGCGGCCACTGCAAGCGCGAGAGGTAAAACCTTTAAGTTTTTCATGTGATTTCCCTAAGTTTTTAGTAGGTGTAATTATTTCAATAGGGATCTTAAGGAATGAAACGTTTGAAAAGCCGCTACGGCTTCACATGGCCATCGTGTTCAAAATGACATGAAACAACGCGTGAAACTCAAAATATTTATTAGTTCGTAAAATCAGATAGTTAAAATAGCGCTTGTTAGATTTTACATTTTGAAATCGCTTTCATTTCACAGGATTGTTTAATTTCTATCACGTTAATTTGTGCAAAATAAGAGCAATCCACTCATGATGACATGAAACATTTCATAATCATGAAACATTTCATACTTCGTAAATTTCTTACAAATTCAACAAGTCACATAAATAACAAACATGCTTCATATCACAATTAAGGGCTTTGCTATTCCATGTACTACTTAATTACGACCTAGAATAGGCATTAAATAAGTCTAAAGTAGGGATACACAATGTCGAAATTGGCCGGAGCACGCCTAGAAGAAATGGCGGATATCCGATCGACAAGAAAAAAGAAGATAGTTTTTCTCTGTTCTAGCATCGCCACTGCATTTCTAACCTATGGCTCTGCCCTACACTACCTTGAAGGAAATTGGGGGCTCAGTTTACTCATTGGTTTATGTGCTTTGGCATGCTTAACCATCAGCTATCTGATCAAAGTCCGTGGTCACCACCAATACGCAGATCTGTTGCTCACAGGCGTATTGATGTTTGATGGACTGTTGCTACTGCTTTATAACGACGCCCCTTCAGGTCGACTGCTTTGGCTCTACCCGATAGTGGCCGCCATTATCTTGATCAACGAATTCAAAGTCGGTCTGCTGTTTAGCGTGACGTACTCCCTCATCATCTTTTTCGGTTTAACCTTTTTAGAGAGTGTACCCACCGCCAGTGACATGACCGAACGCCGCTTTATGTTCACCCTTGTGGCGATTTGCTTTGTTTGTCATACCTTCTCTTACTATTACTCTAAAGTCGTGAACTACATTCAGACCCTTTATCGCGAAGGGATTGAAGAACTGGCTTACCTTGACCAGTTAACAGGATTAGCCAACCGTTGGAGTTTTGAAACTTGGGCACGTGCCAAGTTAGAAGAGTTGGAACAAGTTGAGACCAAAAGTGTCACGGCTTTAGTCTTTTTAGATATCGATAACTTCAAGCACATTAACGACAACTACGGACACGATGTCGGCGACCGTGTGTTAAAGCACTTTGCGACTCGCTTAAAAAACAACATTCGTAATAAAGACAGAAAAACGGACAAGCATGACTACTCGATTGCTCGCTTTGCTGGTGACGAGTTTGTCTTAATGCTTTACGACGTGCGCGGTAAGAAAGACCTAGACAATATTTTGGAGCGTATCGTCAACCTGTTCCAAAAAGGCTATCAAACGGACGACAACATCAATGAGTTAACCATGAGTGTAGGAGCGGCCATTTACGGCCAAGATGCAACAGATTTATCTGAACTGACTCGTTGCGCAGACAAAGCTATGTACGCTGCGAAGCACACTGGCAAAAACCAGTATGCATATTACGAGCATTGCTCACATGCAGAAGAGTTGCGTCATCAAAGACACTCGTTGGTTGGCGCAATGGGAAATGTGACTTCATTGCAGCGTGACGCCAGCTTATAAACCAAACTGCAGAGCCTAAGTTAGGCGTACATATACATGGCCCATAAGCCAACAAGTAAAAACGTGACAAGCCAGATCACTTGGCCGATATTGCTTGGTTTATCATCTCGTGGGACAAGAACAGGTTTGAGCGCTCGCTCTTTCATTTTGCCGACAAGGCTTTTCTCAATCGCTCGCTTATAGAAAGCACGTCGTTTTTGAGCCGCGTTGGCCACCTTAGTAAAGCGGTGACGTTGCTCATTAGTAAAATCCGTTGCCTCATAGCGAGGAGGAAGATCGGAATGTTTAGGTTGTACTGCCATCTCATCCTCCTTGGTCGATGGGTGCACCTGTTTTAAGTATATACATAATTAACGCTTTATTGCCAAAAACCGTTGCATCTGAATAACATGCATAAAAAAAGCCACCCGCAGGTAGCTTCTATATAAATCAGTCTTCAATCACTTGTCAGAGATGGCGCTGTGCTTATAAGTACTCACATAGGTAAGCCGTTGCGTCTTTAACTTGAAGCTCAAATGATGAGTTACCTTCGACTTCAAAAAACTCACCGCTGTTGTAAGTCACCCAATCAACCTCTCCAGCTTTCTTTACGATCAGTGCACCTTTGACGACACTCATACGTTCAGGAGCTTGTGTACCAAACGTGTATTCACCTGGCAACATCACACCGACACTGACATCCTGTCCTTGTTGGCTAAAACCCAGTGACTTTACGCCACCAGCAAAATAACTGTTTTCCTTAATACTCATTCTTTGGTTTCCTTATCAAAAATCAGCTCTTTTTTACCCTGTTTCGGTTTACGACTCAAGTCTCTAAATTGACCTTTTTTGAGCTATCGAATACTCAATAACTGTGTTTCGGAATGTAAAAGTGGACATCAGATCATAGTTTAGGTGTCGCAAAGGCGAGATTGTTTGTTTTTGCAGCGTAAGCTTCTCACCATATTAAAAAAGGAAAACAAGCAGGGATCATGACGACCACACCGCGCCGAAAACGCCAGAAGAAACCAGAACCGCAACCTTCATTTTGGGCTCGTCATCAGTTCAGAATCATCAAAGGAGGATTTGCGACGTTTGGCTGCGCGCTGTTGAGCTTTCTCGGCTACCAACTTTACGCTTCTTATCTCGACTATATCGATCCAGATAAAGTGTATGGCGAATGGATTGAAATTGGTGCGCCGCCTTATCAGACCGAACAACTTTCCTTTACGCCCGACGGTGTCTTTCGCAACCATCGCCTCGTCGCTACCCAGTTTGAGTTCGATGGCAAAGTTGTCACCCTAAACACCGGACTAGGTAAAACAGCCTACCAATTGTCTGGTTCTCACCTCTCTCCCCAAATACGTCGCGTAGAACCAAAGCTACCTGACCAACGCTTTGTGCTTAAAGGATTCGAGCACACCGTACAAGGTTCAGAAATTGGTGCCGCGTCCAAACGCCGAGCCGCATTGAGCGAGCACTTCAATCGCAAGTAATCTTGTTATCGACCCCATCAATCATACGTATCTTTCCCCAAATTCAACAGGGCCGTTACTGGCAATTTCTAACGTAACTTGCTCTGTTACATAATAAAAATTTAATTTCACTCGCAAAATAACACCACCAGACTGAGTAGATAATTAATTAAATGCATGCAAAATATTTATAAATTATTGGCTCAATATTGTATTTTCTATGCAAAACAATGTTTCTTGTAGTGAGATTTGTGTAACAGAGTCGAATCTTGATTTATTTTTTTTTGAAAAAAAAAAAGCTTCTGAAATGCTGAATGTGATGCTTTTGCACAGTGTGTGAATCGGTTGTCTTTTCTGTCGCAAGAGCAGCTTGTGTTCGTGAATGAACATAAAATCAAGGATTGAGAGAGAAGTTATGATTCGATTTAACCTATGTGCAGCTGGGGTTGCCCTAGCTCTTTCTGGCGCTGCAAATGCGGCTCCAACAGCACCAAGTATCGACATGTATGGTTCTAATAACCTGCAATTTTCTAAAATTGAACTGGCAATGGAAACCACATCTGGCTACAACGACATGGTTAAGTACCATGAGCTAGCTAAGATCAACGTGAAATTTAACCAGTGGAGTGGTACTTCTGGTGACACTTACAATATCTACTTTGATGGAGTTCAAGTCGCTACAGGCCCTATCACTGGTAGCCAAACTACTGCGTCGTTTGAATACGGCCAAGGTGGTTTGTACCAAATGGAAATCGAAGCGTGTGACGCAACAGGCTGTGCGAAAAGCGCACCAGTAGAGATTACGATTGCGGATACAGACGGTTCTCATTTACCGCCGCTAACTATGAACGTTGACCCGAACAACAAAACCTACAACACCGACCCAAGTGTTGTCATGGGTACTTACTTTGTTGAGTGGGGCATCTATGGCCGTGACTACACGGTTGATAATATGCCGGTCGACAACCTGACTCACATCCTTTACGGCTTCATCCCAATTTGTGGTCCAAATGAATCAGTGAAATCGGTTGGTGGCAATAGCTTCAACGCACTGCAAACCGCTTGTCGTGGTGTGAACGACTACGAAGTGGTTATCCATGACCCATGGGCAGCTTATCAAAAGAGTTTCGCGCAAGCTGGTCACGAATACAGCACGCCGATCAAGGGTAACTACGCGATGTTAATGGCATTGAAGCAACGTAACCCTGATCTAAAAATCATCCCATCGATCGGTGGTTGGACACTGTCTGACCCATTCTTCGATTTCGTTGACAAGACCAACCGTGACACGTTTGTCGCATCTGTGAAGAAATTCCTAAAAACATGGAAATTCTACGACGGTGTTGATATCGACTGGGAATTCCCTGGTGGTGGCGGTGCCGCAGCAGATAAAGGTGACCCAGTAAACGATGGCCCTGCTTACATCGCATTGATGCGTGAACTACGTGCAATGTTGGATGAGCTAGAAGCAGAAACAGGCCGTACTTACGAGCTAACGTCTGCAATCGGTGTAGGTTACGACAAAATTGAAGATGTTGATTACGCAGACGCTGTTCAGTACATGGACTACATCTTCGCAATGACTTACGACTTCTACGGCGGTTGGAACAACGTACCTGGTCACCAAACGGCACTTTACTGTGGTTCATTTATGCGCCCAGGTCAGTGTGACGGCAGCGGTGTAGATGAGAACGGTGAAGCGTACAAAGGTCCTGCATATACAGCCGACAACGGTATCCAACTTCTTCTAGCTCAAGGTGTTCCTGCGAACAAACTTGTACTAGGTACAGCAATGTATGGCCGTGGCTGGGAAGGCGTAACACCTGATACGCTAACCGATCCAAATGACCCAATGACAGGTACTGCAACAGGCAAACTGAAAGGCAGCACGACTCAAGGCGTCTGGGAAGATGGCGTGATTGACTACAAAGGCATTAAGTCATTCATGCTTGGTGCAAACAATACTGGTATCAACGGCTTTGAATACGGTTACGATGCACAAGCAGAAGCTCCATGGGTGTGGAACCGTTCAACAGGTGAGCTGATCACATTTGATGACCACCGCTCTATTCTTGCGAAAGGTAACTACGCGAAGTCGCTAGGTCTTGCAGGTCTGTTCTCTTGGGAAATTGACGCAGATAACGGCGACATCCTGAATGCAATGCACGAAGGTATGGCGGGTGGTGTCGTTGTTCCACCAAACCGTAAACCAACGGCAGCAGCAGGTGCGGACCAAGCAGTAACAGGCCCTGCAAGTGTTGTGCTTGATGGCAGCAACTCAACAGACTCTGATGGCACAATCGCAAGCTACGCTTGGGAGCAAGTATCAGGTACAGCAGTGGCTCTATCTGGCGCAAACACTGCGACAGCAAGCTTTGATGCAGCAGAAGTGACTGCAGAAGAACAGCTAACGTTCAAGCTAACCGTGACAGACAATGACGGCGCAAGCGCTTCTGATCTTGTTGTGGTAACGGTTAAGCCTGCTGGCGTGATTGATCCACCAAATACAGCACCTGTTGCGCAGGTCTCTGCACCTGCAAGTGCGAAAGCTGGTGACGTGGTTGTAATTGACGCTTCCGCTTCTAGCGATGCTGACAACGACACACTCACGTTCGATTGGACGCTACCTCAAGGTCTAAACGCAACCGTTAACGGTGCGAAAGTGACGTTCACAGCAGCAGAATACCCGCAAGACACTAGCCTAAGCTTCACAGTAAGCGTAAGCGATGGCCAAGCAGCATCTTCAGCAAGTGCAACCGTTGTTGTATCTAAGCACAGCACAGGTGGTGGCACTTGTACTAACGCATGGGATGCAACAGCTGTTTACACTGGCGGTGACCAAGTGACTTACGCAGGTAAGACTTGGGAAGCGAAATGGTGGACACAAGGACAAGATCCTAGTAAGTCTGGCGAATGGGGTGTTTGGAAAGAAGTTGGTCCAGCTAACTGTAACTAAGCACTGATAAAAGCGTTGTGATTCAACATCACTCGCTTTCAATAGAGTTATAAAAGAAAAGGACAGCTTCGGCTGTCCTTTGTTGTTCTAACAGAATCTATTAAGTGCTTTTCAATAATCAGCTAGCTTCAATTAAACGGTCGAAACTCTGGAACACCTCTTCACACTTCATCACGCGACCGTGACCTTGGCCTTGAGTCGTCACTAATTCAACTCGTGCCATCTCACTCGCTGCTTGCGCAGAGACACTGTGCTTAGTGAACTTGTCTTGCTCATCATGAACAATGATGGTTTTTGCTTCGCGCTCTGCTAGACGCTTTTCTGGGTCAATCGACTGCAGTGGATAGCCAAACTGGTCCTCAACCTCAGACACCACCGCTTTGAATAACTTCATGGAGTATCCTGAGCGTGCAATGCTACCAAACAGGTTTTCTACATAATTCAGAACCGGAGCTATCAACAATAGAGGTTTGTTCTCTAGTTTACTGTGGCGACATTCCAGCGCCGACGCAGTGCCCATGCTGTGCCCAACTAAACCTGCTACGTCTTCCACCGAATCCAATACATCCTCTAGGCCACGAACAAACGCAGGGATGTGTCCGTACTGACCATCACTCTCACCATGTGCAGGATGGTCGTATGCTAATGCGGTGTAACCAGATGCCGCAATGTGCTCCATCAACGGATAGAACTGACTGGCAGTTCCAGACCAACCGTGAGTAAGAATCCATACCGGACCGCTTCCAAGCTGATAGATTTTAATTGCCCCGGCATGACCTTGGATTTCACTTTTGATAAGCCCCTGTGGCTCAGCGTTTTTTGGCTGCGTACGCGCAGGGGTAAGCAGCAATTTACGCGCAGTCTTTTTTGCGTGTGAGGGTGCGAGCGTATGGTGCAAACGCGTGCTGATGTTGATTAAACTGCGCTTTACACTGAATTTCTGCGAAGTGTTGAAGTAAATTTTCTCACTCATGATCGTTTCCTTAACTATCAGCCTTGCACAAAATAGAACGGTCGTGCTTTTTTATGCTGATAAGAAAGAGCGCTCGTTGTCGCTCTTCATTTTGAATCTTTTACTATACCCGTTACCGCGGGGTTAGCGCTTCCATCGAGTAAACAAGTTATCGATGCCTTGCCAGAACAATCTCTGGCTCTCTTCTTCCCCTTTGATCGAGTAAAATACGTGTGCACTTAAGTACTGTCCGTATAAATCAAAGGTCGCTTGTCGCGTGTCTAAGTCCGCCACAAACTCTTGGTTTTCTTTGCCTTTCTTGATCTGAATTTCTAGGTAATTCAACCAAGTATCAATTGATTTACGCAATGCTGCTTGCAACGCACAACCTTCTTCTGCGGTGTCGTTCCAAGCATCAAGGAACATGCAACTGCCTTGAAAAGAGTGGTTCCACGTCATCCAAGTGTCTAGTAAGCCACGTACTTTACGTTCAATATTGCTATCACCTAACTCACGTGCAGGCGCAATCACACGCTCAGCAAATACTAGATTGGCGTGTTCTAATACCGACAGTTGAAGATTTAACTTCGAGTTAAAGTGGGCAAACAAACCACTTTTCGACATCCCGCACTGCTTCGCTAACTCACCAATGGTAAGACTTTCCAATCCATTTTCGCTCGCCAGTTGGAATGCACGTTGCAGAATAAGTTCTTTGGTTACTTTTCCTTTTTTCATAACTGCATTTTTAGCACGACCGTACTTTTTTGCAATATTAAGTTTACTGGTCAAACCAACCATCATGATCAGACACAGCCTTGATCTCAATACATTGAAAGAAGTAATGAATCTTGATTTTAGAAATTAGAGATGGGTCTGAATTTCGCAAACTGGTTGCCGTCAATTGCACATGAGTTGATTTTTTACCGCGAGAACTGAATCGTTAACTGCTAATTTCGCAGCGATTTTTCACTTTTTTAGGTAAGCACTTATGGCAACAACAAAGAAAATTGCCAGTTTAGAATTTGCCCGCATCATCGCAATGTTTGCGATCATTGGGCTTCACTGTCAGATGGCTCTCACGTATTGGCAATGGGATGAAGTACCTTGGGTTGGGTACATGCTTAACCAATTGGCTCGCTTTGCTGTACCACTGTTTTTTCTCATCTCCGGATATCTAATCCAGCCTAAACTCAGCATAAATCCCGTTGAGACACTGAAAAACTACGCCAAGCCTCTGCTCAAAATATGGCTGATTTGGAGCCTGATTTGTCTGTTAATGCCGTTTCGCTGGCAAGTAGTTGCAGAAGCAGGTTACCTCGTCGAGCGACAGGGTTATTGGGGTTACCTGATGTCGAACCCAGTGAACTCGCTCTTAGAAGGTGGCTTGGTGCATTTGTGGTTCATTCCTGCACTTGTCATCGCCGTGGCTATTATTGCGTTGCTGGTTCGCATAAACATGGTACAACTGTTGCTTCCTGCGGCGGTATTACTTTACGTCTACGGTGTGTTTGCAGGCAGCTACGTCACACTCACTGAACTACCAACGCCCTTCTTTACACGTAATGGTCCGTTCTTCAGTACTTTATTGGTGGTGCTTGGTTACTTAGCAAGACAACATCAGTGGCAATGGTCGCGCAATAACACCATTCGCTTAATATTGATCGGTGTGGCACTGCATTTTGGCGAAGCCTATTACCTTATGAATTATGAAATCGCATTTAACTCACACGACTTCTTGTTTGGTACCGTAATTTGGTCGTTGGGTGCATTCATGTGGCTTCTTGCTCACCCAAACTTCGGCAATATGCCATGGGTATTTCAATGGTCACCGAGCATTCTAGGCATCTACGTGAGCCACCTATTGGTGATCATCATCATGATGAACATCGCAGGTATGTTGGGGCTAGAAAACCTAGCTAAAGACGCCTTTATTTACCCAGCAACGATTGTGGTCACTCTGCTGCTTGTGAAAGGCATCGAAGCCACTCCACTGAAAAAACTATTGCTGCGCTAAATCCATTCAGCACTATGTATGGCTTGCTCTAACACTTTGGGGTTAAAGCAAGCCTCTCAAAAATGAGAGCTCTCTCTCACTCGCCAACATTATCACTTCTAATGCTACGTAATTTGCTTTCACTCACAAAAAACATTGTTCATTTACTTTAGATTTATTCGACATCAACAAAATGCTCATTAAACGGAGGCGGTATGTGGGCAGGTCAAGGACTCGTTCCTTTTTTAGAAATTAGCCATTGGCTAACTTACGGTTTATACGCTGCAGTATTCCTATTTGGCGCTGCAAGTATTGCGTCACTCAGAAAGTAGTGGCGCAAACTACATCAATTCAAAACTCCTACCGTTAATTCGAGCTTTCTCACACTTAACTTATTAATTTGTGGCTAAAATTTCTCCAGTCAGACAAGGAGAAATGTCTATGTCAATCTATCCAATTGTCGCTTTCTGCTGCTTACTCTTTTCAAGCCCCAGTTTTGCAGCGTCCACCAGTGACCTCAACCTCGTCAATTCTGCCGTCGGCTATGCCGCACTGATTCTCTTCACCATTGCTTACATTCTGGTGATGCTGGAAGAATACCTGCATATGCGAAAATCCAAACCAGTACTGCTCGCCGCAGGATTAATCTGGATTTTGATTGGGTACACCTTTGCCCAACACAACCAAGCTGACGTCGCTAAAGCCGCACTGGAACACAACCTTCTGGAATACGCCGAACTTTTATTGTTCCTACTAGTAGCGATGACTTACATCAATGCAATGGAAGAGCGGAGGCTGTTTGATGCTCTGCAAGCATGGATGGTCGGTAAAGGTTTCGATTTCAAACAGCTATTTTGGCTTACAGGCGGCTTGGCATTTGTCATTTCACCTATCGCGGATAACTTAACCACGGCCCTGTTAATGTGTGCGGTGGTGATGAAAGTTTCTGGCGATAATCCAAGGTTTGTGAACCTTGCCTGTATTAACATCGTCATTGCGGCGAACGCTGGCGGCGCATTCAGTCCATTTGGTGATATAACGACCCTGATGGTTTGGCAGGCAGGACACGTCAGTTTTGCTGAATTTATGCCGTTGTTTGTTCCGTCATTGATCAACTACGTCATTCCTGCGTTCATCATGTCGTTGTTTGTACCAAACACTAAGCCAGATACGGTCCATGAACATATTGAATTGAAACGTGGAGCAAGACGAATTGTAGGCTTGTTTATTCTCACTATCGCGACGGCGGTATCTTTCCACGCGGTACTTCACTTCCCGCCAGTAATCGGAATGATGATGGGCTTGGCGTACCTGCAGTTTTTCGGTTATTTCCTGCGTCGAACACTAAAACATTCACTTGCTAAAAAAGCGGCCGAAGCGATTGCCAATGGCGATGATTATGCCTTAAAGCGTTTAGGTTCAGTGGTGCCGTTTGATGTATTCCACCGTGTATCTCGTGCAGAGTGGGATACTTTACTGTTCTTCTATGGTGTCGTCATGTGTGTCGGCGGTTTGAGTTTGCTCGGTTATCTTGGGTTAGTTTCCAACGTGATGTACACCGAATGGAGCCCAATCTGGGCTAACGTCATGGTGGGGATTCTCTCTGCTATCGTGGATAACATTCCAGTGATGTTTGCTGTATTAACGATGGAGCCAACCATGTCGATGGGGAACTGGCTGTTAGTCACGCTGACTGCAGGCGTGGGTGGTAGCTTGCTTTCGATTGGTTCAGCGGCTGGCGTGGCATTAATGGGGGCAGCAAGGGGACAATACACCTTCTTTGGCCATTTAAAATGGGCACCGGTGATTGCGCTAGGTTATGCCGCAAGTATTGCGGCGCACCTTTGGATGAATGGCAGTTTGTTCACTTAACCTACCTTGATCAATATTGAATATTCTTACCGGTCTGATGGGTGGTTCACGCCATCCATCACCTCAATATCTCCCAGCTCATAAGGATTTACATCTTCTAAGCAACCAACGTTATAACCGTATTCACTCGGGTCAGAACGGCGCTGATGATGCGTGTAGATACCGCATTCACCACAGAAAAAATGCTTAGCCGTGCTGGTATTAAACTGATACAGCTTGAGTGCCTCCTCACCTTGGATGATGCGAATCCCATTCAAAGGTACTGATGCCACAATCGCGCCACGACGTCGGCACATAGAACAATCACAACGTCTAGGCTTCTCGATTCCATTTGGTAATGACAGTTCGATTTGTACTTTTCCGCAATGACAAGAGAGCTTATGCAAAGGCTGAATTGTGGTACTACCCACTTGTTTAATCATGACTTTCCCTTGTTGCTTCAGTGGTCATCTAGCTTAATGTGTAAAGTCTGTTAAACAGTTAACATCCGCGCAATCTAGGTCAAAAACTCGACATCAATCACTTTTCACGACATTTTATTCATCGATTTATCACTATTTGGTTGGCGTTTTGCCAACCGCATCCGTTTTGGTTGCGCGCTTGCAGTTAAAACGGTTTTAAAACCAAGGAAAATACTTTTATGGATAAAGATCATAGCCTTAGAGAGAATCTCTTGGCTCTGACGCTCGGTAGTGCGTTGGTGTCACTTGGGGTTATCTTTTTTAGCAAAGTGGGACTGCTGACAGGTGGCACTGCTGGTCTTGCTATCTTCCTCACTAAAGTGAGTGATTTTAGCTTTGGTCAGATCTTCTTTGCACTGAACCTACCTTTCTACATTTTGTCTGTGATGCGCATGGGTTGGCGTTTTACCATCAACACTTTTATTGCGGTTTCGATCGTGTCCTTTGCGGTAGACCACCTGCACCATGTGATTGAAATTTCTCGTATTGAACCCGTTTACGCCGCCCTCCTAGGGGGAGGCCTGATTGGTATGGGAATGCTGGTAATTTTCCGCCACAAGATGAGCTTGGGCGGTTTCAACATATTGGCACTTTACCTTCAGGAACGTTTTGGCATTCGTGCAGGCAAAGTTCAAATGGCGCTCGACTGCACCATCGTGGTGATGTCTCTTTTTATCGTCGATATTCATTTGATCGCCCTATCTATACTTGGCGCGGTGGCGACCAACTTAATCTTGGCAATGAACCACAAACCAGGGCGATATCAGCCAACGCCACAATCAGCATAATCTTCTAACGCATGACAAAAACCAAAGCCCCGAGATAAATTCTCGGGGCTTTTCCTTGTCAATAACATAAGACTACACTAGAGGCGAATTCTCACAGTATTGTTGGTCCCCTTCAGCCAGCTTGAGCTTGTTTTGTTGGCTTAAGTGATAGTGCACCAGCATCAGCAAATCATGCGCGTAGAAAAGCTCGAAAGCGTCTTCACCATTTTGTCGACAGATTGCCTCACAGCGTTCAGCGTGCACTTTGGCTTTGAGTGGGTGACCAGCTTTAAGCAAACTCATGGCTAAGCGATATTCTGCGCGCTCTTCTTGCATCCAACCACCAGCAACTTTCCAGTATTCAAGCGCCAGTGTCGCGGCCTCTAGCATGTGTTGTACTTGCACTTCAGAGCGCGTTTCAAGCTCTTCATATTGGCAGGCAAGGTTGTTACCCGTAATGGCAATTGAACGTGCCAACGGCTCGGCAGTTTGGTCTGAATCTATGCCGTTGGCTGCTTTGGCTAACCATGTGCTAGCTTGCTCTAGCTCGTTCATCGCAGATAGCTCGTTGGCAATCTGAGCAAAAACGCGGCGCTGATCGACATCTTCCAAGTCAACGATATGGTCCGTCGTTTGATCCACAAAGTACTGCGCGACAGTTTTGGCTCTCTGACGCACCATACACGGACTCGCTACGCCATTTTCGAGCTTATCTAAACTGGTGAGAAACTGCTTCGGGTCGTGCAGATGACCGATGGAAGTGTGCAGCATCAAGGGTAAGATACGCTCAGCATGGTTAGTGTCTTCCACCTCACTAAGCGCTTGTTCTAATTGAGTGTATGTTTGTTGTGGCTGCGCTTCATGCTGCTGCCAACTTTGGTTTATGAATGCATCAAAATCCGTTTTGAAAGACATATCCTTATTATCCTTTTTCATTGCTCTGGATTGTTCATTAGCTCAACAACCCTACACAAAATCGAAGCAAATAAGGTAAACCTTGCCGGATTCTGAGAATGGCCTCACTTAAAGTGGTGAGCCCTTCTCCAATGCCAATAATCGCTGTTTGCGCTCGACACCGCCAGCATAGCCAGTAAGCTTGCCACTTTTGCCGATGACACGATGGCAAGGCACTACAATCGAGATTGGGTTTTTACCATTCGCCAGTCCCACCGCACGTACCGCTTTCGGATTGCCGATGGCGTTCGCCAGATCTTGGTAACTCCATGTTTCACCATAAGGAATGGTCGTTAGTGCATACCATACTTGAGTTTGGAAATCCGTACCTGTCGCAGCAAGGGGCAAGTCAAATTCGTTACGCAGCCCAGCAAAGTATTCTTCCAATTGAGTAACGGTTTGGCTGAGCACGGCATGTTGATCATCACGCTCACCCAAATCGTCTGGTTTGGTGGTACACGTTTCAAACCAAATTCCGAGCAAACCTTGATCGTTAGCTTGAATAGTCACAGCGCCTAACGGACTTGGCATTACCGTATAAAGTGATTTCATGATTGATTCCATAAGTGAAAAGTCGCGTAACTGCCCCAAGGCGATGCAGTATGAGCATTCAATGACGGATAGTTTGGCATGGCTTTCTTCACCACCAAGTCTTTATCTAAAAAACAATCGGGCTGAGATTGGCCACGCAATTGCGCATAGCTCACCGTCCACGGACCAATGCCTTTTAACTCCAGCCATTGCTGCGGATCGGCTTCTGGGTTTTGCTGCATGTACTGAGCAAATCGCACGAGCGTGTCTTTACGGCTTTGCGGCATACGCAAGAAGCTAACATCGGCATTAGCAATCGCTTCTGGCGTTGGAAAGTGGCGCGCATGCTGATCGCTGCTGAGTGTTTCCACTAACAAGTTAAGTTGCCCAATTGCGGCTTTGACCGACACTTGTTGACCCAACACGGCACGTACACCGGCTTCCCACGCACTCCAGACGCCCGGAATCCGAATCCCGTGGGTTTTCACCAATCCAGGCGCAATGTATTCCAGGTGCTGCTCGACGGTGCAAATATCCGCATCGAGATCGAACATTCGACGCACGCCAGACACAAGGTTTTGCAGCTTAGTAACATCTTCAATATCAAACTCTATCTCAAGGTAGCCCTCCCCTTGAGTAGCCTTGAATCGTGCATGGCAATCATCCAGCACAACATTGCGCTGGTAGGTGTTTTGCGTAACTTGCTCCATCCCCTCAATCGCACGCAGACGATAAAAATCGAGCATGTGTTGCCAGTTCAAAGCACCGCGATAAGGGAGCACGATTCGATTCGTCCCCACGCCATCAAACTCCTTTCTGCGCACTTGAGAAGGCGTTAGCTGAAGGATCTTTTGAAACGCATCATTGAAGCGTCGAGTGCTGTTAAAACCTGCTGCAAAGCCGACTTCAGTGACTGACATCGAACTCGAATGCAGAAGCTGCTTAGCAAACATCAACTGCTGATACTGCGCATATTGCTTAGGTGACATCCCCAAATATTGCTCGAACAGCATGCGCAAATAACGATCTGAGATCCCGAGACGATCGGAGAGATCCGCGAGGGACCTATGGTGCAACTCACCACGATCGATCATTTTGATCGCACGTTGAAATGTAGTTTCAACCCCTTTCCAAGCCCATGATCCTGGCGCACTGTCTGGGCGGCAACGTAAGCAAGGGCGGTATCCGGCCTTCAGTGCCTGCGTCTTGTCAGTGAAGTACTCAACGTTTTCCTCTTTGGGCAGATTGGCTGGACAAATTGGTCGACAAAAAATCCCAGTGGTTTTGACTGCAACGTAGAAACGACCGTCAAAACGGCTGTCACGTGCCATGCGCGCTTTTTGGCACTGCTCGAACGTCAACAATGTATGGGGATGGATAAGCATGATGCTGTCCTTGCTTTCGCATTGGGTGCTCTATAGAGCCGTATGTTCGGTTACAACTCAAACGGTATAACTTCATTGTAGAACGAAGGGTTACTGTAAATTAGCCATTTTCGGAACTCAATATTGAGAATTTTTGGCATTAGTAAATTTGTGCACTAAAGTTAAATCAGAACAACACAACAACGTCGGCTAAAGGGAATTGGCATGGACTTACATACGTGCGTGATTGTACTTAGAAATCACAAGGTTATTACCAGTAAATCAGTCGAGCACTCTATAGGGATTATTGAGCGCGACTCTGATAACGAGATTTCAGAAATTCAAATCAATGCGTCGGATGGTGTGAGTATACGCACCTACCACTACCATAGCGTAGAGGACTCGCTTGAAAGCTTAATGAATCTTTAAACACTCCTTTCTCCCTTGTTAATCGTAAAAACAAAAGAGCACAGAAATGTGCTCTTTTTTTGCTCAGCATTTACGACATTCTTATTTCAATATACAAAACACGCTCGGAAAGTTATTCGAAAATTTGCGACTTCCATAAACAAAAACACCATAGTACCGAACAATAAACAGATCCTAAAAACAGCCTAAAACTCTGTATTTGTTACGTTAAAAATGTTCCATCAAATTTCTCGAACGAGAGCATCAAATTGTCCCGATTTTTTCTTCTGAACCCACTACCTAAACTTGCTCCAACAACAAAGGGGCGATCACCCCAAATAAGTAGAATTTCCGAGGAAGGATAAAATCATGAAAGCACTGCTACACAAAATCACGACTTCAAATGCAGGTTACAGCGCACTCACCCTTCGCATTCCGGTTGGCATTATCTTTATGGCGCACGGTGCACAAAAACTTTTCGGCTGGTTTGGCGGATACGGCCTTGAAGCAACAGGTCAGTGGATGGCATCGGTCGGTTTAGGCCCAGGCATGTTGATGGCACTCCTTGCGGGCAGCGCAGAATTCTTTGGCGGCTTATTCATCTTGCTTGGTCTTCTAACTCGACCAGCGGCTGTGGCTCTAGCATTCACCATGGTGATTGCGATTTTCTCGGTTCATTTCGAGAATGGTTTGTTCATGTCGAACAACGGTTACGAATTTGGTCTCGCATTATTGGCAGCTTGTGTTTCTCTCGCATTTTCTGGCGCAGGCAAAGCGGCACTGGATGGCACACTTCATCAAAAACTGGCGTAAAGCAGGTTCTTCATGGGCCTAAATTCTGCCATGACTCTCGCTTCAAGCATCACGCTGAATTTATAAACATCTGTAAATTTACGCAAACCAATACAAAAAGCCCCTTGGTTTATACCAAAGGGCTTTCGTTTAAATTTGCACTGGATCGCAAAAGCAGAAATTACTCGTCTGCTGGAATGTCCGCAATTTGTTGCAAGCTGTACGCCGTTAGCGGGTCAATCTCTTTTACGATTTCTTCAACCTGCTTAATCGCTTCTACAGACGTGCTGGCTTTGCGATAGCTCAAATAGATAGGACGGTACCAATCTTCTACGCCAGACACCTTGTGGAGCTGCCCGCTTGCAATAAACGGCTCTACCAGAGACGCTGGTAGGTATGCACTGCCACCTTTCTCTAAAACGAAGTCTAACGCGATACGAGCGGTAGAAGTGCGAAGGTAAGGCGCTGGGATTTTCGGGTGACGTTCCGCGTGTTCTGAAGCGAAGCGCGTACCCCAATCAACGTAAACGTATTTCTTGTTAAACACCGTATCAAGAGAATCTTGTTCGGTAGACACCAGCATCAACACCACGTCAGCAACTTTTTTGCAGTTAAGCTCATCCGCTTTGATTTGATCGAAGGCGAAAGCCATATCGAGTGTACGTTCCAACAGGCTGCGGCTTAGCATCTCACGTCCCATGACTTCCGCCATAAAGCCGTAACCACCAAACGAGTCCGTTACGACACTCAAACAGTTTTGCAGGTAAGCATCCCAAATGTTCGGCGTACCACCCATGGTGAGCTGTAACGCTTTGCCATCTTCGAGGGATAATTCGAGTTTGGCTTGCTGCAAAGTGGTGACCATCACCTCTGCATAGCCTATTAAACGCTCACCTGCGGAGGTCAACTTTATGTTATTTCGATCACGAATAAACAACTGCGTATCGAAATAACTTTCGAGTTGTTTGATGCGTGCGCTCACTGCGGCTTGAGTAATGTACAAGTTCTCAGCAGCTCGTCCGAAGTGACGAACCTTTGCCAGCTCTAAAAATGTTCGAAAGACCTTTACATCCATAAACCATCTCCTGGTCAATATAAAACCAGATTAACAACTAATTAAAATTTTGACGACAAAAAAGTTTTGTTTTTCTTTTGTTAGCTTTGCGCCTAATTTTCGCCGTAATTCATCACATTCATCAATAACGGTTACAGAGGCTGTTGATATGTCTGACACTGAATTTCGTCATGGCAAAAAACGTTTTTACGACAACGTAAAATTCCCACGCGGCTTTGCAAAGTCTGGCGATTTTACTCTTTCGGAAGAGGAAATCCTAACAATTTATGGGGATACTATGCTTGGCCTAGAGTCAGGCGAGTTGACACCTGAGAACAGCGAAGAGAAACACTTCGTAAAAGTTCTGGAAAACCCAGGCAAAGCGAAAACTAAGATCGAGCGCACTTGGTTAAAATACACACAATTAGCTCGTGGTCGCAAACGCTTCCACACGCTAAATGGTCGTAACAAACCAGAGGCGTCAGATGACTACGCAGAAGAGAGCCTAGCAGAAGACGATTAACCGACTCTGCCAAGCCTTAATGCTTGGTTAATCCTCAGAGTGTTTCATTCTGTGGAGTTGCAAAAATTTTTCTTTTCCAAAAGCCCAGAGGTGTTTCACCAAAGGGCTTTTTCATTTTTTAGTAAACCTATTTATCCGGCAAGCACTCATTTCGCCAACATAGCGACCTTCTTCAAGAAGCTGTCTTTAAGATGCTCTTGGTCGTACTCCAGCTGATAGGTGTTGTGAAAACCCACTTTGAGCTCCACGCCATTGCCTCTCAGAAACACGTTATAGCCGTCGTAATCAGAAAAGGCTTCTACCCCTTCATACATCTTGCCAAACTCGGTAGGCGTGCCGTTGTTCATCACACATTCGTATGCTTGCAGCACTTTGGTTGCGTCTAAGTCGTTTTTCATTGCGATTCCCTCAGCAATAAACACACTTTAAGTATGGTTAAGGAAGAAACGCCGTGCCACACCATAGATTGCGTGAGATCATAACTTCGGCATTTTTCTTCTCTTTCTCCTACGCAACTCGGTTCAATTTAGCTCGCTCATTCAGCCAAAAAACTTTTTTTCAGTCATAAATTTTAAACGCTAATCAACTAGTCTAACGCCCTCTATATAAGAGAGTAATCGCAAGAAGCAAACGTGAAAACTGTTGAGAAAAGCAACATTGGTTAAAGAAAAAGCAAAATTTTGACCTAAAACAATAGCAGATCGCCATTACTTATTTTATAATGCGAATTAATGTTTCAGGACATCTTAAATTCCAATAACTAGGGGCACAAAATGAGACTTATCCCGTTAGCTCAAGCAGCACAAGTAGGCAAGTGGGCAGCAGCACACATCGCTAAGCGCATCAACGACTTCAAACCAACTGCTGAGCGTCCGTTCGTTCTGGGTCTACCTACTGGTGGCACTCCTCTAGCAACTTACAAAGCATTGATCGAACTTTACCAAGCAGGTGAAGTGAGCTTCGAACACGTTGTGACTTTCAACATGGACGAGTACATCGGTATCCCTGCGGATCACCCAGAATCATACCGTTCATTCATGTACAACAACTTCTTCAACCACGTAAACATTCAAGAAGCGAACATCAACCTTCTTAACGGTAACGCGGAAGATCACGAAGCGGAATGCCAACGCTACGAAGACAAAATCAAGTCTTACGGCAAGATCAACCTATTTATGGGCGGCGTAGGTAACGACGGTCACATCGCATTCAACGAGCCAGCATCTTCTCTGTCTTCTCGCACTCGCATCAAGACACTAACTGAAGACACTCGTATCGCGAACTCTCGTTTCTTCGATGGCGACATCAACCAAGTTCCTAAGTACGCACTAACTATCGGTGTTGGTACGCTACTAGACGCTCAAGAAGTGATGATCCTAGTAACTGGTCACAACAAAGCACTTGCTCTACAAGCAGCAGTAGAAGGCAGCGTAAACCACCTATGGACGGTTTCTGCACTTCAACTACACCCTAAAGCAGTGATCGTTTGTGATGAGCCTTCACAACAAGAGCTTAAAGTGAAGACAGTTAAGTACTTCTCTGAGCTAGAAGCGGAAAACATCAAAGGTTTCTAATCCTTCGGATAACAACCAAAGATAAACGCTGAATACACAAAACCCGTGAGTCATCACGGGTTTTTTCGTTTTTAAAGACTGGCAGGTTTGAAGGTGTAGGAATTTAAACAACCGTTAGCGAGGCGTTTAATAAGCTTGAATACCAAACTGGCGCAGACGTTTCGGCAATACCTCATCGAGCTTATCTAACTCACTCGGTTCGACCTCAATGAGGTTGAAGTTATGCTGCTCGTAAACCGCACGAATCTTCTCTCGCTCCGCTTCTAACATCTCGCCAGAATCGCTGCCCCAAAACTGCAAATAGACTTTGCCGCCTGGTAGGTAGAAATCACTTGTCACGTCTTGGTCGATCGGCAGTTGGCGCTCGTAAGCATGCACCACACCAGCCAAATACAGCCAGTTATCGATAAGCAGTTCTCCTTTAGAACGAACATAATGCCCATCTAAAGTGCGGTGCTTAGCTTCAAACTTCTGGCGAAAACTAGAAAACGACTTATCTGTGGAATGGGACTCGGCATCTTGTCCTAAAAACTCAATCACAGACTGCTTGAGTCGCTTGTTACGCAGCACTACGTCGTGCCACACCACAAAGGTGTTCTGCGACTCTTTATCGGCTCTCTGTTGACCACCTGCGCGGATTCCGGCTTCGGTTAAACTCCAACCTTCTTCGGATTTGCTGATCCAGCCTAATTCACTTAACAGCTGGTTCATGCGCTTAGCATTGAGCTTCAGCTTCTCGCCCAACTGGGTTGCGCTGTAGGTTTTACCAGACGTTGCAGCAAGCTCGATGTGCAAGTTGGTCGGCCAAACAATAAATTGCCCGAATTTAGGGTGATCGACATACTCACCGCCGAACTTGGCGCCCTCTTCGGTCAAAATCCATTTCTCGTCTTGGCGAACGATGTAGCCTGCACGTTTCAGATCAGCAAACAGCAGCTTGGCTTCTATCTGACGCATTTTTGCCAGCGCCGACGTCGATATTTTTTCAGACACGATTCATGCCTCCTGCTACTGTTTGAAATAAGGTAATGACTTGGATATTAACGCATTGATTTCATTGCTTGAAGTAAGAATAGTTGGGATTTTCTATCCACAACAAAAAAGGAGCACTTTGGCTCCTTTCTCTACATCGAATTGAATCGGCTTAATTATTCGCGAGTTTGGCAAATTTGCTGTAGGTGCTGATTTTGCCATTGATGTACTCGATACCACTGTGCACATTGTTTTCTGTATGACCAACAATTTGGTATTCGACGATGAATTCACCGCTGATGACTTTGATGAACAAGAAGCCGTCGCTGACCTTCCATAAGCCCTGTAAACCACGCTCACTGAACAAGTCTTTTTCCACCAACGTGCCATTTGGTTTGAGCTCTAAAATCGATGAGAAACCGTCGACGTTCACTTTTACCCAAGGTTGTTGATGCACTTCGTAGCTGAGGATTTTGCGGCGTGTTTTCGCCCACTCACGCAGTTCTTGTTCTTGAGCTAGGGTGAGAATTGGTAGGTCTTCCATCTCCAATAGGGTGTGATGTTTTTCGTACCAGAAAAGTTGCAGATGGAGTAATTTCATTCAGATTAACGGGGTTTCATAACGACAAAGCGCAACTTTGCGCCAACCCTGATGGTAAGTCAATCAATGAAACGAAAGAGTGCAGTTTTCACGAGGGTTAAAAACTGCACGTTCCCACGATGGGAAAACGGTGCCCAATAACGAGCACCGGAGCATATATACCCAAGTGACTTCAAGATGCAGGATTCAGAACGAGTCACTGACTCAAGTTCAAGGAAAACGAAGCAGCGTAATAGACAGCTATTTCCAAGTCGTTTGACGAAGAAATTGTTTCCGTGACTCGTTCCCGAAGGGCGAATTGCCTTGGCTTCCATACTTTGTTAACGATTTTTGATTTAGAACCACTAGATCTTCAAATCGTTGCCGCGTCTGCAAACCAAGTCACTTTCGCTGAACCACGCATCTCGAGGTTACTTGGGTATAACTGTTTATACAGTTAAGAGAGAATTATGCGGCAAACAACCTTGGTAATTCCGCATGATCACACGCTTGATTTAAGCGCTGTTGGGCGGTTTGAATGTGCGCACGCCAATGTTCATCTTGCGCCCACATCTCAATCACCAGTGGCACGACGCAGTCTGTCTCTTTGAGTGTGCGGAAGATGGCATCGAAGTTCACTTCACCATCGCCAATCACGAGATCGCGGAACTGACCTTTGTATTCTGGCGTCACGCGATAGGTGTCTTTAAGGTGGATTTGGGTAATGTGTGGCTTACTCAATTTCAGCTCAGTACACACGTCATAGTTCCAACCCGAGATATTGCCCACGTCTGGATAAGCGGTGAAATACGGCGAATTTACTTCGCGATTGAGCACCTCAAACTTACTCAATGAGTTGAGGTAATCAGTGTCCATGATTTCAACAGCAAGCATCACTCCTGCGCGCTCAGCCAGTTTCGCAGCTTCCTTCATACCTTCAATAAAACGCAAATGCGTGGCACGGTTTGCTGGCTCGTAATACACATCGTAGCCAGCTAATTGAATAGTACGGACGCCAAGTTTGTACGCCAATGCGATCGCCTTTTCCATGTGCAGCACGGCTTGCTCTCGGATCTTCGGATCAGCCGAGCCAAACGGGAACTTTCGGTGCGCGCTCAAACACATTGACTGCAATGGCATGCCGTAGCGTTCACACTGGTGACGCAGGGCATAAATCGTCTCGTCATCCCAATCTAAGCGGCTGCGGCGCTCGTCTGATTCATCCACCGAGATCTCAAGAAAGTCGAAGCCTAATTCTTTGGTCACGCTGAGCTTTTCTTCCCAGCTCAACTCGTTCGGCAACGCTTTCTCATACAAGCCAACACGATGACGTTGTAGGTTCTGATACATGTCGCCCCCTAGTTCCAGTAACGGTCGATTTGCGCTTTTAATGCTTCTGCGGTTTCTTGCCCTTTGTCGCCCGCCAATGCACGACCAGCGATAAAGGTTTTCGCTTTGATGCCTTCGAACAGGTAGATGTCTTCTGGCACGATACCGCCCGTGATAGAGAGCTCGATACCTAGCTCAGAGAGTTGACGCATCTTGTTGATGTCAGCATCTGTCCAGCCAATCCCTGCCAACTCTGCATCGCGAGAACGGTGGTAAATCGCTTGAGTGATACCGAGATCCACCCACGCTTGCGCATCTTCCATCGTCCAGTTGCCGTAGATTTCGATTTGGATTTCGCCGCTAAACTCATCCGCGACTTTCTTACACGCTTCGATGGTCGCAATATGCGCTGCGGCTGAAACCGTAATCCAGTCAGCGCCTGCTTCAAACGCCATGCGAGACAAAATCGCGCCGCCATCGGTGGTTTTCATATCGCAAACCAGAATGTGGTCTGGATGGTTCTTACGTAACGTCGAGACCGCATTCATCCCTTCTGCAAACGCGAGAATGGTGCCCACTTCAATCACATCAACGTAGCTGTGTACATTGCTTGCAACCGCCACGGCGTCAGTTAGGTTAGTTTGGTCTAGAGCGATTTGAATCATTGGTTTGGTCATGATGCTTATCCTTGAATTTTTTCACGTATCAGGCGAGCTAAGCCGTCGTTATTGTTATCGGTTTCGCACACCAAACGGGCGCTTGAGCATACCGTCTCGTCTGCGTTATTCATGGCAACGCCTAATCCGGCGTAACGGAGCATGGAAATATCATTGTGGTTATCGCCCACGGCAATGACATGATTCGGGTGATAACCCAGCTCAGAAACGTATTCCGCCAGTCTTAAGCCTTTGCTGTTGCCTTTTGCTGCGAAGTCGATGCGATTCGACCACGAGCGTTCGCCGTTAAATTTCTCTTTCACCCATGGGTTTTCAATCAAGCGTTCTACCGAGCTTGGTAAACCTTCCACCACGAATTTCCACACGAACTCGGTATTGCGCACTTCTTCGCTGAACGAGTCGATTTTGTAGATCTTCGGTTGAAGGTGCTCTGGCGCGGTTTTCGCCCACTTTTCCAACGCTTCCATGTAGTGAATTGGGTTGTAGTTTGAGTACGTCATGGCATCGGTTACGTACATCACCATCTTGACCTGAAACTCCTTCGCCAAGGCGATGAACGTTAGCGCGTCTTCCTTATCAATGGAGTTGTGCTTGAGCACTCGGTCATTGTGGTAGTCATAAACATAAGTGCCGTTGCAGCAGATGATAGGCGTGGTAAGACCCAACTCATCGTAATACGGGCGTGCCGCGGTGTGATGGCGTCCGGTGACAATCACCACGTGACACTTCTGCTGCGCTTCTTGAATCGCTTTTTTCACCTCAGGGTGAATGCTGTGGTCATCAGTGAGGACGGTTCCGTCTAAATCTAAAGCAAGCACTTTGTACATGTCGTTACCTCTGCCCGTAGTAGGCGTTTTCACCGTGCTTACGCAGGTAGTGTTTGTCTGAAAGCTCAGGTTGGATCTTGATGCCGCTGTTGAGTGAACGCGTTGCTAATGCCATGGCAGAAATCTCTTCCAATACCACTGCGTTGTGTACGGCATCGTCAGCGTTGGTTCCCCAAGAGAAAGGCGCATGCCCTGCTACAATCACGCTTGGCACAGCCATTGGGTCGATGCGGCGTTGACGAAACTCTTCCACTATCACTAAGCCAGTGTTCTTCTCGTACTCTTCGGCAATTTCGCGTTGTGAAAGCTTACGAGTACACGGAATGTCGCCGTAGAAGTAGTCGGCATGAGTCGTGCCCAGTGCCGGAATATCAATCCCCGCTTGCGCCCAAATCGTTGCGCTGCGTGAGTGGGTATGCACCACGCCGCCCACTTGTGGGAACGCTTTGTAGATCTCAATGTGGGTCGCGGTATCGCTGGATGGATTCATGTTGCCTTCCACCACATTGCCGTCTAAATCGACCACCACAATGTGCTCAGCGCGCATACCATCGTATTCCACTCCCGACGGTTTAATCGCAATCACGCCGCGCTCGCGGTCAATCTCAGACACGTTGCCCCAAGTGAAGGTCACTAAGCCGTATTTCGGCAGTTTGAGGTTGGCGTCGAGCACACGTTGTTTCAGTTCGCTGTACATGATTTCTCCTTAGGCTGTGACAGCCAGAGCTTCATCAATCACGTTGAATACATCGGTTTTGCTGCGGCAACGGCGAAGCTTGTCCAAATCCACGCCCGTTTCACTGTCTTCATCATCCAACACTTGGGTCACTTCCATCAGACCTTCCATGTGCTCGTCGGAAGAGCTGCCCGCTAGCGTGATTAGCACATCAACTGGCTCGTCTTCGCCTTCAAAGTAGATTGGCTCTTCTAGCGTAACCAGTGCGAAAGCAGTACGAATCACGCCGTTTTCTGGGCGTGCGTGTGGCAGTCCCAAGTTAGGCGCGATGCAGATGTAAGGGCCTAACTCTTCCACGCTGCTGATGATGGCGTCGTGGTAAGAAGGCTGAATCGCACCAGAGGCAATCAACATGTCCGTACCAATCTTGATAGCTTCACGCCAATTCGACGCCTGCGCTTGCAGTTTGATTGAGTTGTTGTCGATCAGTGATTGTTTTAATCCCATTGTTCTATCTCCAGTTTGGGTGCCGTGACTTTGGCTTTTTGAAGCCCGGCACCACTGTTGTTATCCGCTGTTTGTTATTGGTTTCTTATCTCTTCATTGAGAGATATTTGGTCATGCTTTTTTATTTTGCTGGTACAAAGTTTTTATTGATGATGTCGAGTAGCTCGTCCCCGAAGGAGTTAGGGTTAAGCATGTTTTGCACCCCGAGTACAAACTTGCCTTCGCCTGGTTCCATCTCTGCAGACAGGTGCTTCGACGATACGATGATGTCCGTGCTCGCGAGCTTCGACTTGTAGTCCGACACTGCGCATGAGTCCATCACGTGAGGAATGCCTTTCTTCTCTAGGTATTTGCCGATCTTCATTTTCATCATCATCGATGAACCTTGACCGTTACCACATACCGCTAGGATGCTTACTGGGCGCAGACCGTCACTCGCTTTGATTGCTTGCTCTACCGCTTCAATCACTTCTGGTTCTTCACTGATTTCTACTGTGCCTTGCGCGTCCTCTTCAGCACGTAGCTTGCGAGAAGCGAAGAACATGTAAACCAGAGACAGACCAACAAGAACGAAGAAGAACATTTTCGATGCAGACAGACCCTGCATGATTGGTGGGAATACAAGCGCCCAGTCAGCCATGCCCATCCAGCCGTTGAATTCTGTGCCGTGTTGGCTAAATAGGTGGATAGCCCAAGCAGAACCTAGTACCTCGATGATGCCCATCACGAAACAGATCTTCATCACCGCTTTCCAGCCACCGAAGTGGTTAGCAAATACGCCGATGGTCGCATTAGAGAAGAACATTGGGATGAAGCCAGGGATGATCATGATTGGCGCATCGAATGCCAGCATTGCCAGTACTGCCGCGAATTGACCAAGCGCACCCCACATGAAACCAAATACCATTGCGTTTGGAGAGAATGCGTAGATAGCCGCACAGTCAATCGCCAATACCGCGTTTGGAATCACGCGCTCAGAGATGCCTTTGAACGCTTCAGACAGCTCAGCAACGAACATACGTACACCGGCAACAATCACCTGAATCGCCACAGCGAATTTCAAACCCGTTTCTAAGATGTAGATAGTCCAGTGTGTGGTGCCCGCCATTTCTTGAAGGTTATCAAGACCGAATGAAAGCAGAATAATGCCGAAGAACACCGTCATCACGATCGCTGTTGCTGCGATGCTGTCGTGGAAGATGTGTAGCCATTTAGGCAATTCTAGGTGGTCAACGCTGTCGTTCTTATCACCCAGTTTTGGCGCTACTTTTGTTGCAATCCAAGACGCGACCTGTTGTTGGTGACCAATAGAGAAGCCCGCCCCGCCGGTGACTTCTTCAGTTGGCTTGAACATGATGTTGGAGGAGATACCCCAGTACAGCGCCATTAACACCGCAGAGTAAATGATGGTTTCCCACATGCTTGCGCCAAGCACAAAGTAGAACACGGCAATCAGACCTGCTTGCTGGAACATGATGTGACCAGTCAGCATGATGGTGCGGATACCCGTGTAGCGGCGGAACAGTACCAAGAGGATGTTGATACCTAATGCCAATAGAACGGCGTAACCCACCCAAGAGTAGTTGTCGCCCATCGCTTCCATGGTAGACATCATGGAGGTGTAAGGGTCAATGACCGAGCCGGTTAGCCCGTGGTATTCGGAAAGTTTGGAGATCACAGGTTTGAAGCCAGCAACTAGGGTGCCCGCACCCACTTGAACCAGCATGAAACCCACGATCGTTTTGATGGAACCTTTAATGATGGTGGTGGCGTCTCTTCTCAGCAACCAATAGCCAATGCATGTTACCAAACCCAGCAGTAGTGGGGCTTTGGTCATAACTTGGCTGTAAAAAATATAGAAGATGTCGTACAAGAACTCCATATCTTTACCCCTAGAGTGTTTTTTATTTGTAATCGTATGTAGGTCAGAGTGATTCCATCTGATGTCGTAGAATCTACTCAGTTTTTGCTCACGAAACAAACTCTAACAATCAAAAGTAATCACGCAATGCTCATTTGTGATTATTTTGATATTTATCAATTTTGCCCTCCAAAAAACCCTACAAATGGTAAGTGGATCACACACGAAAATTAAATTATCAATAAATACAATAACTTATAAATTCTTGTGATGAGGTTCAGATTTTCATCAGTCTTGAATTTGACAATCAAGAGCGTGATTAATAGAATCAAAACAAATCACAAGTAATCACCAAATAATCACTAGATACACATTTCGGTGAATTTGAATCAAATAGGGTGATGGGTATGAATGAAGTACAAAGACACAATGGCATTCTGTCTTTACTAGAAGAAAATCAGACGATTAACGTCTCACACATTATTGAGAGCTTTAACGTCTCTCCAGCTACGGCTCGCCGTGATATCTCTAAGCTGGATGAGCTAGGCAAACTACGCAAAGTACGCAACGGCGCAGAACGCGTCGAAGCAGAAAAGAAAAAATGGTCACCGCTGAACATCAACAGCACTGAGTATTACGAAGAAAAATCCTTGATTGCGATGCAAGCCGCTGAGCTTTGTCAGCCTGGCGACAGCGTGGTCATTAACTGCGGTTCGACCGCTTTCCTACTTGGGCAGAAGTTGTGTGGGCAAGACGTGCAGATCGTCACCAACTACTTCCCATTGGCAAGCTACCTGATCAATGAAGACCATGACGATGTGATCATCATTGGCGGTCAATACAACCGTTCACAAAAACTGTTCTTAAATCCGGCGCCCAACTCGCTTGGCAGTTACGCAGGCAATTGGATGTTCACCTCGGGTAAAGGGTTAACCGAAGCCGGACTCTACAAAGCCGACATGTTAACTGCAGTGGCAGAGCAGCAAATGCTTGAGCAAATCGACAAGCTCGTCGTCGTGGTAGACAGCTCCAAAGTGGGTCACAGAACGGGCATGTTGTTCTGTCCTACCGAGAAAATCGACATTCTGATCACTGGCAAAAACGCCAACCCAGAGGTCATCAAAGCGATAGAAGCAAAAGGGACACAGGTCATTCTGGTCTAACGCGCCCTAGCCTCTTTCTCAAATAAATAAAAATAATTCAGCTCAGTGCCTTAACCACAAATTAAGGCGCTCGGCTCCCTACATCCCAAATTTAATAAAAATTGTGAAACAAAAAGGTGTTGCTATGAGTAAAGTAAATGAAATCACTCGTGAATCTTGGATCCTAAATACATTCCCTGAGTGGGGTACTTGGTTAAACGAAGAGATCGAAAATACGGTGGTAGAACCAAATACATTCTCGATGTGGTGGCTAGGTTGTACAGGTATCTGGTTGAAGAGTGAGGGCAACACCAACATCTCTATCGACTTCTGGTGTGGTACGGGCAAAAAGACGCAAAAGAACGCGTTCATGAAGAACCAGCACCAAATGATGCGTATGGGCGGTGTCGAAGCGCTGCAACCAAACCTACGTACCGCTATCTTCCCGCTTGACCCATTTGCTATCAAAGAGATCGACGCTGTGATGGCATCCCATGACCATGCTGACCATATCGACGTTAACGTCGCGGCGGCGGTACTGCAAAACTGTGGTGACCACGTGAAGTTCATCGGTCCACAAGCGTGTGTCGATTTATGGATGGGCTGGGGCGTGCCAGAAGAGCGTTGTGTTGTCGCGAAAGTGGGTGATGTACTTGAGGTCGACGACATGAAGATCCGCGTACTGGATTCATTCGACCGTACTGCACTTGTCACGCTGCCAGAGGGCACTTCATCTTACGATAAAGAAATCCTCGACGGCATGGACAAACGCGCGGTGAACTACCTGATTGAAACTTCAGGCGGTTCGGTTTATCACTCTGGTGACTCGCACTACTCAAACTACTACGCAGCGCACGGCAACGAATACCAAATCGACGTGGCACTGTTGTCATTCGGTGAAAACCCACGCGGCGTGACTGACAAGATGACATCTTCTGACATCCTACGCGCAGCAGAATCGTTGAATTGTGATGTCGTGATGCCATTCCACCACGATATTTGGGCGAACTTCCAAAACGACCCACGCGAAATCGAAGTGCTGTGGAACATGAAGAAAGACCGTCTGCAATACAAGTTCGCACCGTTCTTCTGGCAAGTCGGGGGCAAATACACCTTCCCTACCGATAAAGGTCGCATGCACTACCAACACTTCCGTGGCTTTAGCGACATCTTCAAAAACGAACCAGAACTGCCATACAAAGCGTTCTTGTAATTCCGTCGCAACGTCCGTTTGGCAGGAATAAAAAAAGCCCGTCGCGATGATGGATGCGACGGGCAATTAGCTAGAGTCTTATAAGGAGAAAAGGAAATTACTGATGATAAATGTCCGACGATTTCGCATCAGTAGCGTCCTCAACAAACCGAATATTAGTCATTGATAAATTTAAAGGACATAGCTCATTCCAGTAATCTAAATTGTTGATGCCTATTACTCTAAGCCGATCAAAAAAGCCAGTCTCTCGGGACTGGCTTTTGTTTTGTGAAGCGAGGCCGGTTACTTGATAAATGAAATACAGCCTTGCAGAATCACTAGGTTGACGATGTCGATAAAGAACGCGCCAACGATAGGCACCACCATAAAGGCTTGTGGTGATGGACCGAAGCGGTTAACGATAGAGCCCATGTTCATTACTGCCGTTGGGGTTGCGCCCAGACCAAAGCCACAGTGACCACTTGCGATGACTGCGGCATCGTAGTTGCTGCCCATCACACGGAATGTTACGTAGTAAGCGAAGACCGCCAGAATCACCGATTGCACTGCCAGAATGATGAGGAACGGGATTGCTAAGTCGAAGATGTTCCACAATTTTAGGCTCATTAGCGCCATAGCTAAGAACAGAGACAGCGAAACCGTACCAAGAATATCGACCGTCTCAACATCCACTTTGCGTACTTTGGTCACTTCCATGATGTTGGTGATCACCACACCAATAAACAGCGCGTAAACGAAGTCTGGAATCATCAACCATTTGATGCCAAAGCTGCTCACCCAACCTTCTAAGTAGCCAGCACCTGTGACACACAGCAGGATGATCGACAAGCTCTCAACCACTTTCTTCGCGGTCACTCGGTCTTCTTCGTGCTCGTTGTAAGTCACCAATTCAGGAAAACGCTCGTGAGTCTGGTTAGTACGCCCGTATTCAGATTCAAGGTTGTGCTTATCTATTAAACGCTGCGCTACTGGGCTGCCGATGATGCCACCAATCACCAAACCAAAGGTAGCGGATGCCATTGCCACTTCTAGTACGTTGTGTAAGCCATACATATCTTGGAAGGTTTGCGACCATGCTGCACCCGTACCATGACCGCCAGACAGCGTAATCGAACCTGCAATCAAGCCCATTAGCGGGTCTAAGCCAAGCGCGGTTGCCAAAGAGACACCTACCGCGTTTTGAATAAGAATGTACACCGATGCCACGGCTAAGAAGATAAACACCTTAGCGCCGCCTTTAATCAACTGGGTGTAGTTCGCAGCCAAACCAACAGTGGCGAAGAACATCAACATGAAAGTGTTTTGCAGCGGTAAATCGAAAACTAAATCCACGCCATTGAAATGCATCGCGGTGATCGCACAAGCTACAATCAAACCACCCACGATTGGCTCGGGAATATTGAATTTCTTTAAGATCGGTAATTTAGCGTTAACGAATTGTCCCAAGAACAACACACAAATAGCGACGAGAAACGACTCTTGTGGACCGACAGAAATGACCTGATTCATAAAACCTCTTTGCCTCCTTTTTCTCATCCTTTGAGTAACAACTCGCCGGCTGAGCGGTATTTAGGCAGGTCAGAGTGCCTACTGAACGTGTGGTTTTCTAGGGTCCAAACCCACTCAATTCTCATTAAATAAGAAAGCAATAGCTCGGATATTCACCCAATTCTCACTCAATGAAAAAACACACTTTTTCACCAAGTTTTGTGGCGCAATTTTCTGTTTTTTTTCGCTCTTCTCAACTTATGAGAAGTGAACAATTTTTTGCCAGTTTTTGAGGGCAAAAACGTATGCGATTGCGTGCAAATTTTGCGTGAAACTCTGGTGCAAACTTTGTCGAATTTCCATCGACAAAAGTAATTGAGAAAACGGCGCTAGAAGATTGGTGCTTTCTATCCCAGTGCCAAGGTGTTATACATATATATAACACCAATTCAGCCAAGGAAACCAATCATGACGCATTGGCATGATCGCCAACCGATTTTCCGTCAGTTGGCTGACCAGATCACCCAGCAAATATTGCAAGGCATCTGGCAAGAAGGCGAAGCTTTGCCTTCGGTACGCAGTGTCTCTGCGGATATGAAGATCAACCACCTGACGGTCATGAAGGGCTATCAGTTATTGGTTGATGAAGGATTGATTGAGAAGAAACGTGGGCAAGGCATGTTTGTCGCCCAAGGAGCAAAAAAACAGCTGCTTGCTGATGAAAAAGCCCGTTTCCTTGAACAACAAATTCCGCAGATCGCCGGCACACTACAACGTCTGGATATGTCACTTGATGAATTTATCCAACAAATCCAAACACATATTGAAGGTGACCAATGAGCGCATTAGTCAGTGTAAAACACGTCTCCAAGCAATATCGTCAGCAGGGTGAAGCGCTGCATGACGTGAGCTTTGATCTACAAGCGGGTCAAGTGCTTGGCTTGCTAGGTCATAACGGTGCGGGTAAATCGACTCTCATTAACGCCCTACTCGGTGCACACGAATATCAGGGCACCATTCGCATCAACGGCTTTGAGCCAATCATGCAACGCGACAAAATCATGCAAAGCTTGTCTTACATCTCGGATGTGAACGTGTTGCCAAACTGGATGACGGTTACTCAGCTGCTCGATTACACCGAGGGCGTACACCCAGGTTTTAATCGCAGCAAAGCCGATAGCATGCTGCGTCAAACCGACATCAAGCCGCGCGCGCGCATCAAATCCCTATCCAAAGGCATGAAGGTGCAATTGCTCTTGGCCGTTGTCATCGCGACCAATACACAGATTCTGATTCTGGACGAGCCAACGCTTGGCTTAGATTTGGTTTATCGCGATACCTTCTACCGTCATTTGCTGGAATGGTTCCACGATGGCGAGCGTGTGCTGATCATAGCGAGCCATGAAGTATCGGAAATCGAACACCTACTGACGGACGTGCTAATTCTTAAACACGGTCGACCTGTTCTGCAAACCTCAATGGACAGCATCAGCGAAGATTACTTCATTCTCGATGCCAGTGATGAGCATCGCGCACAAATCGAAGTGCTGAAACCACTGTCATCACAAAAGGGCTTAGGCACGACTAAATGGTTGCTGTCTTCCCAATACGCAGAGCAAGTTGCTGGGCTGGGTGATGTGTATGGCGTCAAGCTTGCGGATCTGTTCTTGGCATTGCAGAAGGAGGCAGCATAATGAAATCGATTGTCGCGATGTTGCGTAAAGAATGGCTAGAGAACCCGTTGGTTACACGCGTGCCGTTATTTATGTTTGCCTGTGGCGTGCTGCTGTTCGTCAGCTTAATGAGCAGCTCGACACTGCAACACAATATGTTCTTCCAAATGAGCTTTGGCGGTGATGTCAGTGACATCCACAAAGAGCTAGGCGATGACGTCAACATGCTGATCACAGGTGGCATTGGTTTGTTGTCTATCTTGCTTGGCACTCAATACTTCCCAAGAACGCTGCGTAAAGAGCGCTCAGAGGGCAGTATCATGTTTTGGCGCAGTATGCCTGTCAGTGACGTGAAAACCCATCTGGTGAAGCTGACGTTTGGTTTATTGGTGATTCCGTTAGTGTGTTCGGTATTGGTTTTCGCTGCCGACTTTATGCTGTGGATGTTGAATGTTTCAACGGACCACCAGCTGGCGTTGTTGTATCGCCAAGCATCATTGGGCTTCGTGCTGCTGAACTGGATTGAATTCTTGCTTCGAATGGTGGTGGCTGGCGTGTTGTTATTGCCGCTTGCACTGACTGCAATGGCAATCTCACAGAAAGTGAACTCACCACTGTTGGTTATCTTGATTGGTATTTACGCGCTACGCTGGATGCCGATTGCGATGTTCAACTTCTATGGTCTGGATGATTTCTTCTCAGCGATTTTCTATCTACCACTGCACGCGATTCTTGCGCCAAACCCGTTCAGCGCGATTCCAGATGCAGGTTGGATGAACGTTGGGGTTTACGCTTTCATTGGTGTGCTTGCTTGGACAGCTAGCATCAAGTTCAGCCGCACCGTGAACTAACAAGCACAAGCAAAACAAACCCATCAAAAGCGAGGTACTGTCCTCGCTTTTTTATTTCCGAACCCATTTTATTTCCGCACCTATTTTATTTCCGCACCCAGGCAGCATTTGCGCTAAACCACTTTGACTAAACTAGGCAGCAGAGTGTCGATGTTTTTCACTTCATCGAACTGAGCCAACTCTCGCTTTATCTGTTCTGCTGGCAGCGCTTGTGCTCTTGCGATATAGCGATTTTTCAACAGACACGCCACTTGGTCCCACTGTTGTATATGCGCATGGGCCATCAGCAGGTATTGTGAAATGACGTCTTGCTGCGCGTGACTTCCCCCCAGCTTGCTGTGCAAATCTCTCACCTGGTTAATCAACTCAATGCAATGACGGTAGTTCGAACTGTGGTACGCCTTGATGGCCTGCATCAACTTGCTGCCTGTCATAAACTCCACTTCCTGAGTTTGTAGTGGCGAACTGATAATTTGCGTTATATTGGCATCTAACTGGTCATGATGATCGGTTTTCGCTAACACCATGGCATTGTGAATTTCAGTAAACATGATAGTGCTGTCGGCAGAAATCTCTAGTGCTCCGGCACTCAATCGATGCCAACGTTCTCCAACATCAGCTCCCATGAACTCCAAGCGAGCCAATAACGAAGCTGCGTTTTGGATATCAAGGTATATCGAAGACTCTGCAGGGTAGATGTACTGATCAAACAAAACCAAGGCGCCATCAATATTGCCTTGCTCAAGATGGAACAACGCAAGGTGCCACCAAAGATGGCCGCGAAACGCATTGTGATTTGAAAACGTATTCGCATGATCTTGTAAGAACTCAATGCCCTCTTTCGCCTCGCCTTGCATCTCAAAAATATGAGCCATCGTATGCTTGGCGATTAGATCTTGGTGGTTCAACCCTAACGTCTGGCGCGCAAACGCTTCTGCCAATTCATATTCCCCCGCCTCTTCGAGTGCAAAGGCATGAGCAGTAGCAAACATCCAATATCCTGGCGTCTGCTCATCCCAATAGGGTAAGACTTGCAAAGAAACGTGCAGTGCCCGTTGCTTTTGGCCAAACCAAAATGTTTGCCCTGTAAATTGGCGGTAGGCAATGATATCCAAAGGCCAAAGACTCAGAATATGTTGCCATGTATCCAGAGCCCCCTTCAGATTGCTTTGGCTCCATTGTTTCAACGCATGCATGTGCAGCGCTTCACGCTTGGTGGCCGATTGCGCGAACTGATCCAACTGCGTAACCATTTTAGCCAGGATGGGTAAAGTAGAACGACGCCCATCACTCGCATGGCTGTACGCCTTAAAAATCCATCCCATCATAAAGTCCGGATAGAGCAGTAGCAGTTGATCGAGATCGCTCATTGCACTGGGAAGAAAGGTCAACATATCTTCGAGAATCCGTTCAAATTGTTCTGTGCCTGCAGCATCAATGCCGTTCATCTCTAGCGTTCTTTTGTCTTTAATCATTACATACCTACTAGTAGATAGCTGTTAAATTTAAAATAATACCCGCGCTTATCGCGGGCAGTATTATGAATAATCTTAGCGTTTAAGGAGTGCGAGACAACTCGCCTTCACGCTGCGAATGTAATCGGCATCTTTAAACTGAGAAAGTAACATACTGCCTTCCAGTGCAACAAAGATTAGCCTTGCAACTTGGGCTGATTCCACTCGTAAGTCGAACTCTCCGTTCTCTACACCCTGATCAATGATTTTTTGTAGCCATTGCTCATTCGTTTGCACAAAACGCGACAGCAGCCCTTCTAGGCCATCTGCCAAAGAGTAAAAGTCAGAAGCGTACATACCACACAAACACAACTTATCTTGCTCGCGTACACCAATAAAAATATCAGCCAGCGCTTCAATTTTTTCCTCAGCACTGCTTGGTTGGCTCTCGATCTGAATTAACGCCGCTTCGTAGTTTGCGAGATAGCGTTCAAACACCGCTTCAGCCAAGTCTTGCTTGGTTTTAAAATGGTAATGAATACTCGCGGTCTTAATACCCAGCTCATTTTGGATGTCGCGAAAGCTAAAACCATTAAAACCTCGGCTTTGTATGTAGCTTTCAGCAAGGTCGGCAATCTTTGCAGCCGTCGGGCTAAGTTCTTTCATGTGGCTTCCACCTTAAACATTTTTGCAAAAGATAGCATGCCCTCACAAACCTGTCTACCTACCGGTAGGTATTGTTTCTTTTTCAAAAAAGACTTAACCTACCTACCAGTAGATAACTAACATTAAAGGCAAACAATGAAATACGATTTTATTATTATCGGAGGCGGTTTGAGCGGTCTCTACACCGCAGCGTACCTAGAAAAAGCGGGGCATAACTACTTGCTACTTGAGGCGAGAAGCAGACTCGGAGGTCGAATTCTTTCTTCTGCGAGCTTGGCAGCAAACAGTCAACACGACCAATTTGACCTCGGCCCATCTTGGTTTTGGCCCAAGATGAATCATCGTGTCATGAGGCTTGTCGACAACTTATCGCTTCCGATCGTAGAACAGTACGAAACTGGCGATATGTTAATCGAACAAGCCGGGCAGGCTGGTATTCGTCAAGTGTCGAATCAATTCTTTTCTTCTCCTCAATCCATGAGAGTATCGGGTGGCATGGCGCAATTGGTAGCAGGAGTAGCAAAGTTACTCAACCCAGAAAACATCAAATATGAGCATCAAGTGCACGCAGTGAGTCATACTGAAAGCCAAGGATATAGCGTCGATGTTATCCACCAAGCAGAGCGGCTGACCTTAGAGAGTGAGAACATCATCTTCGCTCTCCCTCATCGTTTGATTGCCAATAACATCCGCTTGACGCCCACCCTTCCAACAACAGCGTTAAATGCGCTGGAAAAAACGCCCACATGGATGGCCGCTCACGCGAAATTCTTCGCCATTTATGACCGACCTTTCTGGCGTGAAAACGGATTGTCTGGTTACGCAAACAGCCAAGTTGGTCCATTGGTGGAAATTCATGACGCCAGTGCTGAAAATGGCCATGCCGCCCTGTTCGGTTTTATCGGTTACGATGCTCAAGATCGCGCACAGCTAGGCGCCACCAAATTGAAAACCATGGCAGTTGAGCAACTAGCGAGACTCTTTGGCCCCGAGGCGTATAACGTCACTGAAGTAAAACTGCTCGACTGGTCGAAAGAGGCATACACGGCGGTTGAAAAGGATCACACCATGCCAACTCATCACCCGCGTTATGGGCTCAACGCATCACTGGAGCAATTAAGCCAACAGGGCATGTACTTTGCGGGAACAGAATCAGCACAAGAGTTCGGTGGATTTATTGAGGGCGCATTAGAAGCAGCAGAGAGTGTTATCGAAAAGCTTGCCGCTCGTTAAATTGCTCTATCCATTCATTTATGGGGAGGTTGTTGCTCCCCGTAACCCACTCGTCCCTTAGTTTTACTTCTACTTCTACTTCTACTTCTACTTCTAAAAAAATATTGTGATAGTACTTCTGGCGGGTTAAGTCCATAATCCCACGCTCAACGAGCATCAAGCTCTTATCTTGAAACCATTAAGTAGAACAACAGCAATGACAGCACAGTCAACGGTCATTCTTGGACTGTATAACCCGAAAGATCCAACCAATGTGGGAGCGGTAATGCGCGCAGCAGGTTGTTATGACGCCACACAAGTTCGTTATAACGGTACTCGCTATAATCGTGCAGTAAAATTCCGAACCGACACGAAGAACATGCACGAACGGATCAATTTGATCGAAATGGACGATCTCACCGCTCACCTTGCTGAAGACGTGAAAGTGGTGTGTGTTGAGTTGGCAGTTGGCGCTACGGCGTTGCCTCTTTTTACTCACCCAGAAAACGCGGTGTATATTTTTGGCCCAGAAGATGGCTCACTGCCGCAAGAGGTTGTCGATAAGGCTGACCACGTAGTGTATGTTCCCACCAATGGCTGCATGAACTTGGCGGCAACGGTCAATGTTGTCTTGTATGATCGTTTGGCGAAAAATCTGGGCACGATTGACGACCATCAACAAGTGATTACCAACCGAGACAACAAAAATCGATTGAAGGTCAAAGACTGCGTATCAGCGCAATAATTTGTACTCGGTACTGCTTAATAAAAAAAGAGCCTATATCGAAATATAGGCTCAAAGCAGTGAAAAAGCGTGCGTGATTTTGATTAATATTTTAGTTATGCAACGATGGCTGAAACTTTGACCGCATCGCTAATGGTGCGATAGTTTGGAGAGAACTGCTGTACGCTCGCAATGACTTCGTCATAATCAGCCTGAGTCCCCTCACCTTTTACTTCAAATTGAAATTGGATTTCATCAAAGCCAACCGGCGCTTCTTCGCTCACATTTAGGAAGCCACGTAAATCCAGGGCACCTTTGATGGTTAGCTTCACAGCGTCTAGCTTGATACCACGAGCACTCGCACCCGCAACAAAACCCACCATCATGCAACCAGCCATGCCGCCCAATAGGTAATCTTGAGGTGTTGGGTATGCATTGTTGCCCAATAACTCTTCTGGCTCACCAACTTCAAAGCTGAAGTCTTTTACGATTTCTTTTCCGCCAACCTTTTGATTCAAAGTACGGATTTCACTGTGAACGCCGCCTTTCCATTCAGCAACAATGCCGTATTCAGAGATCGCCTGCGTTGCGTCTTCAGTGATCACTTGAGTGTAAGCCGCTAGGTCATCGAGTTTAATGCCGTTTAGTGGTGAGTTATCCATGATATGTCCTTGTTATTATTTGATGTCGTGTTTACTACTGAATTTTTAATTGGGGCCTTTAGGGATGGAGTGAAAGGCCCCAATTCGCACGTTTAGTGATGTTAGTTACGGCCAGCCATTACACCGCCGTCGACATTAAGCACTGTGCCAGTTACCCAAGACGATTTGTCTGACAGTAAGTACTCAATCGCGTCTGCCACATCTTCTGTTGAACCGATACGGCCAATCGGGTGGAAATCATTGAAGCCTTGTAGTGCTGATTCGATTTCTTCTTCCGCGATAAATGACTTGTAAATCGTCGACATCACAACAGCTGGTGCTACAGCATTTACGCGTACGCCGTGATCACCAAGTTCAATTGCTAGGTTTTTCGTCAGAGCATGAAGACCCGCTTTTTGCATTGAGTACGCTGATGATGGCGTTGCTTTAATTGCTTGGTGAGCCCACATAGAACCGATATTTACGATCGCACCGCCGCCGTGCTGTTTCATATTTTTCGCCACAGCCTGAGTGATGAAGAAAAACGACCGGTTCATGTCTAGTTGTAGGTCGTAATCACGCTCTGAGTGGTCAAGGAAATCGACCGGTTTAAAGAAGCCAGCAGCATTAACCAAGTAACCAATATGACGTTTTTCAGCATTCAATTGTTCGATAAAGCTTTTCACTGCACTTGGGTCATACAGATCAACTTGAGCGGTTTCTACCTGGCCTTTGGTCACACTTTCTAAATCCTGCTTTGCTTCAGCAAGGTTGTTTTTATCGTGCGAAAGAATCATGACGGATACACCAGCTTTAAGAAGTCGCTCTGCTGTCGCTTTACCCATACCTGATGAGCCGCCTACGATAAGTGCAATTGAAGATGTGTTGAACATAATACGTTTCCTTTCTCTCATTAACCTACCTACTAGTAAGTAGGTAGTGTTTTTATTAAAAAAGGAGGTGGTTTGGGAACCAGCTCCTCGTCAGTGGTTGTTACTCTAAGATCATATTATTTTCACGTCAACAACTTTATCTACCTACCAATAGGTATATTTGGTTATTTCCTTATTATTCAGATATTTACATAGAAAAATTTTTTATTCCACCCGTTCACATCATCAATAAATATAAAAAAAGGCCACAGATAAACTGTGGCCTCTATAAGTATTTTTTATCAATCTAGCCAAGGAACGAAATGTAGCCTTGCAGAATGATCAAGTTAACGATGTCGATGAAGAAGGCACCAACAATCGGTACAACCATGAAAGCTTGTGGTGATGGACCAAAGCGGTTAACGATAGAACCCATGTTCATTACCGCTGTTGGGGTTGCCCCCAAACCAAAACCACAGTGACCACCAGAGATAACCGCTGCATCATAGTTACTACCCATCACCTTGAATGTTACGTAGTAGGTAAAGATAGCCAGAATCACCGACTGCACGCCCAGAATCACCAAGAATGGGATCGCTAGGTCGAAAATGTTCCACAGTTTCAGGCTCATCAATGCCATTGCCAAGAACAGAGACAACGATACCGTACCTAGCATATCGACCGTTTCTGTATCTAACTTACGGACTTTAGTTACTTCCAAGAAGTTAGTGATGATCACACCAATGAACAATGCGTAGACGAAGTCTGGAATCATCAGCCATTGAATATCGTAAGTGCTCACCCATTGCTCTACGTACTTAGCGCCTGTCACACAGATCAATAGGAAGAACAATTTCTCAACCACTTTTTTCGCGGTTACTTTGTCTTCTTCGTATTCGTTGTACGTCACCAATTCTGGGAATTTTTCGTGGGTTTTGGCATCTCTGCCCCCAGGACCATACTCAGATTCGATCTTGTTCTTTTCGATCAATCGCTGAGCAACCGGACTACCGATGATACCACCGATGATCAAACCGAATGTTGCTGACGCCATCGCGATTTCCAACACGTTATTTAATCCATACACGTCTTGGAACGTTTGTGACCATGCCGCACCTGTGCCGTGGCCACCTGAAAGAGTAATCGAACCTGCGATAAGCCCCATCAGCGGATCTAAACCCAATGCCGCCGCTAATGAAACACCGACACCGTTTTGTATGATGATGTAGAACGACGCGACCGCTAAGAAGATAAAGACCTTCGCGCCCCCTTTCATCAACTGAGTGTAGTTTGCTGCTAAACCAACAGTAGCAAAGAACATCAGCATAAATGTATTCTGCAACGGCAAATCGAATTCCAGATCGATACCGTTGAAATGAAGAGCAGTAATGGCGCAGGCGACTATCAAGCCCCCTACAATCGGCTCAGGTATGTTGAATTTCTTTAAGATCGGTAGCTTAGCATTAATGAAATGCCCCAAAAAAAGCACACTGATCGCAACCAAAAAGGACTCCAGTGCACCTACAGATATCAAATGATTCATATCGCCTCTTATTATTGTTCTCTTCATCCTCCGTAATGATTGAGTGTTAGTTTAACCTTCGCTCAATAGCAAATTTTCTCGCTATATTTTTTCGAAAATACTCAAAAGGTTGTGTTAAATGCGCCTTAGGCTAGTTTAAGGGACGGTCGTTAAGCGATGTTCTGATTTATGCGCTATTCGCAAGCCCTAAAATGTAAAAGGAGCCGATTAAGCTCCTTCTTATCCGGTTCACATTCAAAGCAAAAATGACTGCTTGATGTGGATGGACATATAGTGTTGTGAGTATTGTCCGAGAGAGACTTTCTGAACCGCTATCGGGCTCCCTTACTTAAACAGAAAGTCATCCTCACTATTGGGCAAAGTTCCTTACCGTTATAACGAATAGAGCGCCGTGGTGGCGCTCTAACATCTGGGTTTGCTTGTATCCTATCGTAGTTCAATAACTCTGACTCATGATGATTAAAACGAGCCGAATCCAAGGAAATTCTCAAGCTTGCAACAAGTGTTCTCGTTACAACGGAGCGAGATTATAACATATCGCTGAAAATTTTCCTCATTTCAGTGCTATTCGCCACTTTTATACTTTTCTTCTGCAATGATTAACTGCTCTATATCATTGTTACAGACGAAAGAGCGAAGCGCCTCAAACTTATCTTCATCCCACGTGTAGATTTGCAGCGCGAGCAGCTTATCGATGGTGTCTTGCTCAAAGCGAAGCTTGATGGGTTTTGCGGGCGATCCTGCCACCACGGTATAAGGCGGGATATCTCTAGTCACCACACTGTTTGCCGCGATGACTGCACCTTCCCCAATTTTGACACCAGGCATGATCATCGCGCGCATACCAATCCAAGCCGCATCACCAATAACGGTATCGCCTTTGCCTTGGTAAGATTGCTCAATGTCATCAAGAAACGGATACAGACAGAACCAGTCCGTCCTGTGATTGTGGTTGCCGCCCATCAAAATCACCGCTTCAGCCGCGATACAAACGTAATCACCGATGTAGAGCTGATCGACTTCCCACCTCGGCTGCCACGCTTTACTGATTTCATCGCCATGCAGATAACGCACGACCGAATCTTCAAAGCCGTTATCCCAACAATCGCTGTAATAACTGTGGGTGCCTTTGATGTGGATGTTTTGGTTTTGCACCACTTGGTGCAGGTACTGAAATTTGGACCAATGTTTTTTCATGGCAATTACCTTAATAGAGTAAATGTATGCCACGGAACGATTTCTCGTGTCGTTGTTGCTGCGTTCTCAGTCAACGACGCCTATTGGATGCGGGGTTGCAGTAATAATGGATTGTTCATGAATGTGCCCTCCAGCGCGCACACTATAAAAACTATGTATAATTTTCAAGCAAACCAAACAAATAACAAGATTCCGAAAATGAAAAGTCACTCTGCCTTTGCCTCTCTGCTGTTGTTTGCTGCCACAACGTCTGCGAGCGAAAACATTAAAATCGAATACCTCCCAGCGGAAACTGCCGATGATCGCTTTGCTGCGCAAGTGATTGAAAGCAGTGAAGTGAACGACATCTTTGTCCAGCTTTCTGATGATTACTTCCCGTTTGATAACCCACTAATACTGACCTACGGTGGCGAAGACGGTCCACTTTACGATCCAGAAACCCACACCATCCATATTCCCTACACCTTCTATCTGGAATCATTCAACTACTTCACCAACAACAAATACCAAGAACGTTACGGTAAATCACCGAAAACGGGCGCGCTCGATACTTTGCTGCACACGCTATTGCACGAAGCCGGACACGCTTACATTGCCGATCAAAACATTCCGGTACTGGGTAAAGAGGAAGATGCGGTCGATAACTTCGCGACCATTTTGTTGATTGACTACGTTGATGAAGGTGCCGATGTGGCGATCAGTGCTGCAGACATGTTCGCATTCGAATCCGACGACAGACCGGACTACTACGATTTTGGCGAGTACATTGACGAGCACAGTTTCGATCTGCAGCGCTACTTCTCTACCCTGTGTCTAGTTTACGGCAGCAATCCAGAGCGATATAAAGCCTTGTTAGATGAGGTAGAAAAAGATTACTTACGCGATCGTAAAGAGTTCTGCCAATTCAATTACGGCAACATCCGTGATAATTGGCTGCATTACTTGCAAGACAATGAACTAAAAGAAAAATAATCGCGTAAAAGGGATAAGAACCGCCAATAATGAGCTCAATCATGACCAAACTGACCGTATTTTACGATGGCACTTGTCCCTTGTGCGCCAAAGAGATGAAGGCGCTAAAACAACGCGATGCCAAGCAGCACATCAAAACCGTCGACATCTACAGCGAGGCGTTCGCCGCTTATCCGCAGATCGATCCGGAGCAAGCCAACACCATTTTGCACGCACTCAACGATAAGGGTGAGCTGCTGCTTGGGTTGGACGTGACTCATCGTGCATGGCAACTGGTCGGTCGCGGTTGGTTGTATGCACCGCTGCGTTGGCGCATTATCAAATCTGTGGCGGACTGGCTTTACCTCAAATTTGCCAAAAACCGCTACCGCGTCTCCTACTGGTTAACGGGCACTTCCCGCTGCAATAACGGTTCGTGTTCACGTTAATTGTGATCCTGCTTAAAAATGCTACGACCTTAGTCTAAATTTATAAACTTCCTGTACTTCTGATTGATTAACTCGGTTAATCTCTAAGCATTACAACAATAAGTATTAATAATTTTATCAGGCAAGCTTATTCAGCTTGTCACTTGTAACGCTGCGCCGAGAGAAGGACGTCTCTATGAATCTGACGATCAGAAAACGACTATATATCCTTTCAATAATTCCAATTCTAACCATGGCAATAGGCATGATGTGGTTCACCTATCTACAAACCACAGCCTACAACGAACACGAGATTGAGCAGACTCGAAGTCAAATGATGGAGATGAAAAAAGCCGAGCTCAAAAACTACGTCCAAATGGCGCGCTCCGCCGTCGAGCCACTACTCGCTCAAAATGCCTCGCTTGAAGAAGCACTGCCTATCTTGAAACAGTTGGAGTTTGGCCAATCCGGCTACATCTTCGGTTACGATTCAAAAGGCGTGCGTGTCGTGGTGGGTAAAAACACCAAAGGCATCGGAGAGAACTTCTATAACTTGCAGGACAAGAAAGGCAATTACCTGATTCAGGATTTGATCAAAAATTCCAAAACAGGTGCGTTCACGACTTATTATTTCCCGAAACTCGGTCAGAACGAAGCGCTACCAAAATTGAGCTACTCGGTCTTTATTCCTGAATGGGATTTGATGTTGGGAACGGGTTTCTACACTGACGATATCGACGCCATTGTGGCAAACATGGAAGAAGCCGCGCATCAGGCCCTCAACACCACACTGACGGCAATTGCTCTGTTCTGTGTCTCGATTGCAGCTATCGTAGCGGTCTTCGCGGTGTTTGTTAACCGCAGCATCATGAAGCCTATTGAGCAGTTTGATACCTCAATTCACTCTTTCGCGCAAGGCGATGCAGACTTAACCGCGCGGATGGAAGAATCAAGCGTGCCGGAGTTCACTCAGTTGAGCCGTAACTTCAATATCTTCGTTGAAAGCCTGCAAGGCATCATCAAGAGCGTTAGCCATGTCGGGCAAGAAGTGGTTTCAGAGACCAACGACATGTCACAGCGAGCATCGCAAGTGGACGAGTTGGCTTCAGGTCAACGTGAAGAAACCGAACAGGTCGCTGCGGCAATGACCGAGATGACAGCAACGGCGCACGAGATTTCCAGCAACGCTAACCAAGCGGCGCAATCCGCCAAAGACGCCGATGAAAATTCACAGCAAGCGAAACACATTGTTGATTCCGCAGCGAACTCCGTCGAAGCGCTCGCGCTAGAAGTATCGGAAGCCAGCACGGTGATTTCTCGTTTAGAGAGCGATGTACAAAACATTTCTTCTTCGCTAGAAGTGATTCAAGACATTGCCGAGCAAACCAACCTATTGGCACTGAACGCAGCCATTGAAGCAGCCCGTGCAGGCGAACAAGGTCGCGGCTTCGCAGTCGTTGCCGATGAGGTCCGTAAACTGGCGAGTCGCACTCAAGACAGCACTGGCGAAATTCACCAAATGATTGAGCAATTGAAGTCTGGTTCGGATGCGGCAGTGAAAGCCATGGGTTCAAGCCAAGCGCGTGGTGAAGCAACGGTTGAGGAAGCACGAGCTGCCTCTGCCGCACTGCAAGAAATCCAAGCCGCAATTGCTAACATCATGGACATGAACACCCTGATCGCAACGGCAACTGAAGAGCAAAGCCAAGTTGGGCAAGAGATTTCACAACGCATCGAAGTCATCTCTCAACAAAGCAGCCAATCGGCACACCTTGCCAACCAAAACCGCACAGGCAGTGGCAACCTCAACCACAAAGCTAACGAGCTGTACGACTTGGTCGGTCGCTTTACGGTCTAGAGCTTTCCTCAAGCACTCAACATGCAAACAGCGACGCCAAACGTCGCTGTTTTTATTTCTGCTATCCTCAGAAGTCTTAGCTATAATGCCGCCAACTTAGCACCCACAAGGGCAAACCAGATGATTATTATGACCACCAATTTCGGTGATATCGAGATTGAACTGAATCTAGAACGAGCGCCAGTTAGCTCAAAGAACTTCAAAAAATACTGTGAAGATGGCTTCTACAACGGCACCATTTTCCACCGCGTTATCGATGGCTTTATGATTCAAGGTGGCGGTCATACAGAAGACATGGCAGAAAAGCTAACGCGCGCACCGATCGCGAACGAAGCAAACCGTGGTCTAAAGAACCTTGTTGGCACTATCGCAATGGCACGTACCGATGCACCGCACTCTGCAACGGCACAGTTCTTCATTAACTTGGAAGACAATGATTTCCTAGACCACACCGCAACCACCAACCTAGGCTGGGGCTACGCAGTGTTTGGTAAAGTGACCGCGGGTATGGATGTCGTAAATCGCATCGCGAAAGTAAAAACGACCTCTAAGCTTGGTCACGATGATGTGCCATGCGATCCAATCATTATTGAGAAAGTGACGGTCAGCGAATAAACCCATTCACCTCTTCGGAGAAATCGTCGCTATAAAACGACAAAAGCGCCTAACGTCTTATGACCTAGGCGCTTTTTGTTTTTGTTGCTGAAAAAATGAGCAGCGAGTTTACAGTGTAAAGAGTGAGCAGTTCTAGCGATTACATCCCTTTGAACAAACTTTGAGATGCACGGCTCACAGGGAGCTTGTTTTCTCCAACGTGAACAAACATCCTTCCAGCAAAGTCTTTGTTTATTTTGTTAATTTTGCACACTTGCACCACGCTTGAACGGTGCACTTGCCAGAACTGTTCTGGGTTAAGCTGCCCTATCAACTCTTTCAACGATGTACGAATCAAATACTCCTGCACTTTGCCTTGTCCTTGTTGTGCATACACAGAAACGTATTTTTCTTCCGCTTTGAAATACAACACATCAGACGTGGCAATCAGATGAATATCTTCCCCTTGCGTCGCTTTGATCCACTGAAGATATTGCGGCGTTTGTGGCGCGGATAATTGTTGTAACTGTTCTAACAGGCTGCTCATCTGCACATTACTGCTTTCTTGCTCTCGCTTAGCAAGGCGTGCTTTCACTCTTTCACACGTCGTCAGCAGGCGCTCATCCGAGATAGGCTTGAGCAAATAATCGGCGGCATTTTGTTCAAAGGCTTTGATGGCGTAATCATCGTACGCAGTGACAAACACAATCAAAGGTGGATTGGCGAGTTGATTGAGTTTTTGCGCTAGTGTCATGCCATCCAGAACTGGCATACGAATATCAAGAAACGCAATGTCAGGTTGGTTTTGCTCAATGACTTGCAACGCTTGTTCACCATCCGCGACTTTGGCTATCACCTCTAGCTCTGGCCACACTTCAGCTAGGCTTTTATCAAGATGACGCCTCAATAGCGGTTCATCATCAGCAATAATGGCAGTAAACCCTGTATTCATTCCTTTCTTCCTTGATTACGATTCCATTGGCCAGCTCAGGCGAACACATACGCCACCCTGAGCAGACTCACTGATAGAAACCTCTCCTTGCCCGGCGAACAAAGCTTCAACTCGCTGCTTGAGATTACTTAAACCGACGCCTGACCCCATGTGCCCACTCACGTGATTTAAGCCAACACCTGTGTCTCTGACTTCAATCAGCAAGTTCTGTTGTTCGCGCTTAATCAGCAAACGGACTTCACCGCCTTCTCGCTTCGGCTCAATACCATGGATGATGGCGTTTTCGATTAAGGGTTGAAGCATCATCGGCGGTAACTCGCTTCTACCTAGCCCCTCTTCTACCTCAATCTTGTAACTGAGTCGGTCACCTAAACGGGTTTGCTGGATGCCTAAGTAAGCCTCAATTAACGCCGTTTCATTGTCTATGGTAGTTTGCTCTTCACGTGAGCTTTTGAGCGTTGCACGCAGCAGCGCGGTTAACTGTTCTAGCATCAGCTTAGCTTTATCAACATCTTGCGACATGAGCGCACTGATATTTGCCAAGGTATTGAATAAGAAATGCGGCTCAATCTGGCTTTGCATCTGCTTAAGCTGACTCAGCAACAGCGCACGATCTTGCTCTGCTTTCTCGCGTTTGATGGCTTCCAACTCTCGTTGAGCGATTGCATGTTGCTCGCGTGAGTAGAAATAGAAAAAGCACATGGCACTGAATAACAACCCCATGAGTCCAACCGATAGCATACCTGAGATGCCGAAATATTCTTCGAGCCAAAACTGGGCGTTTACCACACCGAACAATAAGCAAGCCGTCAGCGAGATAGCCACTTCCGCCAAACGAGGAATGGTAGGAAACAGGCGGTCGACAAGCCATGAGAAGAAGATAGCCGAATAGCCAAATCCAAAACTCACCATAACATGAACGTAAAATGAGCCACCCCAAACAGAAAGCGTCATTGCTGCGATAAAGAGACAAAATGCCGTGGTCACTAATAAGCTACGCGACCATCCACTTTTCACCACTGATTTTGCTGAACACATTTAGAACTTCCCTTTGATGTTAAATACAATCATATGCTTATCATTGATTTGTGCGTAAGCAGATTGGTCGTCTCCGGTTAAAAAGCGTGCGGCAACTTCCACTTCTACACTTTGATCGCCAGTATCAATCCATTGGTAGTTAAGCCACTGCGTGACAATCACACCACCATCTTGCGGCGACAACATCACATCCAATGTGGGTGTTATATCGCTTAACCAGCCCATATCCGCTTTACCGTTCCATGCAGCCCACGCTTCCACATCCCAACTCCAGTGCAGCATTACGTTATGCTGAACGATATTGGCATGCTGAAACCCTTGGGCGTAGCTTGTCGCAAGTAGAGCGCTGCTAGCCAACAAAGAGTTGTTAGGATCAAGGATCTGAGAGAGTAATTCACCACGCTCTATTGCTTGTTGCCATTCGCTTTTCGACCATGCTCGGCTGTCGTACCAATATTCAGCAATCACGTTATGTCCGGCTTGGTTTGCCCAATTCACCCCAACTAAGGCTTGGAATGCACTGCCCTGCTCCTCAACCGAAACGGGTTGGTAAAGATCACCCTGCTGAAACTGATAGCCGACACTTTGTTTTTGCCACAGCATGGAACCGTGCATGGCGATGGATTCATCCCACACGGCAATGGTACTGGCTCCGAGCAAACCTCGACGAACATCATCGTAATAACCAATCAGCTGATATTCTGTGTCACCCACCAGCGCATAACGACGAATACCAACACCTTGTTGCTCTGCGGCTTGATCAAGTGCACTTTGGTCTTGTTGCCCCCAGCTTGAATCGGTCGCAATGACGGTCCATTCGCCGGCCATATCGTAGTGTGAAAGTGAAAACACACCCGCGCCCTCTTCTGCGACTATGCCAACAGGATTTTGTCGATAAGGCTTAAACAGATCCAAAGGTCGGTAGCCATAACCCACGCCCCAATCCACGCGTAACTTACCCAAACTCACATCAAGAGTGGTATCACCGACTTGCCACTCCCCTAGCCAAGCAAGCTCTCGAATCAGCAATTGGTTATCAGCTTCACTCCACCAGTCACTCTCTCCTTGTTGGTTGAGGTACAAACCTTGGCTATACAGAGCAAACAAGCCACTGAAGTTTTGATAGTTCACCTGCACATCCAGTAGCGCATTAAGTGAATCGCGAGAACTGCCCTGCGCCTGCATAAATGCGCTATCCCGTTGCTTGGCAGTTTCGTAACTGACAACCCAATCCCACTCAAAACTCAGTTCGTCATTAGCAAAAGCAGGGGCTGACGCGCCCACACACAATGAGGCAGCAATCAACAAACTGGTGCTTTTGTTAAGGTTAGGCTGGCGCGATTTCATGTGACTTCCTTGCTCGTTTTCATGGTTCTATTTACGAAGCTCAGACTAAAGCTGAGTCGTATTGGCTTTAGGCAGATAGCTTGGGTTGTAGAACTTGTTATCCAGTTGCCAAGGCACGATTTCTTGGTACTCGATAACGGTTTTTTTGCTCGGCTGAATGCTATCAAGCAAGGTCATCTCACTGACGTAGTCTTCACCGTTGTCGCTTGCACGTCCGTATTGCGCTTGCTTGGCGAGTTTGCCCGAGCGCAAGTAAAGATCAGCTTTGATTGGAAACGCATCTTGCTCAGACAACCACAAGTCGATCTTCTGATAGCTCGCCCCTTTGGTTTTCGCGGTTAACGCAAGGTGATAAGCCGCGACACTTTCTCCGTTCACCGAAACAGTTTCTGTCGCTCTCCATTCACCTTGATAATCTTGGCTCCAAGTCAGGGTTGAGATGTCGCCGATAGACGCTTCACCAAGAAGCTTCTGCATCGGCGTAATGCGAATCGGACGGCGGCTCTTTGGCATTTGCAGCCAGTAGTTGTCGCCCATCATCAGCATCTTTTGCCCAGCTTCGACTGCCGATTTGAACACCACCAACGATTCACGATTTGGACGCGTGTACACATGGTAAAGGCGGGTTTTATCTAACTCTTGGTCTTGATATAAGCGCACCAGTGACACCACTTTGGAGGAATCATCTTGCAAGCGGTAGCTGTCGGCTTTTTCAATCAATTGCGCAACTTGCTGTGCATCTAGCGCTGTTTCATTTGCACTGACATTCATGCTTGCAACGCCGCTTACCGTCAGCAGTGCAATTGGTAATAGTGATTTGAAATTAAACATAAATCAGTGCCTCCGTAATTGGCTTGTTCACCCCTTTGCGTGCCGAGAAAAACGCCGCAACCAAACAAATCATCAATACTGCGAATCCTGCGACAGCTACCAGCTCCCAAGAGAAGTAAATCGTCAATGGGTAACCTTCTGTGCGTCCTGGCGGTGGCGGCATTTGCACATCCACGACCATCAGTAAAATGGTGACTAGTGCCGTAAACAAAGCGCCGATTAAACTGCCAATCACCGCGAGTAACCCTGCTTCGCGCAAGAACCCAGCAATGATTTCGCGAGGGTAGCTCCCAAGTGCCGACAAGGTGCCTATTTCACGTGTACGCTCGGTGACCGACATGGTCATGGTGTTGAACAGCGCGACAAAGACCACCAACGCCATTACTGCGCCCATGATGCCGAAGATGCGGTCGTACAAATCTTTCACTTTGAGATAGAAGAACGCACGTTCTTGCCAAGGCGTAATCTCAATATCTTGGTCACCAAAGTTCTGTTTTTGCTTACTCAGAACCGAAGCCACTTGTTGCTCGACTTGGCTCGTTAAACTGGTGTCGAACAGGAAGACCGATAACGCGCTGACTTTGTCTGAGCCCAACAACGATTGCGCGCTGTTGATGTGCACGTACAACTGGCGTTTATCAAGCTCTGGTACGCCTGTTGAATAGATGCCACGAACTTTGAAGTCATACGCGTTCAATGCACCGTCGGTAGTGGTCGCCAGCAAGGTAATCCAATCGCCAACGTGCACGCTTAGGTTGTTCGCCAAATCAACGCCGAGCATCACTTCTGGCTCTGCAGGGTCATAACGCGATGCATGAATGTTGGACAGCGTCTGCCCTTCACGCACATCCAAAAACGGCCCTTTCATATCGAATTCGCGTTCGTTCACGCCAATGCCGATAAAGATCGATGATTTGTTACCGTTGGAAATCAAACCGCTGAACTCAACTCGTGGCTGCACGCCTCGCACTTCGTTTATGCCTATCAATTGCTTGGTGATATCGTCGGCGTGAGTTAAACCGTTACTCAGTGGCATCTCTTCTTCTTTGGCGAAGTAACCCGGTGTGGTTAACGTCAGATGCCCCGTGTCACGCGCTGTCGATTCTTTCAAACTGTCGTAGGTATACAGACCAAAACCACCCGCACTGGTTAACGCAAACACGGCAATGGCGATGATCAGCATCGACAACAAACTGCGGCGGCGATTGCGTTGCAGGTTCAACCAAGCAAGGCGAACGGAAACTGGAATTAGCTTGCCCATGAAACCTCCTCCACACTTGCGTGCGTTTGGGTAATCTTGCCGTCCACCAACTCAATGGTGCGGTCACAACGGGATGCCATGCGAGGGTCGTGAGTGGCGACGATAAAAGTAGTACCAAGCTCGTGTCCGAGCCCTTTCATAATATCGATGACCTTGTTGGCAGTTTGGCTATCAAGACTTGCGGTTGGCTCATCAGCAATCACCAACGCCGGTTTGTGCACTAAAGCGCGCGCAATTGCCACTCGCTGCTGCTGACCGCCTGATAGGTTATCGGGCATGTGATGAATAAACTCGCCCAAACCAACGTGTTCTAGCATTTGTGTGGCGAGCTCGGTTTGCTCTGCTTTTGAAAAGCCGTTGAGATGCAGCGGATACGCCACGTTCTCTAACGCTGTCATCACAGGCACAAGATTGAATTTTTGGAACACAAAGCCAAGCTTTTCACGACGCATTTTCGCAGCCTGCATTTGTCCGGTTGGGTATGGGCTGCCTGCAAATGTCACCTGACCTTGGTATTGAGTATCCAGCATGCCAAGCACGTTAAGTAAGGTGCTTTTGCCTGAGCCCGACGGTCCGCACAGCGCCACCATTTCGCCGGCAAACACTTCACCAGATACGTCTCGCAATGCACGTACCGTTTGGCTACCAAGGGCGTAATCACGGCTAAGTTGATTAAATACGATCATGGCGCCTCCCTAATATTTCGCTAGCAACGCTTTCGCGGTTTGCGTTTCTAGATTGCTGTCGCCCAATTGTTCCATTTGCGCTAACCATGTTTTGGCTTGTTGAACATCTTCAGCGCGCAGTGCCGCTTCAATGGCATAACGGTAAATCCACGAAGTAGCCGCGAAAGGTTGTTGGCTAAAACTCGGTTCATCGAGCAGAGAAAGGTACAGCTCGTAGCCACGCTCAAAGTGATTGAACATGTCTGGCAGAGAGGTAAACGTAGTGGCTGCCATGGCGGTAGCTAGCTGGTATTCCGGCAAACCTTGTAAGCGTTGCTGCTCTTGCAGTGGTACTGGCTGATTCGCCATTAAATCCAAACCTTTTTGGATTGTGGCAAGACCGCGCTCGGTGAACTTCATCTTGTTCCAAGGCATAAACGCTTCACGACCTTGCAACGTCTCAGCACTGCCTAAATACACCAAGGTCACTGGCGTTGCGCCCTGCTCTTCGAGTTGTTTAGATAATTCGCCGTAAACGGTATCAACTAAGCCAGAGTCACCCTGCGCCGCTTGGTTGAATTGACTGAGTGTGCGCTCGCTTGGGTTAGCCAGAGCCAGATTGCTGCTGAGTGCAAATGCGGCGATAAACATACTTGCCAGTTTAAGAGCTTTGATTGAGCGAGATTGAGAAACCATCATGTACTGTCCTTAGTTGAACGTGATTTGATGGTTTCAGATTAAGGGAGAAGATCGCACGCTGCTTTTGCATGCGACCAATGGCAGTTATGCGGAGTGAATGGTATTGAGAAAGGATGAATGGTTTTGCGTTTCGGCAGCCTGCAATATCGCCTCAATCATTAAGCTGAGCGCCTTAGGCTGGTAGTTGCGCTGACGATAAACCAAATAGGCTTGACGATCCCCACGGCTGTAGGACTGCGCGACCTGCACCAGATTCAGCTCAGGTTTCACATGACGAATCGGAATCGAAGCGATCCCCAAGCCGTTTTCCACTGCTTTGATCACTGCGGTTATATCATTGACCACTAAGCGCGGCTTGCAGTTGAGCATGTCTACCAACTTGTCTTGTTGGTAGATAGGCACTTGCGTGGTGTGCGTACTGGCGACCCAATCTTGCTTAGCTAAATCCTCTAAGCTTTCAATGCTACCGCCCGCTTGCACTAAGTACTCAGGGCTAACAAAAAAGGCATGCTCCGCTTTAAACAACGGGCGAGCGATCATGTCGTCTAACCCGTCCAATTCGAATGTCACCACCAGATCGCGATCGGTTTCTGGAATCGAATTCACTTGGCTAAGCAGCAGATCAATGGTCACTTTTGGGTAGGTTTTGATGTAATCCTCCACCACCTTGTCGACCAAGTCATTGTAGAAGCGACTTGGCATCACCAATCGAATTCGCCCTTCGACTTGTTGGCTTTGCTGGTTGAGCTGCAAGATGCCGGATTCAATCTGCGCCATCGCACTGCTGAGCTGATCAAACGCCTGTAAGCCTGTCTCGGTTGCCACCAACTCACGGCCTTTCTTCTCCAGCAATCTCAATCCTAGACGTGCTTCCAGCGCCGATAAACGACGAGACATAGTAGAGACCGGCAGTTCGAGCTTTTTCGCTGCCGCGAGCAGAGAACCTTGCTCAACCACTGAGCAAAACAGGTACAGATCATCAACGTTTCCAAATATGGAATTCATACTTCTTCCATTGGCTATTTTTTCCAATTTTAGATGAGTATAACCTAGCCCACGTAGAAAAGAGACCCGAATATGCCGTGAACGCGGCGCTTAATAACGAATGAATACTAGGTACAGACGTGAAAGAAAATTTTTATAAATACGCGATATACACTGTTTTTTCAGCGGCAGCTTTGTTCTCCGCTTTTTTAGTCACCTCAGATAATGTTTCCCCTTTCACCACCCAAGCGACACTGCATCGCAATGTCGCAACCATTGCGCCGGAGGTATCTGGCGTGATCACAGATGTGATGGTGAATAACGGCGAATTGGTTGAAAAAGGTCAGCCACTGTTTGCTATCGATGCCAGCAGCTACCAATTGAAAGTGGCACAAGCGAAAGCCGAACTGCGCCAAGCACGTGAATCAGATTCCGCGAAATGGCAACAATTGGCAGCAGCGAAACAAACCCAAAGTCAACGCGAATTCGAATACCACAACGCGAAGCAAAAACTGACGCGTAACCAGAAACTACGCAATAAAGGGCTGGCAACCGAGCAAGAGCTTGATGACGCGATCACCAATACACAAGTCGCCAGCAGCGCGGTGGAAGCGGCGAACGCGGAAGTAAAACGCATTGAGGCAGAGCTTTCTACTCAAGACCGCACAGCGGCTATTGAACTAGCAGAAGCAAAACTTGCCAGTGCAGAGCTGGATTTAAGCCACACCCAAATCGTGGCGCAAACTGAAGGTGTGGTAACGAACTTGCAACTGCAATCAGGCAGCTACATCACACAAGGCACAGCGTCTTTGATGCTGGTGGACGAAGCTCATGCGTGGATCAGTGCAGACTTCAACGAAAAAGGCATTGATAAGCTAACTAATGGTCGCGAAGTGTTGGTGTCCTTCGATGCCCTACCGGGCAAAGTATTTACTGGTGAAGTCAGCAGCCAAGAGCGTGCGATTTACGATACCAACAATGCTAATGGACAGCTTTCTAGCGTGACCAATGATACTCGTTGGATCCGTGAGCAACAGAAAGTGCGTACTCGCATTACAGTTAACGAATTGGATCCTTCAATGATTTCTGGTTCACGAGCGAGTGTGATCGTTGAAAGCGGCAATCCTGTTATGGACGTCATTGGCTCGGCTTGGATTCACTTGGTGGCGATGTTCCGCTACATCTACTAGGGGGTGAACCATGTGGACCTTCGAAAACCTGTTTCAAAGTCGTTCTGAGCGCAATGAAGCACTGCGCGTTGCCCTTACTGTGACGATTTGTATGGTGCTGGGCAAACTGCTGAATCTTGATTCTCCGGTTTATCTGGCGCTGTACCCAACCATCATCATGACCAAGAACAAAGACTATTCTTGGCTTGGCCTGCTTCGCACCTTGCTACCTACGTTATTAGCAGCAAGTACAGCATTGGTGGTAACTGAAGTGTTTTCACAACATCCGTTTGTGGTGTGGACCATTAGCTTGTTCTTCTTCGACTTTATGCGCCGCAGAGCGACCACACCGCCGAAGAAAGGTCAGATGCTAATGCCAACCTTCAACTGGATTCTGATTGTGGTGTTTGCTCAGCACACCACCATGGACATGCCAATGCGCATTCATGAAATCCTGCTATCGATGCTGATTACCATGGTCGTCGCAAAAGCCATGGTGACTCTGTTCCCTGTTGAACGTGGCGGCAAGCCACCAGCATTTGAAGAAGAACCTGTTACGTTTGAGAACCGAGCGATTTCACTCGCATTGATTGGTCTTGGTGTGGCGTTCTTGATGATTGTCGACATCATCTCGGCAACGTTTTGTTTGGTGCCAGTGATTGCCGCAGCCACACAAACCACACACAAAAGCTTTATCGACGTGGTTGACCGCCGTTTTCAAACTCAGGTGGGCGGCTGTGCATTGGCTGTAGTGTTCACCTTACTGATGGCTGGGCATCAATCCACGTTCGGTTACTACACCATCGTATTGGGTCTGCTTGCCTTTATGATCACCGCATCAATGGCAAAAGCGAAAGGCCCAGCCAAAGACGTCCATGCCGACGCGTTATTAGCGACCATGTTGCCGATTCAGCTGTACATGACCAGCAATGAACTGGGCTTGGAGAGCACCTTCCTCCGAGCTTGGGAGCTTACCGTGACTTTGTTTGTGCTGTGGGCGTTGTACCATTTCACGCACAAACCAGAAAAAGCTCAAGCCTAAGCGTGCCATCGCCTTAAGTACCCAATACTTAAGGCGATTCCCTTCCAATTTTGCTCATTTCATTGCGCTGTCTGTACCAATTTCCATTTCAATCTTATAAAAAATGTGGCGCAAAACCTCAGCCTGGTGTATTTATCCTTCCCACGACTTTCCAAGTCAGCTTACCCATAACAGGCGGCGTCGCACACTCCTCTCTTGCACACCTTTGCGTGGTGTCTGTTATTTCCAAATTGGATTCTTAGCATCGGAATAGTTTGAGCTCGCAGAGTTCTGGTTGTTTTCGCCCCGCGTTGGGGCGTTTTTAGGTTGTAGAAGATGAACAAGCGTTTCTTCCCTAGGATTGATTTGCCATTGCTGATGGCGATCATTCCGATCATGCTATTGAGTTCACTCACTCTCTGGAGTGCCAGTGGATTTAATGAAGCTATGCTATTTAAGCACCTCGCTCGATGCGGTTTGACGCTGGTGTGTATTTTGGTCATGTCGTCGATTCCTGCGTCCAGTTATCAACGTTCAGCGCCTTATTTGTATCTGGTTGCGGTTTCGCTCTTGGCTGCCGTTGCCCTGTTTGGTGATAGCACCAATGGCTCACAGCGCTGGCTTGATATTGGCTTCTTCCGCTTTCAACCCTCTGAGCTGATCAAGCTCTCCATCCCCATTATGATCGCGTGGATGCTGCATCTAGAAGGTGGCCGACCAGACATTCGCAAAATTGCTTTCTGTTTGCTGATCACCTTTGTGCCTGCGGGCTTGATTGCCTTACAACCAGACTTGGACGGTGCTATCTTCACGGTGATCTACGCGTTGTTTGTACTGTTCTTTGCTGGCATGAGCTGGAAGATAATTGGCGGCTTTTTGGTGAGTATTCTAACGCTGGCACCAATACTTTGGTTCTTTGTGATGGAAGCGTATCAAAAAAGCCGTGTAACGCAGTTCTTGCACCCTGAATCGGATCCATTGGGTTCAGGCTACCAAATCATCCAATCATTGATTGCGATTGGTTCTGGCGGCATGAAAGGTAAAGGCTGGATGAATGCCACTCAAGGTACACTAGGCTTTATCCCTGAAAGCCATACTGACTTCATCTTCTCGACCTACGCAGAAGAATGGGGCTTTATTGGTTGTGTGGTGTTGTTAGCGCTGTATTTGTTCATTACGGCACGTGTGATGCTGCTGGCGTGCCAATCTGAGCATTTCTTCAGTCGCTTAGTGAGTGGCGCATTGGCGATGAGCTTCTTCCTCTATGCCTTCATCAACACCGGCATGGTAAGTGGCTTGTTACCAGTAATGGGCAGTCCACTGCCGTTCTTTAGCTACGGTGGTACGGCGATGCTGACTCAAGGCATCTGTTTTGGCGTGATCATGTCGCTGTGTTATTCCAAGTACCGAAACTCCTAAACGCTAGTCACAATAGAAAAGACAAACAACACGATCAAAAAAGGCTTCCCTCTGGGAAGCCTTTTTTACAACTGGAGAACCGAATTATAGTTCGCCGTTGTGGTATACCTGTTGAACGTCGTCACAGTCATCTAGAAGGTCTAGGAACTTCTGGAATTTCTCTGCATCTTCACCCGCGACTGGCGTGTGAGTTTGCGGAACGAATGTGATTTCTTCAACGTCGATCACGAGATCTGGGAATGCTGCGTTAAGTGCAGTTTTCGTTTTGAAGAACTCTGTATGAGGAGCAAATACAGTGATCACGCCGTCTTCTAGTTCAACGTCAGTAACATCAACGTCGTCCATCATTAGCGTTTCAAGAATGACTTCATCATCTTCGCCTTTGAACTGGAATACTGCTTGGTGATCGAACATGTGAGAAACTGAACCTTCAACACCGATCTTCGCGCCTGTTTTAACGAAACATTGGCGAACGTCTTGGAAAGTACGGTTACCGTTGTCTGTTAGACAGTCAACAATCACACTTGTGCCGCCAGGGCCAAAACCTTCGTAACGTGCTGGTGCGTAATCTTCACCGCCACCGCCGTTCGCTTTATCGATCGCTTTATCGATAACGTGTGCAGGTACTTGGTCTCTTTTCGCTTTACTGATCAGGTGCTTCAGAGACAAGTTCATGTCTGGATCACCGCCACCGTTTTTAGCGCACATGTAAATTTCTTTACCGTATTTGGAATAAACTTTAATTTTTGCGCCTGCAGTTTTCGCCATAGAGGCTTTGCGCACTTCAAAACTTCTTCCCATCGGGATGTCTCTCTAAATTCAAATTTAATGCGAAGGATTTTAGCAAAAAGCGAAACTTTTTCCATTTCGCCCTGCAAAGGAATGGGGAGGTCACCTCTTCCGCCGCAGTAATTTCATTTACCGCCACGATTCGCTTTACGCGACACCCATTACTCGTTTGTACTTATCGACTGCCTGTTGAAAAAACACTTTTTCGCCAGCGTCGTTAATCTTAGACAATTGTTCTTCTATCGCCTCAGGACCAGATTTGGCCTCTTTGAGTTTCCAAACTAAAAACGACGCTTGTTTATCAAGTTCGATTTTATTTTTCTCGTCAGGCGGCAACAAGGATAGATTGAACGACATTCACAGCCTCAAGGTACTTTAAATACTAGCCGCGCACTATAACATACAGAATTACCATTTAAGAATAGAAACGCGCTTATCTTGATCAATTTCAAGTTGCTTCTTTAGGTTTATCCCGAGTTTGCAGCTCTTGTGGTAAGTGCTGCTCAAAAATTTGCTGCAACCGCTCCTTCGTCACAGGCTTAGAGACGAATTCATTCATTCCGACATCAAAACAACGTTTTTGGTCTTCTTTGATGACATTCGCACTCAAAGCAATGATTGGCACTTGTTTGCCCCATTCGCTCATCTGTCTAATATTTTCTGTGGCAATAAAGCCATCCATGACGGGCATCTGACAGTCCATGAGAATGAGATCAAAATGGTTTGCTTCGCATAGTTCTAACGCTTCTTCACCGTGCTCAGCCACACTGACTTGCATACCCAATTTTTCCAACATGATGCGTACAACTTTCTGATTCACAGCCGTATCTTCGACCACTAGTATCCAAGGTTTACTTTCATCTCTTGGGGAGAAAGGCACGCTCTGCGTTTTACTTTCTCCGTTCGGAAAATCGAGAATATTGGGAATGTTGGGCGTGCTCGGAGAGATAGGCTTATCACTGACGACAATCAAAGGGATGGTGAACTCAAAACAACTACCAAGTCCGGGCTCACTCGTGAGACGAATTTGCCCTCCCATCACTTCAACTAACTTCGCACAAATGGCTAATCCTAATCCAGTGCCGCCATATTTACGTGTGGTGCTGCCATCTGCTTGCTGAAACTTCTCAAACACCGCTTGCTGGTTTTCTTTGGCGATACCGATCCCAGAGTCCACAACTCGAAAGTGCACTTGTGCGAGCTTATCTTCTTTGCTCACAAGGGAAACCATTAGTTTCACGTGGCCTCGTTCTGTAAATTTCACGGCGTTGCTGAGTAAGTTACTCAAGACTTGCTTCAGTCGGCCAACATCCCCTTCCACCTCAGACGGCAATTGCGGATCAATATCGCACACTAACTGTAAATGCTTTTGCTGTGCTTTTACTGTGTGCAAGCTGCCTACTTCATTAAGCAACTGCAGCAGATTGTAGGTCGCCGCTTCGAGTTCGATCTTACCCGCTTCAATCTTGGAGAAATCAAGAATATCATCGATGATCACCATTAGTGAGCCGGATGAACTGTTGATGATGTCGACATATTCGTGCTGCTGATCATCTAACTTAGTATCACCGAGTAATGATGCAACTCCAATGATACCGTTCATCGGCGTACGTATTTCGTGACTCATTGTGGCAAGGAATTCACTCTTCTTGCGATTGGCCACTTCGGCTTTTTCACGTGCGTCTTCAATTTCACTTTGGTGTTCACGAACTCGTTCAACGCTTCGATTATATTTGTGTTCTAGTAACCCTACTTCATCAAAGAACCAACGCTGAGGCAGTTGCAATTTGCTTGGCACATGCCCGCCACTGAAATCGCTCACCGCTCCAGAGAGTAATTGCAATGGTTTCACCATCAAACGAAAGGTAACCCAAAGCACCCCAAGAATGAGCAAGAAGATCTTGATCGCCTCGGCGATCACAAGGAAAAAGAAAGTTTGCCATAATCCTTGGTAGATCGGACTCAGATCCGATTGCACCGTAACCTCTGCAAGATCATAAGTTTTGACGCCCATGTCATACTGTAATGGCCACTGGCGCTTGATACTGTCGGATCCTAATGGCGATCCTAATTCCACGATCACTTCATCCGGCGTAGCAATGAGTAAATAGTCGACCGAAGGTAAACGCATCGCCCCTTCAGCCTGTGTCAATAATAGCTCTCGATCTTCCACCCATAAGCTGGCAGAAAAACCAGACAAGTAGCTGGTTTCAACCTGCTTCAACTCCATATCTAAACGAGCAAGGTCATCATTGAAATCACGATACAAACTCAAAGAAGAGATAATCACGGTAAAGATAAAACTCAACGCAAAAATCGCCAACATAAGCTGGTTGCCGATGCTAAACCGACGTTGAGTTCGCTCTTTTTTTTCCATATGAAATCACTCCCTTAATCTTGCGCTACTATAAATATAGTCTGGTCACGACAATAATCGAGGTTAGGATGAAAGGACTCTTACGGACATTGGGCTTTAGTTTCATAGCCCTAAGCACGCACAGTATGGCAAGTGAAGTGAACTACTACGTGATTTCTGAACAAGCCAGACCATTTCAAATAGAACAACAGGGTGAACAGCATTCCGGAATTGTGACGGATATCGTCAGTGAAATTTTTGCCGAGTCCAATTATGAAGTGAAATACCATACTTATCCGTTTAAACGCATGATCTCCGTTTTGGAAGCGGGCGGAGAAGAGAATTGGGTGACTTACGGCAGCCCAAATTGGGGCAAGGTACAATCAGAAAATTTGTCAGAGCAACCTATTTACACTGTAAAACATGTATTGGTTTCCAGCAGTAAAGCACCATTTAAATTCAGCGATATGGAGCACATGCAAGGCCGCTCAATCGTACTTCTACTCGGCTTTGATTACCCAAACCTCAGCCCGTTTTTTGATAACGGCACCGTGAATGAAATGCGCGTCAAAGATTACGATGCAGCGTATCGAGTTCTGCAAAGAACCCCTGGCGATACCGCATTTGTTGAAATGGAATCGCGGGTGGTATACAACATCAAACGTTTAGAGCTTCCGATGAGCGATTTCCAGATCCAATCTTTTAGTAATGTGATCCCAGATTACTCTATCTATCTAGCCTTCTCTCCGAACATGAAGCCGGAAGTACAGAGCTTCATCAATAAGCGCCTAGCAGAGCTCAAAAGTTCGGGTCAAATCGACAACATCATCAAAAAATACATCTAACCGCTCATATCTAACCAACAATGAAAAGCCGCCAGCTTATCGAAGCTGGCGGTTTCATTTTTATATCTTCTCTGTGATTAATCTTGTTCGACAAATTTGGGATCGAACATGTGGCCGAGCTTATTGGCTTTGGTTTGTAAGTAGTGTTGGTTGTTTGGGTTATTGCCCTCTTGCAGTGGCACTCTTTCTATCACGTTGATGTTCACCTTCGTCAGCGCTGCAAGCTTACGTGGGTTGTTGGTCATCAAACGTACTTCATCGATTCCAAGATGCTCCAGCATCCCTTTGCAAAACGCGTAGTCACGCATATCTGCGGCAAAGCCAAGACGCTCATTTGCTTCGACCGTGTCTGCGCCTTCGTCTTGCAAGTGATACGCACGAATCTTGTTGATTAAGCCAATCCCCCTACCCTCTTGGCGCAGATAAAGCAGCACACCGCAGCCTTCTTCGACAATGTTTTGCAATGCACGGTTAAGCTGGAAGCCGCAATCACAACGCGTACTGAACAGCGCATCACCAGTTAAGCATTCTGAATGCAGGCGAATCAGCGGCGCTTTAGTGTTTGCAGGGTCGCCATACACCAAGGCGAGATGTTCTTTTCCTGTCGCGTTCTCGATAAAACCATGCATGATAAACGTGCCCCATTGAGTTGGCAGTTTGGCTTTATCGACAAAGCGAACCAGACTATATGGCTCTACATGTTTTAGTTCAGCACGTACGTTCATCAGAATCTCCCCTAAATGGTTTTCACCAGAGCCATCACCGCCATCGCCCCAGAAGGCATCTTTGTGCGAATGTTCGGTAAGACAGGCGTTTCCTGTCTGCATCAGCTGTTGGGCAAGCTGAGGGTTTTGCAAAAACTTCTCACGCACAACAAACGCCATCACAGAGAGTTTGTCGTCCTCCCAGTCTTCACGCACGAAGTGTTGATATTGACGACTGAGGGCGAAAGCTTCATCAGGCGTCTTCGCTGATTGGATTTTACTTTGCAGTTTGAGGTCGTTGAACTTTTGGGCTTGGTAGTAGTGTTCGCTGGTGGGCCAAGATTGAGCTGAGACTTGAATCGGGGCATGACAGAAATTAGAAAGAAAGCCGTGAGATTCATCGGGCTCATAGAAAAGGATCTGATCAACCATAATCGTACTCCTGACGTTGCTGTTTTAATAGTCAACAAAAAGCATATTGCTATTGATATAATCTTTAGTAACGCTGTAGGAGAAAGTCAAACAATTGGTTGTAAAACAAAAAATGAAAAGGGCAGTCTTATGACTACCCCATGATTGGTATTACCGTAGTGCGAGAATTAGTGAATCAAGCCAAGTTCCCTTGCTTCTTCGATGCTCAAACCGCTTTCACGGATTTCACGAAGTGCTTCAATGCGTCGTCTTGCTTCTGCTGACTTCACGATTTTCTCAGGTCTCACAACGGATTCTTCTTCTGGGAGTTCCCATTTGTGAGCGATGTTGCTCATCTCTTCATGGTCGATAGAATTAATGGACATATTTCCTCCGAACACACCATGTTTTCGATGGGTAATCTATAGCAAACCCCCAATGCAGAGGTAAGAAAAACAGTGGGGAAATGTGACCCCTCCCGACCTTTCATCAACTCGTTAATAGATTCATCATTTAGTTTTTGCAAACCACAGTTTTAGCGATTAAATTTGAAGAATTCCCCCTACGAAAAGTGAGCTGATCCAGCTCTCATTTTTCCCGTGATTCTTCACACTTCTATAACCGAAAAAATTCTTTTTATTACACTCAACTTTCGAGTCACTTCACTTATTAGACGGTTCTGTCTTTCGTAAAACTCGCACACCTGATAATGATAATAATTATCTTTTGTATTGGTAAGGTGTTTTTATGAGTGACATAAACCTGATTCAGGCATACCACTCTGATCCGGTCATCCAGATCAGAGACTTATGTGTGGACTACATCACCGATCACGGCGACTTTAACGCAGTGAAATCGGTAAGCTTCGATATTGGCAAAGGCGAGATATTTGGCCTCGCTGGAGAGTCTGGCTGTGGTAAAAGTACCATTGCTTTCTCTATCAACCGTTTACACAAGCCGCCAGCGTTTATCTCAGGAGGCCAAATTCTATTTGAAGGCAAAGATATTCTGAGTCTATCCGACAGTGAGTTAAACACACTGCGTTGGAGCGAGATTGCGATGGTGTTCCAAAGTGCCATGAACTCCCTCAATCCAGTATTAACCATTCAGGAGCAATTTGCCGACGTACTGCGCCATCACAAAGGCATGACCAATGAACAAGCCAAGGACCGCGCAGAAAAGTTGCTCGACTTGGTCAACATTCCCTGCGATCGACTTGGCGAGTACCCACACCAGTTCTCCGGGGGCATGCGCCAACGTTTGGTGATTGCCATCGCCCTTTCTCTCAACCCAAAGATGATCATCATGGATGAGCCAACCACAGCGCTTGATGTCGTAGTACAGCGTGAAATCTTACAGCAAATCTATCAACTGCGTGATGAGTTCGGTTTCTCTGTGCTGTTTATCACTCACGATTTGGCACTCATGAGCCAGTTGTGCGATCGCATAGCCATCATGCGTCACGGTAAGATTGTCGAAGTAAACAGTTCATACGAAATTCGCAATAACCCTCAGCATTCTTACACTCAAAAACTATGGGCTTCATTCCCGAATATCCACGACGTGCATAAAGAGTCAGCCACTGAAGGAGCGTTATCATGAGCGAACCAATCATCCAAATGAAAAACGTGATCAAAGAATTTAAAGTCGGTGGTGGTTTCGCGAAAGAAGAAACCTTCCGTGCGCTTCAAGGCGTGAGCTTTGACCTTTATGCAGGCAAAACTCTCGCGCTGGTTGGCGAATCAGGTTGCGGTAAAAGCACCTGTGCGCGATTAATTACCAAGGTGTATCCGGCCAGCGATGGTGAAATCCTTTTTAATGGAAAAAACATCAACGATATTACCGCTCGCGCAGAAATTCAGGACTATCGCAGCAAGGTACAAATGGTGTTCCAGGACCCATTTGGCTCTTTGAACCCAACCCACACGATTCGTCATCACCTGACTCGCCCACTTAAGATTCATAAGCAAGTTAAAAACGATAAAGAGATCCCGGGCAAACTACTCGAACTCTTGGATCTAGTGGAGCTACCAGAAGAAACATTAAATAAGTTCCCACATGAACTGAGTGGTGGACAACGTCAGCGCGTTAACTTGGCGCGCGCATTGGCAGTAGGCTCCCAAATCATTCTTGCCGATGAACCAACATCAATGTTGGACGTTTCAATTCGTCTGGGCGTGTTAAACCTGATGCAGCGAATGAAACAAGACTTGGGCATCGGTTTCTTGTACATCACCCACGATCTGGCAACCGCTCATTACATCGCCGAAGAAACCGCCGTGATGTATAAGGGCCAGATTGTTGAGTGGGGTGACACGCAAGCGATCTTGAAAAATCCGCAGCATCCATACACTAAGTTATTGATCTCTGCGGTACCAGATCCTGATCTGCCATTTGGCAATCTCGTGGAAAGTGAACCAAACTATTCAGTAAATGCAGATGAGATCCGAAACCGCAGCAGTATTGTGGTAGAAGACTTTGATCAAATTGGACCAAACCACTTTGTAAAACAATGGACTAAGGCAGCTTAATGGACTTGAATACTTGGCAAGATCTTATTTCGGATTGGTACGAAAACCGGAAGCATGATCAAGTTGAAAGATTGGAAGCGATCCTGTATCAGGCACCGGAATCAGTGTTTGGTCCTGAATTGACTGACGAGCAGAGCAAAGCGATCGCTTGTTGGCTCGATGGCTGCTTAAGAGTATTTCAATATGCCAGGTATCAAAACCATCAAAAAGCCTATCAGACCTTGCAATACACGAGTGCCAAGCTCGAACAAGCAGCATGTCAACCAATGACAGACATTCTGATTAAAGATTGGAGCTTAAAACGCTTACAACATTTAACGGTATTAGCGTTGGAATTTTGCAATCAGCAACAAGATCAAAGCGAATGGCAACAACAAGCGAATTGCTTGATAGAGTCGCATGTAGCGTTGATGCGATCGTTGAATTGGAATGAATCAAGGACGCATGATCAAGGCTTACGTCATTAATTCGGAAGAATGATCAAGGTGTTGATGACTATAAATTAGGTTTTGAGCGGAATTTTAGATAAAAAAAAGCGAGTTTCTTGAGGAGAAACTCGCGAAGTCTATTCAGAATGAATGTAACAATATGAGCCAATCTATTAATCATCAGAAAGGACAAAAGGTTGTCTATTCGGGATAAATCTTAGTCCGCCATTCGATCATCAATGTCAGTGATTTGTAAGAGTTAAGTCTGATTTCCATCAGTGCAATTCATTGTTACATTCTGAATCAATTGGTCATGCTTATTACTTAAAAAGCATCGACACAACACATGTTAAATGGCCATTTCATCAAGTGCTCTGAATACCATCTCGTCCATGTGCCCATCAAAAATCTGACGACATACCTTCCGACGAACGGCCAAGCCCGCAATCAAACGTTCAATGGTCAAATGCTTTATATTATTTTGGCTGTTGAACAGCTCCACCGTCTTACTCAGTGTCTCGTATGGCAGAGGAGCATCCCCTACTCTCAAGAAATCAAGCTTCTCAATGAAGTCAGAACACTCTTCTTTGATTGAGGCATACGAATGCCCTGTCATGGCTGACAAAGCCGTTACACTGCGTTCTAGAGCCTCTGGAGAGGTATATTTGGATAGAGTAATGGTGATCTCGTCAGCATTGATCTCAACCAAGTGCTTTTTCTGCTTCACTCGACGGCCTAAATTGCCACGAGGGGACGGTGCTTTACGCTGAATAGGCTCAAATTCGCCGTCTATGATGCCTGAGAGCTCGTCTAGCTGCTGCCTTGTCACCATCTCATTGCGAAGTGGATTTGGCAGTGTAGGCGCCATATTGCGCTTACCAGCGTTGGTTGTACGTGCTCGTGAGTAACGCAAGACCTCTTCGACATCACATTTGATGTCGATTTGGTAATCCATCACCTTACCGTTCTCGATCATCGTTTCGATCGTTAGGTGATAGCCCCAAAGATTGACGACAAAAAGATCTTCCGTCCCCTTGCCGTCTGACAAACGCTTCAACTCGCGGATCAAATCCATTGAGAATCGGCGCCATTCGATATTACGTGCCAATTTCTGGTTTAACTCGCTCAACAGCATGCAATCAGTATGCTTACGTACTAGGCGACTACGGAAGAATGAGTACATCTGGAATACCAGCGTATGCTGCTTCAGAATTTCTGGCGGGAATAGGAAGAAGTAATCACGAGTGAGCAATTCTTCGTAGAACGAAGGCTCCCAAACCAAGATATAAAGATTAGGTTTGATTCGAATCTCACCATCCAGACCTTCTGTAGGCGCTTCTTCCGAGGCAGTAATGGTTCGAGCGATAAACCGGAAACGATCACTCTTAAACCCTTCAGGCATGTTCTCACTCAGCCAACGGCCAGTCAGTTCATGCAACTGGAAATCGGTAAATTCAATGCGATCAATACTGTCACGAATAGAATCTCGAGCAGGCCCACTGTCTTTTTTGCCACGCAACGACAGAATATCGGTAATGTACAACGGCGTCTTGTTAGGGACATGCGCTGCATCCATGTGGTACTGATCTTTGTGATGATCATGGTATTGAACTGTAAGCGTAAACAACGCAAACAAGGTCATCAGATCATCAACGGTCATGATGTTTTTAGAAGATCGCGTTTCAATCACGGCTTTGGTGCCAGAGATCGATACCATCGATTTCTGATAACTCTTACGAGTACGAGGTGGTGCGAGGGCTTGGTCAATGATCCCTGCCCAATTGGTCGGTGATACGATGAATTGATCCGCTTCATCTTTCATCATTGGAGGTGTGTTAAGACCGTGCTCATTGAGCAAGCGTTTGTTCACTTGTGTTTGTGCTAACGCTTTGGAACGCTTTTGCTTCTCGCTTTGACGAACCTTTTCTGTCACCAGGCTGGTGGCTCCCAATGCCGAAATTAATTGGTTCGGGTTTACGAACTTATGCAGCATGGTTTTACCAGCAAGGCCTTCTTCAAAACGGACTGGTGTTTGCGTAAATAAACCAATATTCACCGCTGCTCGTAAACGTTGCTGTAATGCAGCACGCGTAAGTTGACCGTCGGTAGCACCAACAATTTCTGTTGTTGAAACTAATCCATCTTTGCTGCTGAATCCACGCAGTGAAATAAGATTAAGCAGCTCTAAGATGCTTTTGGTTACCCCTTTGAAATGTTGGTATTGTTCTACCCAATCTGCAGAAGATTCGTGTACCTCAAAAAGGTGCCCATCCTTATGGCTTCTTGGCGCTTTAATCAGAATTTTTTCATCAGCCGTCATTTTAGATCCAGATCACACTAGCCGTAGTTTCGCTATGGTTCCGAAGAATAAAGAAAAACAGATCATAAATAAAGAAAAAATCTTTGTTTTTAAATAACTGATCTTTTTGATTAATCTGATCTTAATTGATTATATGATCTAATGATCTGGACATTTTTAGCGTCGTAAGTTGCTGTTTAATTTAGATATTTTCAATCACCGTTTCGGAACTATGATCATGTAACTATCGAAAGTATGATCATCGAAAGTCGGAAAGCATGATCACAACTCTCCGTAAGCATGATCATTAAGTTTATGAAAAGATGATCAAAATAGGGCTGAAACGATGATCATGATGTTTATACAACTTATCCACAGAAGCTAGGGCTTCACTTGGAAAACTCATCGTGTGTTATTGCTTACTTGTCTTCATATTAACGTCGGATCGATGATCAAGAGAGAAGATTTTCATCGTTCTGCTCTCAATATCGCGCGGAAATTATTCAATTGATGAAAACTCCACCATTTTGGTTGAATCTCGCTACTTAACAGGGCTTAAGATGAAATCAACGGAAGCATGATCATGATTGTCTTGTCTACATTTTACATGATGCTTTAATTCATCGTTCCGGCTTTTACGCTCTGGTTTTCTCTCTATCCCCCAGTCTATCTACATTCTTCCGTAAATTAGAGGGAAAAATACATGCTTCCGTGTTAAAAACGTTCTTGATCATTTTTCCGATAAATTGATCTGATTGAAAAATTAGCCCGATATGTAAATAGAAGCATGGTTTCCTTGATCATGCTTTCAGTTTTGATGCTTACCTCGGAAGAATGATCATGTACAGTCCTTGATCATTCTTCCAATAGAAACCTCATTCCCTACAAAAAATAGCACTGGACGCATGATCAAGGGTTAGTTGGGAAGAACTCTTTTGACTTAAAGCCACATAAACACTCCAATACCTGATTGATCTCACAGTGCCCGTAATTTAGGGCTGTTTTATAATCGTTCCGAGATAAATGCTAGATTTACATTGTAAATACGTGACGATGTAACATTTTTAATTTCGTCGAGTTTGAATCTCTTTATTGGCAAGTATTTGATTAAATTTTGTGATGTTTTCATGGGAGAATCATAAAAGTGGCGTTTATGAGTGTTTTTTTATGTGATGGTTATTCAAAATGTTTGTTCACCTTTTTGTTGTTTTAGAATGCTAGTGCTGTACAATTAAAATCAGATATCCTTCCAACGGAATTTGGCATGAAAAGAGAAAAAACGATTGAAAATCTCCAGGAGTTAGCGGAACTGACCCAGCAGGTTCAAGCTGACCGTATTGAGATTGTTTTGGAAGAGCGAAGTGACAATTACTTCCCACCAATGTCTAAAGCGATGATGGAAACCCGCTCTGGTTTAACTCGTCGTAAGCTGGATGAAGCTATTGGTAAAATGGAGGCAGACGGCCATCAATTTACTAAGAATAATGCTAACCATTATTCAATCACTTTAGATGAAGCGCACATGCTAATGGACGCGGCAGAAGTGCCAAAATTCCATGAGCGTAAAAAGAATTCAGAAAATAAACCGTGGATTATCAACGTACAGAACCAAAAGGGTGGTACGGGTAAATCAATGACTGCGGTTCATTTGGCGGCATGCCTAGCACTAAACTTAGATAATCGTTACCGCATTTGTTTGATTGACCTTGACCCTCAAGGTTCATTACGTTTGTTCTTAAATCCACAAATCAGTGTGGCAGAACATGACAACATTTACTCTGCGGTTGATATCATGCTTGGTAACGTGCCAGATGGTGTGGAAATCGATCGAGAATTCCTACATAAGAACGTACTGCTACCGACGCAATACCCGAACTTGAAGTCGATTTCTGCTTTCCCAGAAGACGCAATGTTCAACGCAGAAGCATGGCAAACACTCTCTGAGGACCCATCGCTAGACATCGTTCGTCTGTTGAAAGAGCAGTTGATTGACAAGATTGCGAATGACTTCGACGTGATTATGATTGATACCGGTCCACACGTTGACCCGCTAGTATGGAACGCAATGTACGCATCAAATGCGCTATTGATTCCTTGTGCAGCGAAGCGTCTTGACTGGGCTTCAACAGTAAACTTCTTCCAACACCTTCCAACGGTTTATGAGATGTTCCCAGAAGATTGGAACGGTCTTGAGTTTGTTCGTCTGATGCCAACCATGTTCGAAGACGACAACAAGAAGCAAGTTTCTGTTTTAACTGAAATGAACTATCTTCTAGGTGACCAAGTTATGATGGCCACTATTCCTCGTAGTCGTGCATTCGAAACGTGTGCTGACACCTACAGCACAGTGTTTGATTTGACCGTAGGCGACTTCGAAGGTGGTAAGAAAACGCTCGCTACTGCACAAGATGCGGTACATAAGAGTGCACTAGAACTAGAGCGCGTACTGCACTCTAACTGGCCGTCATTGAATCAGGGGTAATGAATAAATGGCATTGAAAACGTCTGAATTAAACGCGAAATTATTTGGTAAAACCAATAAACGTCGTGTTGCGACACCTCAAGAAGCGCAAACGGCGGCAAAAGACAAAGCACAAACTATCGAACTTGCTGTCGCAGGCGAGAACACCGTTCAGTTTGAATTGGTGCGCATTCCTGCGGATAAAGTGGCGACAGACACTAGCGTATTTGCAGAGAACGCTCGTGAGCAATCTTTCCTAAACGAACACGCTTTATCGGATGTGTTGGTGACGTTGAAAGAACGTGGTCAACAATATCCAGCGGTTGGTCGTCGCACTGAAGATGGCAAGATTGAAGTATTGGACGGTAGCCGCCGTCGTATGTCTTGTATCTTAGCAGGACAGGATTTCTTGGTTTACGTTGGTGACGGCATCAACACGGACCACGCGAAATTCCTTTCTGATGTTGCAAACGCGCACAAGCCACTGTCTCTATACGAAAAAGGTAAAGAGATGCAGGCGAAGCTTGAAAGTGGCGAAGCTGAAGACCAAAAAGCACTAGCAAAAATGTTCCAGTGCAGTGAAGCATTGGTGAGTGGCGCATTAAAAGCTGCGGCACTTCCGCTTGAACTTCTGCAAGCTTACCCGAATGTTGGTGATTTAGGTCGTCCAACGATTGTTAAGCTGCATAAGCAGTTCTCGACATTGAACGGCGAACAACAACAAAACTTGTTGGATAAGTGTCGTACGTCGGAAGGTTATTTGTGGCAGCGCAGTACAGCTCAAGGTGTGGCTCGTCTTACTAAAGAAGTGACAGAGAGCATTGAAAGTTGGATTGCAGAACTTGCACCAGCGAAGCCAGCTAAGAAAGCGGAAAAAGTTGATCTAGTTAAAGGTCGTGCAAGCTACAGCCGTAAAGGTAACAACCTAGCTCTTAACTTGAAGAAAGTTGACGACAGCTTGATGGAAGAAATTCTTGCTTTCGTTGAGAGCAAAATGAAGTAAAACTGTTCTTGTTTGAAACCGCCTCCGGGCGGTTTTTTTATGTCTGCAATTTGGCAAAGTCTCCATGAATCGAGATGTGATAATATGGCGTCAGTTTAATGCTTGGATATACGTAATGCCCGCACAACCTGAATTCCTTTCTCAGCTTCAGCTCCAATCTTACAAAGCCTTTCAACGCAATGGCGTGGTGATTTATGGTGATGCCGATTGGCAAAATGCCTTGATTACCGACTTTCATCAAAAGCAACAAAATCAAACGTGGTTCTGTGTTGGGGATTGGCAACTAGAAAATGCCCTCTGCGTAAATGCAAAGCAAGGTAATATGTTGCTCGGCCGTGAATGTGACGTGCTGCTGTTTGACGCGAGAAAAGAGTTTGACGCCAACAGTTTTACCTCGGCTCTTGGTGCACTCGTCGGCGGTGGGCTATTGATTGTGGTTGCCAATAGAGACCAAGACGCGGATGACGCCGAACTGTGGCTGCAAACGCAATGGCAACAACTCACCGTTATTAAGGAGAATTTACCATTACCTCCGTTGCCAGATTTCATCCAAGCGGAAAAAGCACAACAGTATAGTGAGCAAACTGAAGCGGTTTCTTTTATCGAAAAAGTGGTGACAGGGCATCGCAAACGTCCTTTAGTATTAACCGCCGATCGTGGTCGAGGAAAAACCAGTGCGTTAGGTATTGCGTGCGCGCAGCTCCTAGAGCAAAAGCCATTACGAATTCTCGTCACAGCGCCAAGCATCAAAGCGGTTGAACCTATTTATCAGCACTCGCTCAGATTGCTATCAACAGCAGAGCGCGTTAAGAAAGACCGATTAGAAGCGGGGCAGGGCTACATTCAGTTCATCGCACCGGATGAATTACTCTCTACTTTACCTGAGTGTGATTTGTTGTTGGTTGATGAAGCTGCTGCGATTCCGGTTCCTATGCTTAAGCAGATTACTGAGCAATATCATCGTCTCGTGTTCTCAACCACCATTCATGGTTATGAAGGTTGTGGCCGTGGCTTCACGCTTAAGTTTGTCGATTGGCTACAAAAGCAAAGACCTGGAATGAAGCTTTGTCATCTTCAACAACCTATTCGATGGGCAGTAAATGACAACTTGGAATCTTGGTTGTACCAAGCATTTTTACTGGATGCAGAACTTACCCCGGGTCAACCTGCCGAGCTTGGCGATATTTCATTAATCAACCTCCGTAAGTCAGCGTTGATTTCTAATCCTTCCGTATTGAAAACGTGCTTTGCGTTACTTGTGAATGCGCATTATCAAACCTCGCCAAATGATTTGCTGCATCTTCTGCAAGATGAACATTGCCAGATCTACGTGGCTCAGAATAACAATGAAGTCGTCGGGGTGATGTTAACTGTGGAGGAAGGCAACCTCGATTCGAATCTCGTTAAAGATATTCAGCTTGGGAAACGTCGTCCGAAAGGGCACCTGACGCCAGTGACTATTATCAATCAACTTGGTTACGCCGATGTGGGTGCGCTTTCTACTTTGCGAGTCATGCGAATTGCGGTGCATCCAGATTTGCAAGGGCAAGGTATTGGCCAACAAATGTTAAAGCAGTTGGAACAAACTACGCCGCCTCATATCTCTTATTTGTCCACCAGCTTTGGTGCAGCAGAAGAACTGATTACGTTTTGGAACCAATCTGGTTTTGAATCCATTCGTCTTGGAAGTATGCGAGATGCGGCAAGTGGGTGTTACTCATTGTTGATGGTTCGCCAGTGTGGCTCACAACAAGCTTGGATAAACGAAGCCAAATCGCTATTCGAAGAACTGTTGCCATTGAGTGCGGCGTCTGCTTATCCTAAGTTAGAGCCAAGTTTGCTTCGTGCGCTATTGCCAGCCTCGGTATCTACCTGTCAGTCCCATTTAACGAAGCGCACTTTAATCGAGTGTTATGCTCAAGGTGGGAACAACTTTGAATCGGTCTCTGTTTGGATTCAGCAATGGTTACTGCAATGTGGTTTGGATGATGTGTCTGACTTGATGATCAGTAAATTATTCTTAAACAAAGACTGGAGTGCGTGCGCTAAGCAATATGGCTTGCCGGGACGTAAGCAAGTTGAAGCGCAGATAAGAAAAGAGCTACAAGTTTTGATTGCTAAATTTACAGTGTAAACAGAGCAAGCAATTTACACTGTAAAAGTGGTTAATGGGAGGAGAGGGTTTACACTGTAAATCCTCTCCTTTTTTGTTTGCCACCTGAACCACGGTTTTCGGTTGGGATGTAAAGCCAATCTCGATTTACACTGTAAACACAAGTTGTGTGCAATGAGCTATCTGTGAAGTGAGCTAAATAATAAATTGTTAATAAAGTTAGATTGTTCATTAAGGAGGCTTTCCCATATATTCAAATAAAGATCGTGATGCTTTGGTTATGAAGGGACAGTTCCACCCAAAAAATGAATCCTAACGTGATTTAGAAATTCTGTGCCTGTCTGCCTCAACCTCAGAAAAAGCGGGGCTTCCTTTAGTGATGTGAGCCTGATTCTGAGAAGTGAGAGGTTTGTTCAGAAAATGAATTTGGTTAGACTGAATTGGGTGATGGGTAGTAGATGGATTGGTTATGTGGAAGATATGCCTTGAATGGTCGGAAGACAAAACGAGGATTTTAGCTCGCCTACCGGGAGATGTTGAACTCGGAGGTGAGCTAAATCAGAAGGAGTTACCTGAGCAACTTGAAGCAATGAATGCCAGTCAGGCGTTCGTTGATGACGCTGAAGTGGTTCGATTCATTAACTGTGCTCGTGAGCGTAAAGCAGAAGCATACGAAGGTATTGTCGTTGCGCAGATTAAGAATGCTCTGGTAGAAGTTGAACTGTCGAACAACGACATGCTCGCGAGCATGAAGATTGTAGGTGCTTATGGTGGCCGTGGTTTGCGTGGCCCTGAAATCGTTCAAGCACTTGCTCATGCGAGAGTATCGAAAGGCATTAATAAGTTGGCGCTTAAAAAAGTAATGGTCGTCAGCAATCAACTCAAACCCGGAGAAACCTTCACTCAACCGGTCGCCGTTGGTAAACAACCAGTCAAAGGTAAAGACGCCATCTTTACGCCTCTCGTTAAAGACATCACCAAACGTATCCTCAAACCAAAAGAAGGCCAAACCACTAGCGACAAAATTGATTTACGAAACTTAGGTGAAACCATTGCCGTGGACGTGGGTGATGAGGTCATGCGTCGAACGCCTGCTACTAAGGGTATTCCAGGTTTTACTGTGCAAGGCCGCGTAATACCTCCTCAAGCAGGCAAAGACAGTCCGATTAAACCGGGTAAAGGAACGGAAATTAGCAAAGCCGATCCTAATCTTCTGATTGCTTCTGTATCTGGTACGCCTCTGATCAAAGACAAAACCATCGAGGTCGATAATGCGCTGTGCCTGAACAGTGTGGGCGTAAATACCGGACACGTTAAGTTTAAAGGCAATGTCATCATTGGTGGCAACATTGAATCTGGCATGATCGTCAAAGCGACAGGCTCTATTACCGTTGGTGGCTTTATTGAATCTGCGGATGTACAAGCTGAGGGTGATATCCAAGTGGCGAAGGGCATAATTGGCCACACAGTCAGTGATGGTCAGCCGAAGAGTTGCCACGTTCGAACCAAAACATCGATTCGTGCTAGTTACGCCCAGTATTGTGAATTGCAGTCTGGCGAGGATATAGAGCTCGCTGTGCACAGCATGAATAACGACATTGACTGTGGACGCAACCTGACGGTACTTGATGCCAGCGGTAAAAACGGCACTTTAAGCGGTGGTGATGTCAAAGTAGGAGGTAAGGTACTTTGTTCGCAACTTGGTGTAGAAGGCGATACTGCAACGAAGGTCGAGGCGTTTGCTAATTACGCCTTGTATAAAGAGCGCATTGCCAGCTTAAAAGAAGAATACAAATCGGCCCAAGAAGGCACGATGGATGTGATTCGTAAGGAACTTGAATTTAAGAAGCGTCCTAAAGCAGAGCGTACTGATGAAGAACAAGCTCAAATCGAAGTAATGAAAGCGCAAAACAATACTCGCCTTGAAGAAGTTAAACAGAAGCTAGAACACAATGAGCAAGAGTTTGAAGCATCGCTAGAAGAGAATATCGTCGAAGCCAAAGATCGCGTGTTTACGCGCGTTACAGTGCAATTTGGAGACGAACAGGTGACAACCAAACGCACCCATGGCGGTTGTGTGTTTAGCTTTAACCAATACGAAATCAAAGTGGCGGCAAATTTAGAGGAAGAAGACGTCGTCGCGATTTAACTCTTTAATAGGAAGAATGAAAAAGCCCGTGTATTGAGAGGTACACGGGCTTTTGTTTTTTGAACGCTAGGCAATGTGTTCTTGGTAGTAAGCACCAAGCGCACGTACATCACTGCTGCACATGATCTTCATTGCTTGTTTAATATGGTTAATGGGCCAATCCCACCATTTGATTTCCAACAACATAGCGACACATTCGTCGTCAAAGCGCTGGCGAACAATATTATTGTGACCAACAACAATCGAGTAGGGCGGAACATCTTTTGTGATGACTGAGCGCGCACCAATCACGGCACCATCTCCAATTTTCACGCCCGGCATGATCATCGCTTCGCTGCCAATCCACACATCATTACCCACAACAGTATCACCTGCACGTTCAAATCCGCTTTGTACATCTTCTCCAAACTCTTCAGGAGAAAATGGAAAGGTAGAAATCCAATCTACCCGATGGCCTTGATTGCCTGCCATCATAAAGGTCGCGCCAGAAGCGATTGAACAGAACTTGCCAATGATCAGTTTGTCCACTTCGCCATAAGCACCCTCTTGCCACTCTTGTTGGGTAACGCTGTCGCCCATCAAATAACGAACCGATTGATCTTCAAATTTTTTACCGTGATAAAACCCTGAGTAGTAACTGTAATCTCCCACCTCGATATTCGGGTTAGTGACATGGTCTTTGATCACTTGCCCTTTTAACCAAGTATCGAATGCGTTCATTCGTGATTCTCCGTTCAAATTTTAAGTTGTAAGCAGTGTAGAGCCTTTCTATTATTTCCAGTAGGTTGTTTTTAGAGATTCATAATTACCATATGGAAATAAAGTGGCTAAGCTACGTGCCGATGTACATCGCTCTATGTGAAGAGAAGAGTATTGCCGGTGCGGCGAAAAAACTGCGTTGCTCAAACGCGCACGCGAGCCGTCAATTGAGGCAGTTAGAAGAGATTCTGTCAGTACAGTTGATTCAACGTACAACAAGGCAATTTAATCTAACTTACGATGGGTTGCGCTTTTATCAGCAAGTGAAGGGCTTGATGGATGGGGCAGAGCAGATTAATGAACAAGTGATGGAAAGTGATCGAGTCGCCGGGCATTTGCGCATCGCGGCGTCGGCGTCATTTGGGGCAGCGTTATTGAACCGAGCCTTGATCGAGTTTCGCCAGTTATATCCTGAAGTGACGTTCGAAGTGATCTTTTCAGAAACGCCTTTGGATCTTATTGAGTCTGGCTTTGATGTGGCGTTTTTCTTCACGAACAATCCACCCGAGGGCTATATTGGCCACCATCTGCGCTCTTTACACTGTAAACCGTTCGCACATAAAGAGTACTTGTCTAACAAACCAAGCATAGCTACGCCGGAAGATCTTTATCAGCTTGACCATATTGTGTATCGAAATGAAGTGTTAAACCTCGATACGTGGCACTTCCATCATATGGAAACCAAACAAAAAGTGTCAGTGGTTTTGCAAAGTGTACTCAGCTTTAATTTGGTTCAATCCATGCTTGAGGCCACTCTTGCGGGATGCGGCGTTGCAATGTTGGATGAATTCGCATTGGAGAAACTCAGCGGTGAAGAGCGATCGCAACTCGTGCCGTTACTCCCTGAATGGCAAACGGATGCGATCCTACCACTCTATATTCTTTATCCTAAACGTGAGCATTTACCAAAGCGAACGCAGGCGTTTATTGAGCATTTCAAACAGCAATCATTTTAAGCTGTAATCATTTTAAACTGACAGGTTGTCTTGAGCGTGCAGGTCTTTAATCTCTGCAGTGCCTTGAAAGTGTTGATTACAAGTGCGGCAGTAGAATTGAGGCGTTAACTCGTGATAGTGGTTACCGGTAAAACAGCGTGATACCAACACCATTAAACGGGCTGTTTTGCCGTTGATGTTTTCTGGTTGAATGTTGATGCGTTTCATCACGCGTTTGTGTTCAGTCGGTTTGTTGCAGTGTGAGCAAAATTTTACAGGCATAAGGCTCTCATATTGATTCAGTGACGATTAATTGATGAGAGAGTACTTTGCTTAATGATGAAAAAGTAAACATGCATGTAATGATAATTGACAGCAATGCCTATTAGGAAACTCATAGAATTGCTAGTAACTGAAAAGAAGGAAGATTTCACTCCTCGATATTTTAAAGGCAGGAAAAATATCGAGGAGGAAATCTTAGCTAACTAAAACGAGTGTATGGACATTTACAGCTCGTAACGTAGCCCGAAGTGGTAGTAGCTTTCATCTGCATGTGCACCACCAAACGAGACTTCTTGTGCGTTGTCGTAACCGCGTGAGCCATTACGGTTAACGTAACTGGTGTAGATAGAAGAGCGAGGGGTCAGTTTGTACTGCACTTCAACGGTTGTGTCTTTCAGCTCAAGCTCGTCGCCGTCGCTGTTTTCTAGAGAGCGGTAACCAGCACGTAGCGCCCATTTGTCATTTACACTGTAAACTGCGGTCAGCTCCATGACTTTATCGGTACTGGTTTCAGAGAAGTAACCTTCTAGCTCATCTTCTGAGTAAAGCGCACCTAACATCAAATCACCCAAGTAGTAACGCGTACCTGCACCCCAGAAGGTGTAATCGGTATCGTTGTTTTCACGCGCATCGCCTTTGCTTTTTTGCATAGCAACTACAGGGGCGAGTGTACCTAAATCGCCCATTTCTAGGGTGTAACGAAGTGCTGCGTTGTAGCCGTAGTCGAGTTCAGAGGTGCTGTTACCAAGAATGTAAGCCACCGATGCATCGAAGTTGCCAATGCGGTTTTGGTATTGCAGCGTACCGTCTTGACGGAAAACTTGTGTAGCGGTTTTATCCACTTTATTTGCTTGGCGTGCCATAGATACGTCTGATGACGCGAACACATCACCAATATCAGTGAACATGATCAATCCTGACGCAACACGACCACCTGTGATTCGACCGTAATCTTGCGCATCAATACCAGCCCAAACGTAACGTGCTGTCAGAGAAGGCTTGTCGTTCACTTGGTTGGCGTATTCTGCTGCACCCACTTGGTATTGCGCTTGGCCAATGACAGAGGCGTGTTCGTTGATGGTTTGTGAGCCATTCAAACCAATACGGCCATCAAATTCGCCATTGGCATCACCGTGTTCATCATTTTTATTTGTGACGTTAAAGCCTAGACGAGAGTAAATGTTCAAAACCGACCCGTCTTCTGCTTGGTAAAGTTGAGCAGCCATCGCTGCGTTTGATGCCATCAGAGTAGGGAGAAGTAGAGTCAAAATGTGCTTTTTCATGTGAACGACCTTTTCGTTTCTATTGTTTTTAAGCACGACAAAGCCCCTTCCGAATAACGGAATAAAATCAATGTCGTGAGAAGTAGAGAGAGGGTGCGCCCTTGAAAGCTCAAGGGCGCGAGCTAGTCCATTCCTATAGGGGTTAGAATGATTTAGCTTAAATCAACGTCTTTGCAGCCAAAGAAGTAGGTAGCTAGGAAGCCAACGATGTAAGAGATAAGTAGGCCACCGATGAACACCATCATGCCGGCAAAGATGCCGCTAGCCGAGGTCATCAGGGGGATTGCAACGATACCAGATGGGCCGAAGACGGTATTTAGACCGACAGGCAGGCCAAGGTAAGAGACTAAGCCGATAAAGAAGCCACCCGCAGCGCCACCAATACAAGCGGTTACGAACGGTTTAACGCGCGGTAGCGTCACGCCGTAAATCAGTGGTTCACCGATGCCAAGTAGACCTGGAATGATGGCGCCTTTTACTTGTGTGCGTAGCAGTGCGTCTTTCTTGGCTCTGAAGTACAGCGCCATCGAAGCACCCACTTGACCGCCACCAGCCATCGCTAGGATAGGAAACAGCGAGTTAAAACCTTGTGCTTCCATCAGGGCAAAGTACACCGGCACAAACCCTTGGTGGATGCCAAATACCACGGAAATTAAGAACAAACCTGCCAAAATTGCTGCGCCTAATGGGTTGTCATTCAAGTTTAGGAACAACCAAGACATGCCTTTGAATAGCTCACCACCGATTGGCATGATAATCAAAAACGTTACTGCACCCATGATCAAAAGCGTGACAACTGAGGTCAAGATCATGTCCAGATCGTCAGGCATATACTGACGCACTTTTTTCTCGACCTGAGCACCAATGATCGCTGCCATTAACACGCCAATAATGTTACCGCGCGGATCAATCGCAAAACCGAAGAACTCATTCATTCCGGAATAAATGCCCGACGTTGCATCGGGGTTGTAACCCAACACAAATAGCGAAGCGAGTATGGCACCATTGACACCTGAGCCTCCAAAAGCTTGCTGAGCGTTGTAGCCAATTAGAATGCTTAAGAAAGCGAACAGACCTTTGCCAAAGACCTTCATGTAGGCAATCAAATCCAACATAAACTGACTTGGCGTTTGGTCGAGCACGAAGATTTGTTCCAATAACGTGGCAAAACCGAGCAGCAAACCCGCAGCGATAAAGCCGGGAATGAGCGGTGTAAAGATGGTGGCAAACTTACTCAGAAAACGCTGAACCGCACTGGTTTGCTTGCTCTTCATCTGTTTTTTCTGCTCTGCAGCGACAGCAGAAAGATCCTGTTGTGGTGCGTCAGGCTCTTCACTGTCACCAGAGATTAAGCTGTCGATCAACTTATTCATCATATCGGCAGCTTGCTGAGCTTTACCGGGACCAAGAATGATCTGGAATTGCTCGTCGCTTTCTACCACACCCATTACGCCGGGAATTTGTTTAATGACGGATTGGTCCGCCAAGCTGTTATTCGCGAGAGATAAACGCAAACGCGTCATACAGTTACCGCACTTACTTACGTTGTTACTGCCACCCACTGCGGCGAGCAGTTGCGATACGGTGTTAGAGGTAATTTTGGCCATAGGGACTATCCTTCAGGACTAGGGCTATTTAGTTATTATTTAGTGCTGCACGAATAAAACCGTTGTGCTCGGCGAGGCGAGATTTGGCTTGCTCAGCATCCAAATCCGCCAGAATCATTAAAATTGCGGTCTTACATTGACGCTCACACGCTTCAAGGGCTTTTTCTGCTTGTTCTTTTGTTGCACCCGTTGCTTCAATCACAATGTTAGTTTGACGCTGAATCAGTTTGGCGTTGGTGGCTTCTACATCCACCATTAAATTGCCAAACACTTTGCCGCTGCGAATCATTGCGCCAGAAGTCAGCATGTTCAGCACCAATTTTTGCGCTGTGCCCGCTTTCATGCGTGAAGAGCCGGTGACGACTTCTGCACCCACTACTGGAAGAATGGCGATGTCCGCCGCTTCTGCCATTGCGCATTCTGGGTTACAAGCGATTGATGCCGTTGTTGCTCCGACAGATTTTGCGTACTCCAAACCACCTAAAACATAAGGAGTACGGCCACTGGCAGCGATGCCAACAACAACATCATGCTGAGTCAGATTCAGCGCTTTTAAATCGTCTTGGCCCATTTGAGCGTTGTCTTCTGCGTTTTCTACCGCTTTCAAAATCGCTTGATGACCACCAGCAATTAAACCAATAACCATATCTGGGTGTGTGCCATAAGTTGGAGGGCATTCACTCGCATCAAGAATACCAAGGCGGCCAGATGTACCTGCGCCCATGTAAATCAAACGGCCACCATTGGCGAACGCTGCAGTAATGGCATCGACGGTTTGCGCGATTTGTGGCAATACGGCTTGCACCGCCAAAGCGACTTTCTGATCCTCTTGGTTAATGACTTGCAGCATCTCGATGGTAGAAAGCGTATCGATCTCTGCGCTCGCTGGATTGCGGCTTTCTGTCACCAATCGGCTTAAATCAATTTTCATGTTTTGTACTCTTCGTAAATGTTCAATCTGAGGGCGATTCTATGGAATAAAATATTCAGGTTTGGTGATAAAAATCACACTTGAGGTTATTCTTTGTTCAGTGAAAATTTGGAATAATGACCGAGAATACTGATGAGATAACCAACGTAGAAACAAGGGTTGTTAGGTTAATCAGGCAGTTAAACAAAAGTGTGATTATTTCTGTTTTGGAATAATTTATTTAAAGTTTTTGGAATTTTGTCGTGTCCGTTATCAATAAAATCGTCGCAAGACGTACTCAACTCTCTCAAAGTGGTCGTTTGGTTGGCGATTGGATTGTCGAAAATGCAGAAAAAGCCGCCCAATTGACCAGTCAAGAACTTGCTGCGCAAGTGCAAGTGAGCCAATCGAGCATCGTCAAATTCACTCAGAGAATTGGCTATAAAGGCTATAGCGAGTTCAAGTTGGCGTTGAACGAAGAGATTGGCCGTAAGCAAGCGATGCAATCCACGCCGCTGCACAGTGACATTCTGGCGGATGACCCGATTGCGGTGATTTCGCAAAAACTGGTTAAAGCGAAAACCGACGCTATGTTCCAAACGACCAATGCGCTCTCTTATGAGGCGTGTCATCAAGCGGTGAAGTGGTTGAGTGAAGCGCGCCGTGTGCAAGTGGTGGGCATTGGCGGCTCTGCACTTACGGCAAAAGATTTGAGCTTTAAACTGCTTAAGCTTGGGATTACCGCGCTATCAGAGCAAGACAGTCACGTACAAATTGCGGTTGCGCGTACGCTCTCTTCACAAGATGTGCAGATCGCGATTTCTTTTTCAGGAGAACGCAAAGAGATTCTGGTGGCTGCGGAAGCGGCGAAAGAGCAGGGAGCAAAGGTGATTGCTTTGTCTGCTCCGGGGAGAAGCCGCTTGAGAGACATTGCCGATATCACGTTTGATACCATCGCCAATGAAACAGAGCATCGTAGTTCTTCCATTGCTTCGCGTACGGCACAAAACGTGATTACGGATCTGCTGTTTATTATTTTGGTGCAGCAAAGAGACGAAAGCGCGCGTCAGTTGATCAGTGATATCAGTACCGATATCAAGCAGATCCTTACTTGATCGCTTCGTATAGCTAGAAATTAAAGATCTGGATCGTGCTGCAACAAAGCAATAAACGCATCGAGATGCTTTTCGATCGTGAGATCCGCCGAGATCGGGGGCAATTCTACCGTAATACAAGGTAGTTGGCGTTCATTGCACCAAGTACCGAAAGACCCCGGCGTTTCGTAATCAACATCGTCAACGATAGGTAGATTGAATTGCTTGCCGAGCCATTTGGCCAAATAAGAATGAGCAGGGTCGTCGACAAACGCTAATGGTTCATGAAACGAGACCACAAATTTTGGTCTGCGCAGTTCAATCAAACTAATTAGTGCGTCAACTTCTGGCTCTAGCTGTTCTTTGTCGCCTGTTTTTACTTTCACGTCTCGAACCGGTGTATGCGAGCTCCAACGATAGACTGTGCCGTGCTCTGTCCAATTCTGCGTAGGAAACGCTCGGTTTAGATCGACTTGATTGGCGTTGGCTCGTGTACCCAGTTGGTTTGCGTCTGGGTTCATCGATAAAATCACATCGTGCTTCAGACACTCCGCTGGCAAGCTTCTTAACGCGCACGACAATCCGGTGATTGAGGCTGTCTCGTCGCCGTGTGTTCCAGCGAGAATGAGGCCTCGCGAGTTACTTTCTACTTGTGCTGGGAAGTACAACAACGGCGCACCCAGTACCGATTTTCCATATGATGTTGGCGTAATTAAAAATGCCGCTCTTTCCGTTCTTGGAATTAGACTCACCGTAATCTCCTGATTGTTCGAGTAGTATCTGTTCATCACTCAAGCTATATATAACTCATGTTACAGCCGTTGAACTTAGCATCTTGAGATTACTCGGATATAAACTGAACACTTAAAGTTCGTCAATGCTTGTATGATGAATAATGGTACTTGCTTCAAAAGACGTGTTAGGAGAACGAAAAACGATATGGATTTTAAAAAGCATTCAACAGCGTTGCTGGTTTCCTCTTTATTGACCCCATTTTTATCCGCTTCAGCTCTCGCTGATTCTTTGCCTGATGGTGTGCAACTCGCACCAGAACAACATTTAGTACGAGCAAACGATGCAGAAGCGGCGACGCTAGACCCTGCAAAAGCCGAAGGTTTGCCAGAGATGCACGTGATTCGTGATTTGTTTGAGGGATTAGTCATTCAAGACCGCGATGGCAATATCGTTCCTGGCGTTGCGGAATCTTGGCAAACCGAAGATAACCAAACCTTTGTGTTCCAGCTGCGTAAAGACGCAAAATGGTCGAACGGCGATCCTGTGACAGCGGATGATTTTGTCTATTCACTGCGTCGTGCAGTGGATCCGAAAACCGCTTCTCCCAATGTTTGGTATCTCAAACTCACCAAGATCAAAAACATCGCCGACGTAGCAGAAGGTAAAAAGCCACTGGATGATCTTGGTATCACCGCCGTCGATAAACATACTCTGCGCTTCGAACTTGATAGTAAGGTGCCGTACTTTGTCGCAATGACAGGCCACACTTCGATGATGCCGATACACAAAGCAACGGTTGAGAACAGCGAAAAGCCGTGGAGTGATCCACAGCAGTTTGTTGGCAACGGTGCATTTGTTCTGGATAAATGGGTGGTGAATGAGCGCATTGAACTGAAAAAGAACCCAAACTATTGGGATAGCGCGGATACTCATCTCACTGAAGTGACATACATTCCGTTTGAGAACCAAAACGCATCGATCAATCGCTATGCGGTGGGCGAAGTGGACATTACCTCAGATGTACCAACCCATATGGCGCAAAAGCTGAAGAAAGATTACGAGCAAGCGTATACCGCGGTTCCGCTACTCTGTACTTACTACTACGCGTTTAACACAACACGTCCTCCGTTCGATGATGAGCGAGTTCGTAAAGCTGTGTCTTATTCGATGATGCGTGATGTGATCACGAATGGTGTCACGCAAGTAGGTAATCTGCCTGCTTATACGTTCGCACACCAATATACCGCCGGTTTTGATGCGACTCAGCCTGAATACAGCACATGGACGCAGAAACAGCGTGATGAAAAGGCGCGTGAGCTGCTGAAAGAAGCGGGATACGGTGATGGTAAACCGCTTGATTTCAAATTGCTGTACAACACCAGTGAATCGAACAAAGCGATTGCGGTGGCGATTGCTTCTATGTTGAAGAACAACTTGGGCGCGAAAGTCGAATTAGAAAACCAAGAGTGGAAGTCTTATCTCGTCGCTCGTAAGCAAGGTGATTTCGATGTGATGCGCGCCTCGTGGTGCGGAGATTACAACGAAGCATCCACCTTCTTGAGTCTACTGCGCTCTGGTTCATCAGGTAACTTTGCGCGTTACAGCAGTGAAGCCTACGACAAGGCGATGAACAGTGCATTGGCCGCAACGGATGAGAAAGTGCGCCAAGGTTTCTATGACCAAGCCGAGCAATTGTTGGCGGCAGATATGCCAATCGCACCGATTTACTACTACATGCAAGCGCGTTTGGTTCGCCCTACGGTTGGCGGTTTTGCCAAGAACAACGTAGAGGGTCGTATCTACTCGAAAGACCTCTACATTAAGAAGTAGCGCTCAAAACAAGCGATAAATAAGAAGCCCCGAAGATGTATCTTACGGGGCTTCTTTTATTGCTAGCGAGTGGAGAGCTTGTCTACGAGTATTGCCACTCGTTTGCCAAGATACTCTGCTGTTGCAACATCTGAGGCATGCAACTGACCATCTTCACCGCCTTGAGCAACAATCCCACCTTGTACGCCATATCGGTTCAGATTTTGCTCGCCAGAATTGCTGATCTTATCCAATCCGACCCACATCATACCGTGCTGACTAGCTAGCGTTTGTAGGTATTGCAACGTCATTGACTGATCGCCATTCATTGCCCCACCACTGGTAAAGCCAGCCGCGATTTTGCCCGCCCATTTTTGGTAATACCAAGATTCACTGCTTGCATCTGCAAATGCTTTAAACTGCGCTGCTACGCCGCCCATATAGGTCGGTGAGCCAAAGATAATCGCATCGCACTCAGCAAGTTCATCCATTAGGCTAGGGTTCACAAAACGTCCCTCGATAATCTCACTGCCTTCAATACGGTGAGAGAGAATTTCAAATCCACCTTGTTGCTCAATACCTTGTTGTTCAACGCCAGCGGCAATCGCGCGAGCTAGCTGGCCTGTAACGTCGGTTTTAGAGAAATAAATAATCGCAATTTTGGACACAATGGTTCCTTTTTCATTGTTGATTTTGAATCGTGCGAATAAGGCTAAAACCTCAAGCTTGGTTTAGGTCAAGAGATGATTTGAGATGAGCACAAACAAAAAGCCGATGTAGATACATCGGCTTTTTAGTGGGCTATTTCTTTCTGCGGGTATAAATGCGTGAGGTGGTTTTTGGCTCCTCAGGCTTGGCTTTTTCTTTTGCCAGTTTTAAGACCGCTTTTTGAAGCATCAAGTTGTTCGGGTAAGTGATTAGGTTGCCGTTGTCGTGCTTGATCAACACATGGAACATACGAATTTCCTGAATCTCACCACTGATGTCTTCGTCTTTATCTACCACTTTAATTCGGTCACCGACACGGTATGGGAAGACAAAGAAAATCAGAAAGCTTGCTGTAATGTTACTAAGAATCGACCATTGCGCGATGAAAGCCACACCTAATACTGCGAAAATCGATGATAGGAACAGCGACACATCGCCATAGCCAATACCAGTAACGATCGCGAAAATCGACACAAACATGAACAAAAACGCGACGTTGAAGCAGCGCTGTATAAAGCTCAGGCGCGCTTTTTTAACCCCTTTGGATTCTGCTAAATTCAGAATGGCACGGTTAGCGATTTTCTTCAGTACACGATAAGCAATCAGAATGATGACGCCCATCAACACTTTATAGCCAATAGAGCCAGCCGTGAAATACTGACTGATTTGCTCTAGATGCATCCAATGATTCATTTCTTGAACTCGAGAATATTAAGAAGGCGCGTGTTATAGCCGATTTTGTCTCTCAAGTAATTATAAATTTCGCTTCCGCATGAGATTTGTTTTGAACAAATTTTGAGCTATATCTCAGTTCCGAATTGAGAAGAGACGAACTCTGATATCTGGTGTGTTGGCTGCTGCTAATCTAGAAACGGAGCTTACGATCGTTATGGAAAATGGTAGGGATGCGATGGAAGAAGATGAAAGGGCAATCATGGGGTTAGTGGTTATTGTTGGCTTTGTACTGCTTTGGATATTTCTCGAAGAGTTTGGATACTTTGGATTACTGACTATCAATAAATAAGCCCCGAGAAACACTGGGTTCAACGGGGCTTTGATTTTTATTTTGTGCGGTTTAGCATTAGCTGACGGCGCGAACTTTACCTTGCTTCAAGTCGTTCAGTACTTGCGCTTTCGGACCATCAGCAATCACGCTGCCTTTTTCCATCACTATTACGCGATCAACAATATCGAGCATTGAGGTTTTGTGAGTAATCAAAATCAGCGTTTCGCTCGGTTTTAGCTGTGCTAACTGATGTTTGATGTGCATTTCTGAACGGTTATCCATTGCACTGGTTGGTTCATCCATTAAGAGCACTGGAGGACGCCCCAAGAACGCTCGTGCAATTGTCACAGCTTGACGTTGACCACCAGATAACATGCCGCCACCTTCGCCCACTTGACGCTCTAGACCCGCTGGATCTGATTGAGTAAAGGCGGTGACACCTGCACGGTTTGCGGCGTCTAATACGTCGCGGTCATCGGTGAGCGGACGACCTAGGGTAATATTGTCGCGAATAGAACCGAAGAACAGATTCGAATCTTGCGGTACACAGCCGATATTGCGTCGTACGTCCACATGGTGAAGCTGTTCGATGTCCGTGTCATCAATACGCACGTGACCTTCTGTCGGCTTGTACAGACCCATTATCAGGCGTTCTAGTGTGGTTTTACCCGAACCAATACGGCCGATGATTGCGACTTTTTCACCTGGATCAATCGTTAGGCTTAAATCACGAATCGATGCCACTGGCGCATCTGGGTAATGGAAGGTCACTCGGTCAATCTCAATCTTACCTTGAACGATAGGACGATGAATGTAGCGTTTACCCTCTTCTTGCTCGTCTGGCATTTCCATTACTTGATTAATGATGGTCATCGAAGACTTCGCTTGGTTGTAGCGTGTAGACAACAATGAAAGCTGAACCATTGGACCAATTGCACGACCACTTAGCATGGTTGCTGCAATCAAGCCACCCATCGTCAAATCGCCGTTTGAAATGAGATAAACACCCAGAATGATCATGCCGACGTTACTACTTTGTTGAACAAAGCCCGCTGCGTTTTGAATGCTGTCGGTAATACGACGGCTCTTGATGTTCCAGTTTGCCATGTGTGCAACGGCTTCTTCCCAACGGTATTGGAATTGGCTTTGTGCACTCAGCATTTTCACGGTTTCTAGGCCGGAAAGGCTTTCAATCAGGTTGGCGTATTTCTGTGAAGCAAGGCGAGAACCTTCCTCAATTGAGCGGCGCAGTGGACCTTGAATCAGCGCCGAGTGAATCATCAGAATCACCACACCAATCATTGGCACGTAAACCAGATCGCCCGCCATCAGCCAGATGATGACTAGGAACAAAATCGCGAAAGGTAAGTCGATCAGAGCACTCACGGTTGCAGAGGTGAAGAATTCACGAATCGATTCGAACTCTTGTAAGTGGCGAGCAAACGCACCCACAGAAGGTGGTTTGGACTCCATTCGAATGCCCATGACTTTGCTAAACAGCTTTGAAGAAATCAGGATGTCGGATTTCTTACCCGCAACATCAATAAAGTAGTTACGCAGTGATTTGAGCAAGAAATCGAACAAGAACACTACGAAGATACCACTTGCCAGCACCCATAGAGTTTCAAATGCGAGGTTAGGGACTACTTTGTCGTACACCAAGCGAGTGAACATTGGTGCGGCAATGGCGAAGATGTTGATGAGGATAGAAGCGATAAGTACATCGCGGTAGATGCGTTTAGACTGCCATAAGGTTGACCAGAACCAGTGGCCTTCTTTGGTTTTGAGCACTTCGGGAGAGCGCTCATCATATCGAAATTGTTTTTTAACTAAAAAGTAGCGACCAGTGTACTGCGCAAGTAGTTCTTCTAGAGGGATGGAGATGGGCACCAAACCGCTTTCTAGGGTAGTGATCTCTGCTTCTTGTGTCTCCAAATTAATACTATTGAGAACGCAAGAGTCGCCACCTTTAAGAAGTAAGATAGCCGGCAGAATTAGGCTTGAGATTTTGTCTAATTCTGCACGGTTTTCCTTGGCAACCAATCCGGCCCTTTCCGCCGCTCTCGGTAGCAGAAACGGTGTGAGCTTACCCTCAGAGAGTGGAAGCCCATTAATTAGCGCTTCCGGAGAGTTGGCTAAACCGTAATAACGGCTAACGTAAATCAGCGAGTTCAGTAAAGGGTCTTTCATCCTTGGTATACCTTTTCTTTATTCCTTGTCGACGATGAAACCTTGGAAGACCTCGACGAAGTGCTCGGTGAGGAAGTCCAACTGAATCTGCGTTTCTACACGTGATGCAATCGTCGTGATACCCAAGTTGTGAGCGGTTCGCGAGATCGAAGTCAGCGTGAATTTCTGTTTTTCGTCATGCAAGTTGTGCGTGAACAGGTAATCCAGTTTTACGTAATTCGGGCGGAACTCCTGAATGTACTCAAGTGACTGGAAGTTACGACCATAGTTATCAACACCGAATTCTGCACCTGACTGACGAATGGCATTACACAGTAGTGCTGTATGGTGTGGATGGTCGATGAAACACGCTTCTGGAACCTCAAAGTGCAGCATTGGCGCAACTTTCGAGTGCTTCTCTAGCATGCTGGTGGTCCAACGAATGAACGAAGGTTGCGACAGACTGCTTTGTGCAATGTTGATGGCAACAGGTTCGTTCAACTCACCGCTTTCTAGCATTTTAATCATCGACTCAATGACGTATTGGTCGAAGATGTTGGTGGCATCAAGCTGCTCTAAAGCAAACAGGTATTGGTTGGCACGGAAGGTCTCGCCATCTTTTTCGATACTAGAGAACACCTCGTTGTGGAATACCTTGCCCCATGTGTTTTTCGCAGATTGAAAACGGAATTTAATCCAATCACCGTGAATCGCTTCTTCAACCAGCGCTTTCCATTGCTGTTTACCCATTAGGTTAGAAGAGTTTTCACCACCCACGAAGCCGTAAGCTCTGTCTGGTTGCGCTTTTGCTTTCGATAGTGCGTTATCCACCATGGAAAGCACTTCTGAGCGTGTTTTCTGATCTTTACTGTGTGCCACGCCGAGCGAAGCTTTTGGTTTAGCAAGACCTGTTGGGTCTGTGTTTAGACCATTCACACAGTTGACGATGCTATCCGCTAGGATGCGCAGTTCGCTTTCATCCATGTGTGGGAATAACAGACCGAATTCGTCGCTTGATAGACGAGCAATGGTTGCTCCTGGTACATCGATGGTGTTTTTAAGACGTTGAGACAACTCTTTCACGTGGGCATCTGCGCGTTGGTAGTCTTTCGTTTCGTAGATGTCACCAATGTACTCTGCATGGAGTAGCGCGATACCCCCTTGCGTTTGTTCTGCCAACCATTGGTCCACTTGGTTGATGTAGAACGAGCGGTTACCCAGCTTGGAGATCGGATCTAGGTAAGCTTGTGCACGTAGGCGCTGCGCTTCTTTCGCTTGTTCTTTGAATGACAGTTCAATCTGAGCCGACATCATATTGATACCGTCTACGACTGCAATGAGGTCTTTGGTCTTTGGACGAGCAAGTGGGTCACCAAATTGGTTGTTGGCGATTTCGTGCATTTTCTTAACGATGGCTGCTAAAGGTTTGAGTGAGCGACGTAGGATGTAAGAAATCGCGACTAAACCCGCCAGGAAGATAACGCCAAATGCCGATAGCAGGCGAATAAAGCCTTGCCACAACTGTTCGTAAGCAGCACCTGGGTGGCTGATGATTTCTACTTCAGCCAGTTGCATCCAACCACTGGTTACGACGCGTTTATCGTGAATCGCTTTAAATAGATTCAGGTCGATAAACCACTGTGGGACATGGCTTGGCTTTACTGGGTACGAGCGCACGATCTGGTAATCCGAATCTAACGCGGTGAGACGTACGACAGAATAAGTACTGCCGTCAAACAACGCATTAATCACGGACTCGACTGCCACCTTATCTTTATCTTTTAGATACGGTGCCAATGCTAAACCAACGGTGTTAATGGTGTTGTTGACCTCTGAACGTTGCTGCTGCTCTAAGCTGTCTCGAGTAGTGTTGAATTGGATTACGAATACTGATGCCATCAACAGTAAAAAGACCGTAACCATTCCCACTACAAGCTTCTTATATAGGGTCATGTTTTTCACTCGTCATAGTTAATTTTAGGTTTCTTTAACTGCAACTTACGTTCGCGCGAGCGTAAGTCATTCCAAAGACTCAAACGTGAGGCTTTTCCTGCTAACTCTCCAGTGCCAGCAGAAGACTTCATTAGCCATAGGTTTGAACCATTAAAACTGTAAATCGGTAGCAAGTCGCTACGTTTGGAGGCTCGAACAATGTCTGGGTTGATATTGTCGAGAATGAGCGGCTCAGAGCTTGGGGTCGGGTAGTAAGCCAATACCATGTGGAATTGATCCAGTTCGATGGCTTTAACATAGATCAAGCGCATCTTAGAATCGGGTATGCCTAGCTCCAGCAGTGAGAAGTACTTAGCAATGGTGAAATCTTCACAATCGCCCGCATTACTGCCCAAAAATTCGAGCGGTGTTGCCCAGTAGTCTTTCTTTCCCCAAAGTTTGATGTCGTCAACGAAGTAAAGTTGGTTGAAAAAGTCGTTAACGCCTGCAAGCTTCTCATGAGTCTCCAGTGTTTTAAAAAAGTCGATGTTTTCCCGCCATGTTTTCACGCGCATTCCTGCCCGCTCACCATAAACTGAAGTGACCGTATCGACCCATCGCTGTTCCTTGCTGTTGAGCGCCCCAATTTGGAACGAAAAACAACTGATGCTGATTAATAATGTAACTTTACGCTTCAATTTGGGTGGCATATTCGACTCACATCACAAGTGTACCTTTGAAATGCGTTCGTGGGTGAGAAAAGTGCTTTTTATTTAACCACTTGTCGTCACTTAAGAACACATTATTTGTACCTTGCAGATACTTACTCCTTCAGTGCGTTGGTTTTGGCGCTCAAAATCGGTTTAAGCAAGTATTCCAAAACGGTTCGTTTCCCTGTGATGATATCGACCGATGCTGTCATTCCGGGAATGATTGGTAAGTCAGCATCTTGTCCAAAATTGGTTTTATCGGTACGGACTCGAACAATGTAGAAGCTGTTGCCTTCTTCATCTTGTGTGGTATCCGCACTGATGTGCTCTAGTTCACCCTCTAGACCGCCATATTTGGTGAAATCATACGCGGTAAACTTCACGATAGCGTGAAGGTCTGGACGCAAGAAAGCGATGTCTTTTGGGGCAATCTTTGCTTCGACCAATAAAGTGTCTTCGGTTGGAACGATTTCAACAATGTCCATACCAGGCTGAATAACACCACCAACGGTGTTCACGTTGAGAGTTTTGATGGTGCCGGTTACTGGAGAAACCACCACGGTGCGGTTTACTCGGTCTTCTAGGCCTACCGCGGATTCTACGAGTGCGGACAGTTGGTCTTGAGTGCTATTGAGCTTTTCTTGTTGTTCAGAGCGGAATTTCAATGCCACATCAATACGGTTAAGCATGGATTCACGTATCGCAGAACGAAGCACTGGAATTTTCAGTTCGCTAGAGGTCATCTCACGGCGAGTATCGTTTACTTGGCGTTGAAGTTTGAGTAGCTCAATACGAGGTACGACACCTTCGTCTGCCAGTGGCTTCGTGATGTCTAGCTCTTTCTTCGCGAATCGGTAGCTTTGGCGCAAGTTGTTAACTCGAGCCCTAATTTCAACCAAATCTTGTTGTTTCTGCTTAACTTGCTGATCGATAACTGACAGCTGGTTGCGTAAGTTGTCGAGATCTTCGCGGTACTCTGCTTTTTGGCGTTGGGTGAGGCGAGGTTGGTTCTCTTCAAGTGTCGGTGGGAACGTCAATTTACCGTAATCGAGTAAGACACTTTGTTCCCAGTCTTTGTCTTCAAAATCACGGTTCACTTCTACACTGCTGATGGAGGCTGAAAGCTGCAACACCGAGGCCGTTAAGTTCGCTACTTGTTGTTCACGTTCTCGAAAGTCTGAGCGAAATCGCGTGTCGTCAATCAGCAACAGCTGCTGGCCTTTCTCTACTTGTTCGCCTTCTTTTACTAAGATCTCTTTGACCAAGCCGCCTTCAAGGTTTTGTACCACTTGGATTTGAGAAGAAGGAATGACTTTGCCTTGACCAACCGTCACCTTGTCGATTTGCGCCCAAGATGCCCAGCCAATAGCAGCAACAAAAAACAACACCATAACCCACAACATAAGGCGGGCACTACTCGGAGTGTTCAGGAGCAAAGCAGCGGTTTTATCGTCAACAAAATCCAACTCGTCGTTGCTTAGCTTGTTGTAGTTGTCTCGGCTCATCACATTCCTTGTTTTATAAAGACGGTTTATCTTTTTGATCTTATTATTATTAACCGACCATGTCAGCATGCTCGGTTAATAAAAATGTGTGAAAGGGGTAGATGGTCCCTCTTTTACAGTGCCTTGAACTTTGTTTTATCCAACTGATGTCGTTTTAGTTTGTCATACAAGGTTTTTCGCGACACCTGTAATTCTAGTTGAACCTCTTTGAGTCTGCCTCTATGTCGTTGTAGTGCATCGAACAATAAGCAATATTCAAAGTGTTCTGTGCGTTGAGTCATACTTTGGATTTCAATGCTCTTTTCACTGTTCCAGTCTTCCATGCGAAACGCATCTGGTTTGAGGGCGCGCAATTCCGCAAACTGCCTCAATTGTTTGATGTTTTCTGGCCAAGCCAGTTCTGTTATTCGTTTTACTTCTGCCAAACTGATTTGTGGTGGTTGCAACTGATAACGACTGGCAGCATGGCGAACAAAATGTTTATACAGCGGGCCTATGTCTTCTTTGCGCTCGTCCAAGCTCGGCATGCGAATCAACTTAGCCAATGTCTCGACTCCTTGCACTACTTTGTTTGCGGCCCCAAACACGCGTTGTAAGCTTGGGTGCTTAAACAGGCATTGCCATTGTGGTAATGAGATGTGTTCGGCACTGTGAAGATACAAACTGCAATGTGGCCTCCCTTGTGACAAATGATAAATCGCTTTGTCGAACGCATCCGAGCTTAATTCATACAAATCTTCACCAGACGCGACGATCATTTCACTGTCTGACGTGGCATGAATATCGTGGGCAAATTGCGCAGCGAGTCTTCGTCCTGTGCCATCTTCGCCAAAAAAGATCAGTGGCTGGTGGAGTGAGGCGCTGATTAAGGTTCGACGAATATCGACCATAACTTGGCTATGACCAATCATTTTTGGCCCCACGTGCGTTTGCATATCGAGCTCTTTTTTCAACCAGACGTTTTCTTGCAATAGAGTCAGTTTGTCACTGGCGTTATTCAGTGATTTTAACAGTTGCTCTGTCGAGAATGGCTTTTCGAGAAAGTCATATGCGCCACTTTTCATCGCCTCTACCGCTGTTTTTACATCACCGTGGCCAGTGAGAACAATAAACTGAAAGTGATTGTTTTTGCTCAGCAGCGTGCGCATAAACTCTAAGCCGTTCATCACTGGCATATGGATATCGGTAATGATCAAGGCTGGTGTGTGCGGGTCGATAACGCGTAGTGCTTCGACTGCATTGGGAAAACAGGTTATTTCGATATCTTCAATTAAAAGCGCTTGTGATACAGCATCACGAATATGCGGTTCATCATCGACAAAGAAAACGGGATTATGCATAGGTGTTTTCCCCTAAGGAAGGTGTTGTAGCGAGTGGAACCGTGATAACAAAAGTCATGCCGTTTACTTTTTGTGTTTGAGCGTCTAGATGTTGGTAAGCGCTCAAAGCACCTTGGTAGCTCTCTAAAATACGTTTTGAAATGGTTAACCCTAAGCCCAATCCCTCGGGCTTGGTAGTGAAGAATGGGTCGAAGACTTTTGCTAAGGCACTCTCGGACATGCCTGGGCCGTTGTCGGAAACTAAAATATCGCAGTGAGTTTCTTCGCATTGCACGGCAATCGAAATTTGTGGATCAAGGCAGTAGCTATCCATGGCTTGCGCCGCATTATGAAAGAGGTTAATCAGCACTTGCTCAAGCTCAACGCTGTGAATCGCTAACCTCACGTTATATTCAATAGTTGGCACTTTTAATGTTACGCCTTGCTTGATTAGCTTGTTACTCAAAATTCGCGTGGCGTTGTGTACAGCATCATGCAGGATGGCGACTTCGCTGTGTTGGTTGCTGTCGGTTTTGCGTGTAAAGACTTTTAAACGAGCAATGACTTCGGCAATCGTGTTGTTGAGTGACAGCATCTTATCCAAATTGCTTGCCACCATAGGGTAACGCTCCTTTGCCATCAAACGTTGTGAGTTTTCGGTGTAGGTTCGCAGCGCGGCAAGCGGCTGGTTAATTTCGTGATTGATGCTGGCGGACAGCTCCCCAAGCAGTGCGAGTTTGGCGGCTTGCGTCAACTCTTGTTGAGTTTGCTTGAGTTCTTGCTGACTCTTCTCATATTGATGCACGGTTTGCTGCAATTTGTGGTTGGCTTGGCTGAGGACCAACGTTCTTTCCGAGACTTTTTCTTCCAAGTTCGCGTTCACATTCGCGAGGCGTGCTTTGTTGACCAGCATTTGGAACCAAGCCAAAGCAATTAAACCAACCAAGGCATACAACAGCAGATAAATGACATCGGCTTGAAGAACGGCGGTGAGTACTTCTTGCTGGCTGATCAGTGCTACAACACGGAAGCCTTTTTCAAACAACTGGGTCGCGTATGCTAGATAGTTTGGAGAGAGTAGAAGTTGATTGTTTTTAAACTGCGTCGCACCACTTTTTCCGGTTAACTCACCACGATATTCTGGTAGGGAGTGGCCGTATTGTTGGGTTTGACTGAGTTCATGTTTTGCTGCTTCGGAAAGTGGAAACAATGCGCGATAACGCCAATCCGGTAGATTACTCATGAAAACGACGTCATGCACGCCTGTGACGAGTAAATCTCCATCGTCTTGAACCAACCTTTGTTCAAGTTGTTCTAAGTTGACTTTAACCGTAATCACTCCCGCGACTTTGTCATCAACCCAAAGCGGAGATGAGAAGAAATAGCCCCGCTTATTAGAGCGAACGCCTAATCCAACGTATTGGGCTTTCTCGCCATTGAGCGCGTTCTGAAAATAAGGGCGAAAGGCAAAGTTAGAGCCCACAAAACTGTCGTCTTGCTGGTAATTACTTGATGCGATTACTAAGCCCGTTTTGTCGTGGACATAGATGGTATCGGCCAAGCTTTGTGTGAGCCATTCCGCCAACAAACGGTTAAGTGCATCAGACGGTTTTCCGATTTTTATAGCGTCGAGCAATCTTGGATCGTGGCTGAGTAGATTGGGGATTTGTTCAAACTTAGCCAACTCATAATCGATCTCCTGAGCAACTTGCGTGGCTTGGGTTTGAAGTTTTTTTTGCCATTGATCATGTTGATGCTGGGTTGCGTACTTATGAGTCGATATTAGCCCGACCATACCGATGGCGAGCAACACCAGCAAAAAATGGCGCAGAGCTTTGGGGTTGAGTAGGTTCACGGTTGGCTCACTCGTTTTTAACGCCATGTTATCAAAAGGCATTTAACGATGCTGTGAGCCGCAGCGACAACGTGACACAACACAAATCGCAATCAGAGTTATCGTTTGCTGTCCTTGAAATTGAGTATCATCGGGCGCACAATCGGAAAAAACGAGTGAAGGAGTGAAGATGGAACTTGCTGATATTCGTCGTGAGTACACAAAAGGTGGCCTGCGTCGTAAAGATTTAAAAGCAGATCCTGTCGATCAATTTAATTTGTGGTTGGCGCAAGCGGTAGAAGCTGGCTTGACCGACCCTACTGCAATGACCGTTGCCACGGTTGATGAGAATGGCATGCCATTTCAACGTATCGTACTACTAAAAAGTGTCGATAAAGATGGTTTTGTGTTTTACACCAACTTGGGCAGCCGCAAAGCACAGCAGCTTGGGCACAATAGCAATATCAGCCTACATTTCCCTTGGCATCCGCTTGAGCGTCAGGTCCATATTACGGGCGTTGCAGAGAAGCTGTCACCGATGGAGAACATGAAATATTTCACTTCTCGCCCGAAAGAGAGTCAGCTTGCTGCTATCGCCAGTAAACAGAGTAGTCGTATTTCCGCTCGAGGCGTGTTGGAAGGCAAATTCCTAGAGCTGAAACAGAAATTCGCCAAAGGGGAAATCCCAATGCCAACCTTCTGGGGTGGCTTCCGTGTGAAACCACAAAGTATCGAGTTTTGGCAAGGTGGCGAGCACCGCTTGCATGATCGTTTCTTATTTTCTAATCAAGAAGGGGCGTGGGACATTGATCGTCTTGCGCCATAATCACGCGAAAAAAAAGAATAAAAAAACACCGCCCAATTTGGCGGTGTTTTTGTTTATTAAGAATCAGCGTTCGCCGTTAAGCACCACAGAGAGCTGATGTTTAAGTAGGGTCTTTGGCACAATGGAGCCGTAACCAGCTTCCATCGCTTTGTCGATCAACTCATTCTTGCTGTTGGCTTCAAACTTCGTACGTAGACGAGCAACATGCCCCTCTACTGTTTTAGTGGAAATACCCATGACCTGAGAGATGAATTGCGGTTTTTTTCCATACAGCAATAGGAATAAGGTTTCTTGTTCGCGGCAGGTTAGCTTTTCGGGTTCGGGTTTCAGGTTCGAGAAGCGGAAGATTGATTTTTTGCTCGGGTTTCCACCAATGGCTCGGCAAACCCAATAGCCTACTTCGATGACGGCGGTATCAGTCAGTTCACGCCCATAAAAGATGGTGCCAATGATGTTGCCATCGTCATCTCGCCACGGCGTTTTAGTAAAGATATGTGCTCGCCAATGACCATCAGGATAGGGGTGGATATCGAGGATCTTCAGTGACTCGCCAGTCTCAATAACATGCTTATCTTGCTCTTGAAACTCTTTTGCACACTCAATGGTTGGGCTCGCCATTTCAAAGTCTGTCTTTCCAATACAGGCTTCAGGTGAATCGTAGCCTATCAATTCTGCGTATTCCTGATTCACATATCGGAATACTGACGCTTTATCTTTGCATCCCCAACAACCCGGTAGCTGTCGGAGGAGCGACTGTTCTATGGTATTGACTGGAATATTCACAAGAGGGCTCACTACTGCTACGTATCGCCTGCTTTATTGCAGGTCAGTGTTCTCACTTCGATTATCCTGAAATTTCTCTTACGAAATCGTTCCTTGATCATGCTTTCAGGAATTGCGCCAGACAAACTGGAAAAGAGAGAAGATAGATCAAGTTAGCTCAGCGTGATGATTAAGCTCAGGATACGGTGAGGTGGCCCATATAATATCAGCTTATGCCATTGTTTTCATTGGCGTAGAGCAAAAAAAAGGCCAGCCTGAAGACGGGCTGGCAACACAAGATATAATCTTGTCGACGTGTAGAAGAGGTTCTAAATTACATAGCGAGGGTCTGCTAAGTAAGTTAGAGGTATCAAGTAGATACCGGTGAACTCAGGGTCGTATGCATCCTAGAGCTCGAGGTCTAATGTATTGAATTGAGCGTATATTGGTAAGGGGGGAATTCCCTCTATGTTGCTGTTTTCTGGTTAATTCATGCGCTTTTGATCGTAATTTTGACCTCTTGACTTACATTGGTGTGCACTTCAACCGCAAAGATCTTTTGAGTCGAGCTGTCTCAACTTTAGTAATTTTGACTATCTATCCGTTTTTGTTAAAAAAATTGGTTGCACATTGACCGTAAGTTACTCTTACATGATCATCGTTCCGGAACTATGATCATGTAGAATGCCTTGATCGTGTTGGTTTGATCTTATGCGATTGAGTTGGGGAAGATTTGCAACCCGACCGAGAAGGTATATGATGCCAAGGTGTAAGCCGACCGTGAAAGACGACTGTTTTAAATGAGTGATTCAAATAACCCGAAAGCCCCGCTGTATAAAGAGATCGCGCTGCCTAAACCAGCAGAGTTGATCACGCTTCCGTCTTATATGGATTGCCATGATCATGCTTACACGCAGATCGTGATCGGTTTGAAAGGCCAAGCGGAATTTGAAGTTCGTGGACAGGGTAATTTAGTTGGTCCGGGACAAGGTTGCATCGTAACGGCGTCTTCTGATCATGCTTTCGGCGGCGTGATTCATCAATCAGACATTTTGGTACTCAACATGCCAAAGCCTGCTAATGATGATCCTGAGATGCTACAGAAAATCAATAATCTAGAGCGCTCTCACCTTTACTTCCAACTGGATGGTCAAATCCAAAAGCTGATTCAGATGTTGGTACAGGAGATGCGTAATCATCCTGATGATTTGCTGCTTAGTCGCGCTTGTAACGATACTGTGATTGCGTTGATGCAACGCCATATCTCTTCATTTGAAACATCAAAAAAAGATTCACGATTCGATTTGGATGCGATAGATCGTTACATCGAACAGCATTTGAGCCATAAAATCAGTGTTGCGCAGTTGGCAGGTAGTGTGTTCTTGGGCGAAAGCCAGTTCCACAGCTTATTTAAAGAGCAAATGGGTATAACGCCGCATCAGTATGTGCTAGGTAAACGTATTGATATGGCGCGTGATTTGATTGAGCAAGGCCACCTTACATTCGGCCAGATAGCCGAATTTACAGGTTTTTCTAGCCAAAGTACTTTCACGCATACTTTTACTCGTTTACAAGGTTTGTCACCTTCGCAGTATAAGAAACAGAGTTAATAAAATATCTTTCTTTTTGTTCGTCTTGTTGCTTATTGATAGAACGCCGCGCATTGGTCGCGGCTTTTTTACGTCTGTATTTTGCACAGGAAAGTCGAACTTTTTTGCGTAATTCCCCTTTAAATTTTCAGTGTTTTTGCCCATTCCTCACAAAATCACAATCTAAATCCTTCTTATTCAAATAAAAATTGCCCAAAACCTGTCTACTTTTGTTGTAAATGACATGCAAAAATTAATTTTTACAACACAATATATTATCTAATTGCGTGTGACTATGTAGATGTTTTGTTATAAAAGCGAGTTTTTAGCAAAAAGCTCGGAGTTTTTGACAAGTATTCTTCTCGGGCTCAAAATACACTGCCAGCCATTGATGATCCTCGAAGCGGTTTTCGAGGAGAGAGATTGAGGAAAACGCATGTTTACTGCAACAAACGTGTTAACACCGGAATTTATCGAGCAACCGCTTGATAAGTTGTGGTCACTGATCTCGCCATTGTACATGGTGGACGAGTCTCAATGGCTAGAGCAATTATTGCCACTAGCAACGCCGACAGCGGAAGAAAAGTCGGCAATCACGACCCAAACAACTCAGCTTATCGAAGCCATTCGTGCCGATAAGAAGTCAATTCAGATGATTGATGCGCTGTTGTTGGAATACAGCCTAGATACTCAAGAAGGCATCTTGTTGATGTGTCTTGCAGAAGCGTTGATGCGTATTCCGGATTCAGCGACGGCCGATGCACTGATTAAAGACAAGTTAAGTGTTGCGGATTGGAAATCTCACCTTAAGAGTTCAGATTCTGTCTTCGTTAACGCTTCAACTTGGGGTTTGATGCTGACAGGTAAAGTGATTGGCATTGGTGACCAAGAAACCCAGAGCCCAAGTCAGGCTGTAAACCGTCTGGTGAACAAATTCTCTGAACCTGTGATTCGTAAAGCCATGTATCAGGCAATGAAGATCATGGGTCACCAGTTTGTACGTGGTCGTACGATTGAAGAAGCACAAAAGAACGGCCGGCCAATGCGCGACAAAGGTTTCACTTACTCATTCGATATGTTGGGTGAAGCGGCGCTAACCACGGCAGACGCAAGTAAGTACTTCAAAGACTACCTAATGGCGATTGAAGCCGTAGGTCGAGAAACGTATGGCAGTGACACGAGTCCTGCGCCTTCTGTTTCTATCAAGCTTTCAGCACTTCACCCACGTTACGAAGTAGCGAATGAAGAACGCGTGATGACTGAGCTTTACGATACGCTGACGCAACTGCTTAAGCGCGCTATCGAAGTGGATGTTGCCATCACGATTGATGCAGAAGAAGCAGACCGCCTTGAGCTGTCACTGAAGCTGTTCGAAAAACTGTACCGTAGCGATCTACTCAAAGGCTGGGGCAAGTTTGGTCTTGTGGTTCAAGCCTACTCGAAACGTGCGCTGCCAGTATTGGCATGGTTGAACGGTTTAGCGAAAGAGCAGGGCGATCTTATCCCACTGCGTCTCGTGAAAGGCGCGTACTGGGACAGCGAAATTAAGTGGTCGCAACAAGCTGGTTACGAGAATTACCCTGTTTACACGCGCAAAGAAGCGACGGATGTTGCTTACCTCGCGTGTGCACGCTTCCTACTAAGTGAAGGCGTGCGCGGTAATATCTTCCCGCAGTTTGCTAGTCACAACGCGCACACTGTTACTGCGATTGCTGTGATGGCAGAGCACAAAGATTACGAATTCCAACGTCTGCATGGTATGGGCGATTCGCTTTATAACCATGTAATGGACACTTATGGTCAGCCAGTACGTATTTACGCGCCAGTCGGTAGCCATGCGGATCTACTGCCTTACTTGGTTCGTCGCTTACTAGAAAACGGCGCGAACAGCTCGTTTGTACACCGTTTGGTGGACGCGCGTTGCCCAATTTCAGAGCTGACGCATCACCCTGTTGATGTGTTGACCTCGTTTGAGACCTTGCACAACGGTCAAATTCCAATGCCAACCGGCATCTTCCCGGAGCGTAAAAACTCATACGGTGTGAACGTTGATATTGATAGCGAAGCGAAGCCGTTTGAAGGGCAGGTTGAAAGCTTCCTGAATCAGAAGTGGACTGCGGGTCCGATCATCAACGGCGTGAAACATGCCGAAAGCATGATCAAGGAAAACTCCGCAGAGATCATTACTGCACCTTACGATCGTCGTATTGAAGTGGGTCAGGTGGCTTTTGCAAGCCTTGATCATGTTTCCGCTGCAATCGAAGCGGCTGATGCTGCATTCCCTGAGTGGAAAGGCACTGCAATTGAACAAAAAGCGGTGTGCCTAGATAAGCTTGCGGATCTGATGGAAGAAAACTTGGCTGAGCTGGTGGCGATTTGTCACCAAGAAGCGGGTAAGACGATTCATGACAGCATTGATGAAGTGCGTGAAGCGGTCGACTTCTGTCGTTACTACGCGAAACAAGCGCAAAATCTTCAGCCGTTTGAGCTAGAAGGCTTTGATGGCGTGAAACGCATGTCTAGCCGTGAAGGGTTAGGTGTATTCGTTTGTATCAGCCCATGGAACTTCCCACTCGCGATTTTCCTTGGTCAAGTCACAGCCGCATTAGTTGCAGGTAACACCGTCGTCGCTAAGCCTGCTGAACAAACTAGCTTAATTGCGGCGCGAGCGATCGAATTGATGTTAGAAGCCGGCTTCCCTGCTGGTGTGATTCAGCTATTGCCGGGTCGTGGTGGTGAAATTGGTCATGCATTAACGTCTCACGATGCGATTGCAGGCGTGGCATTTACTGGTTCGACAGCAACAGCGCAGCGCATCAATGTGACGCTTGCCGAGCGTAGCGCGAAGCCAGTACCGTTTATCGCTGAAACTGGCGGTCAGAACGCCATGATTGTGGATAGTACGGCACTACCAGAACAAGTTGTGCGTGACGTGATTCGTTCCGCTTTTGCTTCTGCTGGTCAACGCTGTTCCGCTCTGCGCGTTCTGTTCGTTCAAGAAGATGTTGCGGATCGCATCATCAACCTTATCCAAGGTGCAATGAATGAACTGCATGTTGGTATTCCTTACCTACACAAAACCGATGTGGGTCCGGTTATCGACAGCAATGCAAAAAACAAACTCCTTGCTCACCTAGAGCACATGACAAGCACGCAAACCAAAGTTGCTCAATTGCAATTGGATGAAGTTTGTCAGCACGGTGATTTTGTGTCGCCAAGTGCGTTCGAAATCTCGGGCATTGATGTTCTGAAAGAAGAGCAATTCGGTCCTATCTTGCACATTGTTCGCTTTAAAGCGTCTGAGTTGCCAAACGTGGTTGAGCAAATCAACCAAACTGGTTTTGGTCTCACAATGGGCATCCACAGCCGTAACGAAACCACTTACCGTTGGATTGAAAAACACGCTCGCGTGGGTAACTGCTACATCAACCGCGACCAGGTTGGTGCGGTGGTTGGCGTTCAGCCATTCGGTGGTCAAGGTTTGTCAGGCACGGGTCCGAAGGCAGGTGGTCCTCACTACCTATACCGCTTTACTAAACAACATCTTGTTCAAGCAGAGAAGGCGTAAGGAGTCGCATTATGGTTCATCAGATCACGTATTTTAAAGATGCATTCTCTGCGTGGGAGCAGTGGAATCTGACCGATTTTGATTACAAATGTGAGCATTTGCTGGCATTTAAATCTGCGATTGAAGAGCAGCATAGCGTGGCGGGCAAAGTGGTGTCTTACCACTTGCAGCAAGCGTCTGCTCTGTTGGCAGAAACTCATCAGTTAGTGGGGCCTACGGGCGAAACTAACGAGCTGTACGCAGCGGGTCGCGGTGTGGCTTTGGTTGTTTGTGAGAACAACCTAGCAAATACCGAGAACGCTCTGTACAGCACCTTTGCAATGATCACCTGTGCTCTGATTGCAGGCAACAGCGTGGTGATTTGCAGTGACAATACGGAACTTAATCAGATGGTTAAGCAGGCTGTAACGTCAGCAAACTTCCCATCTAACTTAATCCAAGTGGTTGCGTACGACGCGTCTTCCCCGCTGTTAGACAGCGACGTACGTAGTGTTGGTTATGTTGGGCATTCACAGGTTGAGCATGCGCTTAACCTGCAACTGGCTAAGCGTGACGGTGCCATCGTCGGTTTAGTTTCTGAAACGGATTTAGAGTCACCGACATTGACTCATGATCCTCATCTGTCGTTGCGCTTCATTACTGAGCGTACTCGAACGATAAATATTACAGCAGTGGGCGGTAACGCGACTCTACTCGAGTTGGGAAGCGACTCCCACTAACCTGACTTGTGATACCAATCTGAATCAAAAGAGCCTGAGAGCTTACTCGGGTTGGTATCTCTTACTTTGATGTATTGCTGCGATGGCAAAATATCAAAGCGGGCAAGGAAGGAAATAATTATAACGAGGACTATCAAATGATAGAAAATAGCTTTGCTATCACGACCACTTTTGTGGCGTATTTACTAATTATGGTTGCCATTGGCGTTTACGCGTATAAGAGGACTTCCAATTCATCTGACTACTTCCTAGGTGGTCGTAGCCTTGGTCCATGGCCAGCGGCACTCTCTGCGGGCGCATCAGACATGAGTGGTTGGTTGCTGCTGGGTCTTCCGGGGTATGCGTATGCAGCAGGTATCGAAGCGTTCTGGCTAGCGGGTGGTCTGCTACTGGGTACGTGGGCAAACTGGTTGATCAATGCGAAGCGTCTACGTACGTATAGTATTCAAACCGATTCACTAACGCTGCCTGAGTTCCTGTCGCGTCGCTTCAACGATAAGTCGAAACTGATTCAGACAATCTCTGCGTTCTTCATTCTTTTATTCTTCCTTTTCTACACCAGCTCAGGCTTGGTTGCAGGGGGTAAACTGTTTGAAACCGTATTCGGCTTGGATTACAGCATTGCCGTTATCATCGGTACCGTGTGTGTGGTTTCGTACACGCTATTTGGTGGCTTCCTGGCGGTATCTTGGACGGATTTAGTACAAGGTCTATTGATGGCGGCGGCACTGATGATTGTGCCTGTTGCTGTAATGGACGGCGGTCTAGGTCAACTAGCGACTGACATGCACAACATCAACCCAGAGCTATTAACGCTATGGAACGATGTGAAAGGTGAACCTCTATCGGCTATCGCGATCATTTCGCTAGCGGCTTGGGGCCTAGGCTACTTTGGTCAGCCACATATCCTAGCGCGTTTTAAAGCTTCTCGTTCAAACAAAGACCTAACAACAGCGCGTCGTATCGCTGTGGGTTGGACTGCGCTGTCTATGGCGGGTGCAATGCTTGTGGGTCTTGTTGGTCTAGTGTGGGTAACAGGTCACCCTGGTACCCAACTGGATGATGGTGAGAAAATCTTCATGCTATTGGTGAATACGGTATTCCACCCAGTGATTGCAGGTATCCTACTGGCGGCAATTCTTGCGGCGGTAATGAGTACTGCAGATTCACAGCTTCTAGTATCTTCATCAGCTCTTGCTGAAGACTTCTACAAGCAAGTGATTAAGCCAGATGCAACGTCTGAAGAAGTGGTAATGATTGGTCGTGTAGGCGTTATCGTGATTTCTCTTATCGCGCTATTCCTAGCAATGACGCCAGATAGCTCTGTTCTAGGTCTTGTATCTTACGCTTGGGCAGGCTTTGGTGCTGCGTTTGGTCCGGCAGTTGTACTTAGCCTTTACTGGAGCGGTATGAACCGTAACGGCGCACTAGCAGGTATCCTAATCGGTGGTGTGACTATCGTGGTTTGGAAACAGCTAACAGGCGGTTGGTTCGATGTGTACGAAATCGTACCGGGCATCATCTTCTCTACTATCGCTATCGTGGTTGTGAGCAAAATGACTGGCGGTGCTGCGCAAGACGTACTAGAGCAACACAAAGAGTACCAGAAGAAGTTGGTTGAACTAGACTAATCATTCTCAAGTGAAAACAAAGCCCGCGACCATCGCGGGCTTTTTTGCTTTTAGTGACGGATTTTGGCGTAAACTACAGTGTTACTTAATTCCCCTGAGGTAGACAGGCGGTCGTGTCTCAACTCGCCTTCAAAATCATAACCACAACGCTCTGCGACGGCGCGGCTTTTTAGGTTGGTTGAATCTGCCGTAATAGCAATGCGCCTCGCACCAAGATCTTCGAACGCGTAGCGCTCTAGTTCAAGCACCGCTTCGGAAATGTAGCCGCTACCAACAGCGATATCATCTAACCAGTAGCCAATCTCAAATGCCGGTACTTCTTGGTCTCTAATCATCAGGCCAACGGCACCAATTAAGCGATCGCTTTCCTTTTCGATAATGAAGTAACGCAATTCTTCTTCGAAGTTTTCAAAGTTGGCGATGGCTTTTTCTGTTCCCTCAATCATGGCTTCTAGCGTGAGCACATGTGGCACCCAAGGAAGGTACGTTTCGAGCGTCTTCTGGCTGCGCACAACCGCTTGATGTGCTTCTTCTGCACGTTCCAAACAAGCAGGGACTAACTTAAGACGTTTCGTTTCCATATCGATTCTCCTTTGGGTGAAAAATGAACGAAAAATCATTTAATCAGATGTACTTAGAATGATCTAGTCGTTAGTACAATATTATTCGCTTGGTTTGCTTGGAAGAACCTGAGAGAATCGTACGGTTATTAAACCAACTAGGTTCATTATGAAACTTTTAGTAAGAAACTTGGCTCGTGAAACGACCGAGCAAGATATGCGCACATTATTCTCAGCGCACGGCAAAGTAGAACTTTGTACTCTGGTTCTTGATCAAGAAACGGGTCTATCGAAAGGGTTTGGCTTTGTGATCATGCCAGATGAAGCAGAAGCAATTGCTGCACTAGAAGCGCTAAACCTTTCTAGCGTCGCGAAAAGCAAAATCCGCGTGAAAGTCGCTCAAGACTAAGATAGAGAAAAGCCAGCATCATCGCTGGCTTTTTTGTCCCTTCAAACGAACGTCTTTTGATAGACACAAACTTCACGCTCAGCCCCTTTAGGACCAACCCAAGTGTTTTCGACATAAGGTACATTGAGTTTGTTTATCACCGATTTGGAACGGTGGTTTTCTACTAAGTGCAGTACCTTAATTCCGGCTAACTCAAAGTCGACACGTGCGAAGTCGATGAGGGCTTTCGTAGCTTCAAACGCGTAACCCTTCCCCCAGTAAGGGACACCTAGCCAATATCCTAAAGTGCCATAACCATCCTCAATTGTCGGTATGCTCACGGCCCCTAATAACTCTCCTGACTCACGCAAGGTAATCGCGTAGACGACACCTCTGCGCTCGTCGTACGTTGGCTCATGTCCTTCAATCCATGCTTTCGCCATAGACAGCCCATAAGGATGTGGAATGTTCGCGGTCATATCTGCGATGATTTTTTCACCCGCGAGTAAAGCGACGCGTTCACTATCTTCATGCTGAAAAGGTCGCAGAATGAGTCGTTCAGTAAAGAGTTTTGGTTGTGTTGGCATAACGGCATCACCTTACAGATTGAATGACCCAAACATCAAGATCAGGTCGGTAGGTAGTATCGAAGTAGCCTAAATCGTGAAATGCGAATTGAACTCCAGCTTCATTCGCTCTAGGTTGGTTGCCGCAAATCACATTGAACATGGCGCTCATAAAACGGCCGTGGGAGACCACCAAGTAACGGCCACGACTTCTTCTTATGATGGACTGAAGAGCAAGGCTAGCACGTGCAAAAAGTTCCACACCGCTTTCCCCTTCATTGGCAGAGACAACGCAAGGTTGGTACGGGTTGACGAAATCAGCCATAGGGTATTTGTGTTGAGATTCGCTAAAAGGTAGCCCTTGCAAAGGGCCGTTATCACGCTCCATCAATTCATCATGTGTGGTCATAGGGACATTTAGGTGTGTAGAAAATATCTCTCCAACATGACGTGCACGCTGCATTGAGCTACTTAAAATTGCATCGTACTTTCGCCCTTCTTCGGCAAATTGTTTCGCGCGATTTTCGGCTTGTTGAATCCCTACTTCGGTGAGCGGACTATCAAAGCGCCCTTCGTGAACGCGTAAATCATCCGCTTGTGAACGTCCATGACGAACAAAAGTAATGTGGATCATCGGTGACTTCCTTGTCAGTTATTTTTATTTGGCAGGCACGCTGAACAATAGCATGGCTTTACCAAATAAAAGTGGGTTCAACTAATTCATATCCTTGTGATTCTCTATTATTTTTGGATGAAATTCACACTGTAAATCGCTGAAATTTGAACCGGTGATGATGGGGGGGCTTGATAATTGTCAGCCGTCGCCAATCGCTTTTGAATAAAAACAAACCGCAATAATAACTTATGTGCTATGTCGCGTAGAATTACATACATAAGCGTTATTTTTCATAGTTGAGGAATGAAAGTTGAGGTCTGACCAAGGTCTCATAATTTGACCACTGAAAAGGGATTTTTTGGAGGTGGGACACAAAAAAACAATGGGGCTTTTTTATTGTGGAATTATTTTGAACAAAATATGTCAATTGTCAGTAGCACAGGAAAAAGCAGGGAGAGATGTAATGCCAGATATTTATTGCTCAGCTTGTAGAAGATCAACGCAGCATAAAGTGATCATGAAGCGTTGTGAACCAGAGCAAATTGCGACACTGAGCGGCAAAGTGGTGAGCTTTACGCAGCTGATGGCCAAATTTGTAACAGGTGAACACTATTACGAAATGGAGCCTCAATATTATTGTCGTTGCTGTAACCATCGCGCTATTGGTGAATTAGTTCAGCATCCAGCGCGACAGACATCAGCGATAATGTAACCGGCGTTTAGGCTGCGAGTTCTTTCTCGGTAGCAAATGGTAATCCGTCGATCATAACTGGCCAGCCGTAAGAGGCATATTCAGACGCCAGAGACTTTGCGACTTCGTGTGAAACGGTCGTGTACGTCCATTCGCCAACACCAAATGGTTTGTACGCGAGTTGTAGGGTTAACATTGCTTTCTCCTCATTATTTTTGCCTATTATTACCTTACTATTTGGCTCATTTCTTTTCTTTAAAGCTCGTATTTTTCTCTCCAAAGTTCATCATTCCATTTTTTCGTTAACAAAATTATCTTATTAATAAAGTTACCTATATTGGTCTGTGCATCTATAAATTTGGCATATGAATGTTTTCATTTTTTGAACGTTTGACACTTTTTTGTACATGGCAATCGTTAAATGTATGCAGGTTTCACACGTTCTCTCTTTCACTATTTGCAAACTGAATAGTAACTATTAATCTGAAGGCTCCTAAGTTGTTAAAAGGATGTGGTTAATGAGTTATCAACTAGACAGAATTGATTTACAGATTTTAAGGATTCTGCATTCTCGAGGCCGAATTCCGATCGTTGAATTGGCAAAACAAGTCAATTTAACCACGTCTCCATGCTCTGAGAGAGTCAAAAGACTCGAAAAAGAAGGCTATATTAATGGCTATCACGCCGAACTTAATGCGGAAAAGTTAGGTTTAGATGTACAAGTTTTTATCCATATCCGTCTCGATCAAACCAGCTTTTCGATTTTTGAAAAATTTGCTAAAGCCGTAGAGCTGATGCCAGAGATTGAAGAGTGCTATTCATTGTCTGGTGATTTTGACACCATGATTAAGGTAAGAGTAAAGAACATGAAAGCTTATCAAGAGTTCATGTCGAGTAAGCTTGGGACGTTGCCTGGTGTGATTCAGACTCGTAGTGAAGTGGTGATCGAAGAGCATAAAACGGGGTTTGGCGTTAATCCAGAGCTGTTAAGCTAACTAAGGCTAAATGCTAGATACAAAAAAGGAGCCTACTGGCTCCTTTTTTGTATCAGGTAGATAAATGCTTATGCGCTAACGTAGGTGGTTAAAATACCAATTAAACCACCAAAAACACCGCCCCAGACGACTAGCCAACCCAAGTGCTCTTTTATCATCTTCTGCACGATTTCTTTAACGAGAGCGGGCGTCAATTCACTTAGCCGCTGATCAATAATGCTTTCAATGTTTTGTTTGATTTCATCCATCATCGCTGGCGATTCTAATTGATCTTTTAACGCTGCTTTGATGGTGTCGCTTTGGCTCAGTTCTACAATTGATTCCTGCATCTTTTCAACAAACGGTTGTCTCATTGGTTGCAGGGCTTCTGTGCCTCCAAACATTGCAAGCATACCTCCAAACTGTGAGCCTTCGATGACTTCGACAAGTGAATCAAACGCTGGGTTTAAGTCCACTTTTTCGATGACAGGTTGAAGGTTGATGTTTACGCCTCCTGCCATTTCTTTATTAAGGAAACGGTCGATGTTTGCTTCAGTAAAGAACTGCTCCATCATCAAGTTTTTGATGGCCAGCTTAAACTCCTCGAACCGTGCAGGAATAACGCCAGAACCATAAAGCCCTGGAACTTTCTCAAACAGCATGTGGATGGCTAGCCAGTTGGTAATTGCGCCAGAAAACGCAAACAAACCTGCATACCAAAGGTAATCGTTTTGAATTTGGTATCCTGCACCCATCAGAGCGATAGCAAGGATATTAGTCAGCAAACTTTTGTTCATAGTGAGCGATTATGTATGAATTGAAGAAGGAATAAGTGGACATGATTCTATACCTAAGTCACACCGAGATGCTAGGTTGTGAGAATAATCGATTGGGTAAGGCGTGGTGATAAAGAAGCATAATGTTGATAAAGGCCAAAAAAACAAAACCCGACAATCATTGTCGGGCCACTGCTTTTTCTTAGAAAATCTAAGCGTCTTTTTTGGTCTTTTAGAAGCGGAAGATCTTACAGCAAAGTTGGCATTTCCAGCGCTCTGAGTAGCCGAATAGTTTATCTGCCCAACTTTGTTTTACTTGTACGATCTGCATTGAACCACATTTGCACATAAGCTAATTACCTTATTATTAGATTAATAACTAAGCCATCGATTGAGTATAGCTGTTTCTCAAAAAGTGAAATAACAAATGAAGCCAGCTCAATACTCTGCGTTGTGTCCACTGCTTTCGAATACGCAACGGGGCGCTATATTAACAGAAAAAATGTGATATGCACCCATATTATTGTTTCATATGTGAGATTTTAAGTGATCTCGATCACCTTTTGTTTGGGGTTATCAAAATTACCTCAGTAGACAGAAGGTAAAAAAAACGGCGCTTGAAGCGCCGTTTCTGTTGGTCTCTTTTTTGAAAGAGATTTAGCTATTGGATTCTTCTCCAAGAAAACCACCAGTCTGGTGTGCCCAAAGCTGAGCATAAATGCCGTTGTTGGCAATCAGCTCTTTATGAGTCCCTTGTTCAACCACGTTACCTTTATCGAGCACTATCAGGCGATCCATTTGCGCAATGGTCGACAAACGGTGTGCAATAGCAATAACCGTTTTACCCTGCATGAGCTCGTTCAAGCTTTCTTGAATTGCCGCTTCAACTTCTGAATCCAGTGCTGAAGTCGCTTCATCAAGTACCAGCAGAGGTGCGTCTTTTAGCAGTACTCGCGAAATGGCGATACGTTGGCGTTGACCACCAGACAGTTTCACACCACGTTCACCTACTTGTGCGTCGTATCCAATGTTGCCAAACGGGTCAGTTAGGGTTTCGATAAACTCATGCGCGTGCGCTTGCTTGGTGGCTTTGATCAGGTCTTCTTCGCTTGCATCTGGGTTGCCATACAAGATGTTGTCACGAATCGAACGGTGCAGCAGTGACGTATCTTGTGTCACCATGCCGATATTTGAACGTAGCGAGTCTTGTGTGACACTTGATATCTCTTGTCCGTCAATCTTGATACTGCCTTCTTCAACATCATGAAAACGCAGCAACAGGTTCACTAAGGTGGATTTACCAGCCCCTGAACGCCCGACCAGGCCGACTTTCTCTCCTGGTTTGATATTGAGGTCGAGGTTGCTTATCACTCCCTTGTTTTCACCGTAGTGGAAGCTGACGTTGTCAAAGTGGATACCACCTTGAGAAACTTGCAGATCTTTTGCATCAGCTTTGTCTTTAATATCGATAGGTTTAGACAGTGTCTTCATCCCATCGACAACCGTGCCCATGTTTTCAAATAGAGCACCGACCTCCCACATTATCCACATTGACATGCCGTTCACGCGCAGTGCTAAACTGACCGCAATCGCGATGGCACCGACACTGATCGCGCTGTCTAGCCACAAGTAAATTGACAGAGCCGCTACCGAGAAAACCAGCAGGTAATTTGAAATCTCAACCGCGATATCAAAACCAGTCACCAAACGCATTTGACGGTACACGGTATTTAAGAAGCCTTTCATACCCTCTTCGGCGTAGTCGGTTTCACGCTTACTGTGCGAGAACAGCTTTACCGTCTGAATATTCGTGTAACTATCGACAATACGACCTGTCATAGTCGATCGAGCGTCCGCTTGTTCAGACGCAACGTCTTTCAGTTTCGGAACAAAATGCACTTGAATGGCAATATAAGCCAATAACCAAATGATCATTGGAATCATTAAACGCCAATCTGCTGCGGCTAACATCACGATCATGCTGGTGAAGTAGACAGACACATAAACAAAGACGTCCATCGTTTTCATGACGGTCTCACGCACGGCCAGTGAGGTTTGCATTACTTTGGTGGCAACACGTCCCGCAAAATCATCCTGATAGAAGTTCAGGCTTTGATTGAGTAAATAGCGGTGTGCCAACCAACGCACCGACATAGGGTAGTTACCAAGCAAGGTTTGGTGAATCAACAAAGAATACGCAACCACCAAAATGGGCATGACAATCAGTAACAACGCGCCGTAAAACATCAGCTCTGCTTTGTTGTCTTGCAAAAACGTTTCAGGGTTGCTGGTGGAAAGCCAATCGACCAACTGACCCATGGCACCAAATAAAGACACTTCCACGATCGCCACAATGGTCGACATGATCGACATGATGATCAGCGGTTTTTCAAAGCCGCGAGTGTAGTGGCGTAAAAACGCGAAAATCCCAGTAGGGGGCTGGTCAGGCTGTGATTTGGGGAACGGCTCGGTAAAGCCTTCAAATCGTTTAAACATAACTCTTCCTAAAGTTAATGGTTCCCATCTCAGTCATTGAATTCATCAATTCTTCCTGCCTTGGACTAAGCAGTTAATACTGAGTATGGGGTAAGACATATTGTGGTCTGCTAGCCAGAAAAGCAGACAAAGTTACGAATGTGAGAGAGGCGAAAAAATAGTCTAACCGATTGTCTTTTAAATGTAACTAGTTGGTTATTGCTTAATAGTCGGTGCATTATTCTTGAGAATGTGATTCACACTTCATAAAACAGTAAACCTTCAAAGTGACAATAAAAAATCGGGCTTTAGTGGTTTTTTACAGTAAATATTACTTTTGACTAATAGAATTATTATTAAAAACAGTAAAACTGAAGTTAACAATAATTTTACAATCTCATCATTCTAGTCAAAAGGAATGTTTGGATGCTATTACACGAATCAGTGCCTCAGAATGCACATGGAAAAGAAGAAAGCACGCAAAGTGCTCTGCGTCATACCGCAAATTGCGTTGTGATGGTGCCGCCGAAAGAGTTTCGTTTTAACGAAGAAACCGCGCAAGACAACGAGTTTCAACACCAAGTTTCTCTGACTCAAGAAGAAGTCTCACGTAACACCATGGCTGAATTTTCCGCGATGGTTGAAATATTGCGCAAAGAAGGCGTGCAAGTCGTCGAGTTTGATTACCCTCAATCAGGCATTGCCACGCCAGATGCGGTGTTCCCGAATAACTGGTTTAGCACCACTCCAGAAGGCACTTTGTATACGTTCCCGATGGCGTGTGAAAACCGTCAGCATGAAGTTCGCCCAGATGCGCTGGTCGCAGCATTAGCACAAGCGGGTCGCGAAGTGCATCAACAAGACTCGCTGACTGAATATTTAGATGAAGAAGCCTACCTAGAAAGCACGGGCGTGATGGTGTTCGATCACTTTAATAAGACCATCTATGCCGCGCTCTCACAGCGTTGTGATCGTCTGGTGTTAGAAGACTACGCCAAGCGTATTGGTTACGATCGCGTGATTTCTTTCCAAACCCGTTTGCCTTCTGGTGCACCGATTTACCACACTAACGTGATGATGGCAGTGGGGGAGCAGTTCTGCGTTATTTGTGACGAAGTAATCCCTGAGTTTGAGCGTCGCTTTGTGCTTAAGTCATTGGCGAAAGACAAGCAGGTTATTTCTATTTCGCTTGAGCAGATGAACCAGTTCTGCGGCAACATCCTTCAGCTGGAAACGGTACGCGGCGATAAGGTGATTGCTATGTCTCAATCGGCTTACGATGCGTTCTCTCCAGCACAACGAAATCAACTCGCGACTCACGGTAAATTGCTCCCATTCGACGTTTCTACCATCGAATCGATTGGTGGTGGTTCTGTACGCTGCATGTTAGGCGAAGTGTTCCTACCAAGCCGCAAAGCCGTGCTGTAAACCATTTCTGAATTTCCCCCAAAAAGCACCATGTTGAAAGATGTGGTGCTTTTTTATTGATGGGCTCCAGCGGGTTTACAACATGACCTTGTGTAGAGAGGCATTGGCGAGTGAAGTTGTTTTATGCACTCTGGCAATAAAAAGCTCGGCACATGCTAACGCATCACTTGCTGCGCTGTGGTTGTAGTAAGCAGGGAATCCAAGGTTCTCCCTGAGGTCATCAAGCTGAAAGCTGGCAGGGCTATGAGCAAGGTTTGATGATAAGAATCGTCGTTCGAGCTCCATCGTATCGATAAAGTAAAAGGGAAGTTTAACGATGCCAAACTTTTTTCTGAGGTAGCACGACAGAAAGCCTTTCTCAATGAATGCGCCATGAGCTAACACCACTTTTCCTGCCAAGGCTTCAAAAAGTTTATTCATCGCTGCATCGAGAGTGAGCCCTTGGCTGAGGTGCTTGGGGGTTAATTGGTTCACGCTGGCACTTTTAGCGGTGATGTATTGCCCGTGTGAGATAAAAAGCTCGTCAACGGTCGACAGTTCGATTTGTTGAAAACTGAATGGCACTAAACCAATAGACAAAATCTGGTCGTGTTTAAAATCGAGTCCACTTGTCTCAAAGTCAATAGCGACATATTCAAGCTGTTGAAGTGGTGATGTGACTGAGGGCAATGGGGTGCTGAGGTAGGCTCCCCAACCGCCAATCCATTCACCTTGGTCCTTGATATGTTGTCGAAGTGTCTCGATGTTCTCCAAGTGGAATTTGTGTTTTAGACTCGTCAACATGGCTTATTGGTTTCCTTTTACAAACCTAAGCTTTGCGACGTCTTGCAAATTACCGATGATTTTAAATGCTTCTTTGAGGTGCTTTCTTTCAAAACTGCTGAATTGATCGGGTGCGATGTGGTTATCGGGTATATGCCCGTTTTGTATAGCATGCAATTGATGGCGGAAGCGAACTTGGCTGATGAATCGCAGCGCTTCAATAATGCTCTCGCAGGCATCTTCAGAAATGGCTTTATGAGTCATAGCATAACGAAATCGCTCCTCTGTGCCAGCAAGCTTGCATCCTACCGAGAGGCTGAAAATTCGCGCTAAATCTACGATGAGATTCAAGGCGTACTTTTTGATGTTTAAGGTATTGCTGTGCTCCCCACCTTTCTCTACCACCAAGTTATTAAAGATGCTCAGTGGTGGTGAAATGTTAATGGCATCTCGCGTCAAGCATGGCAAGAAGCTCGAATTGTGTTGAATACAATCGTTGAGGTGATCTTGCAACTCCTCGACTAACTCATAAGAGCCATAGATGGCGCGGGTCTCTAGGAACACACTGATATTCAATAATTGATTGTACTCCGGGCTAGAAACCCATTTGTTGTAATAGTGCTTCCAACGTTGCAGAGGCTGACACCACCGAGGAGATGCCGCCATATATTTACCATCGCAAAGTGGGTAGCCACAAGCCGCTAGGGCGTTGCAAACTCGCATCGCAAGGTGGGCAAAGTACAGTTGGTGCTCTTGGAATTTGTCATCTTCAACGACGATGGCATTGTCTTGGTCAGATAAGAGATGCACTTCATTACGCGCATGAGAACCAGCCACCATCCAAGCATACTTACAGGGCGCAGGACCAAGTACCTTTTCCGTTAGTTCAATGATTCTGCGAGTAAACGCATCCATGATCATCGACATGATTTTGCCTTGTAAGTTTGAGGAGGTGCCGTTTTCAACCAGCGCCTGAAAAATCGATTCTTTCTCGTCGCGCAGCTTGGCAAGAGCTTCGATAGAATCAGCGTAGCGAATCTTCTCAATCAAAAACAACGATTGGGTACGGTGGTTGTGTACTAAGTGGGTGGTCGTAAGCAGTCCGCAGACTTGCCCTTTTGATATAACAGGCAGGCTCCGGATATTGTGCTCTAGCATGAGTGAAATGGCTTCAATGATCCGCTCGTCTTCATCGATCACGGTTACAGGAGAGGTCATGATTTGGTGAACTGGCGTCGTGAGTGGGAGCCCTTTCGCCACCACTTTCATGGTCATGTCTCGATCGGTAATGACTCCCACCAATTCACCGCTTTTTTCTACGACGGCACAAGAGCTTTTAGGACGAGAACACATTTGCTCTGCTACGTCTTGGATTGGGGTGAGATAGTCCACAGACGTAATGTTTCCACTCGCGATGTCTTTTACAGTTCTGAAGAATAAATTTTTGTTTTCTTTGTGTTGCGAGTGATTGACGGCACTGTTTAGACGTTTTGGTGCTTGTGGATCAAAGCAATCTGTCGTTGTGCTTGCGCTGTTCATCACCTTACGCACAGCTTCGTAGGGGATGGAGTAAAGCAAGGTGCTGTCTAGTGCGTAGACCTGATAACGTTGTGATTGAAGGGAAGAGTCTTGAAAGAAGGTAAACCCAAACTGGTCATTTTCTCCCAATCGAGCCAACAAACCTCCTGTCGAGTCTTTTTGCTCAATTGCACCTGAGCGGATGAAGTACAAGTGCGCCGACTGACTTAAAGTTTCTTCGTCGATGGTTTCTCCCTTAGCTAGGTAACTAACCACTACGAGATCGGCGAGCTGCTCAACGATCTCTGTGGGGAGCTTATCAAAAGGGTCGAGCTTCTCTAAGAAGTGCAGGATATTGAGTGTTGCGGAGGTTTTCATAAGGACAGCTTCTGGTTGTTATAGGAGGCTCAATTTGAGCCTCCTGTCGATATTATTAAGTGACTTCGCCTTTCGGCTTTACCTCGAATTCATCGGTTACTTAGCATGGCGTAAATTCAACTGTGCATCGAAGAGTGATGTCGGTTCAACCGCCGTACCGATAGACTCCAAATGTGCTTGCTTAAGGCTTTCATCGGGTACTTCGGAGTAGTTCGCCGTACCGTTTTCGATCATGGTATTGATGTATTTGGCTTGTGGTGCCACAGAGAATTCTGAGCCCGTCATCCCGATGATGTAAGGCATAATTACACGACCATAAATGCCATCATCCTTCATAAACATAAATTCATTTGCGCTCACGCCAGTGTTGACAGGATTCCAGAAAGTGAGCCCTTTTAGATGGTTTGGCTGGTTGCCTGAACTCGCGCCCCAGCGACCATAAATCCATCCGCCCTTCATGTTATCGAATAGGTTGTGCATGGACTGCTCACCATGCAAATCAATAGAGGAGTTAGCGGCGTATTGGCTGTTTTTGTACACATTGGCAATCGAGTATTTCGATACGCCAGGCGCATGCCAAGCGTGAGAGTTGTCGGTAATGTTTTCAATTAAGTTGTAGTTGCCATACATGATAGTGAAAGCAAGGTGTCCCGGCGTTCCGGACAGCGTGACATCATCAACCGTCACATTGTAGGTATTCCATAGCACGCCTCCTTGGTTGAAATCGCGTAGTTCAATGTTTCTTACCCAGCTGTCATGAACTCGGTTAAGTGCTAACAAGCTATAACCACTGTCGTGCAAGGCACTTTCATGATGGACAAATTCTTCGTGCCAATTGCCAGAAATCGTCATGTTCTCAATCCCGACGTTTTGATAAGAGGTGACTTTTTTCACTTGCCAAGCGTCGGCTTGATCGAGCGTATGTGCAACTGGGGTAGAGAATGTCAGAACATTGCCATCAATAGCTGCAATGGTATGTTTCTCGCGTTTATCGAGCCCTTGAACCAGATTTGCCCAAACTGGCGTGTCTGCTGCTGAGGCTTTGTATTCGATGAGGTACGGTGAGATTGCGTCGTTGATCGCTGGCTCGCGTTGAATTAAAGCAGAAATTTGAACACTGTCGCCGACAGAAAAACCTGCATTACTGTCTACCTGAACAGAAAAGCTTGAGCCGCCTTCAAGCGTTTGTGAAAGCTCGATAGGTGCGGCTGTGGTTTCGGCGTCACTTCTTGCGCCGAGTTGAAACATGTGCGGTGTCGTCCATTTTTTCGATGGGTCTTCTGGTTGCAGGTAGGTGTCCATCTTGAGCACCGTTTTACCAATACCATCACCTTTCACCACTACATTATCCAGATCGACGAAAATCGGCTGTTTGTTTTTTATGTCATCTACGTTATCTGGATCGATGAGAGCATCATCTGCGGCATTATTGATGATGTAAGTGCCTTCAGGAAAATAAAGTATAGCGATTTTTGACTCAGCGGGATTCGTCGTGCGGCTTTGTTTCATCGCTTCAATAGTGGCTTTTATCGCAGCTTTATCGCTGATTGAATCATTCGGTGTTGCCCCAAAATCTTGGACATTAAACACTTGGTATAGAGCATCCGTTTCTGTTGGGGCGGGTGCCGGTAATGGCGTATCGCTAAATTTATAACCAGCAAAGGAGTAGTCTTGAAGAATGCGCTCTTCAGGTAGTGTTGTTGAGGTATCCAACAGACCTGATGCTGAATCTCGGCTGGCAACAAAATCCGTCCAGTACTGGCTGGTGTTTTCGACACTCGACTCGCTATTACAAGCGACAAGCAGCAAAGCGACAGAGAGAGTTCCTATTTTGTATCTCATGGAATCATTTCCTTGTTATTGGGGGTACAGGTTTTTTATGCGTTGTTTTAATGCTGGAATGGCGTGCTGGTAGAAAGCGCGCAATCCTGAGCAGAGGTAATTTTGCGGAGAAGATTCTTTGTTTGAACGCACCCTGTCTTTAGGGCAACCGCCAAAACAGAACTTGAGGTATGGGCATTGCTGGCATTGTTGAGAAAGTGAGTGGGTCTTATCGAGACCAAAAGATTGTTGCTTTGGGTCGCATGCCATTTGTGCCAAGTGTGTATTTTTGACATTGCCTAAGCGGTGGCTATCTTCGATGTAGTGATCGCAACTGTAGACGGAGCCTTCCTGCATGATCGCAAGAGCACGACCACAATATTGGCTTGTCACACAGGATGAAGAGGGATGATTCAGTAGAACGGCGAGGCAGTCCTCAACGGTTGGAATGTAAACCTGACCAATATCGTTTTTCAGCCATTCATCAAAGACGGTTGTCATGAATTCGCCCCAACCTTGTGGGGAAACAGAATAAGGTTCTTGAGTAGTGACTAGGCATGAAGAGCGCATTTCTAGCTCGGCTTTATCCACGATCGGGATAAATTGCATTTGTTTGGTTTTCACTTCATCACGCAGGAAGCGATAAATCTCTAGTGCAGAGTGTGTGCTTTGGTGAGTCACACAAGTGAGGGTCGCAAAAGGGATGTGGTATTTATGAAGCAAAGCCGCCGCATTGAGCACCTTTTTATGTGTGCCTCTACCTGAGCGTGTGTGGCGATAATGATCATGAACCTCTTGGGTTCCGTCGATGCTTAACCCGACGAAGAAACGATGAGTTTTAAGAAACTTACACCACGGCTTGTTGAGCAACATTCCGTTGGTTTGCAAATCGTTATGAATGGTTTTACCAAGTGGGTTGTGTTTTTTTTGCAGCTTGATGATGGTTTCAAAGTAGTCGAGACCGAGCAGTGTTGGTTCACCACCTTGCCAACTGAAAACCACTTGTTCGGTGGGTTGAGCTTCAATGTATTGCTTAATGTAGAGTTCTAATGTTTCGAGCGGCATTGAGTTCGCAGTCACTTCTTTCAGCGTTTCTTCACGACCGAGAAAATAGCAATAGTCACACTGAATATTGCAGGTAGATCCTGTCGGCTTTGCCATGATGTGAAAAGGGTAAGATGACTGCATTCCGCGTTTCCTTTATTTCTAGACTTATTGTTGTTTCACAGAAAAAGACCTGCTCCCGAAGGAGCAGGCTTTGTCTTATTTGAACCAGCCTTCAACTTGAATACCGACTTGGAATTCGGTGTCGTTGTTATCACCGAATGCATGATCGTCTTCATAGTCTTGGAAGTAAGTCGCGAATACGCGCAGTTCAGGGCGAGCCCAGAAGCTCTTAGATGGCGACCAAGTTTGAGCAAGTGTTACCTTGCTAGCTGATTGAGGGGTGTCATCGGCAGTCGTCGCATCGAAGTAGCCTAGCTCGAGTACGGTTTTATTGTTGTCGTCCCAGCTGTATTCAGGGCGAATAACCGCTGAAAAAGTCGTTTGTGTTGTGGTCTGGTTAATCTCGATATCGTCAATTGAAGAGGTCCAGAACAGAGAGTGAGCAAGTACAACGTCGTCGGTCAGTTTCAACAAGCCATAGTTCATTACTCGGTAAGCGGATGCATCTTTTTGCACTTCTGCGAAGTAATTTTTACCTGCATGGTCGTTAAACAGCGCTTTGGAGAAGCCGTTGGTACCGTATTGGAAAACCGTATTGTTCTTACCCCATTTACCGCCGTAGGTAACCAAGCCAGTAGCCATCACACCATCTTCGGTTTGCAACGTAAATTCATCCGACTCATTTGGCATACCGTAGTCAAGACCGATTTCTAGCTCAGCGTTTTCCCACAATTTTATGCCTTTGTAGCGAATGTCGAAAATATTGACGTTGAGCTTGTTATTTTTTGTGCCTGGATCATCAAAGTCTTGGCTTTTACGGTCCGAGCGGATAGCAGATACCGACAGCAGGCCGTCACCAACAGGAATGTAGTCAATACCACCACCAGTACCAGACACGTTCCAGTAGTAGGTATCAATGATGTGGTTATCGTGACGTTGGTTGTAGCGTTTACCTGCCCATACGGTGGATTCCGGCAGAGAAGGGATCAGCCCTTTAACCGCCACGTTCACTTCTTTGAACATGAAATCTGTATCGTCGTCATCCATGGCTTCCCAGTCGTTTGAACCATCAGACTGGTAAACAAAACGAGATTGGAAGTAGACGTCGTATTGTTCGGTTTTCGCAAGTTGGGTACCTAGGCCTAAACCTAGGTAAATGTCATCTTCGTTTCCGAGGCGACCAAGTTTTTGTTTGTTGTAAGAAACCATCGCACCATTGCTTGAACTAGAGCCTGCTCCCGCACGGAAATATCCAGAAAAATCGATATCTTGCGCAGCAACACCTTGGCTGCATAAGGCAATTGATGTCATGAGAAGGGAGGTTTTGATCGTAGAGTGGTTCACATTAATTTCCTTGTTTTATTTATTTTGTAAAGACAAAAGTCAAAATAGAAATTAAGTGATTATTTTTTTTATTAGAATGAAGAAAGTTGCTGAGGGATGAAAAAAATGAAACTCTATTGATTCATATATTATAAGCGTGATCGCCCTCAATTATTGGCTCTGTGACATTATTCACAAATTGTCACCTAAATAAGGAAAATTTCCGAAGTAGTTTCTTTTTTTTCATTTTTGTATGTTTTTACACATTGAATGAAGCTCTCAAATCTTCATAAACTGGCTCCAGATAAAAAATACGTGAAATAAAATAATCAACCTGGAACGAGTCGCAATGATAGAACATGCATATCCCTCAAAAAGGTATAACAACACTGATTTTGAAGGGCAATTAACTAAGGTTGTTTCTTCAGTTAAAAACAACATCCCTCGTATTGGTATTAATAATCCTAAGATTGGTAACGAAGATGGCACATGGCGCTACTGTGGTCCTTCAGATTGGGTTTCTTCTTTCTGGACTGGTCAACTGTGGCTTTGCTACCAGCTAACCGGCGATGAGACATTCAAAAATAGCGCAAATATGCGTAAACCTTACTTTAAAGAATTACTTATCAACCCAAATTGGCATGATCATGACTTAGGTTTTCAATATTCATTAAGTTGCGTTGCTGGCTATATGTTGACCGAAGATGAGGAATATAAATCAATGGGTATCGAAGCTGCTCATAGTTTATATCAACGATATCGTCGACTTGGCCAATATATTGTTGCGTGGAATGAAACACACATTCTTGGCCCTGAGAAAACTCAGGGAAAAACAATTATCGATTCGCTACAAAATACGGCACTGCTTTTTTGGGCTGCAAATCAAACCAATAGCGATGTATTAAAAGATGCAGCAATTAATCACTCTAAAACAATGGCTAAGCATATTGTTCGTGAAGATTTCTCTACTTTTCATACCTTTAACTTTGATCCACTGACGCAAACACCAATCAAAGGCGAAACCTTTCAAGGATATGCAGACGACTCTTGTTGGGCTCGAGGTCAATCGTGGGCTATTCATGGTTTTGCTCAAACCTACCAGTACACCAAAAATCCAGATTTTTTGGCGCTTGCGAAAAAGTTGGCGCTGTTTGTTACACCTTATCTGCAAGACGATGCCGTTCCTGTCTGGGACTACCGTTTACCAGAGTCGGAGCATCCATACAAAGACAGTTCGGCGGGGGCTATTACTGCAGCTGGCTTTTTGTTGATTGCAAGCCTTTGTGAGGATGTACAAGAACGTGACTTCTTCGAGCAATGGGGCATGCATTTGGTTCAAGGATTGATAGAACAATGCGATCTAACGGCAGACCCTTCTGCTCATGGCCTGCTTTCTCAAGGCGCATCGTTTGTCGCAAAAGACATGGCGAACAACATGTTGCCCTACGGTGATTACTACTATCTCGAAGCATTGATGCGTATTTGCGGTCATCAACGCTACTTCTGGTAAGGAAACTGATAATGATTTCTGGATACGATATTAGCGCGATTGTTTTTTATTTTATTTTCATGATCTTGCTTGGATTTATTTTTCGTAAGCAGGTTGCCAACACCAGTGATTATTTTCGCGGGGGCGGCAAGATGGTTTGGTGGATGGCGGGCTCTAGTGCCTTTATGACCACTTTCAGTGCTTGGACTTTTACTGGGGCGGCAGGTAAAGCCTATATCGATGGCTTTGCCGTTGTTTGGATTTTTGTATTTAACATTGTCGGCTATCTAGTTTGTGCACGTATCTTTGCTCCTCGCTTCAGACAGCTCAATGTGATTACACCAATGGAAGCCATTCGACAGCGTTACGGTGCAAAGACAGAGCGTTTCTATACGTTTATCTACATGGTTACGGGGTTGATGGGCGGGGCAATTACGCTATATGCAGTTTCAATCTTTATCTCTGCAGTGATTGGTATCAACATCCAACTGGCTATCGTGATCACAGGTGCAGCCGTTGTCTTCATGACCATTACTGGTGGTGCCTGGGCCGTCGTATCGAGTGACTTTTTACAGGCATTATTGATTGTTGCCATCAGTGTGGTGACCTTTATCGCTGTCATGAACAACGTAGACAGTATTTCGGACATCACAGACCACTGGCAAGGCGCGACGCTTTGGACGGGCAATGGCATCCACTACCAAGAAATCTTCTTATTATGGATTGGTGCCATGTTTATTCAACGCGTTATCGACATGAATAACATTGGTCAGTCAGTTCGCTTCTTGTGTGTAAAGGACTCAGCTCAAGCTCGCAAAGCGGCTTATCTAACCGCATTGTTGTTCGCATTCGGCAGTGTAATGTGGTTTATCCCACCGATGTGGTCTGCAAGTGCTGGTGTTGACCTTACTGGAATGTATCCACAACTTGGCGCAAAAGCGAACCAAGCGGCTTATCTATCAGCAGTTCAGGTTCTTCTTCCTGCAGGCATGGTTGGTCTGGTGGTTTCGGCTATGTTCGCGGCCACAATGTCAACGCTGGATTCCCGTATTAACTTTGTCGCGGCATCATTTGTGAAATCTATCTACAAGCCAATGCTGAATAAAGACGCGACCGAAGAACAAGAGCTACGTGCTAGTAAGATTTCGACGGGAGTGATGGGATTGATTGTAATTGGCTTCGCGCTGTTCTTGAACGAATTACGTGGCATCAGCCTGTTCTCAATGATGATCATTTTCGCAGGTCTTGTGAATATTCCGATGATGATCCCTCAAACACTTGGCATGTTCATTAAGCGAGTTCCTGATTGGGCAGGTTGGGCGACTGTTTGTTTCGGTTTCGTGGTTAGCTTAATCAGTAACAATGTCTTCAATGCTCAATGGGTCTCAGAAACGATTGGCGTTGCATTAACAGGACGTGAGCTTGGTGACTTGGGTGTGGTTATTACCCAGTTTATGCACGCTATTGTCACTGTTGGCTTCTTCCTATGTACGGGCTTGTTCTACAAAGCGCCAGAAGGAGAAAGGAAGAGTGCCATTGAACAATTCTTTACGAATCAAAAGACACCAATTGTCTCGCCAGTAGGCATGGAAGAGTCAGATGTGATGCAGTGTCGAATTCTAGGTCGCTTAACACTGCTCTTTGGTGGCGTCATCACGGCATTCTTCTTACTTCCGAACGAGCATGCTTATTACTTCTTAATTTGTGGTCTGTTCATCATGACCATCGGAGGCTTGATTTACTCTCAAAGTCTTGGAAATAAACAAAAAATCGCAAGTGTTACACAATGATAGGTGAAAGAAATATGAACACACGTCAAGGCATTCATAAAGCACACGCAAAAACGCTAGACACCCAACAGCTACGAGATGAGTTTCTTGTTGAGAGTATCTTTGAGGCAGATAGCTACACCATGACTTACAGTCATATCGATCGCATTCTGTTTGGTGGTGTGATGCCGCAAAAAGAGAAAGTTTCTTTCGATGGTATTGGTAAAAAATTCGGTGTGGATTACCTGCTAGAGCGCCGTGAGATGGGCATTATCAACATTGGTAGCTTGGGCTACGTCGACGTTGATGGCGAGGTTTACGAGCTAGAAAACCAACAAGCGTTATACATTGGTAAAGGTGCAAAATCGGTGTCATTTGGCAGTGAAAGCGAAAGTCAGCCTGCGAAATTTTACTACAACAGTGCACCTGCTCATGCCGCGTACCCTACACGCAAAATCACTCAAGCAGATGCGATGCCAGTAACGCTGGGGGATAGTGAAAGCTGTAACGAACGAACCATTTATAAATACATTGTGCCAGATGTTGTTGAGACCTGTCAGCTTGTGATGGGCCTAACCAAACTGGAAGCTGGCAGCCTTTGGAACACCATGCCTTGCCACACACATGAACGCCGTATGGAAGTGTACTTGTACTGCGATATCCAACCGGAACAAGCGGTGTTCCATATGATGGGTGAACCAACAGAGACTCGCCATATTTTGGTACACAACGAACAAGCGGTTATTTCTCCGAGTTGGTCTATCCACTCTGGCGTGGGGACCAAAAACTACAGCTTTATTTGGGGAATGGTTGGTGAGAACCAAACGTTCGACGACATGGACCACATTAAAACCACCGATCTTCGCTAGGAGCAAAACATGGAATTTAAACTGACAGATAAAGTTGCGATTGTGACAGGTTGCGATACAGGTCTAGGACAAGGTATGGCTCTAGGGCTAGCCCAAGCGGGGTGTGACATTGTTGGTGTGAATATTGTTGAGCCGACAGAAACCATCGAAAAAATCCAAGCTACAGGTCGCCGATTCATCGATATCCGAGCGAACTTGATGAAAACGGATGACATTAGCTCGATTGTGGATCGTGCTGTGACAGAGTTTGGTCGTGTCGATATCTTGGTTAACAATGCAGGCATTATTCGTCGTAACGATGCGTTGGAATTCTCTGAGCAAGATTGGGACGACGTAATGGACATTAACGTTAAGTCGGTGTTCTTCTTGTCTCAAGCGGTTGCGAAACAATTTATCGCACAAGGCACCGGCGGGAAGATCATCAACGTGGCATCTATGCTCTCTTTCCAAGGCGGTATTCGAGTGCCTTCTTATACAGCATCGAAAAGTGGCGTTATGGGGATTACCCGCTTGATGGCGAACGAGTGGGCAGCACACAACATTAATGTGAATGCGATTGCCCCAGGCTACATGGCGACCAATAACACCGCTGCTTTACGCGCCGATGCAGATCGAAACCAAGCCATTTTAGAGCGTATCCCAGCACAACGTTGGGGTTTGCCAGAAGACTTGGCGGGTCCGGTGATTTTCCTAGCGTCACCAGCGTCTGATTACGTGAACGGTTATACGTTAGCTGTCGATGGTGGCTGGCTAGCTCGCTAATCTCGATACTTCAAAAATGCCTGCACTCGCAGGCATTTTCTTTCTGATTTTATTCCCGAGCTTCTCTCGGAATTGTTACGTTACTTTCGGTGTTTTCGATGAAAAAAATAGCCCTGATCGGCGAATGTATGATCGAGCTCAGCGGGCAGCCTTTTGGGCAAATGACTCAGAGCTATGGTGGTGACACATTAAATACTGCGGTTTATCTCAGTCGCCTAAATCCTGATTTAAAGCCTGCCTATATCACGGCGCTAGGTGAAGATTCGATTTCTCGACACATGGCAGGAAAATGGCAAGTAGAAGGGATTGATACTCAATATGTATTGATTGACCCAGCACATCCAACCGGGCTTTACATGATCCAATTAGATGATGCTGGAGAGCGCAGTTTCGCTTATTGGCGACATCAATCGGCGGCGTCTCAATTACTCAAGCATGAGCAATTTTCAAAGATTGAACAATCGCTTATGTCCTTTGATTTTCTTTACCTATCGGGCATCTCTCTTGCCATTTTAGATGACGAGGACCGAGCCAAACTTATCTCAACTTTAACTGATGCTCGCCACCAAGGGGCTCGAGTTATTTTCGATAGCAATTATCGTCCGAGTTTATGGAGCAGTAGGCTCGATGCTCAACATTGGTATCAAGCCATCGTCAACATCAGCGATTACTTATTGCTAACCAGCGATGATGAACAGGCACTGTGGGGCGATAAAAGCCTTGAGACCACCATTCAACGACTCAATCAGCAAAGCAAAGCGGTCGTCGTTATCAAGCAAGGAGCGGACGGTTGCAGTGTCGGATCTTTAGCAAACTGGAACAATTCTGTGACCCATCACCCTGCTAGCCCGGTGGAAAAAGTGATTGATACCACCTCAGCTGGTGACTCGTTCAATGCAGGCTTTATTTGGGGAATAAGCGAAGGTTTAGAGCTCGGCACGTCATGTCAAATTGGCAACTTATTGGCTAGCAAAGTCATTCAATATAAAGGTGCCATTGTACCGTCACCAATAACTGATCTACTAAGAGACAAATTGTATGAATAATTTAGGTGCAAAACTTGCGTCTTATAAAGTAATTCCTGTAGTCGCGATTGAGCGCGCTGAAGATGTACTCTCGTTAGGCAAAGCCTTATCTGACAACGGCTTGAACGTCATTGAAATCACGTTTAGAACCCCAGCTGCGGCGGAGGCTATTGCACTACTGAGCGTTGCTCAGCCTGATATGTATATTGGTGCTGGTACGGTGCTGGATGCAGAGCAAGTCGAGCAAGCGACTCTAGCTGGGGCGTCATTTATTGTAGCACCGGGCTTTAACCCAGATACTTTGCAAGCGTGTGCTGCCAAAGGCATTCCATTTATTCCAGGTGTTTGTACTCCGAGTGAGTTGGAGCAAGCACGACAGCAAGGCATTCGTTTGATGAAGTTTTTTCCTGCAGAGGCTGCAGGTGGTGTCGCCATGCTCAAAGCCCTTTCTGGGCCTTATAAAGATGTACAGTTCATGCCAACTGGCGGGGTGAACGAAGGTAATATCAATCAGTACTTAGCGTTACCGAATACGGTGGCATGTGGTGGTACATGGATGGTGCCCCAATCATTAATTGAAGACCAAGACTGGGAAGAAATAGGACGCTTAACGAGAGAAGCCGTAAAGGTGGTTAATCAACAGGAGAAGCAGTAATGGCGGAGACTAAACGCGTTGCCGTTTTATTAGCGGATGGTTTTGAAGAGGCAGAAGCGGTGGTCTTTATTGATATTATGCGCCGACTCAAAATTGAAGTGGACGTATTATCAATCCACGATCGCAAACCCTTGAGCTCCTATTTTAAAACGTTGATTTCTGCAGACTACTTGCTGTCAGAAAAAAGTGCGGAGCTGTACGATGCGGTGATGATGCCGGGCGGTCCAATGGGTACGGACAATTTGACGTGCAGCAGCAAAGTGATTGAGTTTCTAAAAATACATATCGCAGAAGATAAGTGGATCTGCGCACTGTGTTCATCCGGTGCCAAAGTACTGGCTGCAAACAAGCTTCTAGGGCTGCACCATTACACAACGGGTGGTGGTCTAGAGAAGAACTTTTCTGATGGCGTGTATGTTGATCAGCCTGTGGTTGTCGACGCTCCTTTCATCAGTGCGAAAGGGTTAGGGGTGAGCTTTGAGTTTGCTTTTACGGTTGCTGCGAAGCTGTTCCAAGACAACAAAGATGTTGATTGGCAAGCGGATCATATTTACTTCTCAAACTGGCCGCTTAATCACTAATCTTTGATTACTAAACATTCACAACTAGCCGCTAGCCATGCGCGATTACGGCCTAATATTCTGCAAAAACTTTGCCCATCAGAGGTCATTTGCTTTTGATGGGCAAACACCAAACTGCTTTTTAAAGGCGCGACTAAAATGGAAGCTGTCGTTGAAGCCGAGTTCGAAGGCGACTCGCTTTACATTAGTTCCAGAGCGCTTGAGCATCATCATACTGGCATCGAGTTTCAGCTTTAAGTAATACTGTTTTGGGGACACGTTAAGGTATTTAAGGAAGAGTTTTCTTAGATATTGTTCTGTGTAGCCCGCTTCCTGCGCAAACTGTTTTATGGCGATATTCTCACCGATATTCTCGCTCATTTTTGCCACAATCTCATGCACCGTCTTTTCTTGGTTGGTCATGGATTTCGATTGGTCAATTAAGGTGAGCCATTTATAAAAAACAAACCCAAAGCCTGCGACCGCTGCATTGAGTTTTATTGGTGATTTAGACGCAATGAGTTCCTTGACTTCAGACAGAATGTTTGGGTAGTCGTCGTTCTTCAACGCAATAGGTTCTTCAAAAGGAATCGGAGTAACACCCTGCATTAAAAACTCGAACCAGTTTAAGTTCCAAACGATTCCATTTGTCCAGTAGCTATCGATGTTTCTGCTGTCAATGAAGGTCACACTTGGTGCGGAAACCGTGAGAATTTTCCCGCTCTTCATCTTGATGCACCCACTGCCTTGGATGGTGTATACCGCCACAATGGCATTTGGCAGCATAGGCAACATGCGGTCTCTTGGCCATTTGATATGGTAGTTTATGTCGGCATGTACATCCCACATTGAGCGTAGAGTAATGCCACATGAATCTGCGGATTCTTCGATGAGGAGCGGCTGATTTTTCATTGTTTCGCTTTTTACATTTAATAGGGATTTTTACTATGGTTTATAGTACCAATCACGATTAACTTTAGGAATCAGTAGTCCGTGATAAGGCTTGAATAATAGAGCTCTATCACCTTTGCATATTTTTTGAGGCCTAGATGATTTCTGATTTCTTAAACCCTAAAGAGAGAAAGGGCGCTTTCTATAGAAATGACCAACAACAGCCCAATATCGTGTTCATTACTGTCGATATGATTTCTGCGGATTGTTATCACCCCCAACGTCCGCTTTCTGGCGTGATCAATACGCCAAACATCGAGTCCATTGCCACGGAAGGTACTTCATTTAGTTCGGCATTTACTCCCAGCCCTTTATGCGGTCCGGCAAGGGCCGCTATTTTTACTGGCATGCACCCTCCCTATCTTTCAAACGGTGAACGTACGCCTGTAGGAATGAAGGTGGATCTCGAGCTCGACGACATCATTTTCCAAGACTACCTAAAACGTGTCGGTTACTCCCTCAAACATTCAGGTAAATGTCACGTTGGTGTAGAGAAATTCGTTCGTACCTTTGGTGAAAACGTGCATGCTTGGGATCGCTGGGGACCACCAGTAGAAGACGATGACCGCTACCTAGCATACCTCGCGAATATGGGCGTACAGTTACCAAAATATCGCAAAGAGCTCCGTGGTTTCCAGATTGATAAGTTGTCTCCTGCCAATTCATTTGGCGGTTGGATTGAACAGCAAGATGGCAGTGATTTCCCGTTAGATGCACATTACTCAGTGTTCTTGGCGAAGTTGGCTGTGGAGCAAATAAAAGCATCGAAAATCCAAGCGCCAGCTAAGCCAATTTTCACTCAATTAGAATTCTTCGACCCTCATCAGCCTTATTCTGTGCCAAGTGGTTTAGAGGAACGCTACGAGCAAATCAAAGCTGCTATTACCTTGCCTGATAGTTTTACCATGCAGGAAAAGGATAACCCAATTTATGCGCTCTATCAGCAATATTGGGGGATGTATGACGCCGAAGTGGCGAAGGACTATATTGCTTGTCATTTACTGCAAGTTGAGGTGGTTGATCATGCTATCGGTCATTTAAACTACTTCCTCAAAGAAGAAGGGTTATGGGATGAAACTGCGATTGTGTTTTCTGCTGATCATGGTGATATGAATGGTCGTATGGCTATGGCGGATAAAGGCTCTTACTTCCAGCCAGATATTTTCCGTATTCCATTGATGATCAAGCCTCCTAAATCTCAGCAAACCATGTTGAAACAATCCGATGAGAGCGTTTCTGCAATTGATGTAGCGCCAACTATCCTCGGATTTGCAGGTATTGAAATTCCATCACAAATGGAAGGCGATAACTTGCTGAATGTGATGCAAGGTAAGGCTCGCCGCCCATTGACTCAGGTTTACCAAACGGGTGTACATGTTGGGTGTAACTACGGCTTTGGTTTTCAGGTGACGCTAGAAGGTAAACCATATTTCTACGGCTACAACGCCACCACGGGCTTTGAAGAATTACACCATTTGGATAAAGACGATCAGTCGAATTTGTTCGATTTGGAAGAGTATCGAGTCCATAAAGAAACCATTGTGCTACAAGCGGCTCAGTTGCTGCAATCTGATCCACGTTGGTCTGGTTACTGGTCTTCTTATCGCCTGCATAACGCCCGCTACTTGCCGACGGTTGGTGGCGATATGCAAATGTTGAAACCACAATAAATGAGCTAAGAGAGTGGGGATAAATGCCCACTCTCTCTGATGTTTTGAATATGTCTTGGAAAAAAAAGGGGGAAGACCCCGACTATCGTTTTACGCTTGCCAATGAGCGAACTTTTTTGGCATGGGTTCGTACTGCGCTCGGCTTTTTTACGGCGGCTATTGCTGTGGACCAATTAGCCACAAGTCTTAACGATACTTTATATAAGCCACTCATTTGTTTATCTTTACTGACGATTTCTATTCTTTGCTCGATTTTTGCCTATGCAAATTGGCGAGGAAATGAAATCGCAATGCGGTTAAACAGCAACCTGTCTTATTCCCATGCTATTAAAGTAATTCCGATCTTGATGGTGGTGGTGATTACCTTCTTATTGAGCAGCATTTATCACGATGTCTTTATTAGATGAGACCTATTTAAAAAGCGATGCCGGTCTGCAAGTTGAAAGAACGGTTTTATCTTGGCTGCGTACTCTGTTTGTGTCGGTTTTGATCGTGCTGTCGATTGCTAAGATATTGCATGGCTCAGTTTCTTGGCTGTTGGCAGTTTCTTTAGTTTGTGCCTGTTTAGCTTGCCGTTATGTTTACGCTTCAGGTCTTTGTGTCGCGACTAAAGGAACCAGTTGGAAAGCGGGAAAGCATAAAATTATCGCAATATCTTTGGTTCTATCTGCACTGCTTTTTGGCGGGCATATTCTAATTTCTTAGAATGGAACAACGACGTTAGTGTTGAGTAGAACAAAAGATACAGACGATGAATGCCAAAGTATTTGTTTCATCCTAATGTGCTCTGAGTATGATTTTTTCCATACATCATGCAGGTGTATTATTAAGCTGCTATTTATATGTATTGTGTTTCATATAAAAATAAAGGCTAGGTTATGGTTACGATCAATACGTTCAGAAGGGCGGGGTTGTATTGCCTGATAGGAATGATGTCTTTGCTTGCCACCTCGGGTTGTAATGACTCTACCACTGAAACGACCACCTCATTAACGTCTCAAATCTCTCACCAACAAAGCTTGTCACTGAATGTCTCTAATCGAGTCGATGAGACAGAAATGTCCAATCTAGAACTGTTGTTTGTCTTCGATGTTGCCAACCAGAATGAGACGTTTGCCGTTCAGGTGCAAGATGTTCTGGGAAGAGAAGTGGCTGGTTTCCATCAGGGGGAAGCATTTCAAAGTAATGTCGTGGTAGTGCCCGAATCTGGCATTGTGCCATTCACATTCGATGTCGATAACGCCAGCGATGTGAATGGCGGTGTGGCTAAGATGGCTGTGATTGTGAGAGGGGATGGTTTTTTCTCTAACTCTCAAGTGTTTGATCTGACCCAAACCACGATGTCCGATAACTATTGGATTGAAATTGTTCCTAAGTCAGAAAAGGCTGAAGAGGCAACTACTTTTGCGGAAGAACGTGTTGACTTAGATGGTCACGTCACCAGTTCTCAAGTGGATGTCGCGACGGTTAGCAAAGATGACAGCACGGATGGAGGCAAAATCCTTGATGGCGCAACTGCCAAGTTATCGATTCCTGCCGGCACGGGGTTCATTGGTGAAGATGGGCAGCCTTTTACGCCTTTAGGAGAGGTTTCTATTTCGATGATGCTTTTTTCTGCGGATCCAAAAGGAATAGCTGATGATGAGAATAACCCGTTATATCTTTTCCCTGGTGGCTTATCACCAGATGGATTTGATGGAGAGCTCCCAAGCGATATTACCTCTCCTGACAGCGTGACCTTTATTTCTGCTGGTTTTGTTGCGATTGAGATTGGTGATGAGAGCGGCAACAAAGTGTCATCGTTTGATGGCGAAGGGGTTACCTTGGCATTTGAAGTTCCAAAATCCACGATAAATCCGCAAACAGGTGAACCGCTATCTTTGGATGACGGCACGATCCCTATTTGGAGCTATACCGACTCTACGGGTAAATGGCGCTATGAAGGTGATGCTGTCATAGAGCAAGAAAACGAAAACACCTTTACCGTCTCGAAACCAATCACTCACCTCTCATATTACAATCTGGATTGGTACGGACAAGATCGTTGTCAACTTGATGTCGACGTTGTGGATGCGAATGGCGACCCCAACAATCAAAAGTTGCGCCTCTCCTTTGCCAAAGCTGGTGGTGGTTGGGCTTATAAGCCTTCCGGGTGGGGCGATGACCCTGAAAAGTTAAACATCAATCGAGTGCCTGCCTTTGCTGGCCATTTTGATCTGCTCGACAGCCAAGGTAATAGCTTACTGGCGTCGATCGAAGTGGACGGTGAGGTCATTGAAGTAGCCGATGGTTCAGAAGGGCTCGATCTCGATGACTTCTGTTTTGGTGTCTCGAGTGACTCCACTAAATCGTTCAAGGCTACCTTGAATATTGTAAACCCTCCTCGTATTGATATCGAAACAGGGTTGTCATTAGTTTGCCCAATCGACGAAACGAAAACTCAGACAGTCGACTCCGGCTATTACTACTTATATTCCGGTTATTCTTATGAAAGTTCGGGTGAAGTAAATGGGGATAGCATTACGTTTTCCAACTTGGTTGAAGACGGGTTATATCGACTCTATTACTACGGTGGGCAGACTTGGGCACAAGTAGAATTTACCGCCAAAGCAGACACGACCACTATCTCACTTATGTCACTTCAATTGTGTGACAAAATTGACCAAGCCATTAAAACCCGCTTGGTATGTACCGACGACGATATGGCCGTCACGCGCTTTAAAGCAGCACCTGAAGCGTATTTTTGGATGTACAACCAAGACTATTCTCACTATTTATGGGGGAGAACAGACTCTGATGGTAACGCCACGCAAAGTGATGCGGTCGAGTCGATTGAGTACATGGGCTCAGCCTATTCTTACTTTGAGAACCGTTATTACTGGGGTGAACGTACAACCGCCACGACGAGCGCCGATAATGCGATCACTTTTGATATTCAGTTACCAAGCTCCAATGAATATTGTCTTGCCGAATTACCGATTGATTACCTTCAAACGTTCGTTTTTGCTGAGAACACAGAAGCGCTGGCAGACGGTGTCGCAGAAATCATTATTACCGTTCAGGAGCGCGATGAGTTTGGTACGGCTCGTGAATCGAATTCAGGTGATCTTACCTTGAGTGCTGAACCTGCTGAAGAGGTCATGATTTCTGGTGTTACTTCGAATGGTGATGGTACGTATAGCGCCAAGGTGACGTCTACAAAAGCGCAAGAAGTCGTTATCTCCGGTAAGATTGATGACAATGCCTTAGGAGGCTCTGCGACAGTAGAGTTTAGTCCTGTTGTTGATTTCTCAAATGCCGTCTTTAGTCGAGATAAAGCGTTCGCCAGTGCGGATGGTAGTGAGCAAATTAAGGTGACTGTACAACTCAAAGATGCGGATGGAAATGACTACACATCGTCTGGTGGTGACATCAAGTTTGGCGAGCTTTCTGGGTTAACTTTGAAGTCTTATCAAGATAATGACGATGGCACTTACACTGGCGTGTTCACCAGTGAAACGTCAAAAACTTTCAATATCACAGCATCGATTGCAGGTAGCGCACTATCTAGCAGCATAGATATCGAGTTTACGCCAGTGTTAGATACCAACAGCGCTGACTTCTCACTTGATAAGAGTTCAGCAAGCGCAGATGGTGTTGACGTTATTACCGTGACCTTGCAGCTAAAAGACAAAGAGGGGGATGATTACACCAGTTCTGGCGGTGCAGTCGTTTTTGATACACCAAATGGGTTAACTAAGTTCGACAGCCAAGATAATGGCGATGGCTCTTATACTGTGAAGTACAAAAGCTCTACGTCAGGCTCCTACACAGTGGGAGCTTCGCTAGACGGCAGTAAATTTGCTGAATCCATTTCCTTTGAATTTACTCCAGTTCTTGACCTCAGCAACACTGAATTTACTCGTGATAAAAGTTCTGCGAATGCCGACGGATCCGATGTGATCACAGTAACCATTCAATTGAAAGATACGGAAGGTAACAACTACACAAGTTCAGGCGGCACTCTTCAGCTCTCTATGCCAACAGGCGTTAGTTCCGTTACTTCTCAAGATAATGGTGATGGTACTTACACTGTGAGTTTCTCTAGCTCGAGTGCAGGTAACAAATTAATAGGAGTGTCGATTGGTGGCACCCAGTTATCCAGCTCTATTTCTTTGTCTTATGCTCAGGTCTTAAATCTGTCTGCTGCTGCATTCAGTCGTGATAAAGAATCCGCGAACGCAAATGGTAATGACCAGATTACCGTAACGGTTCAGCTAAAAGACACCAATGGTGCTGACTATACATCGTCTGCGGGGGAGATTTCATTCTCTGTGCCTAGTGGGGTAACGGAAGTATCAAAAATAGACAACGGTGATGGTTCGTATACGGCAGTCTTTACAACAGTAAACGCAGGTGCTTATACCTTTGGTGCGAGTATAGGTAACACTCAGTTGGCTAACGATGTTGAGCTCACTTTTAATGCCGTTATTGATTTATCGCAGTCGACATTGCAAGCCGATATCACCACTATTGCAGCAGATGGCAACAGTACTGCTCAGTTGACAGTCACGCTGAAAGACTACGCTGGCAATGCGTTTGTACCATCATCGAACAGTCCTGAACTCACGATTACAGCGGGTTCTGCTGATAAGACGGAATTAGTGAATGCTGGCGATGGGGTTTATACAAGCAGTATTAGCGCTAACGTTGCTGGAGAGGTCACTGTTACCGCGACCTATGACTCTGGAACCATTGGTACATCAAACCTCACATTTGAGGCGGTAGCGCCAAGCGCTTCTCAGTCTACCATCACGAGTGATATTTCCACCTTTGGTGTAGGAGGCGATCATAGTGCAGTTATAACGGTTGCTTTAAAGAAAGCTGATGGCAGTGCTTACACACAAAGCTACGGTGATTTGGTGTTGAGCCCAGAAGGCACGGGGCTAAGCTATGGCTCTCCTGTAGATAATGGTGATGGTACGTACACGGTGTCAGTTACTGCAGATACGGCTGGCAGTTATACCTTGAGTGCTGCTGTTGGGGATCTCTCATTGAGTAATTCGTTGTCTTTAACGGTTACCCAAGTCGATGCTGCAGAAAGTGTTGTAACACCTACGGAGTTAAATGATTCAGGTAATATCACAATCACGCTTAAAGATTCGAGTGGTACCGATTTAGGGCATGGAGGGCACAAAGTGACAGTAAGCTCTTACATTCTGACTGCGGGCGAGTTCGCTGAATTTAGTAATGTAGTTTTAGAAGATGCAGACTTTGAGATATATGCTGCAACTAGTGCCGCTGATAACGGAGATGGTAGCTACACCATTCCGGTTACCTGCCTGAAATCAACGGGTGTTAGAACATTTTCTGTAGAGCTTACAGCGGATAATGTTGTTATTGATAGCGTAGCTGTAACCTGCCCGTAAATCTCAGCCAGCACTAACAAAAATGCCACTCAACAATGAGTGGCATTTTTATGCTTCGTCACTGTTAGGTTTGTTTAATCTAAAGCGACCAATTCTTTCTCATGGGTGTTTTCGCCCACTTCATGACAGCAATGGTTGTGGTGATCCTCGTAGCCATCATACGCGCATTCGCCAATATTGTTTCTAGGACAGATAAGATAGTGACTTCTATCGATTAACTCTGTTTGACATATTGGACAGTACTTTTCCATAGCAACCTCCCACAACTAACGATTGAAAATTTCGTCCGTAGACACGAGTTCAAGGGTAATTTTAGACCCTAGATTATGACCGTGATGTGAAGGTTTTATGTGAGGATAAGTGTGCGTTCTCTGTCTTGACAAAGCTCTGACAGAAGGCGGAGTGAGGGGCCTTCTCGCATTTTCACTAGAAGTCTGATTTCAAAAGAAAAGGGGCGATTCAAAGCATCGTTTTATACTTGATGCTTTGCTGTATCAGACCATAATTTTGCAGCTTCTTTTAGAAGGCACATCACAAAGATATTTATCTTCATTTCGCGCAAAATTGTTGGAGTATTTGGGCTGTTTATAGGTGAGTTTTGAAGTTTTGGGTTTGGCAATATGTCAGGCAAGTAAAGCACAGATAAAAACAAGGTCAGCTGTAGAGCTGACCTTCTCTCTTGATAAGTTTATGAGGTTCAGTAGCTAAGCTCTTCTTTTGGAAATGTGCCTTCACCATTAGAAACGATAGCGTCTATTTGGATAGAAGCATCCATAAAGATTTCTGATACACCGATAACAGTGCACGCTGGAAGCTCTTTATCAAAGTAGCTCGCTAAAATATCCTCCACGACGTGCAAGTCGCTGATATCTTTTAGCTGAATATTCAGCTTCACGATGTCGTCCATTACATGATGTACGCTTTTTATGATGGCTTTGATGTTGTCGAGGCATTGCATGGTTTGCTCGCCTATGTCATTAGCAATGACTTCGCCACTCGACGGATGGATTGGCAGTTGTGCAGAAACGTTATTGTAATGCGAGAAGGCGACAGTTTGAGTTGAGAATTTGCTGACTGGTGCCGCCTCTGTGTTGTGGGCGCGAATCACAATCCCATGTCTATCTTCAACGGCTTGTGGTGGCGTTCCGTCCCCATGAGAAATCGTCGCGTCTATTTGCGCCAAGGCGTCCATTGGTAAGCCCTCAGCTTTGATGACAGTACGAGCGGGCACGTAGGCAACGCTTCTTGCTATCGCCGAGTCTGGAAAAAATGTGCTGTAGACTTGATTGACAGCAAAGGCATCGTCGAGATTTCTCAGATGGATATTGAGTTTAACAATGTCATCAAAAGGGACATCAATACTATTCAGTATGCTCTTGATGTTTTTTAAACATTGTCGAGTTTGCGCTTTGATCCCGCCTTCAGCAATATTGCCTGTTTCTGGTTCGATCGGCAGTTGTGCTGAAATGTGATTGTAATGTGAGAACGCAACACTTTGGCTCGACAGCAAACTGGCTGGGGCTTTTGCTGTGTTTCTTACCAGCTTGATCAGCTTGCAAGGTTCTTGAGGGTGTGTTCCTTCGCCGTTCGAAATCAGCGCGTCGATTTGAACTAAAGCGCCTTCCAAAGGCAGTGCAGCAACGGCAATTACGGTTCGAGTTGGAAGGTGGCTGATGAAGTATTGTTTATAAACCTCATCGACAGCATCCAGATCGGTCATAGATTTAAGATAAATCGTGATTTTAACGACGTCATTTAAGCTGTGCTCGATGCTATCCACGATTGATCTAATATTGCTTAAGCATTGCTTAGTTTGCTCTTTGATGCCCCCTTCCACTAACTTTTGGCTTTCTGGGTCAATCGGCAGTTGCGCTGAGATATTGTTGTAATGGGAGAAAGCCACCGATTGAGTTGAGCCGTCGTTGATTGGTGCATTTTCTGTATTTCTAGAGACTTTGATGATTTCGCCGTGCATTTCGAATGTTCTCCAATTCTGGCTGCTGTAGGAACGCTGTGGGTACGCTGATACAGGCAATAGATAGCCAGACCAACCGCTCAAAACAAAGGCAAGTCTGGCTATGTGTGCCAATTAAAAACGTTAGTTAGTGAATGAGATTGTTATAGGGTGCTGAGGAAGGTCAGGATTTTGTCTTCGTGACGTTTGATGGTTTCTTCGCTTGGTGTGATGGCATCTTTATGAGTGAAGTAAACCAAGATGGCCATTTGCGCCGTTAGACGGTTCTCTGCTTCGTCGAATGCCACAGAGTATTCACTTTCTAGCGCACCGCGAGTGACTTCCTCTTTGTCGTTTGCTGGTAAGCAGTGCAGAAGCATTGCTCCTGGCTTCGCTTTTGCCATAAGTTCTTCCGTGATCACGTAATCAGGCATGAAGGCAGCTAAGCGCTCCTCTTTCTCATCCATTTGAGTAACCCAGTAGAAGCTATCGCCGTAGACCACATCACAATCGCTGATTCGCTCTACATCATCAGTGATCTCAATATGACCGCCAGACTCTTTGCAGAACGATTCTGCAAGCTCGACCCATTCTGGTTCCATGTGGTATTTAACCGGCCCAATTTGTTTAAAGCCCATGCCGTATTTCGCACAAGTTAGCATCAATGAACGACATACATCGGTAGCGTCACCCATGAATGCCAACGTCAGTTCATTAAGCTGGCGACCATCAGTGATGTGCTCGCGAATGGTAAATAAGTCAGCCAGCATTTGTGTTGGATGGAAACGGGTATCTAGACCGTTGATAACCGGTACGGTAGACATGTTTAACAAACCATCCAGCGTTTCAGGACTGTTAGTTCGTGCCATGATCACATCACACATGCGTGACAAAACACGTGAGGTATCATCAATCGATTCTTTGCCACCAAGGTGGATGTCTTTTGGCGATAGGAACAAAGCGTGACCACCAAGTAGCGTAGCGGCAACTTCAAATGAAACGCGTGTGCGAGTTGAGCCGGCTTCGAAAATCATACCTACTGACTTTCCTTTGAACAGCTGTGGCACAGCATTATCTTTACGCGCTTGTTTTAGGTAGCTCATCAATTCCATCATGTTGTCCATTTCTCGGACTGAGAAATCTTTCATAGACACCATATGCTCAATGTTGGCTTTGTGCAGGTCAGTTGCACTTGAAGAAGGTAGTTTCATAATCATATTCCTATTTTCATTTGGGGCTTACCTAAGCTCGCCCCTTTTATTTTGAGTCGTTGGATTTGTATGGATTTAAACTTGAGGTACTTGTTGAGTAATGCAGTGGATGTTGCCGCCACCGAGCAAAATCTCACGAGCAGGCACACCGTTTACTTCATAGCCTGGGTAGAGATCCTCTAAGAGCGCAATCACCTCTGCGTCGTATCGCTTATCGAGTAGAGGTAGAACAATCTGGTTGTTCGTGATGAGATAGTTCGCGTATGAGGCGGCCAGACGCTCACCGGCTTCACGCTCCATCCCTTCGGCAATATCAATCCCTGCCGCTTCTTCTTTGGCCATGTACAAAGGTCCCGGCATTGGCAGCTTATGGACCTTGATTTTTCGGTCTTTCGCGTCTCTTTGATTTATTAGGCAGTCGTAGGCTTCACGACTGATTTCGTACTGCGGATCATTCGGGTCATCACACCAAGTCAAAACCACTTCTCCGGGTTTTACGATGTGGAGAATGTTATCGACGTGACCATTGGTTTCGTCGTTGTATAAGCCACGAGGCAACCAAACTATTTTCTCCACATTAAGGTGCTCACGGAGAATTTTGCTCAGATCTTCCTTGCTTAGATCTGGGTTACGGCTCTCGTCCAGTAGGCACTCTTCTGTGGTGTATAAAGTGCCGTCGCCATCGATGTGTATGGAGCCTCCTTCAAGTACAATTGGCGCTCTATAACGAGAATCAGCGGTAATTTCACACATTTTCTGTGCGACTTGGTCATCGCGTTTCCAAGGCCAGTAAAGGCCATCGACAAAGCCGCCCCAAGCATTGAATTCCCAGTCGACACCGCGACGTTCCCCCTCATCATTCACGACATAGCTCGCACCGATGTCGCGCATCCAAGAGTCATCGGTTGATACTTCAAGCACGCGGATATCGTCAGGTAACCGAGATACGGCATTGTCGTACTGATCCGCACTTACCAGCATGGTTACGGGGGTGGTTTGGTTGATTTGCTTTGCCACTTCAGCGAACACTTTTTGTGCCGGTTTTGCTCCGTTTCGCCAGTTGTCAGTGCGTTCTGGCCAAGCCATCCAGATTTCGCTATGAGGCTCTTGCTCGGCAGGCATTCTGAAGCCGTCTTGTTTTGGTGTGGTTTGTAATAGCTTTTTCATATCAATCTCCTGAATTACGCTTCAGCTTGTTGTTCCGTTTGTTGGTTTTTGCGTTTCAATGCGCCCAGTAAAATCCATTCACCAATCAAGATTGTCGCGATAACTCCGATGAGCACTGGCGCTGTGTAATTCCAGTCTGCGACGGTGAGGTCAAGTGCTTCTGGGAAGATGAAGAGCACCACGGCTTGAAGGATTACCAAGAAACACACAATTGATATGACGTATTGCGTACCCATGCCCCCCGGAACTTTGAATGGGCGCTCACGGTCGCCATCCACTAGGCGCAGTTTTAGGTATGCAGGGAACATGAACAGATAAGGCAATAAAAAAATGCAGCTTGAAAAGGCGAAGATGGACCAAAACAAGTCGTCATTACCTTGAGCAAATAGGGCGTATGACAAGATCACCACGGTAGAAACTGTGCCAGTGATATTGTTCGCACCCACTGGAGATCCCTTGTCCGACATTTTTGCTACAGCGGCTGGTAGTTCACCTTCTTGAGCGGCTTCGGCAGCAGCGCGACTTGCACCCATTGTCCAACTCACCATGTTGCCGATGAGCGTTAATAGTGCACAGACACCAAAGAAATACACCATGGCATTGCCCAATGGACCATCACCAAATAAGGTTTTAAATGTGTCGATTAACCCAGCGACCAGACCGATACTTTCAACAGGTAACGCCATCAGAATGCCAATCGTGCCGAAGATGTAGAGGAACGCAGTGATACCAATAGAAAGGAATACGGCTTTTGGCATATCACGCACGTCCTTCATCTCTTTCGTCATGGTTGCAACCAATTCGAAACCCATTAGGTTGAAGACAATAGCAGGAAGAAACGCAACCGCTGAGTCGAGAGTTGGCACCATGGCAGACAAAGAAAATTCGTTTGCGACGCCATGTTTCATTGCGTAAACAAAGCCCCCTACACCTAGCGTGCCGATCACTAAGATTTTTAGGATGGCGCCTACATTCGTGACCCAAACGCCAATGTCTGCCGATACGTTGCAAATCCACACGGTGAACCAAGTCAACGCAATGCAAATCGCTATTTGGCCCCACAACGATAGATCTGGCATGAATAGCTCGGCAAACATGCCTGCAAACATGATGTATACCGCTGGCATCCATAGACCGACGTTAATCCAATAAAACCAAGTTGTGCGTACGGCCCATTTGAAATTGAAGGCTTCTTTTACCCAGTCATAGATACCACCGTCGCCTGGGTAAGTTGTGCTTAACTCAGAAGTGATGAACCCATAGGGGATAACAAAAAAGATCAGCATTACAACCCACCAACCGATCGAGCTGACCCCTATACTTGCGGATGCGGTGAGTGTGTCGACCACCAGTACTGCACATAACGTAAATAGCGCAATACTCATGACCCCCATTTTTCCTTGAGTTTCGTTACTCATTGTTTCGCTCCTTAACTACTGAATATGGCAATTATTAAAAGTGAAATTTATGTAACGAACTTTGATGTGAACTTAATATCGGTATTGAGGAAACGAATTGCGGGAAAAATTAAAAGAACCTAGACATTTTATGAGGAAAAAAACACTAATCGCAAAATAGTTGTTCTTGATCAATTTATTAATTTCAGAATTTTCTTACTCATTAAAAATCTAAAACACATTCGAGATCACATATCGGTTTTTAAACTATTAATAATGAAAATTACGTGACGTCAACTTCATTTTCTATGCCAATTATTGAATAGGAATTGAACTGTGATTTTTATCTCCAACCATAAAATTCCAATTAAATACAGTTAGGCCAGTCTAATCTGACATCATTTATTTATATTTGGAGATTTCGATATGTCAAAACCGATTATTGTTGTTGCTGTTGGAGGGAATGCTTTATTGCAACGTGGTGAGATCATGAGCTGCGAGAACCAACAAAAAAGCATTGCGCAGACGGCGAGTTCATTGGCTGAATTGAGTAAAAACTATCGTTTAGTTATTGTGCATGGTAATGGTCCTCAAGTCGGCTTACTTTCCCTACAAAACAACGCTTATAAAGATTGCCCTCCCTATCCATTTGATGTGCTTGGCGCAGAAACACAAGGCATGATTGGGTATTTGATTCAGCAAGGTCTCAATGCTGCAATTGAAGATCGTTACACGACGACGATACTTACGCGAATTGTCGTCGATGAAAACGACCCTGCCGTTGTGGACCCTTCCAAGTTCATTGGTCCTGTTTACACTGAGGATCAAGCAAAACAACTTGCCGAGGAAAATCACTGGGTTGTGAAACCTGATGGTGCGCATTGGCGTCGTGTCGTCCCTTCTCCTAAGCCACAAGAGATCTTAGAAATCAAAGCAATCAAAGACTTACTCGAAAAAGAACACTTGATCATTTGTGGCGGCGGCGGCGGTGCTCCAGTAATCGAAAAAGACGGGGCGTATGTAGGTTTTGAAGCGGTTATTGATAAGGACATGACTGCGGCACTAATTGCAGAACAAATTGGGGCGGAGCATTTGCTGATTCTGACAGATGGCACCCACGTTTGTCTCAACTGGGGAACACCACAAGAGCAAAAGCTAAAGAATGTGACCATTGAGCAAATGAAGCAATATTCTTTCCCTGCAGGATCGATGGGACCGAAAGTCGACGCATGCTGCCAGTTTGTTGAGAAAACAGGACAAAGTGGTCATATAGGTGATTTATCTTTTGCGTTAGAAATCATTGAAGGGAAGTCTGGTACACATATACAACCATAATATGCAAATAAGTTAATTCACAAATCAATAAGGTCGCATGTCAAAGTTACGGTCGTTTTTGGCGGACATTGATAGTGTGACCTTATATATTAGGTTTTAATTAAAATTTGGAAGGACAACATCACGATGCGAAAAGTTAGTACAGAAACAAAATTGTTGAAAATTAACGAAGCAGTTGTCCGTTTGATGGAGAGGCGAGAAGCGACGGATATTTCGATGTACGACGTTGCTAAAGAATGCGGAATGGCAACGTCAACGGTTTATCATCATTATCCAAATATAGAAAACTTATTTCATAACTTATTGGAAAATGTTTTCTCTGATTTTGATTTATTACTCGAGCAGTGTATTGATGAAGAAAAGATTGTCCATTGGAGCGATATTAATCGAATGATAGAAACGGCTTATGTGAATTATTATAATAACAATCCTATTGCCAAAAAATTGATATTGGGTCGACATACGTTTGCAGAGTTAGGTCACGCCGATACAGAACACGATCTTGAATTAGGGTATCAAGTTGAGATGATTTATCGCCAGTTCTTCGACATTCCTCAGCTACCTCAACCGATTAATATTTTTGCTATATCCCTGCAAGTTGCCGACAAAATCTATTCTCTCTCTTACCGCAAATATGGCTACATCACCCCAGAACTGGCTAAAGAAGCCCTTCGCCTATCTGAGTCCTATCTTCAGCTTTACATCCCGCCAATTTGTCAAAAGGTTGATTTTCATCCGTACTGAAGCAAAGCAGAGATAAACACAAGGTCAGCTGCTGGGCTGACCTTATTGGTTTAACATGCCTCAGCGTGATGTTCTTGTTGAAAGCGAGAATCTTGCTTTGAATGTTTCGGTACAAAACAGAGCTTGTCAGCAGACATCTTCAAACCATTTTGCATTTTGATATGAGTGACGGCCCAAATCACGCAACCATGAGGAAGGTTGAACAGCGAACGGGTTTGAGTGAAAAGGACGCCATCATCATAAGCGGGTGTAACGTTGATAGCTTTACCTTGCCATGCCTGACGAACGCTTTTCACATCAATGTTAGGCACAATCAATGAGAGCATTTCGGGTTCTACATCCTTGACGACCTTTAGGCAAATGCGGCAGCCGTCGTAGTATTGTTCAACCCAAACTTTATGGGGAATGCTTTGGTCAACCCAGTCTAACTGCAGTATGTGTTCCATGGTTTATTCCTCAAGTAGATCCAACAAAGGCAGCGCCGAGACACTGCCTAGTTAGGTGGGTAAAAGGTTATTCGTAACTTAGACCGTGACCGAATTCGTACAAGGTGTCTGCGTCGTCATAACCTGGGTAGTCAGAGTGCTGGTTCAAAATCGCTTGCGCGCTGTTTGCCAGTGCAAATGGAAGCTTGCCTTGAGGAGCGAAGTTGCCAGAAAGGACTTCCATTAAGTTGCTGTCTGATACACCGAAGGTGGCTAAGATTGCACCCGACTTTTTCATGTTACTTGCATCATCCAATACAAACGGTTGACGGAAGTTAATTGAAAGCACGGTATTCTCTGCGCCAATTTCATTCATGACGGCTTGGATATCGGTCAGACTTGGCTCAATTTTCCAAGATGCTGCGGTTGCCATTTGACTGAATGCCAGCAGGTCGAGTTCATCTGGGTTTGCACCACCAAAGATAAGCTCAGGATCCGCACCTTCATTGGAGACGCGAACGCGAATAACGGCGTAATCAGTGCCTGCTGGTACTGGTGGGCGAGCTTTGCCATCTTCATAATCACCAGACGTTACATCAAAGCCAAAACGCTCGTCACCAGCGATGGTTTCATCCATACCCATCACATAGAGCGAAACTGCTTTGTCGGCGTTTGGTTTGGCTAGAGGCAATGTCTTGTCTGTGTTTTGCAGCAGGACCACGGATTTCTTCTGAGCGTAGTCTGCACGTTCTTGATGTTCGGCGTTGCCTAAGATTTCTTGGGCTTTATCGACGTCCACATACGTGTTCTCAAACAAACCAAGTTGGAACTGCTCTTTGACTAAGCGAGTCACTGAAAGATCGACGCGCTCTTCGTCAATCAGTCCTTTGTTGACCAGATTTACGATGACGTCTTTATCGTTAAAGCCAGAGAGAACGTCGACGCCAGCTTCGATTACCATCGCAACTTGTTCGTCGATGGTTTTATCTTCCACACCCCATGCTCGGTCGCCGATGATACCGGTATCGGAGTTTACGTTGCCGGTATAGCCCAGCTCACCACGCAGCAGATCGGTCACGATACCTTTAGAGAAGGACATGCCTACATCATTTGGCATCCACTTTTGATCTACTGGTATACCGTAGTAAGGCATGATCGAAGAGGCGCCAGCATCAATCGCGGCAATAAACGGGATCAAGTGGTAATCAAAGTTGTCTTTTGGATAGACTTGGTTTTGCCCAAAGTCGTAGTGAGGGTCACCGCCGTTTTCTTGAGGACCACCACCAGGGAAGTGTTTGATCGTAAGGGCGATACTGTCTTGGTCAATGGCTCCACCACCTTGTAGACCGTTGATCAAAGAGCGCATGATATCTGCCGCAAGATCCGCGTCTTCTGTAAAGGTTTCATGTACGCGGTACCAACGAGGCTCTGTCGCCAAATCCATCATGTAGCCATACATACTGCGTAAACCAATCGACGACCATTCTTCATTCATGATGCCCGCAAACTCTTCAATCAGCGCCATATCGCGAGTAGCTGCAAGTCCAGCTTCTTTTGGCCAGGCCGAGAATGCACCCGAAGAGACGTTGATACCCGCTTTTGCAGATGGGTCGATATGGTTACGTGCATTGGACTTAAATAGCGCTGGGATACCCATTCGGGTTTTCTCTCTCAGCTCTTGAACGCTGTTCATAAAGGTTGCGGCTTCTTTAGGCGAAATCTGGCAGCCTGAGCGTCCGCTGTCGCAGTTTGGTGCGTTTTCTGGTGTTTCCACCACGCTGTTACGGAAGATAAAACGTGTCATTTGAGCATCGGCGATCATGTCCTGACCTTTGCTTGTCACGACACCGCCTTCACCGGAGTTGAGTGTGTCGATAAGCATCATGCCGGCTTTCTCTTCAAGCGTCATTCGGCTAACAAGATCGGCGGCACGCTCTACCGGTGTTAGACGCCAATCCTCGAACGGTTCTAACGTCCCGTTGCCATTGGAGTCTCTAAATTGATAACCATCAACGCTGAGCACGTCGTGCACTCGAGAGAAGACTTCTGGTTGAAGATAGTTGCTGTCATCGTCGGATGAATTACACCCTGCGAGAACAAGCGCCACTGCGATAGGAGTGAGTTGGGTAAGACGTTTCATGTCGCTGTCCTAATGTTGGTATAGTTGTTTGTTCAAGACCAATATTAGTAATTAGCGATGTTTTGGTTAACCAAAATTAATTAAACTAAAGATTTGGATCACCATATTTTTTAATTAGGTGATTAAACTCAATATATAATTAAAAATAGGTTGACCAAATTAAATTTGAGCTTGATTTTGTAGTCTGTTTGTTTTTATTTAAGTTCTTTAAAATCAATGCTTTACGTTTGTGTTATGTCGCTTCCAAATTCTATGTAACGCTATGGTTGTTATTGTTTACTCCAAAATTATTACCAGGTGAGAAAAAGCGCTAAATACATTAATCCTGATTTAAAGTTTGTGTCTGGTTATTATTTTTACTCGATTGATACAAGCGATATATGGTCAGTAAGTTGGTGATGATAAAAGTACTCTCGACCAATGAGCCACCGACCGAGCCAAGCCAAATATTGTGGCTGACCCAGCAGAAGGAATTAAACAAAATTAAGCTGCGTAGAGTGATGCCTTGTTTAGAAAAGAGCGCCCAAGTGGCGACGGACGATCCGATTACCGTGAGTAGCTCAAAAAAGTGAGTGATGTTTGGCAGGGTCATTAGCCACATAAGAGCAATGAAGAACCACATCACTTTGCGTGACTGGGTTTTGATTGAGGCAAAACTGCGAATGCCATTAATGATCACGCCAATGGCTGCGACGGTTGCGCCCATTAAAGTAAAGTGAATACCCATGATGAAACAAAACACCATCATCTGATAGCGAAAGCGCATGTCGTCTTTTTGCCAGAATGCCATTACGCCAACCATAAACGCGATGCCACCAATGCTTTGTGCTAACCAGTTTTCCATTTATTTCCCTAGAATGTTGCGGAGTCATCTCGTTAAGTGAGTAAGCTAATGAGCATCCTTCAAAGTTACCGCCCTTATAGAGTTTGATTCACTCTGTGAGTAGATCCTGAATCACGCTCGTGCCTCGCTTTTCAGGATGACGAATAGGGAGATATTTATCATATCGTCATTCCTACGAGCCTAGGCGAGATCAGGAATCTACTTACCGCGATAACCCAATCAATTGAGCCATGCTTTGAATGAATCAGCCCTCCACAAAGGGAGGGCTGGGCACTTTATCTAAGTCGCTAAGGGGTTACCTAAGAGCCTTGAGGCTACTTACGAATCATTACTCATTCACAAGCGCTACTGCTTCGCGAGTCAGGCGTGCAAGCTCCTCCCAGTTGCCCGCTTCGATCAGTTTCTTGTCTACCATCCACGTACCACCACATGCCAATACGCGCGGGATAGCTAAGTAATCTTTGATGTTCGCAGGGTTAATGCCACCAGTAGGCATCAGTTCGATGTCGGTGTATGGCGCAAGCAGTGATTTCACCATGTTGATGCCGCCAGAGGCTTCGGCAGGGAAGAACTTTAAGGTGGTTAATCCCATTTCCAGCGCAGCTTCAACTGTACTTGGGTTGTTTACACCCGGTACGATATCAATCCCGATTTCTTGGCACGCTTTAACGGTATTTGGGTTGAAGCCAGGCGATACAATAAAGGTTGCGCCAGCTTCTTTTGCAGCAATTGCTTGCTCGCGGTTTAGCACCGTACCTGCGCCAATCAGCATGTCTGGCTGGGTTTCACGCAGTAGGCGAATCGCTTCTGCAGCCGCTGCTGAACGGAAGGTGATTTCAGCCGCTGGTAGTCCATTTTCTGCCAGTACTTTACCCAATGGGATAATGTCTTCTGCTTTATCAATGGCGATAACAGGGATGACTTTCAGAGCTTTCAATTGTTCTTTAATGCTAGACATGAGTGTTCCTTAAACGACGCCAAGCGCCGGTTGTGTGAATGCTTTGGGAATGATGGCACCGCGATGTTGAATCACAGCACCTGCCAGTACGTTGCCTCTTTGACATGAGGTCGCTAGATCGGCGCCAGCAAGGTATGCCGATAAAAAGCCACCATTGAATGAGTCGCCCGCCGATGTGGTGTCCACCACTTGAGCGACAGGTTGGGTTGGCACGGCTTGTGGAGCCAGAGCCGCGCTCGAACCCTGATTTGTTGAGTCTTGAACTAAGCAGCCATCTGCGCCGAGCTTGACGATGCATTTGACCACGCCAAGAGAGGTAAGGCGTTCAATGGTTTGCTCTGGTGTTTCGTCACCCCAGATCAATTGCTCATCATCAAAAGTCACCAAGGCAACGTCCGTCAGTTGATACATGGCTTGGTACACGTTCTTGACGGTTTGATTATCGTCTTGAGGCCATAGTGCTGGGCGGAAGTTACTATCAAACGCGATTTCAACGCCTTGGGCTTTAAGTTCGACCAATAAGTTGAGCAGTGAAATTCTGTCTTCTTCTGGCAAGATGGCTAAAGAGATGCCGCTGAGAAACACCGCATCTACTTGAGTTAATGCTTGCTTAACCAGTCCAAAGTTTGGATGTTGAAGTAGGTAACGTGCTGCTGATTGATTGCGCCAATATAGGAACGTACGCTCGCCTTGGTCATCAAGCTGAATCAAGTACAAACCCGGCGTGCGAATCTCATCGCGCAGCACTAAATCTGTTGAGACGCCTTCGTCTTCCCAGCGAGTCAGCATGCCCGTACTGATTGGGTCATTGCCAAGCGCCGTAACGTAAGAGACTTTAACTTCATCAGGTTTGCTATTGGCTTCGCAGCCGCGGCTCAAATAAACCGCAGCGTTGAGCGTATCCCCACCAAATGTTTGATGCATTGAGCCGAACGGTTTGCCATTCAGCTCAATCATACATTCACCAATAATGGCGATGTGCTTCATTGGTTACGCCCTCTCTTCAAAGTAGCGCTTCGCGTTACCAAAACAGATGTCTTCGATCATAAGACCAAGCAACGATAGGTCATTTGGAACTTCTCCGTTCTCTGCCCAACGGCCGACCATGTCACACAAGATACGGCGGAAGTATTCGTGGCGGGTGTAAGACAAGAAGCTGCGCGAGTCCGTTAACATGCCAACGAATTGGCTGAGCAAACCAAGTTGAGAAAGCTGTTCCATTTGGCGTTGCATGCCGTCTTTCTGGTCGTTAAACCACCAACCTGATCCAAACTGCACTTTGCCCGCAATACCGCCACCTTGGAAGTTACCAATCATGGTCGCCATCATTTCGTTATCACGAGGGTTCAAGCAGTAAAGAATGGTGCGAGGCAGCTCGTTGGTTTGGTCCATTTCATCCAACAGGTGTGCCAGTTCAAAAGCAAATGGGCGATCGCCAATCGAGTCAAAGCCAGCATCAGCACCCAACAGTTTGAACATGCGTGTGCTATTGTTGCGTTGAGCACCAATATGGAGCTGCATGACCCAGCCCAATTGTGCGTAGCGTTTGCCGAGCCAAACTTGAACTGCGGTAGAGAACTGCGCACATTCAAGCTCTGACAATACTTCGCCATTTAAACGACGAGTCAGCAACGCATCTAAATCAGCTTCGCTTGGGATCGGTGCGTAACGGACGATCTCAATACCGTGGTCTGCCGCGCGACAACCATGTGCATCGAAGTGTGCCAAACGTTTATCAAGCGCACTCAATAAATCATCAAAGCGGCGAATTTCAATGTCTGCTACTTCGCCCAGTTTGTGCATGTAATCCGAAAACACGTCCAATTCAATTTTGAATGCTTTATCCGGACGCCAACTCGGCAGCACTTTAACGTTAAAGGTGTCGTCTTCTGCGATCGCTTTGTGGTGTTCTAGCGAATCGATAGGATCATCGGTTGTGCCCGCCATTACGACATTCATTTGCTGCATGATGCCGCGAGCCGTAAATTCAGGTGTCACCAGTAGCTCATTACATTGATGCCAAATTTGGTCAGCGGTGTCTGGGCTAAACAGCGTATTGGTAATGCCGAATGGGCGACGCAGTTCTAGGTGCGTCCAGTGGTAAAGCGGGTTGCCCAAGGTTTGAGGAACCGTCTTTGCCCACGCCATGTATTTGTCGTAATCGCTCGCATCACCCGTAATCAAACGCTCTTCAATGCCTGCCGAGCGCATGCCACGCCATTTGTAGTGATCGCCTTCAAGCCAGATTTGACCCAAGTTATCGAACTGACGATTTTGCGCCACTTCCGCTGGGTTTAGGTGGCAGTGGTAATCATAAATTGGCTGGTGGAACGCATGCTCATGATACAAGCGACGTGCAGTTTCGTTTGAGAGTAAAAAGTCTTCACACAAGAAATTCTTCATCGTTAACTCCTATTACAACGCAGCGACAGTGGCACGAGCACCGTTATCGATTAGCGATTGGTAAGCACTGCTCACCGCATCAATCACTTGTGGGTTTTGACCAAGCTCTACTGGGAAGATAGCTTCAACCGCGAGCAATGCAGGCACAACAGAAACGTTCAAGCCGTGTTGGTCGCAAATCTGACGTAGTGTCTCTGCCATTGGATCGCGAACATCAATGTCGTTGCCTTGCTCGTCCACGCCAGATACGTAGCGCATCCAACCTGCAATTGCTGTTGCCAACCAAGAGAAGTTAGAACCTTGAGCAAGATGGAATCGTAAGCTGCCGCCCATGCGTTGTGGGATCTTCTGGCTGCCATCCATCGCGATTTGCCATGTTTTGTGTTTCAAGCTTGGGTTAGTGAAGCGCTCGATAAGCAGCTTGGCGTAGCCTTCTAAATCAGTGCCTTCTGGCATGGTCAGCGAAGGGGCTTGTGCTTGCATCATCATATCGAATGCCGCTTTGCGATAGCCTTCATCTGTCATGGTGTCAGAGATGTGCGCGTATCCACCAAGGTAGCCTAGGTAGGCTAGGAACGAGTGGCTACCATTTAGCATGCGAAGCTTCATTTCTTCGTAAGGCACTACGTCGGCAACAAATTCAGCGCCAGCCACGTTCCAATCTGGGCGACCTGCCACGAAGTTATCCTCGATAACCCATTGACGGAATGGTTCACAAGCGATGCCGCAAGGATCTTCACAGCCAAGTAGTTCATCGATTTCGGTCAGTGTCTCTTCGGTTGCCGCTGGCACAATGCGGTCAACCATGGTGCAAGGGAAGGTAACGTTGGTTTCAATCCAGTCGCGCAATTCTGGGTCAAGCAGTTGAGCGAACTCAAGTACCGCTGCTTTTGCTACGTGACCGTTCTCTTGCACGTTATCGCAAGACATCACGGTAAATGGCGTCAGACCGCGTTCACGGCGCATCTTCAGTGCTTGCACGATGTAACCCAGTGCCGATTTTGGCTCCGTTGGGTTGGCAAGGTCAGCAATGACCAGCGGATTGTTTTTATCAAGCGTGCCCGTCGCAGGGTCAGCACAGTAGCCTTTCTCGGTAATCGTCATTGAAACGATCGCCACTTGTGGCTCGGCCATTTTTTCTAACACCGCTTGAATGCTGTCGAGGCTTGGGTGGAGTGATTCGGTCACTGAGCCAATCACTTTTACCTCTGTCGATTCTGCGCCTTTTTCTGCCACTGTATAGAGATGGTCTTGGGCACGCAGCGATTGAATTAAATCTTCACCACCGAATAGGTTGATCTCGCAAATGCCCCAGTCAGAGCTCGTTTTGCTCAGCATCTCGTTGGTGAATAGAGCTTGGTGTGCGCGGTGGAAAGCACCGAAACCAAGGTGAACAATACGGCTTTTAAGCGTTGAGCGGTCGTAGTTCGGAAGCAGAACGTTTTCATTCAGAGTGGAATTGGAAATAGTCTTCATTGTTGTATCCCTTTTCCCGCAGGTGATCCTGCGGGATGGTTTATCTTAATAATGGGTAGCCAAGAGCTTATTTAGTAAACAAGCACCTATTTAGTAACCAAGAACAAGCCTAGGTAGGAAGAGGCTCAAGTCAGGAATAAAGGTTACGGCCATCAGGGCTGCAACCAAGGCTACGTAGAATGGAAGTAGAGGCTTAATTACTTTGTCGATGGCAACGTTCGCCACAGAACAACCGATGAACAACGCGCTACCTACTGGTGGGGTACAGATACCGATAGCCAAGTTGAAGGTCATCATGATGCCGAAGTGTACAGGGTCAATACCCATATCCAGTGCGATTGGCAGGAAGATAGGCGTAAAGATCAGTACCGCTGGTGTCATGTCCATGAAGATACCGACAATCAACAGAATGACGTTGATGATAAGTAGAATCATCATTGGGTTGTCAGAGATAGCCAGTAGGGCATCTGCAATCATGTAAGGAATGTCGGCGTTCGCCATCGCCCAAGACATGCCCATCGATGCGCCAACCAGTAGCAATACGATAGAAGTGGTGACTGCAGACTCTAGGATGATCTTTGGAATGTCACGCCATTTCACTTCGCGGTAAATCAGCACCGCAAGTACAAAGGTATAAACCACCGCGATAGCTGAAGCCTCTGTTGCTGTAAAGATACCGCCAATGATGCCACCCATAATGATCACAATCAGTGCCAAAGATGGGGCTGCTTTTAAGAAGGTATTCCAAACCATTGCCAGAGAAGGGCGTGCTGCAACTGGGTAGCCACGGCGTTTTGCAATGATACCTGCTACCACCATGATGCTTAGACCCATCAAGATGCCAGGAATATAACCCGCTAGGAACAATGCCGCGATAGATGTACCACCAGATACCAATGAGAACACGATCAGTGTGTTACTTGGCGGAATCAACAAACCAGACGGGCAAGAAGTGATGTTCACTGCCGCAGAGAAGTTCTCATCGTAGCCATCTTTCTTTTGCAGAGGAGACATAGTGCCGCCAACCGCTGCTGCAGACGCTACCGCAGAGCCAGAAATCGAACCAAACATCATGTTCGCCATTACGTTCACGTGTGCAAGTGAACCAGGAAGACGGCCACCGAGCACTTTTGCAAAGTTGATAAGACGCAGTGCGATACCACCTTGGTTCATGATGTTACCCGCCAAGATAAAGAACGGGATTGCCAGTAGAGCAAAGTTATCAAGGCCTGCCGCCATACGCTGCGCCACAACGGCGATCGCAGGCTCTAGCGGTAAGCTCATTAAAATAGTGGCTAGCGATGACAAGCCGATAGCGAAAGAAACCGGTACGCCAATCGTCAATAAGACCGCGAAGCTACCGAACAGGGTGAGAATTAATTGCCATTCCATTGTGGAACCCTCTATTAATCAAGCTGGGTGTCGGTGAGTAGGGCTTCACCAGACGTCAATTGTTTTACACGGTCGAAAGCAAATACCGCAGAGTAGAAGATCATCAGTGCGCCACTGATTGGTAGGCAGAAGTAGATGTAGCCCATTTCCAAGCCAAGCGCTGGTGTTAACTGGCCAGTTGCCAGTGTTTTCAGTGCGAGTTGTGTTCCGCCGTGAACCAACACCACGTAAGAGAACAGTGCGATGGCAATTTGGATGACGATTTCATTGATGAGTTTGCGCTTGCCTTGCAGCTTCATTGTTAGCAAGTCGATAGCAAGGTGACGTTTAAGGCCGGTGGTGTAGGCGGCGCCAATTAATGCTACCCACATAAAGAGATAGCGAGCAAGTTCGTCAGTAACGGTACTTGGTCTGCCAATCACATAGCGTGATAACACTTGCCAGACTACGCAAATGACGAGGAAGGTCGAGAGAGAGACCGTAAAGGCAGCCAGCCCCCTGTTTATGTATTTGACCAATTTATTCATTTTTATTTCCTTTAAGTAAATACGCGCATCTCATAACAATTGGTTTACCAATGTAAGGAACTGTTTCTGTGTAGGGCAGCAACATACGCTAATCTTTCTGAGTGGATTATAAGTTAGCCGATTTGGTTGTCCGTGAGCAGCTTCACAATTGGATTGGTTGACCAATTTAACGATTGCTATTGTGATTTTGGTCAATCAATTTGCATTTTTGTTTTGACGATAGGTTTTTTGATCGCCAATAATGGCTTCGAAACAAGAAATACCGATAAAAAATTAAAACTACCCTACATATTGGACAACCAATCCAAGGAGAATAGAACAATGATGACGCGTAAGACTCTTTTAAGCGCTGTAGTAGGTGCTGCAATGACCTTCGGCGCCACTGCTTCTGCTTATGCTGCGACCACTTTGAAGCTGAGTCACAACCACCCTCGTGACCATGCGGTACATAAAGCAATGGACTTTATGGCAAAAGAAGTTCGTGAAATGACAGATGGTGAAGTTCGTATCCGTATTTACCCTGATGCACAGCTAGGTACACAGCGTGAATCGATGGAGCTAATGCAAAACGGCGCTCTAGATATGGTGAAGAGCAACGCGGCAGAATTGGAAGCTTTCTCCCCGGCTTACGCGGCATTCAACCTGCCTTACTTGTTCCGCGATAAAGACCACTACTACAAAGTGACAGATGGTGAAGTGGGTCGTGAAATCCTGAATTCTTCAGCGGACAGCGGCTTTATTGGTGTGACTTATTACGATGCGGGTGCGCGTAGTTTCTACACCAACAAGCCAATCAACACGCCGGAAGATCTAAAAGGTCTAAAAGTGCGCGTGCAGCCAAGCCCATCAGCGATTGCGATGGTGAAAGCATTGGGTGGCAACCCAACGCCGTTGGCATACGGCGAGCTATACACGGCATTACAACAAGGCGTGGTGGATGCTGCGGAAAACAACATCCCATCGTTCAGCTTGAGCCGCCACAGTGAAGTATCAAAGTACTTTAGCTTAGACGAGCACACTATGGTGCCGGACGTTTTGGTTATCTCAACTAAGACGTATGACAAGCTAACGCCAGAGCAGCAACAAGCACTGATGAAAGCAGCGGCAGACTCTTCGGAATACATGAAGAAGCTGTGGGCTGAGTCAGAAGCGAAAGAGCGCGCGAAAGCAGAGAAGATGGGCGTGACTTTTGTAGAGCCAAATAAAGCGGCATTTGTTGAAGCGGTTCAACCAATGTACGCGGACCTAGAAAAGACAAATCCTGAATTAAATGAATTGGTTGAGAAAATCAAAGCCGTTCAATAATTCACAATTTAATTAGTACGAAACAATCGAAAACAAGGTGTTACCACATTCTGGTACATAGAGGTTGACCAATTGTTATTGGTCGTTATGATGGCGTGAGAAGTTAGATGGAATATAGTGATAATATCATCATGATGCCTTTTGAACCGAAAAGACCGTATCAAGAAACCGGTCTAGTCCTAAGACAAGAGTTAATCAACGGCCTTTACAAGGTTGGTGATAGGCTGCCGCCTGAGCGCGATATTGCAGAACGTCTCGACGTTAGCCGCACAGTTGTGCGTGAAGCGATCATCATGCTTGAGCTGGAAAACCTTGTCGAAGTGAAAAAAGGTTCTGGGGTGTATGTCATCAATATTCCATCTCAACCCAACTCCCGCGAGAATGTGATCAGCGATGATGCTGGTCCGTTCGAAATGCTCCAAGCTCGTCAGTTACTTGAAAGCAACATCGCTGAATTTGCCGCGATGCAAGTGACGCCAAGCGACATTGTGAAAATGCGTGCAGCCCTTGAGCTGGAACGAGAAGAACTCGCCAGTGGCACCGCAGATTGCAACGGTGATGAGAAGTTTCACATGTGTATTGCAGAGGCAACCCAAAACTCTGTATTGGTGGACATGCTGAGACAATCTTGGGAGCGACGTGAGAGCAGCCCAATGTGGAATAAACTCCATTCCCACATTGCTGGTCAAGACTACCGTGAAGAGTGGTTAGACGATCACGCCAAAATCCTCGCCGCATTGCAGCGTAAAGATCCTATCGCTGCAAAAAATGCCATGTGGCAACACCTTGAAAACGTTAAACAGCGCCTGTTGGAGCTGTCTGACATCGATGACCCAGATTTTGATGGTTACTTATTCAGTTCCAACCCTGTTGTTCTGCAGGGTGCTGAAAATAGTTAACCACATTGCCGGCTTTGGTCGGCTCTAGTCAGCGCAGCTGCATTATCGTGGCTGCATATTAAGAAGTCGTTGTGCACTTAGCTTGAATAATTTGAGCGGGCTGAGTGCGTCTTAAAAAAGGTGAGTGTCATGGAACAAACTTGGCGTTGGTACGGTCCGAATGACCCAGTGTCGCTAGACGATATTCGTCAGGCTGGCGCAACAGGCATCGTAAATGCCTTGCACCACATTCCAAATGGGGAAGTGTGGTCGAAAGAAGAGATTTTAAAACGTAAAGCCATCATCGAAGAGAGAGGCTTAACGTGGTCGGTGGTTGAAAGTGTCCCTGTTCATGAAGAAATCAAAACTCAAACAGGTGATTACCAACAGTGGATCGACAACTACAAACAGACGCTGCGTAACCTTGCAGAATGTGGCGTAGATACAGTCTGCTACAACTTTATGCCAGTGCTAGATTGGACACGTACTGACCTTGAATTTGAAATGCCAGATGGTTCTCGAGCACTTCGTTTTGACCAAATCGCATTTGCGGCATTTGAGCTACACATTCTGAAGCGCCCTGGAGCACAAGCGGATTACACCGAAGCTGAACAAGCGCAGGCGCTTGAGTACTTCAACAACATGACGGCGGAGCAAATCCAACAACTGACAAGCAACATCATTGCTGGTTTGCCGGGTGCTGAAGAAGGTTACACGTTAGAAGAGTTCCAAGCACAGTTAGACCGTTACTCGGGCATCAGCAAAGATAAGCTGCGTGAGCATATGGCGCACTTCTTAGCGGAACTTATGCCAGTGTGTGAAGCGCATGGTTTGAAGTTGGCTGTACACCCAGACGATCCACCGCGTCCAATTCTTGGTTTGCCGCGTATTGTTTCAACCATCGAAGACATCGATTGGTTGACTGAAAAAGTACCGAGCAAAATGAACGGTTTAACCATGTGTACGGGTTCTTACGGTGTGCGTGGTGACAACGACCTAGTGAAGATGATCAAAAAGCACGGCGACCGCGTTTACTTCACTCATTTGCGTTCAACCAAGCGTGAAGAAAGCAACCCGATGACGTTCCACGAAGCAGCCCACCTAGATGGTGATGTGGATATGTACAACGTAGTGATGGCGATTCTGGATGAAGAACAACGCCGCGCAGAAGTAGGCGATCACCGTTTGATCCCAATGCGTCCTGACCATGGTCACCAAATGCTGGATGATTTGAAGAAGAAGACCAACCCAGGCTATTCAGCCATCGGTCGCTTGAAAGGCCTTGCCGAAGTGCGTGGTCTAGAGATGGCACTAAAACGCGCGTTCTACACCAAGTAACGATTTACAATGTAAAACCACTTTTAAAAGCGCAGAGTTTTTGCTCTGCGCTTTTTTGTTGCTACTCAACGTTGGGAAGCTTTTCTTTCAGATAATCAATCAAGCAGCGAACCTTAAGAGGCGTATAACGGCTTTGTAAGTACACCGCATTGAAAGGTAAATTTTGCCCTGTGTAGTCGCTCATCAATTGTGTAAGTCGCCCTTCTTTTAAGTGATGCTCAACCATCCAAATCGGAAGAATGACAATCCCTATTCCAGTTAATGCGACCTCTAGTAATACATCCCCATTGTCGCTTTGAAAATTACCATTTACCGCGACGGCATGTTTCTGATTTTGCTTGGTAAAGCTCCATACATTAATGTCTCTCATCCGCGAATAAACCAAACAATTGTGTTGTTTTAAGTCTTCAGGAGCTTTGGGTTCTCCGTGCCGTTGTAAATAACTCGGCGCCGCTAAAACGAGCATTGGGTTATCAAACAAATGGCGCGCAATCAGCGTCGAGTCTTCCAGTTGTTTAGCTCGAATTGCGACATCTATCCCATCACTGATCAAGTCGGTGTGCTGGTCACTGAGCTGCAAATCCACTTTGATATCAGGATAGCGTTGGAAAAACTCTGCCATGATAGGAGCAAGTAAAATGCGACCAAAAGCCACTGGTGCTGAGATGCGAATCGTCCCTTGAGGAGAAGCCACCTCCGATCTTGCCTCAGCTTCGGCTTCATCCAGTTCACCTAAAATATCAACGCAAGTTTGATAATACTTCGCGCCTGCAGGCGTTAAAGCATGGTCGCGACTGCTTCGAGCGAGGAGCTTGACGCCGATTTTCTTTTCTAACGCTGCCACTTTTTTGCTGATCGTTGTTTGTGATGTATTCATTTCACGACCCGTGGCAGAAAAGCTGCCCGTTTGTACCACTCGAACAAATGCGCGCATTGCACTTAGTTGGTCCATTAGTGCTCTCAATTATTCTAAATAGGCATAGATGCTAGTCATTGTAGCTCAGTTTTAGTCGATATTGGTTGGTTCTAAGATACATCCCAAGCCGAAAAACAAATCGGTAAGAAAGATTAACCAAGATTGATTCGCCAATGGAGGCGCTTATGGACATGCAACAAAAACTACAACTTCTAGTTGATAAACAAGATATTACAGAAGTGATTTTCCGTCATGCTCGCTCTTTAGATCGTATGGACGCAGAGCTGATGAAGTCCACTTACTGGGAAGATGCTATTGAAGACCATCAAGACCCAATCTTTCCAGATTTGTTTTTCTATAACGACAATGCCCACGCTTTTGTTGAACCCGCAATGAAAGGGTTTGAAGCAATAAAAATTACACAGCACCGCATCAGCAACGTTCTCATTGAAGTGGATGGCGATACAGCAACTGCAGAGAGCTATGTGTGGGCGTACCACGTGCATGAAGAAGATGGCGTGGACAAAGAAGGCATTTTAGGTGGTCGTCACCTGTACCGTTTTGAACGTCGTGATGGTGTTTGGAAAATGGTACACCGTTTTACCGCTTTTGATTGGAACCAAAACCAAGATGCGAGCGCAGTGTGGTCTCCAGATTTTGAAGATAAGTACGTAGGTAAACGCAATAAATCTGACGAAAGTTACGAATACATTCAACGATAACTCCGGTCTGTTAGTTGGAGCGCGACATGTGAGGGCAGCAATGCTCTCCACTCCAACCTGTGTCGCGCTCGTTTTATCTTAAACAACGTGAAGTAAATAGGACTGAATAATGACAACGACGAAATTTACCGCAGGTGATTTGTTTCCCTCTATCACTCTGCCAACGCTAAGTGGCGAAACTATCGAGCTGGGTACACCTTCTGAGAATGTCGATTGGCGCTTAGTGGTGGTTTATCGCGGCAAACATTGCCCTTTGTGTACTCGCTATCTCAACCAACTAGAGACACTAAAAGTACGATTCTTACAACTCGGGATGGATATCGTGGCGGTGTCCGCAGATAGCCAAGTACAGCTAGAGCAGCATAAGGATCAACTGAGCGTCACGTTCCCGGTCGCTTATGGTCTGACAGTAGAGCAGATGCAAACGCTTGGTTTGTATATCTCGGAGCCTCGCTCAGAAAAAGAGACAGACCATCTCTTTGCAGAGCCAGGTTTGTTTGTGGTGAATAGTAAAGGACAAGTTCAGTTAGTCGATATTTCCAACGGTCCATTCGCTCGACCTGACCTAGAAGTCTTGCTCTCAGGATTGGCGTTTATCCGTAACCCAGAAAACGATTACCCTATTCGTGGTACTTACCAAGCGGCAATCTAATCACTGTTTTGGTTTGAGGCATTAAAAACCAATGACTTTCACAAACTTCCTCTTCTAAAATTGGATTGTTCGTCTCCTAGATTGTGGTAAAGTCCGCGCCTGCGATTTACCGCATCTTTTACTGCCTCTTCAATCAAAAGCACAAGGTTAAGCTAATGCCATTTTCTACTCTCTCTTTGAGTTCTGAGCTGATTCACGCACTGCCAAAAGATTTCAAGAAGCCAACCGATATTCAAGCTTTGGCCATTCCTGAGCTACTCAATGGTAAAGATGTGTTGGCATTAGCAAATACGGGCAGCGGCAAAACCCTTGCTTATGGCTTGCCTTTGTTGGAAAAACTAAGTGCAAACCCAGAGCGAAAAGCGCTGATTCTAGTACCAACGCGTGAGCTGGCGACACAAGTGAGTGAGGCGATTAACCAAGTTGGTCAATCTGTTGGTCTCAACGCAGTGTGTCTGTGCGGTGGCGTGGATAAAGAGCCGCAACTACAAGCACTTGCGACAAAACCTCAAATTCTTGTGGCGACAACAGGCCGTTTAGTCGATCTGGCGAACAACGGTTTGGACCTGAGTAATATTCATTACCTAGTGTTGGATGAAGCGGACCGCTTGTTGGATATGGGCTTTTGGCCTGACGTGCAAAATATTGCCGAGCAGATTTCAAACCAGCGTCAAACCGCGATGTTCTCAGCAACGTTTTCTGATGAGTTGAAGGGCAAAGCCAAGCAGCTCATGCACGCGCCAAAACAAGTAGCAGCACATCAAGAAAATAGCACCAATCAAGATATTGCCGAAACGCTGTATCTCGTCAACAAAGGCAGCAAAACCAAAGCGTTGATTGAACTGATCAAGCAAAACGCATGGACACAGGTATTGGTATTTATTGGCGCAAAAGAGAACGCTGATGGTTTGGCGAAGAAGTTGAACAAAGCTGAAATCACAACTAATGCACTGCACGGTAATAAGAGCCAAGCAGAGCGAGAAGACGCGCTGGCGCAGTTTAAATCTGGGCAAACACAGGTGCTAATTGCCACCGATCTACTGGCGCGCGGTATTCACATCGAGCAACTACCAGTAGTGATTAACTTTGAGTTGCCAATGCACGCAGAGACTTACGTTCACCGAGTTGGACGTACAGCCCGTGCAGGCGAGCAAGGTGTCGCAATGTCGCTAGTCTGCCATGGCGAAGCCGAAGCGCTTACCGCGATCCGTAACCTGACTCAACGTGAATTGCCAACGCAAGATCTTGAAGGTTTCCCAGTTACGGATAAGCCATCAACAGGCGAAAGCAAACGCGCCCCACGCGATAAAAAAGCCAATCGCCGAACCAATGCCAAAAAGAGCATTAAGCAGTTTCAAGGAAAACCGAAACGCCAAGCGCCCAAAGCTAAATAAACCAAGCTAAACAAACAAAAAGCCATCGTGATGATGGCTTTTTCTATTAACGGAAAGAGACTAGAAGTTGTAAGAAACGGTCGCGCTAACTGTCCATTGGTTTGCGCTCTCTACGATAGAAGAATCACTGATGCCACTCCCTAGACGCGTGTATTGTGATACTTGGCTGATTTGCCAGTTATCGGTGATTGGCACAACCAGTTTGTAGCCTAAACCATAGTTTACCGTAGCTTCGCCTTTGTAAGCTTTGCGGTTTGCGCGTGCTTCTTTGTCTGTGACACCGAAGTAGTAATCTACGTAGTCTTCGCTTTGGTAAGACACGCTCGCAAATGGTACGAAATCAGCATTGCCGATGTTCATGATGTGGAAGTAAGTCGCACCACCTTGGAAGCCTTTATAGGCACCAGAAACATCGTGTTGTAGGTAAGTTGAAATCACGTTGTTTGGATCGAGTGTGAAGTCTGCGTTTAAACCTAAATCGACCGCAAAATCACGACGCTTAGTACCTTTTAAGCTTTTCGCTACATCGCTATCGCGAGGTACGCCACTGCCCACCACATAAGCACTCATGTTTAACAATTCGTTAGTTTCACCAAGAAAGCGGTAGTTGATGCCACCAAGATCAGCGTTGAAATCTTCACCGTGATAGCCACCGTTTAACACTGGTGCTGTATTGTGCTTTTGGTCTTTGAAAAGATCACTGGCTTGCACTACGCCAGCTTCGACCATCCAACCGCCTTCGTTGTTGTAGATGTTACCGTTACGAATGTAAGTGTCGCCAGCTGTTGCTGTTCCTGCTGCTGTTAAAGTGATTAACGCGATGAGTGTTTTGTTCATTATTCTGTCCTAATTATTTGATTTTGAACAGTGTACAAAACGAATGTGTAACCTTCTATCAGCAGAACGTATGGAAGTGTAATGATGGCTTTAGGGAAGTGTTGTCTGTGCAGCCTGGGAAAGGGAAACAAAAAGCCACGCCTTAACATGAAAAGCGTGGCTTTGTTATATCGGTTGTTTGTATGGCTAGTTTAGTGCGTGTTTGATTCTTACCAAGGCTTCATCCAGTGTGCCTGTTGGGCAGCCTAGATTAAGGCGAACAAAGCCAGAACCTTCTTTACCGAAAGCGATGCCCATGCTCGGGACAAGCCCTGCGGCGACAAATTTTTGCTCCAGCTCGGCGTCGGTCAGGTTGAATGCGCGGCAATCTAACCAAGCCAAGTAGCCTGCTTGTGGGGCGATAAATTTCACCTCTGGCAGTTCCGTTTGTACAAACTGATCAAGTTTGGCGATATTAGCTCGCAAGTAGTCTTTTAAGTCCATCAACCAATTAGAGCACTCTTGATAAGCAACAGTCGCTGCACTCATCGATAGGCTATTGAACACGTCCATACCATGAGCATCTAATCGGCGAGTAAACTGTGCTCGGAGTGATTCATCTGGAATCATAAAGTTAGAGATTCGCAGTGAAGACAAACCAAACGTCTTACTTGCAGCCGTAGCTACTATCAGACGTTTTGTAAGATTTTTTGGAAGACGTAAAGCAGAGTAGTACTCCGCATCGCCAACCACTAAATCGCCCCATATTTCATCACTCAGCAGCCAAACTTGGTACTGTTCACACAGTTCGGCAACCTTTGTCATTTCGCTTTCAGACCAAACTCGCCCTGTTGGGTTATGTGGGTTACAGAAGATCATTGCTTTTGCGCCATTAGCAAAGCAGGTTTCGAGATGATCAAAGTCGAGTTGATAGTCGCCTTTGGTTTCCGTCAGTGGGTTCTCTACGACAACACGATCGTTGAATTCAATGATCTTACGGAAGGAGCCATATCCCGGACTCTGCATCACGATGCCATCACCTTTTTCGGTGAGCATTTGCAATGCCATCGCGAGTCCAGGAAGTACGCCATGTACCGTAGTGATCCACTCACGCTCAATGTGGGTGCCATGCTGGTTTTGATACCAATCGATTGTAGCTTGGTAGTACGTATCATCGCGTTCTGCGTAACCAAAAATCCCATGCTCAACACGTTGTTGTAGCGCGTCTAATACTACTTGCGGCGCTTTAAAATCGTAATCGGATACCCACATCGGGAGTAAATCCGTGCCAGCCAATCCCAGCTTTTGCTGCATAAAGTCCCATTTAACAGAGCCACTTTCCTTGCGGTTCAGAATTTGGTCGAAAGCGTTCATCAATGATTTACCTTATTTTGTTTCTACTGCTGGTGTATTTGAATGCTCTTCAGCAATCTGTTGTTCGTTTTGTTCTGGCTTGGCTTTTGCGATACCAAAGCCAGTGAAGCCATAAATCAGAGCGAAGATGACGCCGGTGTAACATTGAATCGCCCATGGTAGGTAATCCAACGTTGCCACGCCTAGCGTACCCGCCATATAGATACCTGCGGCTGTCCAAGGAACCAATGGTTCAATAATGGTGCCGGCATCTTCGATGGTTCGAGACAGGTTCTTCGTGTCTAATCCCATTTTTCGGTAAGCGTTTTGGAACAACTCACCCGGAATCAACAGCGCTAGCTTGCCGTCAGAAGTGGTGAAAACCACAGTGATGGTTGCCACAACGGTCGAAGCAATCAGCTGACCTGTGGTGTGAATCGCATGTAGGAATTTGCCTAGTACCACGTTTAGTGCGCCAGTTAGGCTCAAAATACCAGCGAAGGCAAAGGCACAGAATACTAGTAGAATCGTGCTCATCATTGAGAACAGACCGCCACGGTTAAGCAGTTTGGCGATATCTGGCACTAAGCCATTTACGCTGTGACCGTTTGCCTCAAACATGGCTAGGTTGAAGCCGTCTACGTAAGCTTGGAAGCCTTGTTTTAGTGTGAAGTCTTGGAAAAACATGCCTAAAACAATCGCGATAGCCGATGCGCCAAGCATCAATGGCAGAACCGGTTTCTTAGTCAACGCGCCCCATAGGATCATCACTGGCGGAATAAGAAGTAGGATGTTGAAGTTGTATAGATTATCTAAGCCCGAGATGATTTGAACAACTTTCTCTGGCTCGTGAATGTTCGCGATATCAGCGCTTTGACCCGCAAAGAAGAAGACGACAGACGCAATCACAAAGCCAGGCAGGGTGGTGTAAAGCATATGTTGAATGTGTTCGTACAAGGTGGTGCCTGAAACGACAGGCGCAAAGTTGGTTGAATCTGATAACGGTGAGATTTTGTCACCAAAGTACGCGCCAGATACCACTGCACCAGCCGCAGCTGCGAGCGAGACGTCAAGGCCTGCTGCCACGCCCATTAGTGCGACACCAACAGTACCTGCAGAGCCCCAAGACGTACCGGTACAAACGGAAACGACACTGGTCACAAAGAAAGCGGCAATAAGAATGTATTCAGGGCTGATGACTTTTAGTCCCCAGTAAACCATGTAAGGGATTGTGCCGCTGACCATCCAGCTGGCAATCAAACCACCAACCGAGACCAAAATCAGAATGACTGGCATCGCTTTGGCCAGTTTTTCTACGATGGCGTTAATGATGTCATCCCAGTTGTAACCGATCTTCCACGCGATAAGACCAGTAAAGGCAGCTGAAATCAGCAACAGAACTTCAATGCGAAGTCCGAGTATTCCGTATCCGACAGCCAGAAGTGCAAACATCACCGCAATAGGGGCGAGTGCTAATCCGAACGACGGCAGAGGCTTAGAATTTGTCATGTTATTTATCCTCAGGATCGATGTAGGGTTTGTTCGAAATGGATAATAACGGTCACATAATAGGCAAAATGAGAGCGGTGTGTTGTTTTCATGTAAGCGCTTACATGAGGTGTGCGAATGTAAGGTTCATCACAATTTTATCCGATCTTTTGTATTGCTTTGACGGTTTGTCTGCTGACTAAGTTTGCTTCAAATTGATGCAGGTTTGGTGGCGAATAGCCGTCTTTACTTAAGTTTAGTGCTAATTTCGCTGCATAAGTCGACATTTCGTCAATTGGGTTATGCATGGTGGTCAATCGTGGATAGAGGTAGCGTGCAAGCAACACATCATCAAATCCAACCACGGAAATATCATCTGGCACCGTGAAGCCCTGTTCATGCAAACTTGCCATTAAGCCTGCTGCCATTACGTCGTTAAATGTGACTACCGCAGTGACTCCCGGACAGGATTGAATAAGTTGGCGACCTGCTTCCTCTCCTCCAGACTCACTGAAGTTTTGGTTGATTACCCAACCTGTTGGGATAGCTAAATTGGCTGCATTCATTGCGTCTCGATAACCTTCAAGGCGGTCGGTTCGATCTTCAATGGGTAAGTCACTGGTGACACAGGCGATCTTGCGATGACCTTGCTGAATCAAATATTCGACCGATTTGCGCGCACCGACTCTGTTGTCTACCCAGACAGAACGATTGGAGATTTGTGCAATGGTGCGGTTGAGTAACACCATCGCCGGAAGCTGTGCAGCGTATTGCATCAGCGTGGTGTCATCGAGCATCTTTGAGTGTACGACCATCGCCTCACAGCCCTGACTGATGAGAAAGTCGAGCCCTTCTTTTTCTCGTTGCGCATTGTGCCCACCACTGACTACGACCAACTGACAACCATTGGCACGAGCCACTTCTTCTACGCTTTTGGCGATCAAGGCGAAAAAAGGGTCAGCCAAGTTCCCAGTGAGTAAACCTAGCGTGTTATTGCTGCGGTTTGCTAGCGCTGTTGCTCGCGCATCTCGGCGGTAGTTGAGCTCTTTAATGGCGCGTTCGACTCGCTCTTGCGTTACTGGTTCAACATAACTGGTGCGATTGATAACACGCGAGACTGTTGCCGTAGAGACACCAGCCATGTCCGCGACGTCTTTCATGGTTGCCACTAGATTTCTCCAAGAGAGTAACAGGGTGAATTGAAAGGGAGGATATGAGGCAGAGTGTAGCGGCTATTAATTGTTGGTTATGTTAGTAAGTTCAAAGGATAGAACTTTAGAAAAAAGCGCTCCTATCTTGTTTTATTAATTCAACAAGATAGGAGAAACAAAAAAGCCACGAACCTGACGATATCGGGTGCGTGGCTTCTTTATCTATTAGCCAATCTTTTTATAGGCGACGATATGAGACAAGAAAAGGAGAGAGTATCTCTCGTTGAATCTGATTTTGTACTCGTGTTCAGCTTCCGATAGTGGCACCCAACCATTGCCAAAATAATCGTTTATATCGTCAACTGCTTCAGTCTCATCTTTTAAATGTTTTTTGCTCCACTGATAGGTACAGGCTAAAACCAAAACACCATTAGGAGCCGTTGCGTCCATTAATGCTTCCACGACCGTTTTAGGGGAGTCACATTGATCCAGTACATTCAAGCAAAGACTTAAATCATGCTGCTTTGCTACCACGCCACTTTCAAAAGGTGCTTCAATGAGAGAAAAATTCACATGGTTACACGCTCTGGCTATTGGCGATGCATCAAATGTGAAATGCTTTTGCTCTTTTAAGCTCTTAATATAGTGGAAGTCACACTCTCCCCCATCGATCAGTAGCTGTTTCAAGTTTGATAACAAACGATGAGAAGGTTCTACGAGCGTAGCCGAATTGATACTTGGTATGTTGGTTATCAATTCATAACAGTTTCTCCCGAGAGCAGGCCCCACTTCTAATAGGCTTTTAGGAGAAAGGTTTTCACTACCGAGAGCTTCAACAACAAACTGCGCGACGTCTTTCGAATGGCTTGAAGAGACAAACCAATCTGGCACTGACTTAGACTGGCTATCAAGCAGTTTGCTCACGCCGTTTTGTCGAAGTTTATCAAGCCACTGAATCTCGAAATATGCTGCTAACCCTTTGTGATCGATATAGAAATCTTCCACTTTTATTCCCTTTTGATATTCCGTTATTGAGCGCTGATTTTGCCCCATCGATCAGAGGTGAGTAAATGCTAAATACCAGACATTGAAACTCTGTCTGCTTTTATTTTTTATTATTTACAATGAGTTAGTTTTGTTTTTATGCTGGGCAGATAACTTTCGGAATGTGTCTAAGACCCAACATAGTGCATCCGTCTTCCAAGTAGCTATCGGTGACAACATCGAAGCCGAACTTGCCGTAGTAGTCTCTCAAGTGTGCTTGTGCGGATATAAAAATGCTGTCGTTCGGGTAGATCTTTCTTGTAGCATCGAAACTCACTTGCATCAATTGGTTACCGATGTTTTTCCCTCTGTAGTCCTCTGCGACGATAACGCGACCAATACACACGTCATTGGCATCAGAGTTCAGCAAGGGTAAAACGTCAATGGGGTATCCGAGTTTCGGAGGCATAATGCGACTATAAGCCACCAGACGTTCGTTATCATATCCCATCACGTGGTAGGTGTCGGGATGGTTATCTTTACCATCCAAATCGCTGTATGGCGTGTTCATGTCTACGATGAAGATATTGACTCTTTGCTGCAAAAAATCGTAAAGCTCTTGAACAGACAGATCTGCGAATTTCTTAATTCTCCATTCGAGCGTCATGCTTCCCCTAGTATTATTTTGGGTACAACATAAAGAGTATTTGTACGGGATTCATTAACCTTTGTTAATTGCTAAGCTCCAGCTTAAATACAGATTTGTTGTTATGAATGGATAAAAAGCAAAAGCCCCACTGATTTGGGTGTGGGGCGGATATGGGAAGTGAGAAGCTTTTTCTCTCGGGGGGCAAAACGGGAATTAACCCGCAGTCGGGCCAACCAAACGCATTTCCCAATCTTCGACTTCACCGGTTTCTAGGCGGCGTTCAACAAGTTTGCCCCAAGATTCAACCAATGGAAGTCCTGCCAGTTGGCTTAGCTCTGATTTATCTAGGCAACCAGTAAACACCGCGCCCATGATGCGAGCCAATGACCAGTCTGGGTAAGGTCTTTCGCACAGAATAATTTCGTCACCTGCGCCGATATTGCCTTCTTGCAACACTCGGAAGTACCAGCCTGTTCGAAGCGTGTCTTGCAGTCTTCTTGCCATGTCGTTTTGCTCGAAACGGACGTTGAGTTTCCAGCAAGGCATGCGCCCTTGTGATACTTCCAGCAAGGTTGAGCCGATGCGGATTTTATCTTTCAAGCAAATGGATTCTTCTGTTACGCCGCTTGAGCTTAGGTTTTCACCGAACGCGCCAGCTGATTGGAAAATCGCTTTATCGCCTAACTCTTTTTGCCAAACCGGATAGTGCTCGCTTGGGTAAATATGAAGAGCTTTTTGAATCCCACCATGAAAGCGCGGATCGCCTTGCTCATCATTGGTAAAACCCAGTTCTGTAGCGTGCTGACGCTGCGGCAGAACCTGTTTGTTAATCGCACTTTTCGCACCATGTGCAAAAGCAACGGTTTTACCTGCTAATACGCTGTTAACTACGCCTAACTTCTTCATATTCTTTCCTTATCGCCTGAAACTGATTTGCCAAACGGCGTGAGACAAGACCGCATTAGCGCTCGCCCAATGATTTGAATACCGGAATCGCTGCCAGTACTTCAATGCGCTTTTCTGTGCTTTTTAAGTAGCGCGTTTCGCTATCTGAAACCAACACATGGCGTTGATAACCTTCCGTTTTAGGAAATTTGGTTAACACGGTTTCGAGCGATGCTTCGCACTTGTCTTGGTTGATGTTATCAATATCGACTTTGAATAAGAGTTGGTTTTCTTTGGATATTTCAACTTGATATCGCATACGTCGCACCTCACGGTTTCATTCACTTTGCCGAGCATGATAGCCTAGTGAGCTTGTGTCAGTGTAGGGATGTAAGGACAGTTAATGATGCCAACCCGCCAAATCGATTCTCACTCCGGTGTCATGACCTCCAATGAGATGATGGCTGCCAATCCCCACTCACCAGCTTTGGTTAAGACCATCGACATGCCCAAAGGTTACATTGATGCGCTGCACCAACACATGTGGCATCAAGTCATCTTCCCGATCAAGGGGTTATTACAAACCAAAACCGATCACTACCAGCACCTTGTGCCCCATACCTCTGCGCTGTTTGTGCCTGCGGGTATTCAACATGAATCCATCGCGCTAAGCCATACGACATTTGTCGGTATCTATCTAAACCCTAAGTTCGGTACTGAGTACGAGCATCAAGTGAGAACCATCACTCTCACGCCGTTCTTAAACGAGCTGTTACAGGAAATACGCCGCCAATGCGAAGGGCTCGTGAGCGATGAGGAAGTATCACGATTGCTTGGCGTGTTGCATGATCAAATCATGAAAGACAACGTGCAGACCTTTCAGTTACTGCTGCCTGAAGACAGACGCTTAAAGTTGATATTCGAAGCGTTGACCGACACGCCAGCATTGGATTGGTCACTCAAACAGTGGGGAGAGACAGTCGGTGCATCCGAGCGAACTTTGTCGCGCTTGTTCTCCAAAGAGTTCAACACGTCGTTTCAGCTGTGGCGGCAACAAATTCGGCTGATTTATTCGCTCTCTTTGCTAGATGAAGAGCTCTCTATCCAAAGCATTGCCGATCGCGTGGGGTATCAAAACGACTCTTCTTACATCAAAGCGTTTAAAGCCTATTTTGATGTCACCCCACAGCAGTTTCGCGTTAATGGTAGAAGGGGGAACTCTGTCTCTCCTTAGTTCGAAATACTGTTAGTTGATATAGAACCAGCATTAACTCATAAAATCAGCATTTTGCGAGACCATTAACGAAAAACACATCATATGATAAATGAAAATATCACTTCATAAGATTATGATTCACATCGGATTTACAGTATGAAATCAAAGCCAAACTTACTGTGAAGTGAGGACGGAAAACCACGGGTCTTAAAGGTGCGAGATAGCCGGGTTGCATTATATCAATGGATACGCCCATCAATAAGGGCGTGAGCTTTATCACTTGGAGTGTGAACAATGTCAAATCGGCTAATCGCGGCATTTACCCTGCCATTTTTGTTGTCTGCTTGCGGAGGAGGAGGATCTGATGACAACCCACCCCCACCCGATACTAATCCTCCTTCGATAACGTTATTAGGCAATGCCACTACGTATGTCGAGTATCAAAATATCTATAGCGAGCCTGGAGCCCTTGCCGTCGATGATGTGGATGGTGAAGTTGATGTCTCAATTACTGGTGTTGTAGACACCAATCAACTTGGTAGTTATGAAATTGTTTACTTTGCCCAAGATAGTAGTAACAACAGCTCGACCGTGGTTAGAACAGTTGAAGTTGTCGATAGCACTGCTCCTATTGTCACGCTGCAAGGTGAAAATCCAATTGATGTTGCTTTCGGTACAGACTTTTCTGACCTTGGTGCAACGGCGATGGACAATGTTGATGGACCTGTCGAGGTTACTATTTCTGGCTTTGTGGATACCAATCAACTCGGCCGTTACGAAGTGGCTTACTTTGCACAAGACAGCAGAGCTAATAGTGCTACGGTCGTTCGAACTATTAATGTCGTGGATCGTGAGGCGCCAGTTTTAATTTTGCAAGGAGACAACCCCCTCGAGGTTGCCGTGGGTAGCAACTTTAATGATCCGGGAGCAACCGTTACGGATAATGCTGACGATATGGTTGAAATTGCCGTTAACGGAAGTGTAGATGTTAACACCGTGGGTAGTTATGAAGTGTCATACTCTGCAATAGACGCTTCAGGGAATGAATCTAGCACTACGCGAGAAGTCGTTGTTAAGGATCTTGAAGCGCCCGTTATTAACCTAAATGGTGAAAGTAATATCATGCTCTTTGTAGGTGATATTTATGAGGAGCAAGGCGCAACAGCTTTGGATAACTTGGACGGTGACCTTACAAATGAAGTTGTTTCATCAGGCATAGTCGACCACACTTTAGCAGGAACTTATTATGTGGAGTATTCTGTTTATGATACAGCGGGGAACTTTGGTGAGGCCACACGTGAGGTAATCGTTGTAGAGAAGTCATATGACATTACTTTTAGGGATAGTGACTTAACATTGTACGAAAATGAGTACACCCATCGCTTCTGGTTCGATTTCGTTGAAGAGCAAAATACCTCTCGTAGTTTGACGTTTAAGGTATCAGCGCAATCAACCGCTGATCGTTTTGACTTTACTTTAGATCGCACGTTTAACCCAACAATGGATTCGAGCGGTTACATCGAGCTCACAATTTTTGATGATACCGTTTTTGAAGGTCAAGAAATCATCAGTATTGAAGTTCTAGATGAAGAGCAGGAGTTAGTGACGCTAGTCGATATTAAGCTGGAAGACGAGAGCTCTCAACCAATTCGACACGCGCCTTTAAAAACAGATTTTCTAGACACAAGCTCTGCGGTATTCGATGACATACTTTACGTGACGGACGGTCAGAAAGTAGTGAAGTATGACCTAACAAAAGAGCAGAATATCGCATACGCTGAAAATATATTTACTCCGTACTTTTTCCTAGGAGATAGTATTGCTCACAATGGTGAGATGTACTATTTTGCTGATGGCGTTTTGCGGCGTTTAAATAAAGAGTTGCTAACATTTGAATTTGTTTCGTCTGCCCCAGAGGCTCTTGGCGGGAGCTCTCAAATTCAGGTAATCGAAAACAAAATCTATATGGTTGGGGGATTCAATGAACATGGAGATATTACCCGCTCGGCATACAGTTATGATCTTGAAGCACGAGAGTGGAAAACTTTAGCTTCTGCTAATGTTGAGCGCTATGATTCTGCTACCGCTGTTATTGGAGATACCCTTTATGTTTTTGGCGGTAACTACAGTAATTTTGAATACTCAAGCTACAATACACAGAGTGACTCATGGGCCTCTTTAGGTACATATCATCCTTTAAACCGTGATAAACATACCGCGGTTACATCAGGAAAATACATATATGTATTGAAAACTGAGCTGTATGGCTATGGCTATCAAGAAGTAATGCGTTACGACACAGAGCTGGATACATGGCACATGCGCCACTTTGATGTCCTTAACTATGCATATCGAGACACATTCATTCATAAAGGCCGCATTTATCTTGTTGGTGGTGATGATGACGTAGAGGATAGCTCCAGAGTAGACTCTGTTTATTGGGGAGATGACTAAACTCATTTATAGCCAGCGTGAGATCGCTGGCTTGTGCTTTAGATTGAAAGAATTACTCTAGCGGCAACTGGAATGTACTCTTGATTTCCTTAACGGAGACGTTGGATTGAATAGCACTGATGCCTTTCACGCGGCGAATGGCACTGATGTGGTCAAAGTATTCATCTAAGTCTCTCGCCACCACTTGCACCATGTAATCTGCGCTGCCAGCAATGCAGTGACACATTAAGATCCAATCGGTTTCTGCGACAAAGTCTTCAAAAGGTGTGGTGTTTTCTACCTCGTGACTGCCTAGTGTCACCAGCGTAAAACCAGAGACTTGAAAGCCGAGTTTTTTGCGATTCAACTTGGCGGCGTAACCCTCAATGTAGCCTTCCTCTTCCATTTTTTTCCAGCGTCGCCAGCAGGGCGTCTCACTCATATTAACCGTCTCCGCGAGCTTGGAATTACTCATGCGGCCATCTTTCTGAATATGGTTAAGAATAGCGAAATCGGTACTATCCAATTCAAAGTTGGTGGATTCTTTCTTTTTCATGGTTATTTTAGAAATAGTCTGCTCAAATTGACTTTTATCGTAGCGCAGATAGCAATTTTCTTTCTACCCAAATCGTTAGACTGTTTCACATATTCGTTGATTACTTTTTGGGAGAGAGTGCATGAGTGCTCAATTGTTGGCGGCATTTTTGTTGTTTGCCGTATCTATTTCTTTAACGCCGGGAGCGGGTAACGTCGCGCTGTTAGGTATTTCGAGCCGATATGGGTTTTCTGCGACCGTGCCGTTTGTATTGGGCAATGCAGTCGGGGTGATCATCATGTTGGTTGGTGCAAGTGTGGGGCTTGTCAGTTTGTTTACCCTTTACCCAGATTTGTACATGGCGTTAAAGTGGATTGGCGCGGCGTACCTGCTGTATCTCGCATGGTCGATTGCCACGATGGAACTCGACAATGATTCGAATGCAAAAAAGTCCGGCTTTTTATCTGGCGTTTGGGTGCAAATTCTTAATCCGAAAAGTTGGGTTGCGTCACTGACGGTGTTCTCTCAATTTATCTCGCCAAACAATGATTACCTGACCCAGGTGGTGATCATTATCAGCGTGATGGTGGGAACTGGTGTGCTGGGGATGTTTGCTTGGGCGTACTTTGGCACCGTATTGAACCGCTTTATTCAGTCACCACAAAAGGTAGTGTGGGTAAACCGATGCATGGGCAGCAGCCTCGCTTTAGTGGTGGTGTTTATGCTGAGTCAGCCCGTTTAAGCTCTTATCCAATTTGACGTGCGCGCTGAGAAAACGTTATATACCCGTTTCCCTATGGCGCGCCATATTCCCTGTAACAATCCTGTGGTATCCAATGAGCTTAACCAAGACCAACTCGCATAAGACAAACACTCGCGTTAATCAACTGAGCTTTGGTTCGCCAAGTGAATCGTTGGTGTTGGAGCATGTTGATCTAGAGCCACTCGCTTTGGGTAAAGTTCGTGTGCAAATCGAAGCCACAAACATTAATCCAAGTGACCGATTGTCGATTCAGGGAGTAGGGCAGTATCGTCGTACCCATGTACCGCCGCGAGTCCCAGGGTTTGAAGCGGTTGGACGTGTGGTTGAGATAAACGATCCGCGTCAAATCGAATTTCACATCGGGCAAAAGGTGCTGGTGGCACAAAGCGGGACTTGGCAAAGCTATGTCGATGCGCCTGCGGAGAATGTCTTTGCAGTGCCGGAAGAGCTTGAGAATGGCTACGCGTGCCAGTTGTATATCAATGCCCTGACGGCTTGGGTGATCACCACTCACGTTGCCAAGTTAGGCCAAGAGGATGTGGTGATCATTAACGCGGGCAATTCTGCGATTGGTAAGATCTTCGCTCAGTTGTCTCACTCACTTGGATTTACTTTAATTGCGATAAGCTCCGCGCCAGAGCGTTATCCATACGATTCCATTGCAGTGTTAGATTGCAAGCAAGATCTGCAATCTCAAATTGATGCCCGAGAGTTACCTCAACCCAATGTTGCATTCGATGCCATCGGCGGCAAGTTGGGCACAAAACTCATCCAAGTTGTGCGTAATTCGGGAACATACATCAATTACGGAACGCTTTCTCTCACCCCTTATGAGCCTGCTTTCTTCGCTTGTATGAAGCAGAACAATATCGACTTCAATACGTTCTTTTTGCGCTATTGGGAAGAGTCGGTTGGTAAGACCGTTCGCAAACAAGTCTTTGCCGAGATGCTAGAACACTTTGTGGAACACCAGATACAACTCGATGTGGATCGCTACCTTCCGTTAGAACAGTTCCAGCGCGCCTTCGAGCTGATAGAAGATGAGTCGGTCACGCTGCAAGGCAAAATCATTCTGACCATGCAGTGACGATATTCACGCAGAGGTTGCTGGGTAAATTGAAAAACAAAAAAAGGATGGCATTCACCATCCCTTTTTGCGTTCTCGTTAGGATTCATCGAGGTGTTTTTAACTCGTGATAATCTCATCCATCAAGCGGTCTACCTGAACGACTACTTGTTCGCTGGCGTCTTCCATGGCGTTAATGGCGGTCACCATGCCAGCCATGTTGCCTGATTTGGCTTGGCTCATCGCTTCACGTCCGCTGTCATGCACGCCTTTATGTGGTTCTTCAAGTAACGCATAGCTTCTTAGGTGGCTATACGCTTTACCGTCACCTCGATAGTACCATTGGCCTAGCCTGCATTCTGAATGGCTATTAACGGTTTCTCCAAACGAGCCTTTTTGCAGTAAGCGATAGATGTTGTTCTTCCAAATTGCGTGGTCGAGCTTGACGGTATCCAAGAAAGCGCGTGTGGAAGCAATATGGATCACTTGCTGCATGTGCTCTGATTTCACGACGACTTCGTTCACGATAGAGCCAATCTGTGCTGAAGATGCTGAAACTTCTTCTGCACACGTTTGGTTTTCATCAATCGAGCTTTTAATTGCATTTACTTGCGTGAGTACTTGATTTACAAGCGAGTCAATCTGTTCACTGGCTTCACTCGCTTTGCCCGCAAGGTTTCTTACCTCGTCGGCTACCACCGCAAATCCGCGTCCTGCTTCACCGGCTCGTGCGGCCTCAATAGCGGCATTTAGAGCAAGCAAGTTGGTTTGGTCAGAAATTTCTTGAATAGTAGATACAAGGAGGGAAATAGAAGTGGCGGTTTTATCTAATATTTGAACTGATTCAATGCTTTGAGAAGCTTGAGTACTGATCTTCACTGCTCGGTTGTCCAGACGAGCGAGAGCTTGGTGTGTTTGCTTAAACATCTCATCCAGTTGTTGCAGTTCTTGGTTCTCGTGCGCCATAGATTGCGCACTCTCCACCATCTCAGTTCGAATGGTTTGGAGCATGTCTCCACCTTTCAAACTGCTCGACATCAACTCATCACTATTGTGGTGTTCTTGCTGAGCGGAGCGAACAAGTTGTTGCGTCTCTTGGAGCTGATTTTCCAGAGCAGCAACGTCAGTTTGGTACTTTTGTTTGAGGTCTGCTAACTCTTGCTTTAGCGCCTCATTGTCGGCTTTGATTCGTTTTAATCCAAACATAAGTTTTATAAATGTGACATGATGTTAAAAATTGCATGCTAATCGAGTTGAGTATCGAATACACGATCACATTCATATATTTGCTTAGCCGAATCACACTTTTTCAGTAAGGTTTATTTAAACAACAAAAGCCAAGGTCAAACGATGTTGAGCTTGGCTTCTCTGTTAAAAAACGGCGCGAATTTAAGCCGTTATAATTCCTGCATAAGTTGAATGTAATTCCCACAGGTATCATCGAGTACGGCAATCATTACTGGGCCAGCTTCTCTTGGCTCTATAGAGAAAGCCACGCCGAGTTCAGAGAGTCTCACGTATTCTTTCTGCAGATCATCGACCGCAAAGGAAGTCCAAGGAATCCCCGCTTCTTTTAGGGCGGCTTGATACACTTTTGCTGGACCAAATGCCATCGGTTCTAACAACAACTCCACACCCGATTGCTCTTGTGGAGAGACGACGGTTAGCCATTTATGTTCACCGATTGGGACTTCGGTTTTTTTGATAAAGCCAAGAACATTGGTGTAGAAATCGAGGGCTTTGTCCTGATCGTCCACAGGCACGCTGGTTAGGGAAATTCTGATCACGGGTATTTACCTTTGCTGGGTTTGGATGAGGAAAAGATACTGAAAGTGAGGCTCAAAAACTTATTCTAGATTGCTGATATGCATTTTTTGAAACGCTTTGGGTGAGTAACCTGTGCTCTTTCTAAAGACACTCGAAAACGTGCTTAAGCTCTCATAGCCAACCTGAAAACAAGTATCTGTTATCGAGTGACCTTCCTTGAGTAGCACTTTGGCTTTCTTAATCCGCATATCTCTCAAATAGTTTCGTGGCGTCACGCCATACATCTGTTTGAAAATACGCACATAGTGAAAGCGCGACATAAAGGCGGCTTTGGCTAAGTCGTTTAATTCGATGTTTTCTGAGTGATGCTTTTCCATAAACGCTTTAGATTGCCTGATCAGGAGAAACTGCTTTGGGCTCAATGGCATCTCGCGGTATACGCGGTCAATTTCTTGTTCATAGAAGGTCTTTGGGCGAGGTGACATCGTATTTCCACATTCTGAAAGCATCGTATTGAGTCTAACACTGCTTCGGCAAGATTGAACAAACGAGTGAGTTAAGTGCTCGACCTTGCGCGAAATACCTTTCATACCTCATCCCAACCTTCTTCCTAAATGTGGATTATTTGGTGGTGATGTGCTCGATCTGATTAAAAATAAACCACTCATTAACGTAAAGAATGTAAATGAGATTAATTATCATTAAGCTCATGTATTATGCTGCGCTCCCTCGTTATTGTTTATAAAATATAAGTAGTATTATGAAACTGAAGTCACTTTCCGCAGCCATCACCTTTGCGATTGCCTCTTTTGCTGCTCACGCTTCTGACGAAAACATCGTCGTTGTCGGTTCTGCTCTTGATCAACTTGTTCAAACTGAAATCAACTCAGAGACATTAGAACAAAAACAAGCGTCTGATATTAAAGACATACTGAACACCATGCCGAGTGTAACGGTTGACGGTAACGCACGTTACTCGCGTAAGGTTTACATTCGCGGTATGGAAGACAAATACTCGGTTGTCACCATTGACGGTGCACGCCAAGAAGGTCAGTTATTCCACCACTCTGGCGATCAGACCTTTGACCCAGCCATGCTTAAATCTGCTGAAATCACCCTAGGCGGTAACTCTGTACTGTCGGGAGCGGGCGCAATTAACGGCTCATTCAGCTACGAAACGAAAGATCCCAGTGATCTCCTTGCGGAAGACGAAAGCATCGGTGCTCGCGTTAAAACGGGGTATCAAACGGCTTACGAACGCTTCACGACGAACGTTGCGGTTTACGCGAAACTGAACGATGAGCTCCAACTGATGGGTATTGCGAACTACTCAGATGACGGTGAGTTGTACATTCCGGGTAAAGATGATGTGACTTCTAAGCAAGGTAAGCTGAAGTCTGGCTTGGTGAAAGTGGTGTTCGTACCAAACGACGCGAACGAATTCAAACTGTCTTACGACACGTACCAAGACGGTGGTAAACGTCAGCTATCGGGTGAGAAAGCGGGTGCACTGTACGCACATGATGAGCACAACTACCACTCGATTAACCGAGATACTGTGACGTTTATGCATCGCTACGACAATGGCAGTGACTTGGTGAACCTAAAGACGAATCTATACTACAACCGTCAGTACATGGATCGCGATGCGCTAACTGAAGAGTATGGTGATTGGAACCAAGTCAATGGCGCTTGGGAATTCACCAAAGACGGTGACCTATCAATTCCTTCTCGTGAGTACAACGTGACGACAATTGGTGGTGATATCCGCAACATCTCTTGGGTTGGCGAGCATGAGTTGACTTATGGTTTCGAGGGTTACAAATCAGAGCAGTGGGTTGATTCTGGCCTTGGCCATTACACGTCGGGTTCGAAACTCGGTGAGACGAAGAACTACGACATCGATGGCGGTACAGTAACGGCTTACGGAATCTACGCTCAAGACGCATTCGAAATTAATGACTTCCGTTTTGTGACCGGTCTTCGTTATGACGTACATGAGCTGGGTGGTGTATTTAAAGGTAAATACGACCAGCTGTCACCTAAGTTCCAAGGTGAATACCAAACTACAGATAACCTAAGACTGCGTGTTGGTTACGGTCGTCTATTCAAAGGCGCTTCACTACCTGAAACACTGACGATGAAAGCGGCGGCTGACGTAACTCAGGCAGACACCAAAGCCATGACAGGTAACAACTACGAAGCGGGTTTCGATTACGACATGTCTGGTTTGCTAGTGGCGGATAATGCGATTCTTGGCTTCACTGCATACCAGTACGATCTGGATAACCAAATGCACCCGACCAAGAACAACAGAACCTTGGCTAACCAAAATGATGTAGAAGTTTGGGGTGTAGAAACCGTCTTTACTTACAGCATTGAAGATTTTGACCTGTACGCAAACCACTCATACTCTGATGGTGAGCAAACCAGTCTAGAAAGCGGCAAGACGAGCCACATGAACAAGACGGGTATTCACAATATCAAGGCGGGCTTTAAGTACGACGTAACCAGTGAAGTGGTGTTCGGTTGGGATTCACGCTTCGTTCCGGGTAACGACTACACAGACGAAGATGGCGAGAAAGTTGAACGCCCTGGTTTCGCAACGCATAACCTATGGGCAGTGTACGTACCAGACTTTGCGAAAGACCTGTCAGTTAACCTAGCGGTCGACAACGTGTTCAACAAGCTATACTCAGAGCACACAGGTTTTGGTATCTCTTGGGGTTCAGTGAAATACACCAGCTACGAAGTGGGTCGTAACTTTAAAGCGTCTGTGGCTTACAGCTTCTAATCACGCTTAACTAAATCACTCCAAAAAAACAAAACCCCGATAATTGGTGATCAACAATCGGGGTTCTTTTTATCTCACTTTGCCTATCAAGGCGGAACGAGCATTATTTGGTATGAAAAATCTGCTCAGTCTCTAGCGATGTCATTGCGCGAACTTGGCGCCAGATGTAGTAGAAAATACCAAACATCATCAACATGCTCGGAATCGCAATCATTGGGTAGCTGTACAGCGTTAGTTTACCTAACTCTTCATTGAACGCTGCTGTACCTGCTGGGCTGGTTACAATCCACGTTGCTAAGAAATAGTTCATTGCTGATGAGAATGCGAATGTGCTGGCGAACAGGTAGTTTGAAGACATCAAGCAGCGCTCGAACGCTTGAGTTTTTCCGTTTTGTACCAAACGCTCGTTAATCAGCGGTAGGTTCAAAATCGTGTCATTCAACAGCATCTTCTGCATAAGCGGGTAGCGAGTGAAGGTTGAGCCCAACACAGCAAGACCAATCAAACCTGGGATTAAGGCTTCTTTCAATGCCAACCAGCGCGTGTCTAGTTCTAACAAACCGATACCGCCGGTTAATAGCACGCTGATAAAACCAAGTGCAGAGATGAAGTTAAACTTCTTGTTGCGGATAAGATCCATGCCGCCGTACACCAAAGGGAACATCAAAGCGACAACCAGTGCCAATGCTGTACCTAGGTGCTCTTCACCACTGAACTTCATCAAAATGAATGAAGGAATGATGACGTTAAACAGGATCTCGAATAATGGATTCGACTTTTTCGCCGTGGTGTTACTCATAACTTTACTGACTCTACTATGTCGGCTGAATTTTACTTTGGGGGAAGTGTTCTACTCCTTGCGCCAGATGTAAAGCCTTAAAGACCCGAGTTGTGTAACGACTTATGAAATGAACAGGGAATGAGCTCTAATTGAGCATGGTTTATGGTGTGTGTTGGGTAGGTCGATAGAGCCTACCTAAATCTGATAGGCCCTGTTATTTCTTGTATTTGAGGCTTACTGATGCGCTTCTTTAATAACACTTAACCCTTTATCCATCAGCTCTTGTGTTACTACGTCAGACAGATTGGAATCGGTAATGATGCCGTCTAATTGCTCGATATTTAATGCATGAAAGCTGGCAATTTGGCCGTATTTGGTGGAGTCAGAAACAAGGTAGTTGGTTTGTGCCGCTTTGACGATGGCCTTTTTCACAAGGACTTTGTTTTCGTTTGGCGTAGATAAGCCTTTTAAGCTCCAAGAAGACGTCGAGATAAAGGCAATATCAATGTTCAATCCGTTCAAGAACTCTGCGACTTTTCCACCAACTGTGGATTGGTTCTCACGATCAATTTTGCCCCCTGTATGGTAAAGCTCACATTGACTGTGCGTCATTAGGAAAGCGGCGATAGAAAAGTCATTGGTGATCACTAATAGATCGTCACGATCCGCTATTTGATGGGCGATCTCTAGAGAAGTAGTTCCCGCATCCAAGTAAATCGTAGCGTCTTTGCCAATTAACGTGGCTGCAAGTTTGCCGATTTGAACCTTCTCATCCGCTTGTTGCTCGACTTTAGCGTCATGGGAAAGCTCAGAATGTAAAGCCTGAGCCAGTTGCACTCCACCAGAAACAGAAACGACTTTACCTGAGGATTCCAGTTTCACGATGTCACGGCGAATGGTCATATGTGATACGCCAAGGTGGTCGGTTAAATCTGAAATGCTTAACACTTCTTGGTGTGATAACAAGGACAATATGGTTCTTTGACGTTCTGCTGGGATCATGATTTCACTTCTATATTCTTGTTTTTCAGTATCCTACCAACCTTTTCGCTTTTTGTGAATATCTGTGAATATATGTTCTCAACCTAATAAGCCTTGCCCTCCCTTGTGTTAACTGATCAGGTTATCTCTGCCCATAAAGGGGTAAATATCACAGCGTTGTTAATTTGTGTGAAAAAATGTGATTCAAAGCGAAGTCTTGGGTTTGTGCTTCACATATAATCACACCAACTAAACAAGAATTAACAAAATTCAATTTACCAAGAAGGTGTTGTGGTTATGAGCGAAGTTCAATCTGTCGGTGTTATCGGTTTAGGCTCTATGGGAATGGGCGCGGCGAAGTCATGTGTGCGTGCAGGCCTTGATGTATATGGTTTCGACCTGAATCCTAGTGCTTTAGAAGAGCTGGGTGCATTTGGCGCGAAAGCCGTTTCTACCAATGCAGTCGAGTTTGCCGATCAACTTGATTCTGTGTTGGTTTTGGTTGTGAATGCGGCGCAAGTTAACACCGTATTGTTCAAAACAGGCCTTGCGGCTGCGCTCAAACCCAATACGCCTGTCATGGTATCAGCAACTATCTCGGCAGAAGACGCCAAGCAAATTGAAGCCAAATTGGCTGAGAACGATCTTGTGATGCTTGATGCTCCAGTGTCTGGCGGTGCAGTAAAAGCAGAAGCTGGCGAGATGACGATTATGGCGTCGGGTGCACAAAGCACATTTGATGCGCTGGAGCCTGTATTGAGCGCAACGGCTGCCAAGGTATACAACATTGGTGAAGCTGTAGGCCTTGGTGCGACAGTGAAAATCATTCACCAACTGCTTGCGGGTGTTCACATTGCAGCAGGTGCAGAAGCGATGGCGCTTGCCGCTCGTGCAAACATTCCATTGGATTTGATGTACGACGTGGTGACCAATGCCGCGGGTAATTCTTGGATGTTTGAGAACCGCATGAAGCATGTCGTCGACGGTGACTACTCACCGAAATCAATGGTCGATATCTTCGTTAAAGACCTAAACCTTGTGTCAGATACCGCGAAAGATCTGAAATTCCCTCTACCACTTTCCAGTGCCGCTCTAAACATGTTTGTAAGCGCAAGCAATGCTGGTTTTGGTCAGGAAGACGACAGTGCCGTTATCAAAATCTTTAACGGCATTGAGCTTCCTGGTGTGGAAAGCAAAGACAAATAAGCGCAAGTAAAGTGGAGAAGTAATTATGTTATTAGGTGTTATTGCAGACGACTTTACTGGCGCGACTGATATTGCCGGATTCCTTGTAGAAAATGGCATGCGCACCGTGCAGCTCAACGGCATTCCGAAGCAACAGGTTGATATCAATGCCGACGCGGTTGTGATCAGTCTTAAGTCTCGCTCTTGCCCTGTCGATGAAGCAATCAACGATTCGGTGGCTGCGTTGAAATGGCTGCAAGACAATGGCTGTCAGCAGTTCTATTTCAAATACTGTTCAACCTTCGACAGCACCGCTGAAGGCAATATTGGCCCTGTTACTGACGCGTTGCTTGCCGAGTTAAATGAAGATTTCACCATTGTTTGCCCTGCATTGCCGGTTAATGGCCGCACGGTTTACAACGGCCACCTATTTGTTTTCCAAGATTTGCTCAGTGATTCTGGTATGCGTAACCACCCAGTGACGCCAATGACAGATTCTAGCTTGATTCGCATGATGGATGCGCAGTCACAAGGCTCATCTGGTTTGGTGAATTTCCAAGTGATTGAGCAAGGCTCCCAAGCGGTGTCTGAGCGATTTGAAACCCTTAAACAACAAGGTGTTCGCTATGCCGTTGTTGATGCATTCAATGCCGATCATCTTGTGACCCTCGGTCAGGCAGCGAAATCTCTCAAACTGGTTACCGGTGGTTCTGGCCTTGCTGCGGGGATTGCTAAGAACTGGGCAGAACATCTTGCCGATCAAAGCGATGCTAAGAAAGCAGGCAACCCAACCAAGGCGCCGACGGTGGTGTTTTCTGGCTCATGTTCTGTGATGACCAATCAACAAGTTGCCGTTTACAAACAACAAGCACCTCACTTCGCGATTGATGTGAAAGCCTGCCTTACCGATGAAGCGTACTCAAATCACGTATTTGATTGGGTTATGACCAACATCGACAGTGAATTTGCTCCGCTGGTTTACGCAACCGCAGAGGCAACGGCTCTAAAAGCCATTCAAGAAGAGTTTGGCGCACAAGCCTCTAGTCATGCCGTTGAGCAGTTCTTCAGCAAGTTGGCTATCAAACTGCAGCAACACGGTGTGAAGAACTTCATCGTTGCTGGTGGTGAAACATCTGGCGTTGTTACGCAAAGCCTCGCGGTAACAGGGTTCCATATCGGCCCTCAAATTGCGCCGGGCGTGCCTTGGGTGAAATCCGTCGATGGCGAGCTTTCACTGGCGTTGAAATCCGGCAACTTTGGTGATGAGCATTTCTTTGCCAAAGCTCAGTCGCTTTTTGAATAGCAGGAGTTGTGATGAATAAAGACTTAATGACAGAGCAGCAACTGCGAGATCAAATGGTGACCATGGCTCGTTCTATGTTTGAGCGCGGCTACGCAACGGGCGGTGCTGGTAACTTGTCTGTGAAATTACCTAATGGCCATTTTTTGGCAACGCCGACAGGCTCCTCGTTTGGGCGCTTAGTGGCAGAAGAGTTGTCTGTCGTGGATATCGATGGCAACCATATCTCGGGTAAAAAACCGTCGAAAGAAGTGGCATTTCACCTAGCCATTTACCGCAATAATTCGCAATGCAATGCCATCGTGCATTTGCATTCAACGTACCTAACGGCGTTGTCTTGCCTTGAAGAGTTAGACCGCGCGAATGCCATCAAAGCATTCACACCTTACTTTGTGATGCGCATTGGTGAGCTACCAGTGATCCCTTACCTGCGTCCGGGGGATCCACAAATCGCAGAAGAACTCGCACAACGTGCTGGTGACTATCGTGCCTTCTTACTGGCTAACCATGGCCCGGTCATTACAGGCACAGACTTTGAAGATGCAGTAGACAACGCTGAAGAGCTGGAAGAAACCGCAAAACTGGCGTTCATTCTTAAAGACAGCAACATCCGCTACCTAACGGATGCCGAGGTTCAAGACCTAAAAGGGAGAGGTAAATAATGGCTAAGTTCGCAGCAAACCTAACCATGTTATTCACAGAAGTGCCGTTTTTAGAGCGTTTTGAGAAAGCGCATCAAGCGGGTTTTAAAGCGGTAGAGTACCTTTTCCCATACGCATTCGAGGCGCAAGAACTGGCAAACAAGATGGAACAATTCGGCTTTGAACAAGCACTCTTCAACATGCCTCCGGGTGATTGGGATGCTGGCGAACGTGGCTTCGCCGCGATTCCGGGCCGAGAGGATGAGTTTAAGGCTAGCGTCGATACTGCGCTGATGTACGCCAAAGCACTGAAGTGTAAAAAAGTTCACGCTATGTCTGGCATTGTTGATTCACGTTTCTCTCGTGACCAGCATATTGAAACTTTCATCTCAAACATCCGTTATGCAGCGGATAAGTTTGCCGAGCAAGGTGTTGAGTTGATGATTGAGCCACTCAACAATCGCGACGTGCCGAACTACTTTGTCGCCCATCAACGCGAAGCGGTCGAGCTGATTAAGCAAGTTGATCGTCCAAACGTCAAACTGCAACTCGACCTTTACCACGCTCAAATTATGGATGGCGACTTAAGCACATTAATCCGTGAAGTCGCTCCTTACACCGGCCACATTCAAATCGCCTCAGTGCCTGAAAGACACGAACCGTCAGAAGGTGAGTTGAACTCCCCACACCTGTTCAACGTGTTGGATGACTCAGGTTATCAAGGCTGGATCGGCTGCGAATACAACCCAAGACACAGCACAGAAGAAGGTCTTGGTTGGGTTCACCCTTACCTCTAATAAAAACACTTATAACAATTTCAGTTGCTTGCGTAACAACGTGTACTAGGTGATGAGAGCTCATCGCCTAGCTGTACGTACCCTACAGAGTCAGAAATAAAAGGAACATAAAAATGGATGGAGCATTAATCGGCATTGTCATCGGTATTCTTGCCATGATGGGAATGATCATAAAAACACGTATTCCTGTCGCATTGGCAATGGTTATTGCGAGCATCATCATGGGTCTATTTGCAGGCATGGCGCCAACAGAACTCATTGATGCTATTAAAGCGGGCTTCGGCGGCGTGCTAGGCGGAATCGGTTTGATCATTGCCTTCGGTGTCATCATGGGTGCGTGTTTTGAGCGCTCTGGTGCGGCGGTTCGTATGGCGAAAACCTTCGTTAAGATCTGTGGTAAAGGCCGTGAAGATCTAGCACTGGGGTTCACTGGTGTGCTGGTGGCAATTCCAGTTTTTTGTGACTCTGCGTACATCATTTTGCACTCTCTTGTTCGCGCAATTTCACGAGATACGGGTAAATCTGCCGTTGGTCTTGGTGTGACGCTCGCACTTGGTCTGCTTATCACTCACGCACTTGTGCCGCCAACACCGGGCCCTGTTGCGGTAGCCGGTATTCTTGGTGTCGACCTAGGTGAGTACATGCTGTGGGGGCTAATGGTGTCTGTACCTATGATGCTGCTATCGATGATTTACATCCGCCGTGTGGGTAATGAATACTACCGCGTACCAAATGGTGATGGTTGGATCACTAACCAAGCGGATTGGGCAAACTTAGAAAAAGTAGAAGCAACGGACGACAAAGAGCTGCCAAGTAACTTCCTTTCTTTTGGTCCAATTCTTGTTCCGATTGCACTTATCCTTATCAACACTTTAGTTGGTTCAGGAGACACATTCCTTCATGCAGCGCTGTCGTTGCTTGGTAACCCAGTTGTTGCTGTAGGCCTTGGTGTATTAATGGCGTTGTACGGTCTTACTCGCAATATCGAACGTAAAGACATGGTTGGTTCGATGGACGATGCGCTATCAACAACGGGTCTTATCCTAGTGGTAACGGGCTGTGGTGGCGCAATGGGCGCGGTACTTAAAGCGTCTGGCGCTGGTCCACAAGTGGCAGAAGCTATCGCTAGCAGCGGTATCCCACCACTACTTGTGCCATTGGCTATCGCGTCTATGCTTCGATTGATTCAAGGCTCGGCTACAGCATCGATGATGGTTGCTGCGACAATGACGTTACCTCTAGTCGAAACATTAGGTCTGGATCCTGTATTCGTGGCATTGGCGTGTGCGGTTGGCCCGGTTGGTTTCTCACACCTTAATGACTCTTACTTCCACATCATCAACCGTACCCTAGGTATTACAGAGTTGGCAGACCAAATTAAAATCTGGTCAGTATCGTCAACCGTGGCGTGGGCGATTGGTGCATCGATCATCATGGCGCTAAACCTAGTCTTTGGTAAGGGTGGCACGCTCATCGACCCACTGGTACCAATCTTAGTGCTTGCGGCCGTCATCGTTTGGATGAAGTCAAAAAGCAATAAGGCAGCGAAGCCTGAATTAGCCGCTAGCTAATCACTCGCTCAAGGTAAAATGTTCAAAGCCCCTAGCTGAAAAGTTAGGGGCTTTTGGGTATCTAAGACGCTGCTCTTTCTTGATAAAAGAGAGATAAAAGTTAGAACTTAACTTGTCGAGTTACGCAGTTTTGGATCATCGGTCAGGTATTCTACAAACTCGATTTCAAAACCGGCAGGGTCAACAAAATAGACGTTCTTTCGGTATGGCTCATCCGCGCCGGATTGGGCGATTGAGTAGCCCGCTTTAACCAGTCTTTTCGTCACAGCGTCAACGTTATTGGTCACATAAGCGAAATGCGCCAACCCAACTTGATGAGCATCTAAATCGCGATTGTTGCCTTCGCCGTGGTCACTCAACGCAATGTATTGGTACTCATCGCCAAAGTGCAGCCAGTTTCTGTGCTTACCGCTCCATGTACCTTCCCCTTCATCACGCACATACCAATGCGGAAAGGCCGCTTGGTAAAACTTCAGCATTTCAGGGATGTCTTTTACCACTAAATTCACGTGTTCTAGCTGGATCATGGTGTGCTCCTTTTTGTCATTTTCTAGCCAACGATGAACATGCTAAAACCTCAAGTTAAGTTTAGGTAAAGGGCTTTTTTGGAATTTTTTATATGAGCTCGTTGAAGCTTGACCCAAAGGGAGGTTAGGTGGGGTTGTTGGTTTGAGGCTTAACGTTGGGCTACGTGCTTGCAACCCCCTCCAACTCCCCCTTTTCTCGACATGGTTTGTCATGCATTTGGATGTTGTTATCAAGGGGGAGGGCATTCTTTGTTGCGGTGAGTTCAGGCTTTCCCTCCGTCATTCTGAAGGAGCCTAAGCGAGTATTCAGAATCTATTTTCAGCGCGTTGCAGTGTTGCAGTGTGAATTGAATTATCCGCGCATGCAGAACCAGTTCCTCCCCTTTGATCTCGGTGTGTTGAGATCTTCGGAGTTTGATACAAGGGGAGGTTAGGTGGGGTTGATGGTTTGATGCTGAATGCTAGGTAAGGTGCTTGCAACCCCCTCCAACTCCCCCTTTTCTCGACTTGGTTTGCCAAGCATTTGAATGTTGTTATCAAGGGGGAGAGTGTTCTTTGCTGCTGTGAGAACAGTGCTTTCCCATCGTCATTCTGAAGGAGCCTAAGCGATTATTCGGAATCTGTTTTCAGCGCGTTGTGACGTTGCGTTGTGAATTGAATTACCCGCGAATACAGAACAAGTCCCTCCCTTTGAGATCGATGTGTTGAGATCTTCGGAGTTTGATACAAGGGGAGGTTAGGTGGGGTTGGTGGTTTGAGGTTGAATGTTAGGTTAGGTGCTTGCAACCCCCTCTAACTCCCCCTTTTCTCGACATGGTTTGCCAAGCATTTGAATGCGGTTATCAAGGGGGAGAGTGTCCTTTTCTGCTGTGAGCTCAATGTTTCCCACCGTCATTCTGAAGGAGCCTAAGCGAGTATTCAGAATCTGTTTTCAGCACGTTGTGACGTTGCGTTGTGAATTGAATTATCCGCAAATGCAGAACCAGTTCCTCCCCTTTGATCTCGTTGCTTTGAGAGCTTCGGGGTTTGATACAAGGGGAGGTTAGGTGGGGTTGCTGGTTTGAGGTTGAATTTTGGGTTATGTGCTTA
>NZ_JAKFZP010000006.1:0-518223 GCF_021654215.1 Vibrio sp. MMG023 | reverse complement strand
CAGACAAAAGCCCCAGCAGAAATGCTGGGGCTTTTTCGTATCTAACAACTCAATTCACCTATCGGTGCATGAGTCTCGCTTGTGTGTAAGTCCAATTGAACGTAAGCTCGGACTAGGCGTCCCCACGGTTCCGCTACTTATTTGGAAACCCAGCCTTCGGAATAGGTTTTGTCGTTTCTGATATCCTCAGATCTCTGTGTTTGCTGTAGAACTCGTTGTGTTAGGTAAAGATCTTATCTCTCTTGTCAGTGTCCATTTTCTAAATCTTAAAAGTAACTAAGGGTAAGTTCTTACTTATTCTCATCACTTTGCTAGCAATACCTTTGTTATGTGAGTCGTGATGTCAGCTACTTCTAAGTGCTGTTACATATTTTGCATTCGAGTTTTACTGTAAATAAAAAGCCCGTTGCTTGCGTAACGGGCTTCGGATTCCAATTTGTATAGATATCTCTAAAGGGATATATACTTACTTTCTGCGACTTCCCATAGGGCTTTAACTAACGGGTTTTCTAGCTGGCTTTTAATACAGCAAACACCGAGTTCGAATGGTTTGATAGGCAGAACTTTCAGTCGATTTATCTTCTCTCTGACAGGGCTATTGTTGATTACCACATCCGGTGCGATACCTACGCCACAACCTAAAGCCACCATACTGACAATGGCCTCATGCCCTGCTACTTGTGCGTAGATGTTTGGTTTGATCTTCATTTGCTTAAACCAAACATTCGCTCTTTCTCTTGCTGTGCCTGCTTCTGGGAGAATAAAAGGGATCGTTGACCAATCCGGGGTTTCTTTTTGTAGTTCTTCTGCGAAGCTGCTGATTCCAACCGGAGCAATAACCGATAGAGGTATCTCGCTGATTGGTTCAAAAGCCACTTTAGCGGGTAGTTGGTCTGGCTTTGCCGAGATCGCGATATCAGCCTCATCCGCCATTATCTTATCGATAGCTTGGGCTGGATCGCCAGTAGAGAGTTTGAATTCAATAAATGGGTGTTGTATGCGGAAATCGGAAATAAGCTCCGGGAGGTGACTGTAACTTGCAGTTACCGAGCAAAATAAACGTATCTCCCCCTTTAGCTCATCTTCCGTTCCTTTGACGTAGCTTTGGTATTGCTGCCATTCCCCCAAGATCTTTAGTGCAACAGGCAATAACTTCTTTCCTTGAACCGTCAATTCGACACTTCGATTATCACGCAAGAACAGCTGTTGATGCGTTTCTTCTTCTAATTTTTGGATCTGCCGACTCAGTGCGGAAGGGCTGATATGCATTGCTGCCGCTGTCTTAGCGAAGCTTTTACTATCACATAGATGAATGAATAGTTGTAGGCTTTTGATGTTCATTAAATCTTTACGTCCATGTTGCATTTATTGCAATAAGTAATTGTGAATATATCACTTTCAGCAACAGAATGTCTGTTTTAGTATGAACTCATTCGGTAACACAAATACCGACCTCTATGGAAGAATGTTAAGGAGTACCCAGATGGCTAACTATTTCAATACCCTAAACTTACGTGAGCAATTGGACCAACTTGGTCGTTGTCGCTTTATGGACCGCGAAGAATTCGCATCAGAAGCAGATTACCTAAAAGGTAAGAAAGTGGTCATCGTAGGTTGTGGTGCTCAAGGCCTTAACCAAGGTCTAAATATGCGTGATTCTGGTTTAGACGTTGCTTACGCTCTACGCCAAGCTGCGATCGACGAGCAACGTCAATCGTTCAAAAACGCAAAAGATAACGGCTTTGAAGTAGACAGTTACGAAAAGCTAATTCCACAAGCTGACCTAGTAATCAACCTAACGCCAGACAAGCAGCACACTAACGTTGTTGAAACGGTAATGCCTCTCATGAAAGAAGGCGCAGCACTAGGCTACTCACACGGTTTCAACGTAGTTGAAGAAGGCATGCAAATCCGTAAAGACCTAACGGTTGTAATGGTTGCGCCTAAGTGTCCAGGTACAGAAGTACGTGAAGAGTACAAGCGTGGCTTCGGTGTCCCTACACTAATCGCTGTTCACCCAGAAAATGATCCTAAAGGCGAAGGCTGGGACATTGCAAAAGCATGGGCTGCTGGTACAGGTGGCCACCGCGCAGGTTGTCTAGAGTCTTCATTCGTAGCGGAAGTTAAATCTGACCTAATGGGTGAGCAAACTATCCTATGTGGCATGCTACAAGCCGGTTCTATCGTGTCTTACGAGAAGATGATTGCTGACGGTATCGACCCAAGTTACGCAGGTAAACTTCTACAATACGGTTGGGAGACAATCACTGAAGCTCTTAAGTTTGGTGGTATCACTCACATGATGGACCGTCTATCAAACCCAGCAAAAGTAAAAGCATTTGAGCTTTCTGAAGAGCTAAAAGAGCTAATGCGTCCATTATACAACAAGCACATGGATGACATCATCACAGGTGAATTCTCCAGCACTATGATGGCTGACTGGGCAAACGACGATGCAAACCTACTAGGCTGGCGTGAAGAGACGGGTGAAACCGCTTTCGAAAACTACCCTGCAGGCGACATCGAAATCTCTGAACAAGAGTACTTCGACAACGGCATTCTACTGGTAGCTATGGTTCGTGCCGGTGTTGAGCTAGCATTCGAAGCAATGACAGCATCAGGCATCATCGATGAGTCTGCATACTACGAGTCACTGCACGAGCTACCGCTAATAGCAAACACAGTTGCACGTAAGCGCCTATACGAAATGAACGTGGTAATTTCAGATACAGCAGAGTACGGTAACTACCTATTTGCTAACGTAGCAACACCGCTACTACGTGAGAAGTTCATGCCATCAGTAAGCACAGACGTAATCGGTAAAGGTCTAGGCGAGTCGTCTAACCAAGTCGATAACGCTACGCTAATCGCAGTAAACGAAGCGATTCGTAACCACCCAGTAGAGTACATCGGTGAAGAGCTACGTGGTTACATGACGGATATGAAGAACATCGCAGTAGGCGGCTAATTTCTATCTAAGTCAGTAAAGAACTCCGGATAGACTGGGGTCAATAAATACAACATACAACACAACATCTAATTAAAAGGCTTGGTCGCCGTTGACCAAGCCTTTTTGTTTTTATGAAGACTGACTGTTTCCTTCGAACCGTGGGAGTGCTTCGCTGTTAAAATCGGACGTGTTCGTTGGGATAGAATTGAAAGAAGTAGAGGTATCGTAAGTGTTGACTGAATTTGTCGTTAAGAAGACAACATTGAAGTGAATACCGAAAACAAAAAGGGTTGACGTGCACACGCCAACCCTTAAGAATTTTCTCGCTTCTCGCTTCTCGCTTCTCGCTTCTCGCTTCTCGCTTCTCGCTTCTCGCTTCTCGCTTCTCGCTTCTCGCTTCTCGCTTCTCGCTTCTCGCTTATTTATCAGCTAGCTTTTCTTCAAGCTCAGCCAATTTCTTTTCCATTTCTGTCAGCTTTTGACGAGTGCGCAGCAGAACTTGAGTTTGTACGTCAAATTCTTCACGGCTAACAACGTCTAGCTTGTTTAGCTGACCTTGGATGACTTGGCGAACTTTTTGATCAACATCCGCGCCTAGTTCTTTTACTGGCTGTGGCATTGATTCGTGAATTTGTTTAGCGATTTGCTCTAATTTCTTTGGGTCAAACATAGTGGCTAAAACTCCTTTTGATTTGCCCACATTCTATTTAATTGATACGTGAAAGTCGCCATTTAGATGGTAAAAAAGAGAGCAGCAATAAAAAAGGTCACCGAAGTGACCTTTTTCTTAGTGCTTTTATACTTACTTGTTATCAGCTAATTCGCGGTGAGCTGCTTTCGCTTCATCCACTCGAGCTAGCTTTTCCAAGTCTTTGTCTTCAACAAACACTGGTAGTGGCTTGTGTTTCTCAGCAAGGTAGCTGTAAATCACTGGCAGTACGAATAGTGTAAATAGCGTACCGATTGCTAGACCAGCAACGATTACGATACCAATACTGAAGCGTTGCTCAGCACCTGCGCCTGTTGCGTACATCAATGGGATAAGACCTGCAATCATCGCTGCCGTCGTCATCAGGATTGGACGAAGACGAACTTTTGCTGCTTCCATTACCGCATCGATACGAGACAGTTTGTTGTGTAACTGCTCTTCTTTCGCTACCTCACAGATCAAGATACCGTGCTTGGTGATCAGACCAACCAAGGTAATCAAACCAACCTGTGAGTAGATGTTCATCGATGCCGTACCCCACGCCAGAGCTATCAACGCACCACAAACCGCAAGTGGTACTGATACCATGATTACGATTGGATCGCGGATAGATTCAAACTGAATCGCCAGTACTAGGAAGATGATTGCTAGTGCCAAACCGAATGTTGCGTATAACGCACTACCTTCAGTTACGAACTGACGCGCTTCACCCATGTAGTCATGGTTGTAGCCCGACGGCAGTTTGTTTTGTGCCACGTCTTCGAACCAGTTGATCGCATCCCCCATTGCAACACCAGGAGCTGGTACAGCACCAACAGTGGCTGAGTTTAGCTGGTTGAAGTGAGGCAGTGCACGAGGCTCTGCGACCACATCAATTGTGATCAAACTACCCAATGGTACTGCTTTGCCGTCAACTGAACGTACGTAGTAATTCTTCATCGACTCTGGGTTTAGACGCCACTTACGTTCAACTTGAGGGATTACCTCGTATGAACGACCATTTAGGTCGATACGGTTTACATAACCATCGGCCATCATGGTACTTAACGTGACACCAATGTCTTGCATGGTCACGCCGTAAGCGCCGGCTTTGTCTTTATCGATGCTGATTTTCATCGTTGCTGAATCGTAGTTCAGATCCAGATCCGAATACACGAACAGTGGACTCTTCGATACATCGGTCAGAATATCACTTGCGATAGTAAACAGGCTCTCGAAGCTGTTTGGCGTAGTCACAACGAACTGAATTGGCAGACCTGAGCCTGCACCTGGAAGTTCTGGCATTTGGAAAGCCGTTACTGACATACCTGGTACATGAGAAACTAAGTCACCCACACGTTTGGTAATGTCCGCTTGGCTTGCCTCACGCTCACTCCAAGGTTTCAGTGTTGCTAGACCGAATGCTTGGTTCGAGTTAGGTACACCGTTAAACACCTGAGCGTATTCTACTTCTGGCTGGTCAGACAGAATCTTGTTTACATCGTTCATGGTGCTTTGGATGTAATCCAAGTTCGCATTTGATGGGGCTGTACCCATTAAGACCACAACGCCTTTATCTTCCGATGGTGCTAGTTCACTCGGAATGAACTTAAACAAGATCGGTAGACTCGCGAATACGATGATCGCAAAAGCAATGATAACCGGACGATGAGCCATGACTGCAGTTAGCATCTTCTCGTAGCGGTTGGTCATGCCATCAAGAACGTGGTGAACTTTTTGCTCAAACTTGCTTGGCTCTTCGTTTGCCTTCAGCATTTTTGAACACATCATCGGTGACAGAGTCAACGCGATGATACCGGACACAAATACAGCACCCGCAAGGGTAAGAGCAAACTCTTTAAATAGTGAGCCTGTAATACCACCCATCAGAGCGATAGGCGCGTATACCGCACCTAACGTCAGTGTCATCGCGATTACTGGGACAGCAATTTCTCGTGTACCAATGATCGCAGCTCGGAACGGTGATTCCCCTTCCTTGATGTGTCGATCGACGTTCTCAAGAACAACGATCGCGTCATCCACCACCAGACCGATGGCGAGTACCATTGCCAGTAGTGTCATCAAGTTCCAAGAGAAGCCCATCGCTTGCATCACCATTGCCACACCAATCAATGATAATGGGATAGTAACTATAGGGATGATTACCGCACGGAATGAACCTAGGAACAAAGTGATAACGATAAGTACGATGACTGCTGCTTCAAGAATGGTTTTCACAACTTCGTGAATCGATTCGTTGATAGCAATAGTTGAGTCGTACATCACATTCATTTTGATGTTACTTGGCAAGTTACGCTCTAGTTGAGGTAACAACGTCAGTACATCTGCTGCAATATTGATCGGGTTGGCACTTGGTGCTGCGTTAATCGCTGCAACCACGGCTTCTTGACCATTAGCACTAGCACGGTAAATATCGTGGCTCTTCTCTAGCGTCACTTTCGCAATGTCACCAAGGCGAATTACATCACCTTCACCGGTTTTCACCACAAGTGCTTCTAGTTCTGCAACGTTGGATACCTGAGTATCTGCACTGCCGTTGTAAAGTACGAATTCACCTGTCGCCTGACCAGTTGCCGACTGATAGTTGTTGGCGTTTAGTACGGTCATTACGTCAGTTGCTGTCAGCTTAAGTGCCCCCATTTTTGCAGGGTCTAGCCATACGCGCAGTGCGTATTTCATACCACCGTATAGGTCAACTTTCGATACACCGTTGACCGTGAATAACTGCGGGTTGATTACACGCTCAAGGTAGTCCGTGATCTGGCTTGAAGACAGCTCATCACTGGTGAAACCAATATACAGTACTGCCGTTGTCGAACCTGTCGACATGGTTACCGTAGGGTCTTCCGCTTCTTTTGGAAGCTGCGAACGAACCGAGTTGGTTTTCGCCAGAATGTCAGACAGCGCCGCATTCGGATCAGTGTTTAACTTCATGTTTACGGTGATGGTAGAAGTACCGAGTACCGAGGATGAAGTCATGTAGTCGATATTATCGGCCTGAGCAACGGCTTGTTCCAAAGGCTGAGTAATGAAGCCTTGGATTAAGTCGGCGCTGGCACCGTAATAACTGGTGGTTACAGTAACCACCGTATTTGTCATTTCAGGGTATTCACGAACCTGCATCTTGAATACGGCTTGCAAACCAAGCAACGCAATCAAAAAACTGATCGATACCGCTAAAACTGGACGTTTAATAAAAACATCGGTAAAGCGCATGATGCCTCCAATTAAAGCATTGGTGTTTCAGCAGGTGGTGTCAGTGCCGAATCTTCAACGATGGTCACTTTCGCATGGTTACTAAGGCGTACTTGCCCCGACGTTACCACTACGTCACCTGGTTTCACGCCTTCTAGAATATGCGCGATGTCTTTAGTACGCTCACCCACTTTCACAACGTGTTGCTTAACGCGTTTTTCACCGTCTTCTTCAGTAATGATGTACACGTTGTCGCCGTATAGCGTAAAGGTGATTGCCGTTTGTGGCAGAGTCACTTGATTCTCTAGCTTAGGCAGGATGATGTTTGCACGTGCGAACATACCGCTGCGAAGCTTGCCATCGCTATTTGGAATGTCTGCTTGGACTTGAATCAAACCACTTTGTACGTTTACTGCTGGCTCAATCGCAGAGATCGAACCTTTGAAAGGCTTGTCAGGGTAAGCGTCTACAAAGATATCCACTTCTTGGTCTAGCTTAATGCGTGAGATATCTGTTTGAGGCACAGTGAAGCGTAAACGCATTACTGTTGTATCTTCGAGACGTACGATGTCAGTACCTGCTTGTAGATATTGACCAAGATACACATTACGAATACCAACCACACCAGCAAAAGGTGCTTTTATTTCACGGCGGTCGATGGTCGCTTTCAAGCTCTCGATGTCCGCTTTAAGTGAGAAGTAGTTTGCTTCAGCTTCGTCGTACGCTTCTTTAGAAATCGATCCTTTCTTATAAAGACCTTGGTAGCGTTTGTACTTAGCTTGAGCTGCTGGCAGTTTTGCTTGAGAGCTCTTTAGGTTTGCTTTCTCAACATCAGAGTCTAGAAGAACCAGAGGTTGGCCTTCTTCCACTTGAGTACCAGAGTCGAAAGAAATCTTATCAATCACACCGCTGGTTTCGTTTGCAACAGTGACACCTTGGTTAGGTTCGATAAAGCCAATCGCTTCGATGACAGGAACCCAATCTACCGCTTTTACTTCCGTAACGGTAACAGGGAACTCTGGCTCCGGACGATTCGCCATGTATTCAGCAATTTTCTGTTGCTTGAATAAGTTGAAACCTATCACGCTTCCGAACAGAAGAACCGCGATAAGCAACATAAAGAAAGTCCACTTTTTCATTCTATTAAGAACTCCAAGTTAGTGTTTAATAATTGCATCCCAACTGGCTTCAACGGCTGCTTCCAGCGCATTGTCGTCCAGCTGATAAAATCCCAAAGCATGTTTTCTCGCAAGCGCAACACTAGCTTCGAAACTTAACCCTGATAGAATTTCGTTATCGAGGGGTTTGAATACCCCTTCCGCTTTGCCTTGATTAAAAAGACGATCTACTTGGGCAAACATTTGCCTTTCAAGTTCCCTCGTCCCTTTACGATTTCCACAAGGCAGTGATTCATATTGGACACGATTACTTAAGGTGTCTAAATTTGAGCCAGCAAGGTGCCAAATATTGAGCCACATGGTGCGGTAACGCTCTTTCAGGGGCATATCGTCATGAACATCCGCTTGAACGGCGTCCGCAATACGTTTAGTTACAGTAAGGCGAACCTCTTCCAAAAGATGTTCTTTATCTGAGAAATATCGGTAAATCGTGCCAGCTGCGACACCTGCTTCTGTAGCAAGTTTGTGCATGGAAAGACCATGAAAACCTGATTCAGCGATTAAGCGCTCGGCTGCTGCAATGATTTGTCCGTATTTATCTCCAGCAGTGTTATTGGACATAACGCCACCACCCAATGAATGAACGTTCATTCATTATAGCTTAAACTCTGGCCACGTATGCAACAAAATGTTGCATCTATCTGTGTAAAAATTACGTGAAAATCTCCGTAGCTTTCACGCGGTCACCCCTTTATCATAGGCGCCACAATTACCACCCGCAGAGAATTTCTATGAAGCTGAACCCTAGACAAGATGAAGCCGTTAAGTACGTATCAGGCCCATGCCTCGTGCTGGCTGGTGCTGGTTCGGGTAAAACTCGTGTAATTACCAATAAGATTGCTTATTTGGTTCAGCAGTGTGGCTATAAGGCACGCAATATTGCTGCGGTTACCTTTACCAACAAAGCGGCGCGCGAGATGAAAGAGCGCGTCGGTCAGACGTTAGGTAAATCAGAATCGAAAGGTTTGATGGTTTCGACCTTCCACACCTTAGGTTTGACCATCATCAAGCGTGAGTACAAGCATCTTGGCTTGAAAGCAGGCTTCTCCCTCTTTGATGATCAAGACCAACTTGCACTACTGAAAGAGCTGACAGAAAAGCAGCTAGATGGCGATAAAGATTTATTACGTCAACTACTAAGCAGTATCTCAAACTGGAAGAACGACATGCTGACACCAGAACAGGCAAAAGCGCTTGCTCAAGGTGAGCAGCAGCAATTGTTCGCGTTCTGTTTTGAGATGTACCAAAAGCAGATGAAGGCATACAACGCGCTCGACTTCGACGATCTGATTTCTTTGCCAGTGCAACTTCTGCGCAATAACGAAGAAGTGCGCCAACGCTGGCAAAATCGCATTCGCTACTTGTTGGTGGATGAATATCAAGATACCAACACCAGCCAATACGACTTAGTGAAGTTGATTGTCGGTGAGCGTGGTCGTTTGACTGTGGTAGGCGACGATGACCAATCCATCTATTCATGGCGTGGTGCTAAGCCGCAAAACTTGGTGTTGCTTGGTGAAGACTATCCAAATTTGCGTTTGATTAAGTTGGAGCAGAACTATCGTTCGACTAGCCGTATTCTGCGCGCAGCTAACATCTTGATTGCGAATAACCCACACGTGTATGAGAAATCACTGTTCTCGGAAATTCCTGACGGTGAAAAACTCAAAGTGTTGCTGGCGAAAAATGAAGAGCACGAAGCGGAGCGCGTGACGGGTGAATTGATTGCGCACAAGTTCCTAAACCGCACCGAATATAAAGATTATGCGATTCTATATCGTGGTAACCACCAATCACGTTTGATTGAAAAGTCACTGATGCAAAACCGTGTGCCATACAAACTGTCTGGCGGCACATCTTTCTTCGCTCGAGCTGAGATCAAAGACATCATGGCTTACCTACGTGTGTTGGTGAACCCAGATGATGACAACGCGTTCCTACGTATTGTGAATACGCCGCGTCGTGAAATTGGTCCCGTGACGCTAGAGAAGCTGGGTAGCTACGCCAACATGCGTGGTAAGAGCTTGTTTGAAGTCAGCTTTGAAATGGGACTAGAGCAGCACCTAACCGGTCGTGGTTTAGAGAACCTACGCCGCTTTACTCAATGGTTGGTTGCGATTGCCGATCAAGCTGAGCGTGGCGATACGGTTGAAGCGGTGCGTTCGCTTGTGCGTGATATTCATTACGAAGATTGGCTATACGAAACGTCAGCAAGCCCGAAAGCGGCTGAAATGCGTATGAAGAACGTTTCTGACCTTTACTCTTGGATTGTGGCTGACCTAGAAGGTGACAACTACGATCAAGAAGAGAAGACCATCAAAGAAGTCGTTCAACGTTTAACATTGCGAGACATGATGGAACGCGGAGAAGATGATGAAGATAGTGATGCCGTTCAATTGATGACGCTTCATGCATCGAAAGGTCTCGAGTTTCCTTATGTATATTTGATTGGTTCGGAAGAGGGAATTTTACCGCACCAAACCAGTATTGATGAAGATAACGTCGAAGAAGAGCGTCGATTGATGTACGTGGGAATTACGCGTGCTCAAAGAGAATTAACCTTTACGATGTGTAAAGAGCGTCGCCAGTTTGGTGAATTGATCAAACCGACACAAAGTCGTTTTTTAGATGAACTGCCATTTGATGACGTTGAATGGGAAGTAAACAAAAAACCAGTATCGGCAGAAGAGCGCATGGCAAAAGGCCAAGCTCACATCGCTAATATTCGAGCGATGTTTAAGAAGTAGGACAGCGTTGTTCTAATTTGCTAAAAACAAAAAGGCTTGCCAAGTGGCAAGCCTTTTTCGTTGGTGTCTTTATTACAGACCTTCAATCATGTGGTCGATGGCTGCGATGATTTCGTCATCAGAACAGTCCATACACGTACCTTTTGCTGGCATTGCATTGAAGCCTTGGATCGCATGGTTGGTTAGCACGTCTTTGCCTTGTGCAATACGTGGTGCCCAATCCGCAGCATCACCTGTTTTTGGTGCGCCACTTACGCCAGATGCGTGACAAGCAATACAGAAAGTACCGTAAACCGCGGCGCCATCACGTGGACCAGTTGGTTCTGCTTTTACTGGTTCTGCACCTGCTAGATAAACATCACCGACAGGTTTGATGCGTTCTGCGATCGCATCGTATTCAGTTTGGCTGATGTCAGAAGCTAAAGCTGCCGTAGAAAAAGTTAAGGCAGCGAACAAAACGCTAATCATTCGTCGAGACATATCCATTAAACCCACTTCACATTCCAAAGGTAAGTGACTTACCTATTTATATAGTTAGAGTATTTAGCCCTGTTGGATTCGGTTTTGCTGCATGGCCTGAATACTATGCAGAAAACCGTTCCTAACGGTCTAAAGTGATTGAACAATCTGGTTGCGACTGTTAAATCAATGTAAATAATGGGTGATTATATCCCGATAAGTTGTTGCAATAAACAACAAGTTATCCATGACAGGGCGTGAATCACATCAAAAATTCACTTTAAAGGCAGATAACTGTCGAAAAAGAGACCAAACGAGAAAAAAAGTAAAAAAAGTACTAGACGGCATAGTGTGATATCCGTATTATTCCTCTCCGCCGATGGGGCATGCGCCCGTAGCTCAGTTGGATAGAGCGTTGGCCTCCGGAGCCAAAGGTCGAAGGTTCGAATCCTTTCGGGCGTGCCATTCCGGAATACAAATTAACGGCACAAAATAGTGGTGGCTATAGCTCAGTTGGTAGAGCCCTGGATTGTGATTCCGGTGGTCGCGAGTTCGAATCTCGTTAGCCACCCCATTATTTCGGTAACTCATTAATTAATGAAGTTTCCAGTTTTGATTCAAATATCCCAAGAGTCGAAACAAAATTCGTCGGTGAATAGCGCAGCTTGGTAGCGCATCTGGTTTGGGACCAGAGGGTCGGGGGTTCGAATCCCTCTTCACCGACCATCATTTAGTTTATGGCTATACTAGAGCGGTAAACGACACAAATTGATGGTGGCTATAGCTCAGTTGGTAGAGCCCTGGATTGTGATTCCGGTGGTCGCGAGTTCGAATCTCGTTAGCCACCCCATTAATTTAAGGTGACTTCTTAGTTGAAGTATCCTGTTTGATTTGAGAGAATCAGCAAATACAGTTCGGTGAATAGCGCAGCTTGGTAGCGCATCTGGTTTGGGACCAGAGGGTCGGGGGTTCGAATCCCTCTTCACCGACCACTATTTAAAGCCTCAGTCGAAAGACTGGGGCTTTTTTACGTTTGAAATTTAGAGTGTTGGGACCAGAGGGTCGTGGGCTGGAGCGGCAGTCCGCAGGGTGCCCTGCCGCGTCGAATCTCTTCACCGACCACTATTAGAAAGCCTACTTTTTAGCAGGCTTTCGTCGTTTTAGAGCTTATGATCTTACTTGGACTGGATGAGTCGACAGTATTTCAATGGGGTTGAGCCCAAGTGGGGTTCGCCTGAAGTTAGAATATGGCTCTTCATCGACCGCTATTTGAAGCCTCAGTCGAAAGACTGGGGCTTTTTTACATTTCTCATCCTCAAAAACTCTCACGCCGCTTTCAATTCCACCAAAAATGTACAGCTTTGGGAGCTTTTGACCACCTATGATCCAAATGCTTTTCGAGCTGATAAAAGAAACCCCAGCACGGAGGCTGGGGCTTTGTATTTCTTGAGTTAAGTGCTTTATTGAGCGAGCGTTTTTAGAATTTCATTCAGCTCAACGGTCTCTTTTACTTCATAGTTTGGCTTGATATCGGTTGGGTTTACTGTGCCTGCCTCGTTAACCCACACACTCGGAATGCCCATATTGTTGGCACCCGCAATATCGGCTGGTAGAGAGTCACCAATATGAATCACTTCTTCTGGTTTTGCGTCAACAAGGTTGAGTGCTTTGTGGAAGATACTTGCAGCAGGCTTCTCTTCAGGCTCTTCGCCACCGACGATGATGTGATCCACCCATTCACTCATTTGTGTCGCTTTGAGCTTTGGATGTTGCGAGAATATAGGGCCGTTAGTGATTACCACCAACTTGTAGTGTTGGCGTAGCTCCGTAAGCATTTCCTTCACGCCAGGGAAGAACGTAAAAGCACCCATGCGAGCTGAATCGAAGAAGCTTTGTGCCTGCTGGGCTTGTTCTGCATCGATCTCGATACCTTGTTCTGCCAAGATGGTTTGGATTAAACCGCAGCGGAACGCATTTTCATTAGGTAGAAGAGCGATAAGTTGAGGGAATTCGTCGTTTAACTTCTTATATACGCCTTGCAAGTAGCGCTGTACGAAGGCTGTGGAGTCAGCGACCTGAGGGTAAGTTTGAGTAATCCAATCGGCAAACTCTTGCCCTGCCACTTTATCGGCTTTAGATGTGCCACATAAAGTCTCGTCCATATCAAAAAATATCGCTTTAAGCACAAGGGCTCCTTCATTCACTACTCGACGTTGGGCTTTAATTATCTCTTATCTTACTCAAAATGACAGTGGAAAGCGCAAAATCACCAGTTCAACACGTGCTTTTTAAGGGCTAATCAGGTTGCTGATACGGAGTTTTCTACTGCATCAAAATCACTTTAATCACAAAATCGCATAACTGACGCATAACCAAGGTTAGGTGACAGATTTCATTTGTTTTGCAGATCTGCTCACGTTTTCACCTCTATGTGTGTAGGGGGATTTTGGCTTTTTATGTATGCAGACTATTTTGTTAGTAACATTTTATGTCGAAAAGTCCCAATGGGAACGGAATATTGTTTGGTAAATGTTAATGGTGGTGCGTGAATAATAGGGATACTATCAATAGTGAGTTTATGCGTGAATTTAGAGCATTTTTCTGTTTTTATTGGTGCGTAGCGCACAAAAATGGTGTGTTATGAAAATGGTTAAATACTTGTTAATGCATTTCTATTCGCTCATTGTGCGTGTAAATAATGTTTTTTCGGCGGAATATACTTTAATTGTTGCTTTTTTGTGTGATTTTTGCCAAATTGTTTCCGCATTAAGATTTCAGAGTATTATTCTGAATTTGAACGGATTCATTCAGGTAATGAATGGCGCTTTTATTGCGCGATTCGATACCACAGACAAGGCAGTAGAGGTCTGAAATGTCACTATTAGAGGTGAAAAACCTTCGTATAGAATATCCATCCCGTCACGGTGTCCATGCGGCCGTGAAGTCGCTTTCTTTTCATATCGATCGTGGCGAAATTGTGGGTGTTGTTGGCGAATCAGGTGCGGGTAAATCCACCGTTGGTAACGCCGTTATTGATTTACTTAGCCCTCCGGGTCGTGTTGCCAGTGGTGACGTGTACCTTGATGGAGAGAAAATTTCTGGTTTGACGCCAGAAGCGATGCGTAAGGTTCGCGGCTCTAAGATTGGCTTTATCTTCCAAGACCCAATGACCTCGCTTAACCCTCTATTTACGGTTGAGCAGCAATTGAAAGAGACCATCCACGCCAACATGAAGGTGTCGGATGAAGAGGCGTATCAACGTGCGCTTTCTTTAATGCAACAGGTTGGCATTCCGCAACCTGAAAACCGTCTTAAACAGTACCCACACCAATTCTCTGGAGGTATGCGCCAGCGTGTGGTTATTGCTATCGCACTGGCTGGTGAGCCAGAACTTATCATCGCAGATGAGCCAACTACGGCACTCGACGTATCAATCCAAGACCAAATCCTAAACCTTATCCGTGAACTGTGTATCAAAAACAACGTAGGTTGTATGCTGGTGACGCACGACATGGGTGTGGTTTCAAACGTGACTGACCGTGTTGCGGTTATGTACCGCGGTGATTTGGTGGAGTTTGGCCCAACCGCTAAGGTATTGGGCGATCCTGACCACCCATACACACGCAGCTTGATTTCTGCGGTTCCTCGTTCTGACATTAAACTCGATCGCTTCCCGCTAGTGAGCTACATCGAAGAAGCAACAGAGCTACAAGAACTGGACATCAAGAACCACTGGTTAGGCCAAAGCCAAGACCAACGCGAATACACAGGCCCTCTATTGGATGTGAAGAACGTAAATCTACGCTTCGTGACCAAAGATTCGTTGTTTGAAAGCCGCCGCGAATACGTGCAGGCCTCAAACAATGTCAGCTTTGAAGTGCACGAAGGCGAGACGTTTGGCTTGGTGGGCGAATCTGGCTCAGGTAAATCGACCATCGCACGTGTAATTGCTGGCTTGTATGAACCAAACTCAGGCCAAGTAAGCTTTGAAGGCATTGACCTAACGGCACTGAAATCAGAAAAAGCGCGTCGTCCACTGCGTCGTCAAATGCAGATGGTCTTCCAAAACCCATACACTTCAATGAACCCGCGTATGAAGATTTTCGACATCATCGCGGAGCCAATTCGTTTCCATAAGCTCACTAAGAATGAAGCGGAAACGCGTCAGATTGTGAATGACCTGCTTGATCACGTAGGTTTGGGCAAAATGGCGGGCGTGAAATACCCTCATGAATTCTCCGGTGGTCAGCGTCAACGTATTTCAATTGCGCGCGCACTGGCGACCCGTCCTCGACTACTGATTTGTGACGAACCGACATCAGCATTGGATGTATCGGTACAGGCACAAATTCTGAACTTGCTGAAAGATCTGCAAAGTGAACTGAACCTAACGATGCTGTTTATCAGTCACGACTTACCTGTTATTCGTCAGATGTGTGACCGAGTGGGTGTGATGCAGATGGGTACGCTACTGGAAGTGGCGCCGACTGAGCAACTGTTTACCGCTCCTCAGCATGAATACAGTAAGAAGCTGATTTCTCTGATGCCTGAATTCACAGGTTTGAGAGAAGAAATCAAAACGGCATAAACCAAGTTTTTCGCTTGGCTGACCATCAAGGTCAACAAACCTTAGTCATAACAAAGACGCAAACACAACAAGGGATTCGAATTCCCGCATGAAGGAGTTATGCAAATGAAAACCATGAAAAGCAAATTAGCAGTGGCGCTAATGGCAGCGGGCCTAAGCTTTAACGCAATGGCAGCAGATATCAAAGTTGGCTACGCAGCTGACCCAGTATCGCTAGACCCGCATGAGCAGCTATCAGGCGGTACGCTGCAAATGTCACACATGGTATTTGATCCACTAGTTCGTTTCACAAAAGACATGGACTTTGAACCTCGTCTAGCAGAAAGCTGGGAACGTGTGAACGATACAACGGTACGCTTCAAGCTACGCCAAGGTGTTAAGTTCCACTCTGGTAATGACATGACGGCAGACGACGTAGTATGGACTTTCGAACGTCTACAAAGCTCTCCAGATTTCAAAGCTATCTTCGACCCGTACGAAAAAATCGTGAAGGTTGACGACTACACAGTGGATCTAGTGACTAAAGGTCCTTACCCGCTTGTGCTGCAAACGGCGACTTACATCTTCCCAATGGACAGCAAGTTCTACTCTGGTAAGACAGAAGATGGCAAAGACAAGTCTGAGCTAGTGAAGCACGGTAACTCATTTGCATCGACTAACGTATCTGGCACGGGTCCATTCATTGTGACTTCTCGTGAGCAGGGCGTAAAAGTGGAATTCGAACGCTTTAAAGATTACTGGGACAAAGAGTCGAAAGGTAACGTTGATAAGCTAACGCTTGTACCAATCAAAGAAGACGCAACTCGTGTAGCTGCGCTACTTTCTGGCGGCGTTGACATGATTCACCCTGTTGCACCAAACGATCACAAACGCGTGAAAGATGCAGACGGCATCGACCTAGTAACGCTACCTGGTACTCGTATCATCACGTTCCAACTCAACCAAAACAGCAACGAAGCACTGAAAGACGTTCGCGTTCGCCAAGCGATTGTTCACGCAATCAATAACGAAGGCATCGTGAAGAAAATCATGAAAGGCTTCGCAACGGCAGCTGGTCAGCAAAGCCCAGCAGGTTACGTAGGTCACGATGACAAACTGGTTCCTCGCTACGATCTGAAGAAAGCGAAAGAACTTATGAAAGAAGCGGGCTACGAAGATGGCCTAACGCTGACGATGATCGCACCGAACAACCGTTACGTGAACGATGCGAAAGTAGCGCAAGCGGCGGCGGCAATGCTGTCTAAGATCGGCATCAAAGTTGATCTAAAGACCATGCCAAAAGCGCAATACTGGCCAGAGTTCGACAAGTGTGCGGCAGACATGCTGATGATCGGTTGGCACTCAGATACGGAAGATTCAGCTAACTTCAACGAGTTCCTAACTATGACTCGTAACGAAGATACTGGTCGTGGTCAGTACAACTGTGGTTACTACTCAAACCCAGAAATGGACAAAGTAGTTGAAGCTGCGAACGTAGAAACGGATCCAGCGAAACGTGCAGAAATGCTGAAAGGTGTAGAAGCAACACTATACAACGACGCAGCATTCGTACCGCTACACTGGCAAAGTGAAGCGTGGGGCGCGAAGTCTAACGTGAAAGCGGCAGACATCGTTAACCCAATGGTAATGCCTTACTTCGGTGACCTAGTGGTTGAATAATCACGGTTAGTCGATTTTGAGGAGGGATGGATGTCCCTCCTCAACTTAAAGCACTCGACTCAGTTTTGTTTCAGTCGGACTGAGTTGGTTTTACAGACTGAATTTTCTCTCTGAATAGAGATCTATGGATAGTTAAGGGGCAAGGAATGTTTTCGTTTCTGGTCAAGCGCCTGTTTCAGGCACTGATAGTGATGTTTGTGATCAGTTTGGTGGCGTTTGCCATTCAGGATAACCTGGGTGACCCGCTGCGTGAGCTTGTAGGTCAGTCGGTTTCAGAAGCGGAGCGTCAAGCGCTGCGTGACGAACTGGGCCTGAACGATCCCTTTATCACAAAGTACACTCGCTTTGTGGGCAATGCGCTACAAGGTGATTTAGGTACATCTTACTTCTTCAAGCGACCTGCGGTTGAGGTAATTCTCGATAAGCTGGTGGCGACGCTAGAGCTCGTGTTTGGTGCGACGCTCATTATCATTCTTCTCTCAATTCCTCTTGGGGTGTACTCCGCGATTCATCCGAAGAGCATCTTTACCAAATTTGTCATGGCGATGAGTAGTGTCGGTATCTCGATTCCGGTGTTCTTAACCGCGATTATGCTGATGTATGTATTCTCCATTGAGCTGGGCTGGCTGCCTTCCTACGGGCGGGGTGAAACGGCTAATATTCTTGGTTGGGAATCTGGCTTTTTTACCATTGATGGCATCAAGCACTTGATTCTACCTTGTGTGGCACTGGCTTCGATCATGTTGCCGCTGTTCATTCGTTTGGTACGTTCAGAAATGTTGGAAGTGCTGAGCTCTGAATACATCAAGTTCGCCAAAGCAAAAGGCCTGAACTTAAACAAAATTTATTACCAACATGCACTTAAGAACACCATGCTACCTGTTCTGACGGTGGGTGGTGTGCAGATTGGTACCATGGTGGCTTACACCATTCTTACTGAAACCGTGTTCCAGTGGCCGGGTACGGGCTTTCTTTTCCTTGAGGCAATCAACCGTGTAGATACACCGCTGATCACTGCCTACGTTATCTTTGTTGGTCTGATTTTCGTGGTAACCAATACCATTGTTGATTTGCTGTACGGCATCATCAACCCAACAGTGAACCTAACTGGAAAAGGAGCTTAATCATGAGCCAATCAAATGTAACGGCCGCTCCTGAAGCAGTACCTTCTGCGTGGCAACGTTTTAAAAACTCGGATTTCTTGTACTACTTTAAGCGCGATAAAGTCGCGATGGCCAGCTTCACCGTATTTATGGTGTTTTTGGTGTTGGCGATTGCTGCCCCTGTACTTGCACCGACTGACCCTTATGATCTCACGTCCATCGATATCATGGACTCGGAGTTGCCGCCTTCTTGGATGGAAGACGGTGACGAGCGTTTTGTGTTAGGTACGGATGAGCAAGGTCGCGATATTTTATCGACCATTCTTTACGGCTCTCGCCTGTCTTTGACTATCGGTTTTCTTGCGGTTGGTCTTCAGTTGGTACTGGGTATCATTATTGGTTTGTCGGCGGGTTACTTCGGCGGCCGTATCGATAGCTTCTTGATGCGCTTTGCAGACGTACAGTTATCGTTCTCGACCATGATGGTGGCGATCATCGTCTCGGCAATCTTTAAAGCCAGCTTTGGCAGTGACTTCTACAGCCAATATGCGGTAGTCATGCTGGTGGTGATCATCGGCGTGGCAGAATGGCCGCAATACGCACGTACCATTCGCGCCTCGGTATTGGCAGAGAAGAAGAAAGAATACGTCGAAGCGGCGCGTGTGATGGGCTTTAAAGCACCTCGCATCATGTTCCGTCACATTCTGCCGAACTGTCTATCACCAATCCTAGTTATCTCGACAGTACAGGTTGCGAACGCAATCATGTCGGAAGCGGCACTGTCATTCCTAGGCTTAGGTCTTCCTGTGGACCAGCCGTCTCTAGGCGCGCTAATCAGCATCGGCTTTAACTACATCTTCTCTGGTGCATGGTGGATTACCGCCTTCCCAGGTATCGTACTCGTGACACTGGTATTGGTGATTAACCTACTTGGCGACTGGCTACGTGACGTGTTCAACCCGAAAATCTACAAGGGTTAATCACTAAAATACGCACCTATACGTTGCCTATTTCATAAAATTCTTTCTAAACTGAGAGCCGGATGCAATTCCGGCTCTTTTTTTGCTTATCACTTTTTATTCATGTTTTATTGACGCTTTGTCGCGATAATTTCATCACCTACTGTTCAGAGTGAAGCGTATGGAAATGAAGAAGGCACAACACTCCTCTCGTATCGTCCAATCCGGCTTGAGCCTTGGGTTGTTGTTGGCGTGCGCCCAATTTTCGACACCGGTATTCGCGGAGGGTTTTCTTTGCCAAGCCTCTCAAGCGAGTAACAAAGAACTGCCAGTACTTGAGCAATCTTGTCCGATCGGGAAAGGGGTATGGGGAAAGAAAGTGCCGCAGGGAGGCAATGATTTCTTCTGGATTCAATGTGGTTTGTTGCCAAAACCGATGTCTTTAGCCAAAGCCAAGCCGATCTACGGCGAAATCACCACTGATGTTTGGATGAAGCCGGAGCAAAAAGGCTACCGATGTCTTATTGGTCCTTATACTGAATTTGCCAAAGCCTCGCAGGACTTAAAGCGAGTCAAAACCTTGTCGACATACAAAGAAGCCTTTATTCGTGTGGTTGGCAAAGGTACATCAGAGCCAGTGAAGCAAACTAAGCCAATGCCCAAGCCAGTTTCGAAACCAAAACCAGTCGAGCCAGTGGCCGCCTCTCGACCTGATACAGGGGCATTTCAGGCCAAAGAGGCACCCGCAAAACAAACTGTTAAGCAAACCTCGGCGACCCAAGTTGCCGCAAAGCCTGCCAAAATGACTAAGCCTGCTCAACCTGCGAACAGCAGTAAGAACGTTCAGGTTCGTTTGAAAACCATCTTACAAGGTAAGACGTTTGTGGTGCCGTACTTGGTCGAGAATAACAACCAGTTCTACATGGAACATGGCAAGCCGTGGAATCGCTTAAATTACGCGAGTTCGAAGCAAGTGTGTCAGCAATTGGGAATGAACTTGGCGAGCGCGCCTGAGTTTAAAACGTTGCGTGGCTCTGGTGTGATGGAAAAAAATAATTGGCCATTACAATTGCCGTACTGGGGTAAAGATAAGAAGGGGCTATTTGCTGACCGAGAGCCCAATCAGTTAACAGGCACCTCGTTGCTGAATGTGATTTGTGTGAAGTAGTTAAACTGATACAAAAGAGCCCCGCTTGAGCGGGGCTTTTTTTGCGGCCTCAAACAGAGGAGCTATTTGAGACTGGTTTCCCTGTGGCAATTCGCGCAACAGTATACTTCTTTGATACCTTTGCACTTTTCCCAGAAAGTTCTGCGTCGACGATGCAGGTGGATCTGGCTACAACAAGGTTTCGATAGTATTTGTTTATCTTTACTCATTAGTCTTCAATTAAAGGCAGTGATTCCATCACTTTTTCTATTGCTTCTTGAGAGTGTGAGTACAGACCGAACTCTGGAGCAGATACCCAACCGTTTTGTTCAACGCTTGAGTTGATGCCGATGTAGAAGTCGCCAAACTCTCGGTTTACGTTACGGTGGCGAGTCTTGTAATCAGAATCTGCGCCAGTTTCTTCTAGAATCAGAGTTTCGCGGTTTGTTGTGCTATCTAGAGAGACTGTCCAGTTACCTGGTGTGTAGAAGCCTTCTGGTTTGATAGACTCATACTCGTAAACATCGCTTGCGTATTCAAACTTACCCGCTGCGTAGAATAGCTCTGTTTCCTCTTCTGCAACGGTCTCGCTCTCTACCGTCATATCAAATTCAACCTTACCGTTTGCGACCTTTTCGCTCACTGGTAGTGCTTGTGCGAAAGGTGCATCCGTCGAATCCAACCAGAATAACTCGTCACCATCGATTTTCACTAGGATTTGGTCGCCATGCGCGGTTTTGTTTTGGTAAAGCATTTCATACTCAGAACCTTCGTCGTCATACAATTTGCCATCTTTGATTTCTACATCCCAACAATCTTTGTTTTGGTAAGCCGCGTAGCTTGGTAGCTTGTCCAGTTTTGCCAAAATCGCGTATGGGTCGTACTCTGATTCCCAAGAGTTGCTTAGGTTATCACTGATGTTTGCCGAATACTCTTCGCCTTGCTCATCATCGTTTGAACCCCAACACCATAGTAGGCCTTCGGCATCTTTCATAAGAATCGCATGGCCAATTTCGCCATCGTTGCGTGCAAAGCTGCCCATTTTTGCCGCTTTACCGTTAAAATGGTCGATAGTGAAGCCTAGTGTTGGTACGACTGGTGGTGGTGTAGTGCCTTCTTTTACTTCTGGTAGTTTAAAGGTTACACGAGCTTCACCATCTTCGTTGTCTTCTACACTAACGGTAAATGTTTGACCTGCAGCGTAAGCTTTTTCTGGGGAACCTTCGACAGTGATGATTGCGTTGTCGTTTTCATTGATAGACAAGCCTTCGATAGAGATCGACTCCGCTGAATACTCTTCTAGTTGGCCATCTTCGTCTTTGAACAGACCAGAAATGTCTAGAGTTTGCTCAAAAGCTTCACCTTGCTGCAGTTGCCAGTCATCAACGATGCTTTGCAGACGTTTTTGCTCTGCTTCAATGACGATTGGCGCTTGGTTAGCGGTTTCAATATCCAATTCGAATACTGTGCTTACAGTAGCTAGTGTTTTTCCAGAAGAGTCTTTATCTTCTGCTGTAAGGATGATTTCAAACTCGCCCGCTTTGGTGACTTCAGTTGTTGGTGAAAGAATCAGTTGTTCACCTACAATGCTAACTTCGATACCTGTGCCAGTAAGGTTGTGAGTCAGTTTCGGTGTTACTAAGTTTTGGTCTTTGTCTTTGAATAGACCTTCAATGTTTAGTTCAACACCATCGAAGCCTGCGCCTTTTACGATTTCTGGTAAGTTATCTAGCTTATCTTCGGCTGCTTCTTCAACGTTTTCGCTGACAACAAGCTTGTTGTTGACTACGGTTTCTGGCGCTAGGTTTTCGCTTTCTGGTGTGCTGTCAGTGATCACTGGGCGTAGGTTTGGATCATTGATATCTGCACCAGACTCCACCAGACGGTCTACTTCTTGATCAGCTGCTTGCGCGAATTCAGTCGCTTTTTTCTCGTAGTTCGCAGGGTTTTGCGCTTTAGATTCAGTCAGAATCTGAGCGGTTTTATGTAGTTCGGCACTTTTATCTACGCCCGAAACGAAGTCGCTGTATAGGTCGATAGGAGCCTCTTCAGTACCACCAAGTGCTTGGTTAACTTTTGCTGCGGCTTCTTCTTCTGTTAGCGCGTCGTTGTTTGCCATCTCAATCGCGACAAGGTCTGTGATTGGTGAAATAACGTTAGACGAGTTTGGTGCTCGGAAAACCAATTCGTGCGCCATTGCTTGGCTTGGGTGATCCATATCTACGGTGTAAGTGCCTGCATGTTTTGGATCAAGCTGAATAAGTTGTTTCTGCTTTAAGCCGTTTGGCGTGATGGTTTGTAGAGCCAGCGTCGCTTCTGGTTTTGCTTTGATGGTAAGCTGACCTTTCTCATTCGTCAGACCAAGGAAGGTATCAGAGGTATCCCATTGGCCGTTGTTGTTCAGATCTTCAAATACCACCGCGTTTTTGAAGTAACCATCAAAGCCTGTGATCACTACACCAGAATTACCACCGTTTGAACTACTATCTGAACCACCACAACCTGTTAGCGCGATAGCCACTGACGCTGCTAGTAAACTCACCTTATTCATTGTTTTTAATCCTTGTTTCGTTTCCGAATGAGAAAGTCGCTTTTTATTGTTTTATCTCCAAATCTCACTAGTGAGATTGGAAAAGCTGCGCATTTTGGATCGATTTTGGAAGCAGCTTCAAGATACGAAAAACCGCAAAAAAACCGTAAAAAAACTTTGAATATTTTTTTGTTGAGTAGATTAGTTGTTTAAATTATCAATAGTGGTGCTGATTATGGAATACAACGACTTATTTTGAGTTTTTAGTTAATTTTTGATTGGTTTTCGTACCAAGAGGATCGTGATAAATCATATTGAGCTTAAGTTCTTCAACTTCACTGGCGTACTTAGGTAAGGGACGTAAAATGTAGCTGTAAGCTTCCCCATGAAGAAAGACGTCATTGGCATGGTAATCATTGTTGAAGTAAACAAAGGCATACGCGGACGGTATTGGTGCAGTGGCACAATGGGTGTTGTTGGAATAAGACACGATATCATTGAACATGCCTTCGCCCGCGACAATTGAAGCGTCCCAAAATTGGCACATTTCATGACTGAAGAAGTCGCTATTGGGTGCACTTATGTTGAGGTCGGAGTCGAAACCATCGTAATACTCATCACCTTGAGCAAACCGCCTATCAAAAATGTAGTTGTTGGCGAGTGTATGGCGATAACCCCCTTCAGTTGGGATGAGCAAATCAAACAGTGTGAAGTGCTCAAGATCCTTTCCAGTATTGACGTTCAAACGTTCTTCCATCGAACGTTTGTTTTTCTGCATGGTGTAGCTTTCGAAACGATTATTGTCGAAGACAGTAATAAAGTAGTTTTCGGTTTCTTTATGCACACGCGAGGTATAGACCTTTTTGGTGGTCCATATTTGTTGCGTTCTGTTGGTTTGCACAATCAGTGAATCATCGCTGATCTGATAGCTGCCCACTTTCTTTAGTTCATTCTCTTCTGGGCAACGAGTTTTGTTGTTGGCTGCGGCATAAAAAACGTCGTCATCGATAAACTGAAATGCCTCGCAATACACGACTTCATACTCGAATTTTTTCCCACCAAGCAAAGTTGTGGATTCAAGACGATAGACAATGCCATCAATGAGAGGGTGCTCAGTGTTATTTTGTTCTTCAATCACCGCTGGCAGTTCAAAACGTGTGGTAACCCATGCATGATCTTCCGAGCCATGGTGGTCATCTCGTGCAGATACAGCCAAGAAGGTGGTTTGGTCGAAGGCTTTTGGCGCACCTTGAAGCATGATTTGCCCTTGATTGAGCACACTTAACCCGTTGGCATTTTCTAGCCAAATACGAGTTGTGAGCAGGTCACCTTCCGGATCTTCAAATAGTTGATCTAACCCTAGCGAGTAGTTGATGGGGTTGTTTTGTGTAAGCTCCCAACCAAAGATGATCGTTTGTAGTTGTTGTTCCACGGCAAGGTTAATGATCGGCTTGCCGTTGTTTGTCGCATCGTTATTTTGGTTGTTACTGATGTAAGTTTGAGTCAGGTCTCCGGAGTAATTGACCACCGATGATCCAAAAGCATCTTGAACCTGTTCAGGTTGCTCTGATAACGCAGATTCGAGTGCTTTTTCAAAGGCAAGTTCGTTGTTTCGTTCCAAGACTGATGAGGTTAAGGCTTGCTTTACTTCAATCAACGAAGTGCGCTCACCTTGGGACGTTTTTCTCTTATCTAGGCCATTTTGTGCTGGCTCTATATTGGCAGCCGCAGCGGCTGCTTGTTCATCTGAAAGCCAGTAGCTTGCCATTAAGCAAACACCCAGTGCGCCTGCAATCCAGTATTTTTTCGTCATGATATTACGCGTGCGCCATTCTAGATTGCAGCCAGCTGCGCGAGAACTTAAGGTCTTTTTCAATCAAACTGGCGCTGCATTCGAGCAGTTCACAGATCTCTTGGTTTTTCATGCCCATCAGATACTTGAGCTTTAATGCGTTAGATTGGCGCGGATAGCGTACACTAAAGTTGTCGAGCGCTTTGTCCATGATGATGAGTTGCTCGAAGCGATCTTCTTCCTCTTTCATCAAGGTGATGTGTTGGCGCTTCTGCGCTTGATGAGCACGTGCATTGTCGATCAAAATCTGGCGCATTACCTTGGCGGCCATCAAGAAGAAATCGCGCTTGGTTTCAATCTCACTCATGTCGCAACTAGACATCTTTAAGTAGGCGTCATGGATTAGCGCCGTGGTGCTGTTCACGCTGTCTGCCAGTACCTTATTGTCGGTGCCGTATTTTTCGGCATTGCGTTCGCGCTCTTGCTGAGCAATTTTACGCAATTGAAGATAAGCGAATTGGTATAACTCACTTTCCGCTTGTTTGTTACCAGCTTGCCATTGTTGAATGATTTGCGTCAGGGTGGAATTGGAAGCCATGGTTATACGTCCTCACTTACTTTTACAAACTCAGAGATGGTGTGGGTTTCAATACGGTCAGAGCCATCACGGTTACGACTGATGTCTTGCTGGTAGCGATACAAAATACCTTGTTCCCACGTTTTGCCTGCTGGCAGGTATTCCCACGTGGTGTAGTTGATTTCAGAAGGGGTTGGTGACCAACGTACCATCACATTCATCTGCGCTAGTTCTGCGCTCGGCTCATCGTTGTTGACCCACCACATATCCAAATAGTCGTTGGTGACATCTTGGGTATATAAGCGGGTGTCGGTAGGGCAGGTGATGGCATCAACAGGTAGACGCAATACTTGGTTGTAACGCATCAACAAACAAGATTGTTTCATTGAATCACGTAGGTACTGGGTTTGTTGCCACACACCTTGGTAGGCAATTTGGCTATCGATGGAATCGGGGTAGGTGAACCATAGCATTTCAGTACGGTTTTGGTGCTGGATGTGCTCGTTTTGACCTAACCCTTGCACTTTTTCCATCAAAAGTCGGGTGCTTGGGTCAAAGTTGAGGGCAACAGAACGATATTTCCAATCGCCTTCATCGTCGTAGTCTTCCAGTGAGAAGCCGTTGAGATCGTTACGTGTGCAGCCGGTATCGGAACAGCCAACCAAGCTCTCCCATTCAGAAAACTTTTCGATAGGCTCGACAATGTCTTCGGTTATGCTGTGGTTACGTGCTAGGAAACAACCTTGGAAGTAATCACCAATGCTTGGATGCTGAATAAGAGACGTTTCGGTAATGGTGAAGTTAACCTCGCCAATCGGTGGGCGATAACGTGGATGATGTTGGTAACGAATATCAAATGCACAAGCGCGGCCTTGCCAGTCCTTTTTCTTGATGATGATGTTCTTAAAGCGCACGTTTTTGGGCTCAAAGATGATTTCATTCGAAGCAAAGTTTTTCTCAATATAGGTTTGGCTTTCATTGAGATGCTCCACCGCTTCTTCTACCGAAACCCAATCTAAGTTGAGCTGATGTTTGGCATTATCAATGACATTGAGATCGAGGCGTTTGAGTTGCGCTTGGAAGGCTGGGTCAGAGAGAACCTTGTTGGCTAACACAATCTCTTGGCGATTTTCTGGTGTGCTATCGAGAGAAAGCAACAAGCGGGTCATATTGATACTGCGACTTGGCTTGGTGGTTGCCATGGTTGGAGTCAAGACTTCTTGGCTGGACATAGTCGTCAGTAGATAGCCTTTGTCGTCATTACCGAGGAAAAAGCTGATGACATCGCCTGGATGATAATCAAATGCACCTTTCTGCGTAAAACCAGAAAGGTTAGAGGTCGTTTTGTAATACAGTCCCGTCACCGGAGAGTCGATGAAAAAACCTTGCTTGATGGTAGGCGTGACTGCTTCTGACACCTCGGGTGCAGAAGTCATGTTCGCCCAAGCTGGGGCCATCGCTAAAGCGGATAGCCAAATCGCCATGGAACGTGTGTACATCTTTGTGTTTAAGCCTTTTTGTGTTTTAGCCTTTCTGTTTAGTGCGAATATCAGGTGCACAATTTGGCTGACAACTTATTGCGTTTGTTAGGTGCTTCTCTGGCACCGGTGTCATCATCGCCAATAACATTTTTTGTTTTATGTGTTTGGGGATATCTGGATTAGACAGAATCCGCCTACGTGTCAGCTCCATCATGGCACTGACGGACATATGCTCGACATTTTGCCCCTTGGCGTGGAAGACAAGGCGTGTTACTTCGTACATGATGTCTTCTGCAACCTTCTTCTCTTGTTGCAGTTGGATGTTCTTTTGAATCAGAGTGTTACTGAACAACAAACCAGATAACACTAAGATTGCGGACAATACCGATGGCAGCGGTCGGCGCTGTACTAGACGAAGTATGCTGTACAGCGGCCAGTGCTTTTTTTGTTCGATTGGACGGTGCTCAAGAATGTTCTCAATATCTAACCGTAAGGTGCGCACATTGCGGTAGCGTTGCTTTGCTATAGAGCGAGTTGCTCGACGGATCACCCAATACACATCAGACCAAACTGGTGGGTTTGGAAACATCAGCGCCAGAATCTTACCCAGAGAATACACATCACTTTGCTCCGTTAAGAACTGGCCTTTTTGTTGTTCGGGGCTGGCGTAATGTTCACTAAAGGCGATTAAGCCTGAATGCGATTCTTCAGAATTCGACTGCGCTTTTTGTGTTAGGTTAAAATCGAGCAGTTTTGGCCGCTTGTTGCGATCAATCAGAATGTTTTCCGGCTTGAGATCCGCATGCAAGACCTGATGCTGGTGGGCGTGTTCCATGGCCTCACAGATCTGCTTGAACAGCAGTAACTTATCGTCGTCTTCCATTGGCAGTAATGAAAGGTAAGCGTCCAGAGTTTGGCCAAAAACTCGTTCCATCACGATGTAAACCGAATCATCGTGTAGACCGCCATCGAACACTTTGGCAATGTATGGGTGATTCAAGCGAGCCAGCAATTGCGCTTCATCAAACAATGCTCGTTGTCCTAAAACCTGACTCAAATTGCTTTGGATAAACTTGATTGCAAGGTCTTGCTCAAACGTCTCATCAGCGCGCTGTGCCGCATAGACTACCCCCATGCCACCACGACCTAATTCATGGGTAAGGCGATATTTACTGATCACTTCTCCACTTAGATCGACTTCATGGCTCGTGGCCTGATGCGCGCAAAAACCGAGCAACTGAGTGAGTTGTTCCTGTTGTTGGTCGATAGCCAAAAGAGGGGCGATTTGGAGGTAAAGCTCAGGTTGACTTTTCTGCAATGCTGCTAGGTATTGCTGTTGTTGAGAGTCGTCCAGATCAAGCAGGTGATAGTAAATCTGGGTTTTGCTGGAGCCTAACTGCACTATACTTTTTATCTTATTTTTTTAGGTACGGCAGTTTATAAGAAACTTAATATTAATGTCATTTATTTATTCGGCTTTGAATCACAATTATGAGAGCGCAATTTGGTTACTGTGTTTTTATTAAGCTTATGATTTTGTTGATTATATGGTGAATAATCTCTACTTGGCTTGTCGCGAGCGGGCGTATTGGTCATAATGTTACTAGTAACATTAATGATAAATTAGATATTTATGGCTCAACATAATAAAAAATCACGAACGACATTGCAGGATGTCGCAGACAAAGTTGGCGTAACTAAGATGACGGTATCGCGTTATATGCGTAATCCGGAATCTGTGGCAGAAAAGACTCGAGTAAAGATCGCCGCAGCGATTGAAGAGATGGGCTATATCGAAAACCGTGCTCCGGCGATGTTATCTAAGTCTTCCAGTAAAGCGATTGGTATCTTACTGCCTTCACTGTCCAACCAAATTTTTGCTTCTTTTGTTCAGGGCATTGAAACGGTCACTAAAGCTAATGGTTACGAAACACTGCTCGCACACTTTAGTTATGACGAATTGGAAGAAGAACGCAAAATCGCGTCGCTGCTCTCTTACCAAGTTGATGGCTTAATCCTAACCGAAAGCCACCATACCCAACGCACTTTACAGATGATCAAGAACGCCGGTGTGCCCGTGGTCGAAACCATGGAACTGCCAGAGCAGCCGATTGATATGGCGGTCGGCATGGATCACGAAGATGCCTCTTACAGCGTCGTAAAGCGTATGTTGGAATCTGGCAAGCGCACCATCGTTTACTTCGGCGCTCGCTTGGATACGCGAACAAAATTGCGTATGCAGGGCTATGACCGCGCAATGACTGAAGCGGGGTTGGAGCCAAAACACGTCCTAACGGGTGATCACTCAAGCTTTTCGCTAGCGCATGATTTATTAGAGCGTGCACTTGCAACTTACCCTGATCTTGATGGCGTTTTCTGTACCAACGATGATATTGCTATTGGTACCTTGTTAAGCGCTCAACAACGTGGCATCAAAGTGCCAGAACAACTTGCGGTCGTTGGCTACAACGCTTTAGACATTGGCCAAAGCATCAGTCCAAAACTGACCAGCGTGGATACGCCGCGTTTTGAAATTGGTGAAAAGAGTGCAGAGTTGTTGATTGCGCGTCTAAAAGGGGAAGCTCAAGAAGACAAAATGGTCGATATGGGTTACCGAATTACCGCAGGCGAGAGCGTTTAGTCCGCCATTATTTCAGTTTCATCACTAGGGTGCCGTTATGCCACATCAACTTGATGCGCTAGACCTCAATTTAATGCGCTTACTCAAAGCCGTGGTGGATAACCGCAGCATCAAGTTGGCGGCGATGCAGCTTGGTATTTCGCAACCCAGTGCCAGCCGTGGTGTGATGAAGCTGAAAGACGTGTTTGATGATCCATTGTTTGTGCGTAAAGCGCACGGGGTGGAGCCATCCCCAATGGCAATTCGCTTAGCTGCGGAGTTTGATAACATGCTGTCGCCGCTAGAAAAAGTGGTCCAGGAGTTTTCGGACTTTGACCCGCTCGAATACCAAGGTCAGATTGCGATTGTGACCGACCCCTATTTGATGGATGAACAAGGTCAGCGTTTATTGCGCGGTTGCCATCAAGCCTTTCCTCAAGCTTCGTTTGTCTTCTCAAGTTGGAACATCTATTCCCAAGACGAGATGTTAGAGGGTGAGCATGACTACTGTATTCTCGACCAAGAAACTGAGTTGTCGAAAGACATCTACATGCGTCCATTGTTTGTCGAAAAACGGGTGATTTTGGCTCGTAAAGACCATCCAACCTTATCTCAAATCAGCAATGACTGGGATACGGTGTCGGAATTGCCACTGGTCTCTCTGCCTGCTCCTGCGTCTTACAATCCACTTTGTACAGTTGAATCTGAGTATCGCCGTATGGGTTACGAGCCTGTCGTACTACTTAAATCCTACAACTTGCGCGTCGCTTGCCAAATGCTGCTTGAGACCGATGCCATCATGTATGCTAGCCAAAGTACCGCGCACTTGATGCACGAACTTGCCTCTTATCCAATGCCGATGGTCAACCGAGAGTTCAGCCAGTTTGTTGTTTCGGGGGGGTATTTACAGACCTACCGTAACCACCCATTGCACCGCCATTTGCACCAAGTGGTGCAGCAAACCCTCAATACGCCATTAACGTGATCGGATAAGCAAACTGTCCTTTAAGATATTCAAAAATGAATATCTCAATTACCTGTCTGTTTTACTGAAGAAGGGCTAATCTGACTGCAAATAGTCAGGAGAAGCGGCTCTTTTTATCTTATCAATTCTTTGAATGTCTGATTCTTAAAGGACATTCACCATTCTCCGTTATGCAGTTTTTTAATTTCTGGGGAGGATGAATCATGCTCATTGCACGTCTATTTTTATTGCTTGCCATTGTTGCCGAAGTTGCTGGCACCAGCACCATGTCGTATATCGGCGAAAGTAATGCGTGGGAAGGCTATCTGGTGATGTACGTTCTGATCGCCATTTCCTATTACTTCCTGTCGAAAGCAGCAAAGAAAATCTCTATCGGTGTCGCGTACGCAACGTGGGAAGGCTTGGGTATCGCCTTGATTACCCTAGTTTCTATCGTTTTATTTGATGCCAACTTAAGCGCGCAGCAGTTGCTTGGTTTGGCGTTGGCAGTGGTCGGTATCGTGTGTGTGACGCTCGGTGAATCACACGGTCAGCCTCAACAAAAAGATGAGTTGTCACGCTCATCGAATGCGAGGAGTTAATCATGAGCCAATTTTTTACTGTTTCATTTGGATTTGTTGTTATGGCGGCGTTGGTCGACATCATGGCGAACATGGCGCTGACTCGTTCTAAAGGCTTTAAGCACAAAGGGTGGGGCATCACTGCGATTGTATTGGTGATGGCGGCGTTTACCTTGCTTGCTCAAGCGGTAAAAGAGATTGACCTTGCGATCGCATACGCCTCTTGGGGCGCGATAGGTATCTTAGGTACCGCGATTGGTGGCGCTTTGCTGTTCAAACAAAAGCTTAAGCCAATTGGCTGGTTTGGTATCTTTGTAGTGATTGCAGCAGTTGTGGTGATGAAGACGGCTTGATGATTGAAAGTTATCTACGAAGCAAAAAGCGGAGTGCACAACACTCCGCTTTTTCTGTTTTTGAGGGGCTTCCCGCCCTACACAATAAAGCTTGCGCCTTCTTCTGCGCTCGAAACGCTCTGACGAATCACGCTAAAGAAACCACGACCCCAAGTCTGTTGTTTCGCTTCAGTGTCCATCTCTAACAGTTCACGACCCGCAACATCGCTGAGGTTATTCAACTCGCCAGTTTGGCAATCAACGCGGATGATGTCGCCATTGCGCACCAAACCAATCGCGCCGCCACGAATCGCTTCTGGAGATACGTGAATTGCTGATGGAATCTTACCTGATGCACCAGATAGTCGACCGTCCGTCACTAGCGCGACTTTAAAGCCCGCTTTCTGCACGTTGCCGAGAATTGGCATCAGTTTATGCAGCTCTGGCATGCCGTTCGCTGCAGGACCGTTGTGCGTCACAACCACGATGCAATCTTGGTTTAGCTCACCGCGTTTGTACGCTGCTTCCACTTCGTGTTGGCACTGGAATACGATCGCAGGCGCTTCGATGATGCGCTGCTCTTCTTTCACCGCAGACACTTTTACCACGGCTTTACCCAAGTTACCGTTAAGTACGCGAGTACCACCAGTGTTTTGGAAAGCTTGCGTTGGCGCAGCAATCACTTCGCCGTCTTGGCTGCCACCACATGGTGTCCAAGTCAGTTTACCGTCGACTAGTGCTGGTAGCCTCATTTGGTCTTCGAATTCGCCGAATACCGGTTTCACGTCCCGGTGAAGCAAGCCTGACTCGTCCAAACGATGCAATAGCGCAGGTACGCCGCCCGCTTCTTGGAACGCGTTCATGTCTGCTGGACCGTTCGGGTAAACGCGCGCCAACAGTGGCACGACTTCAGATAAGTCACTGATGTCTTGCCATGTCAGAATCAAACCTGCTGCACGCGCCACAGCCAACATGTGGATAGTGTGGTTGGTGCTGCCGCCCGATGCCAACAGCGCAATAATGCCGTTGATCAGGCTCTTTTCTGTGACGACTTCAGACAATGGACGGAAGTTGGCTGAACCTGCATTCATTGCCGCGATTTTCAGAGCTGCATGATCGGTCAGCGCCTTACGTAGCTCAGTATGTGGGTGGATGAATGCCGAACCTGGCAGCATCAAACCCATTGCTTCAAATACAAGTTGGTTGGTGTTTGCGGTGCCGTAGAAGGTACATGTGCCAGCTGAGTGGTAAGCGCGACACTCCATATCAAGCAGTGCGTCTTTGCCAACTTCGCCCGCCGCGTATTTTTGGCGAACGTCGACTTTCTCTTCATTGCTGATGCCCGTTGCCATCAAACCTGCTGGCACAAATGCCGTTGGTAGGTGTGCGTAAGACAGCGCGCCCATCAATTGTCCTGGTGCGATTTTGTCGCAGATCCCCAGAAGCAAAGTCGCATCGAACACGTTGTGGCTCAGTGAAAGTGCCGTAGATTGGGCAATTAAGTCACGAGAAAACAGCGACATGTCCATGCCAGCTTGACCTTGAGTCACGCCATCACACATTGCCGGAACGCAGCCAGCAACTTGCGCAGTGTGACCGTAGCCAGACAGCACTTGTTTGATTTGATCAGGGTAGTGTTGGTAAGGCTGGTGGGCACTCAGCATATCGTTGTAAGCACTGATCAGCGCCACATTCGAATGAGTGAAATCCAGAATGCTTTTCTTTTCTGAAGAACAAGATGCTGCAACAGCGTGCGCCAAGTTACCGCAAGACAGACCGACACGACCTTTGCCGGCTTCTGCTTGGACTTCAGTGCGAGCAAGAAACGCCGCACGCGCCTCTTGGCTGCGCTCTACTAAGCGTTGAGTAACGTCTAAAATTACTTGATGAGTCATGCGGTCACCTCATCTTGAGCTCGAATGAGTTCAGCTGCGTTAGTTACCACTTCTTCGATCGTGGCATCAATATCAACAAAAATGGTACGAGGTTCGTTCTCTGGGCGCTCAAGCGTTTCAAACTGGCTGTTGACCATGTTCTCTTTCATGAAGTGACCTTGGCGAGCACGCATGCGTTCAAGGATCAATTCTTTGCTGCCGTCTAGGAATAGGAAACTAACGTTTTCGTTACCGTCGCGGATTTGGTCACGGTAAATCTTTTTTAGTGCCGAGCAGACAATAATGCCGTGCTCGTTTTTGCTTTCTAAGCTATAAGCAGCGTCGCGGATACGTTCTAGCCATGGTTTGCGGTCGTCGTCATTCAGAGGCTGACCTGATGCCATTTTCTGAATGTTTGCTCGTGGGTGAAGGTTGTCTCCATCAATGAATTTACGTCCTAGCTTTTCTGCTAAGTGCTCACCAATTGTGGTTTTGCCACTCGCACAAACGCCCATAACGACGACACTACTACCAGCCATAACTTATCCTCATAACAAATTTGCGCGTGATCTCAATTTTTGAATTCACTTTAAAATATGGGTTTATCTTATTCATGTTATCGGTAACATGTTACCGGTAACTCAAATAAATGTGAACCACGACACAAACAATAATTCTTAAAGGTGAACCCATGGAACAGCTAACCCAAGCTCCAGACCCTACGTTCCTACTAACGATTGCCGTCCTCGCGATTGCAGCGTTACTTGTATTGATTATTAAGCTAAAAGTGCATGCTTTCGCTTCCCTAACTATGGTGAGTTTAGGTACTGCGATTGCCACTGGCGTTTCTTCTGATCAAGTTGTCCCAACCATGATGAGTGGTTTTGGTGGCACACTGGCATCAGTTGCATTGCTGGTTGGTCTTGGCGCAATGATCGGTAAGATTTTGGAAGTGACTGGCGGTGCAAAAGTACTGGCAGACACTTTGATTGGACGCTTCGGTAAAGAGCGCGCACCGTTAGCATTAGGTGTGGCATCATTACTGTTTGGTTTCCCAATCTTCTTTGATGCTGGCCTAGTGGTTATGATGCCAATCATCCTAAGTGTGGCTGCACGCTTTGGTGGTTCGCCAATCAAATACGCGCTACCAGCGGCGGGTGCATTTGCTGTAATGCACGGCTTTGTTCCTCCGCATCCAGGTCCTGTTGCAGCCGCTGAATTCCTAGGCGCAAACATTGGCCTACTGCTTGTTGTTGGTATCCTAGTCGCTATCCCAACTTGGTACCTAGGTGCTTACCTATTTGGTTTGTACGCAGGTAAGAAATTCGATATTCCACTATCAAAAGCGTTCTTCAACGGTGAAACACAAGTTGATGAATCTAAGCTGCCAAAATTTGGCACAGTAATGACCATCCTAGTACTGCCTGTACTGCTAATCTGTCTAGACACAGTACTGAACACGCTAGCGGTTGCGGGTGTGATTGATGGCAAAACAGCTCTGGTTGAGTTCCTACGTATGCTAGGTAAAACACCAGTAGCACTTCTGATTACGCTGCTTGTATCTCTTGCGATATTCGCAAAAGACTACGGCATGGCAAAACTTGAGAAGCTGTGTGGCGACTCATTAGCTCCAATCTGTGGCGTTATCCTAGTGACAGGTGCGGGTGGCATGTTCGGTGGCGTATTGCGTGCAAGTGGCATCGGTGATGCGCTAGCAGACGTTCTGACTGATACAGGTATGCCAGTAATCGTAGCAGCGTTTGTTATCTCTACCTGTCTACGTGTTGCTCAAGGCTCAGCAACCGTAGCACTAACGACAACCGCAGCACTTATCGCGCCGGTCGTAGCAGCATCAACAGGTTTGAGCGAGCTAGACCTATGCTTTATCGTTATTGCGATTGCAGGTGGTGCAACAGTGCTTTCTCACTTCAACGACTCTGGTTTCTGGCTAGTTTCTCGTCTACTAGAGATGGATGAGAAAACAACGCTAAAAACTTGGACGGTAATGGAAACGTTACTTGGTAGTATCGCGTTTATTATCGTAGCAACATTAAGCTTTATTCTTTAGAGGTTACCCATGACAACACTTGAACAACGATTAAGAGAAATCAAAATCGTCCCAGTTATCGCAATCAACGATGTAGCACACGCTCTGCCACTGGCAAAAGTGTTGGTAGAAAACGGTTTACCATGTGCGGAAGTAACATTCCGCACTGAAGCGGCGGCTGAGTCGATCCGCATCATGCGTGAAGCGTACCCAGAATTGCTGATTGGTGCTGGTACAGTACTGACAACAGAGCAAGTGGACATCGCGATTGAAGCGGGCGTGGACTTTATCGTGAGCCCAGGTTTCAACCCAACGACAGTGAAATACTGTCAGCAACGTAACGTGACAATCGTACCGGGTGTGAACAACCCAAGCTTGGTTGAACAAGCGATGGAAATGGGTCTACGTACTCTGAAGTTCTTCCCTGCTGAGCCTTCAGGCGGCGTAAACATGCTTAAAGCACTAACGGCAGTTTACCCAGTGGAATTCATGCCAACAGGTGGTGTAAGCCCATCTAACGTGGAAGATTACCTAGCGCTGAAATCGGTTGTCGCTTGTGGCGGTACTTGGATGGTGCCAACCGCTATGATGGACAACGGCGATTGGGAAGGTATTGCTGAATTGGTTCGCGCAGTTAAGTAAAACGCGCAAACGGCTCCGAAATACCCCCGAACGTTTTAAAACGTGAATAGAAAAAGGGTCATCAAGTAATTGATGACCCTTTTTGTTTATCTGCTTAAATCGCAAAGTGATTCACGCGTGATTAACGCATCGTCACGAACTCTTCAGAGCCTGTTGGGTGGATAGCCACAACAGAGTCGAAGTCTGCCTTGGTTGCACCCATCTTCATTGCTACACCGAAGCCTTGAATCATTTCATCAACGGTAAAGCCGATGCCGTGTAGACCAACAACCGTTTCTTCTTCGCCAGCACATACTAGCTTCATCTTACATGGTTGACGGTGCTTAGTAACCGCTGTGTACATCGCAGTAAAGCCAGACGTGTAGACTTTGATGTTGTCTTTGCCGTATTTCTCTTCTGCTTCTTGAGTCGTTAGACCGATTGTGCCGATTGGTGGGTGGCTGAATACCACGGTTGGTACCAATTCGTAATCCATCTTCGCGTTAGTTTTGCCATTAAATAGGCGTTCAGAAAGTTGACGACCCGCTTTAACAGCCACTGGCGTTAGCTCAATACCACCTTCCATGATGTCACCCACACAGTAGATGCCAGGAACGTTAGTTGTTTGGTATTCGTCTACCTTAATGTAGCCACGGTCGTTCGTTGCAACGCCAGTTGATGCTAGGTTGATCGCATCTGTAGCTGGGTGGCGACCGATTGCCCAGATTAGGGTATCTACGTTTTGGCTTTCACCGTTTTCTAGGTGCAGAGTTAGGCTGCCGTCTGCTTCTTTCACCACTTCTTTTGGTACAGAGTGGGTGTGCAGCGTTGGGCCTTCCGCTTCCATTACTTCTACTAGCGTTTCGATGATCATTGGGTCGAAGCTACGTAGCGGTGATTCTTTACGGCAGAACAGGTGTGTTTCTGTGCCAAGTGCATGTAAAACGCCCGCGATTTCAACCGCGATGTAACCCGCGCCGATCACTGCAACGCGTTTTGGTTGCTCAGCAAGCTCGAAGAAGCCGTTTGAATCGATGCCGTATTCTGCACCTGGAATGTTTGGAATTGTTGGACGGCCACCCACTGCGATCAGGATATGATCCGCGGTGTAGTGTTCGCCGTTTACTTCAACTGTTTTCTCGTCAACGAACTTAGCAAAGCCTTTGATAACGTTTACTTTGTTGTTGCCAAGAACACGGTCGTAAGATTGGTGGATACGACCAATGTAAGCCTGACGACTCTCAACCAGTTTGCTCCAGTCGAAACCTTTTACATCTACATCGAAGCCGTAGTCTTCTGCGTACAGGTTCATCGCTTCTGCAACTTGCGCGCCGTGCCACATGACTTTCTTAGGCACACAACCAACGTTTACACAGGTGCCGCCAAGGTCTTGAGCTTCGATAAGCGCTACTTTAGCACCGTACATTGCCGCACGGTTTGCTGATGCGATACCGCCGCTGCCGCCGCCGATACAGATATAATCAAAATGAGTCGCCATTACTTTCTCCAAGAGCTTATTAATTTTGTCTGACAATAATTACATTGGGGTGCTGGGTGATGAACTCAACAGCCCAACGGAATTGTTGTTAATTCCATGTCCCTATCATAAATCGAGTCTAGCAATTTCCTAAATGGGAAAAAGTGACATTGCTTATGACAAATAGCGATGAAAGGATAGCAAAGCGGAATAAGGCGCTATTCCGCTTGGTGTTTTTCATGCTCAGGGGAGAGGAAAAGCATTAACCGCAGCAGCTTGATGTGCCACAGCCTGACTGGGCTTGCACGTCCTTACCATCTGCTAGATAAGTGTTGGTGAGGTAGAAGTTGCTAAACAGCTGCACGAAATCTTCCGATACAGTCTTCTCTACCAATCCTGATTCTAGGATGTGCTTTTGCCATGCCTGCATTTTTGGCAGACCACAGAAGAAGTCGTAACCAGAGTGCGCTTTGACGATTGCTGCGCGGTGCAGAAGTGGCAGCCACGCCATGTCTACATTGCTTAGTTCATCGGATTTGAAGAACTTGGTTTTACCAGACAGTTGGTTTTCTGCTTTTTGGAACGCTTTGATCAGCTTCTCTGCACGTTCTTCGAAGGTTGCTTGGTCTTTGCTGCCCATGGTGCCGCACTGAGGTAAGTAGTGTTTAGAACCTAGGTAGCTCCATGCTCGGTCTAGTGCGCGTTGTTCGTTTGTCACGCCTTGCTCTAACGGACCGTATTCGTCTTCGATGTATTCGATGATTGCATCCGACTCAAACAGTGCCGTGCCAGATTCTGTCACCATCACAGGCACTTGACCGTTTGGTGAGATGTCTAGGAACCATTGTGGTTTGTCTTTTAAATTGATGTATTCAATCTCGTAAGGGATCTGTTTTGCTTCTAGTGCCGCGGTTACGCGTTGAACAAATGGGCAAATTTTAAAACTGATAACTTTAAGCATGGTCATTTCTCTCTATGTTTTAGCTTGTTTACATCCCTAAGACGCAGGCAAAAAAGAAAAGACGAAGCGCAGACGAAAATTTTTAGAAAATAAAAAAGCGCAACGAGGTCATCGTTGCGCTTTAAGATTCTGAAATTCAGTGTTTTTTATTCTGGAACGATCCAGTCGACTTTCCAGTGGCCGGTTGCTGGTGCGATCGCTTCTTGTAGGAATGGCAGAATCTCTTTCATCTGGCTTTCCAGTTTCCACGGCGGGTTAATCACGATCATACCCGATGCGGTCATGCCGCGTTCGTTGGTGTCGGGAGAGACACCAAGCTCGATTTGCAGGATTTTAGTGATCCCCAAGCCTTCTAGGCCTTCAATCATATCTTCGATATCGCAGCGGTTTACCACTGGGTACCAAATTGCGTAGATACCCGTCGCCCAACGTTTATGGCTTTGGAAAATCGCTTGTACTACGTCACGGTACTCTTTTGCGAGCTCGTATGGAGGATCAATCAGCACCAAACCACGGCGTTCTTGTGGTGGCAAACTGCCTTTCAGACGCTTAAAGCCATCTTCTTTGTAGATGCTCACTTGGCGATCGCGGTGGAACTCTTGCTCAAGCAATGGGTGATCGGCTGGGTGCAATTCAGTTAGAACCATGCGGTCTTGCAGGCGGATTTGCGCACGTGCAACGCGTGGTGAACCTGGGTAGTAACGCAGATTCTCACCGTTGTTCAATGTTTTGATTGAATCGATGTAGCTTGCAATCTCTTCAGGGATGTTTGGGTTGTCCCAAATACGTGCGATGCCTTGTTTGTATTCGCCCGTTTTCTCAGACCATTCGTGAGTCAGATCGTAACGTCCCACACCCGAGTGGGTATCGTGATAAACAAACGGCTTATCTTTCTGCTTTAGTGCATCAAGAATGAGGCTTTGAACGATGTGTTTTACCACGTCAGCATGGTTGCCAGCGTGGAAGCTGTGGCGGTAACTTAACAAATTAAACTCTCGAAACACTCTTTGACTGAGTGTGGTCTGTGATTTTTGCGCGATGGCGGTATTATACTCAAGTAACTTGAAGATGTAGAACTTCGATTCAAATCAGTTGAACTGATAGAAGGATGGTATTGAAATTTCTTTAAGTCACCCATACTTAGTATGAGTAAACAAATTGAACCTAAGTCGAATTGCCATGCTCCAACAGAGTGCTTAGCTTGACTTAGGCATAACAACACTCAAGGACAGAGTAAGCTCTCTTTGGCCCCTTCGGTCATCGCAGCATAGAGAAAGGGAACGGAAATCCCCCCATCCATGTTGTTGGCTTGCCTGTGCATTGGGTGCGCTTATTTTTATGCAAATACGAATAGGCAATTACAGAGCCAAAACACAAAAGGAATTATTCATGTCTAATCCACTTCTTACGTTTACGGATCTTCCTCCGTTTTCGCAAATCAAACCAGAACATATTAAACCTGCAGTCGAGCAGGTGATTGCGGATTGTCGTGCCAAGATTGACGAGGTACTGAAAGACAACGCCAACCCAAGCTGGGTAAGTGTTATTGCTCCTATTGAAGAAGCTGATGATCGTTTGAGTCGTGTTTGGTCCCCAGTCGGCCATATGAACTCGGTCGTAAACAGTGAAGCGTTACGTGAAGCGTATGAAAGCTGTCTCCCAATTTTGTCTGAATACGGCACTTGGGTTGGTCAGCACAAAGGTCTGTACGAAGCGTATAAAGCGATCAAAGCAAGTGAAGAGTACACGACGCTGACGCGTGCACAGCAGAAGACTATTTCTGATTCACTGCGTGACTTCGAGCTTTCAGGCATCGGTTTACCATCAGACGAGCAACATCGCTACGGTGAAATTAGCAAGCGTATGTCTGAGTTGAGCTCAAAATTCTCTAACAATGTGCTGGATGCCACCATGGGATGGACTAAGCACGTTGCCGACGAAAAAGATCTTGCGGGTATGCCAGAGTCAGCGCTTGCTGCAGCGAAAGCCGCAGCAGAAGCGAAAGAGCTCGACGGCTACCTAATTACTTTAGATATCCCTTCTTACCTGCCAGTCATGACGTACTGTGACAACCAAGAACTACGTCGAGAGTTGTACGAAGCATACGTAACGCGCGCTTCTGATCGTGGCCCTAACGCAGGCAAATGGGACAACTCAGAAATCATCACAGAGCAGCTAAAACTGCGTCATGAAATCTCTCGCATGTTGGGTTTCAACACTTACAGCGAAAAGTCACTGGCAACCAAAATGGCCGAGAATCCTTCGCAGGTACTTGGCTTCCTAAACGATTTAGCGACCAAAGCGAAGCCACAAGGCGAACGTGAAGTGGAAGAATTGCGTCAGTTTGCTGAGAGTGAATTCGGTGTGACTGAGCTAAACGTATGGGACATTGCCTATTACAGCGAGAAGCAAAAGCAGCACTTGTTCCAAATCTCGGATGAAGAACTGCGTCCTTACTTCCCTGAATCAAAGGCAGTAAGTGGTTTGTTTGAAGTGCTAAACCGCGTATTCGGTATGACTGTGACTGAGCGCGAAGGTGTGGACACTTGGCACGAGTCAGTACGCTTTTTCGATATCTTTGATAGTGAAGGCACATTACGAGGCAGTTTCTACCTAGACCTTTACGCACGTGAGCACAAGCGTGGTGGTGCATGGATGGATGACTGTCGTGGTCGTCGAGTGACGCTATCTGGCGAGCTACAAACGCCGGTTGCTTACCTAACGTGTAACTTCAACCGCCCTGTTGGTGATAAGCCAGCGCTGTTTACGCACGATGAAGTGGTGACTTTGTTCCACGAGTTCGGTCACGGCATCCATCACATGCTGACGCAAGTAGAAACAGGCGCGGTATCGGGTATCAATGGTGTGCCTTGGGATGCGGTTGAGTTACCAAGTCAGTTCTTAGAAAACTGGTGTTGGGAAGAAGATGCGCTGGCGTTCATTTCTGGCCACTACGAGACTGGCGAGCCTCTACCAAAAGCGATGTTAGATAAGATGCTTGCGGCGAAGAACTTCCAGTCGGCGATGGGCATCCTACGTCAACTTGAGTTCGGCTTATTCGATTTCACTCTGCACACAGAGTACGACCCAGAAGTGGGTGCTCGCGTTCTTGAAACCTTGGCAGATGTGAAGCAGAAAGTTGCGGTACTGCCTGCGGTTGAGTGGGCTCGATTCTCACACAGCTTTGGTCATATTTTTGCTGGTGGTTATAGCGCGGGTTACTACAGCTACCTATGGGCAGAAGTATTGTCTTCAGACGCGTTCTCTCGTTTCGAAGAAGAAGGTATCTTCAACAAAGAAACGGGCATGAGCTTCCTGAACAACATCTTAGAAATGGGTGGCAGTGAAGAGCCAATGGAGCTATTTAAACGCTTCCGAGGTCGTGAGCCAGAAATCGATGCACTACTGCGTCATTCCGGTATCGCAGCATAATCTCGATTGAGAATGAAAAAGGGCAGCCAAGTGGCTGCCCTTTTTATTTTTTGATTCGGCTTTTATTTTATGGATTCAGCGTCTTATGGATTTACGTTGCGATTAATTGGGTTTTGCAGCGAAATCAGGGTCTCTGTAGATTGGACTTCATCAATAGCCTGCAGCTTATCAATCAATACAAACTGCAGTTCTTCAATCGATTTGCACATCAATTTGACGAATATGTTATACGCGCCCGTGGTGTAGTAAGCTTCCACCACTTCATCGAGGGCGTTGAGTTTTTCCAACGCAGAGTGATAGTCACGTGCGGCATTGAGATTGATGCCAATAAAGCAACATACGTCATATCCTAGCTTTTTGGTGTTGACGATCACCTCAGTACCTTCGATGATGTCCGCCGCTTTCATTTTCTCGATACGAACGTGGATCGTTGCAGGGCTAACATCAAATTGTTTTGCCATTTCTGCATAAGGCGTTCGAGCATCGGCCATCAGCGTTTTTAGAATGGCACGATCAAGATCGTCGAGTTTCGGCAGCGTCGCATTCATACAATGTTTTCCGTTGGGTATGAGGTGTGAAATTCATTTTATACGCACAGCGGGCCGGATTCACAAGGTTTTAGCAGGGATAACCGCGAGGTAGCTCTGATGTCATGGAGTTGATGTGCCACTTTTTCTGTTTTTTATCGCGATGTTGTGCAGTGCGATCGTATCGGCGCAAGAGCAAAAAGTACTTGTTGTACATTCCTACCACCAAGGTTTCTTTTGGACCGACTCTGTTCAGCGCGGTTTTGCCCAGCAACTTGAAGATCACCCACTCGATATTCGAGTTTTGTACCTTGACTCTAAGCGCAGCCAAAGCCAGCAGTTCTTCAATCAACTCGAATCACTTTATCGCACCAAGCTGAGCGAAGAGCATTTCGATGCGATTGTCGTCAGTGATAACAATGCACTTGCTCTGATGCAGCGTTTGTCAGATGTATTGCAAAATACGCCAGTCATTTTTAGTGGTATCAACAATTACATTCCTACTTTGCATCAGGGACTAAAAGCCACAGGCGTGATCGAAGATATTGATTTGCTTGCCAACCTTACGCTTATCGAGCGATTACACCCAAAGCATAAGCAGATTCTTGTCGTTAGTGATCATTCGGTCACTGGATTAGCGCTTCGAGCTCAAATAGAAGAATTTCTTGATAAAAACCCGCAATATCGCGACAAAGTTCGTCATCTTGTTCCTGACAATGTCGATATGTTGAAACAGGAAGTTTCGCGACTGAACATTGAGAATGTGGTGCTATTTTGGACTTACTACCGCGATATTGATGGCAATGTTGCCACGGACAAAGATTGGCGAGACATCAATCAAGCATCGAACGCGCCTTTATTTATGGTGCACGATATTGGGTTGGGTCATGGTGCTGTGGGTGGTGTGATTCAAAGTGGTTATCGTCAAGGTTTTGAGGCGGCAAAGTTATTGGCCTATGTGCTGGATAACCCAACGCGGCCGTTGCCAGCGGTAGTACGCGCGGAATCGGACATTAAACTCGATTACCAATCGGTCGTTCGCTGGGGGTTGGGGGCTGAACAAGAGGCATCGTCGGTGTTCTTCAATAAGCCCGCAGAATTTACCGAGCGCTACGCAAAAGAGATCAAATTGTTTGGTAGCCTATTTATCGTCATGGTGATGGTGATTCTGCTGCTGAGTTACTACTTGCAGCGTATTCGCCGTAGCGAGAGCATTGCCCGTGAAAGCCAAGCGATTTTGGAGTCGGTATTCGACCAGAGCATGCAGTATATGGGGATTCTCGACCACCATGGTTTGCTCAACTCGGGCAACGATCGTCTGCAGTCTTTGCTTTATCATCAGGATATACGTCTCGATCGTCCACTTTGGCATCATAAACACTGGAGTGAAGAAGCACGTCAGTTGCTCGCCAACTATTTTCAGTCTCAGAATCGTAATGTGGCGACCTTTGAAGCTGAAATTTGGAGCACAGAACATGGCGCGATGGTACTGGAAGTGTCGTTAAAGCCGTTTTCTCAACAAGTGGGTGACCAAGAACAATACTTGTTTGAAGCGCGTGATATCACTAGCCGAAAAGCAATGGAAGACAAGCTTTATCAGCGTGAGTCGAGCTTGCGTAGTTACTACGAACAGCAACCTGTGATGATGGTGACATTAGATAATAATAATCGGATTCAAGAGGTGAACCGCTTTGCTCAGCAGCTTTTAGGTTATCAACCGTTGGATATGCTGGGTCATCACTTGTGTGCATTCTACTCTGACGAAAAAGCACTGTACCCCCGCCAAGTGCTACTTCAACCACAGCAAGTGATGCATGGGGTTTGGCGTCGTGAAATTGAGTATCGTCATGCCTATGGTCATTCTGTTTGGGTTCGTGAAAATATCCGTCCATTGAGGGATTCTGACCAATTGCTGATCGTCGGTGAAGACATCACGGAAACCAAAAAGCTTGCTAAACAACTGGAATATCAAGCAAGTTACGATCTGCTGACTGATACCTACAACCGCAACTATTTTGAACTCGAACTGCAAACGGCGTTACGAGAAGTGGAAAGCCATCGTCGTGTGCATGCCATGCTTTATCTCGACCTCGATCAGTTAAAAGTCTTGAACGATACGGTGGGACATGACGCAGGCGATGCGGCCATTCAGTTTTGCGCTAGCATGCTTGAAGAAGTGCTGCCTCATAACGCGGTGCTTGCGCGCATGGGCGGTGATGAATTTGCCGTATTGCTCAAGGATTGCGATGAATATGGCGCGATCAGCGTTGCTAAACACATTATCTCAACATTAAGCGAGCAGCTATTTCGTTGGGAAGACACGCGTTTGTTCATGAGTTGCTCGGTGGGCATTCGTATTATTGACCACACCGCCGAGACACCACAAATGGTTCACGCTCAGGCAGACTCTGCGTGTCACGTCGCCAAAGAGCAGGGTCGTAATCGCTATAACCTGTTCAGTTTAGACAATGAAGAGCTGCAGCGTCGCCAGCTCGAAATGCAGAGCGTTAACTTAGTGCATGAGGCATTGTCGAATAAGCGTTTGGAACTGTTTGCTCAGCAAATACTGAATTTGCGTGGTGAAGGTTCGCCGCTGTGCTTTGAGATTCTAGTACGTATCCGTGATGCTCAAGGCAACTACTTGTCTCCAGGTATTTTTATGCCAGCTTCAGAGCGCTACAACATCGCGCACTGGATTGATAAGCAAGTTATCACCCAAACACTTGAGTGGTTTGAAGTGCGTCCCGAGGTGGTGGAAAAGCTCGGTCGCTGCGCGATTAACTTGTCCGGCCAATCGATGGGTAATCAAGAGTTTATCGACTTCTTATTGGAGCGTTTGCAGCTGTCTTCTATTCCTTGTGAGAAGATTTGTTTAGAGATCACCGAGACCGCTGCGATGAGCAATATTGATCAAGCGCTTGGCTTCTTCACTCGGGTTAAAGCGTTGGGATGCTTGATTGCATTGGACGATTTTGGTTCTGGTCTATCTTCTTTTGGCTACTTGAAGCAACTTCCTGTCGATATCGTGAAAATTGATGGCCTTTTCGTGCGAGATATCAACACGAACGAAATGGATCGTGTCATGGTGCGCTCGATTAACGACCTTGCGAAGCAATTAGGTAAGGTCACAGTTGCTGAGTTTGTGGAAAACGACCAAATTACCGAACACTTAAAAGCACTGGGTGTGGATTACGGACAAGGCTATGCGATTGGTCACCCTCAGCCATTGGCTGAATTGGTCGAAGCACTTCAACCACTTTAAACGGACGGCACTATTCTCTACCTAGATTGTCCTCAACCTAGCAATTGGAGGCGGGTTGGGTATACACTCAGCGCCAGTTAAACCGATTTTTACTGGAGCCTCCTTTTGCAACTGCAATTGATTTGTGAAGACCCATCTCAACAGTCTCACCTTGATGAACTCGCTGCGCGTTGGCAGCTTTCTCACACAGACGACAGTGACTTTGCTTTAGTTCTAACGACAGATCGTTTAGAGCTACGTAAAGTGGACGAGCCGAAGCTGGGTGCGATCTTTGTTGATTTGATTGGCGGTGCAGTGGGGCATCGTCGCAAGTTCGGTGGCGGTAAAGGGCAAGCGATCGCAAAAGCGGCGGGTCTAAATAAAGGAGCAACACCAACCATTCTAGATGGCACGGCCGGCTTGGGTCGTGATGCATTCGTTTTGGCGTCATTAGGTTGCAAAGTCCAAATGGTGGAACGTCACCCTGTGGTAGCAGCGTTGCTGGATGATGGCTTGGCTCGCGCGAAGCACGATCCAGAAATTGGTGCTTGGGTGTCAGAGCGTATGTCGCTGATCCACGCTTCTAGTCATGACGCCCTCGACCAATTAGCGCAAGATAAAGACTTCGTGCAGCCTGATGTAGTCTACCTTGATCCAATGTACCCTCATCCTGAGAACAAAAAGAAATCGGCACTCGTGAAGAAAGAGATGCGTGTGTTTCAATCGTTGGTGGGTGCCGACCTTGATGCAGATGGCTTGCTGGCACCAGCAATGGCATTGGCGAGCAAACGTGTGGTGGTGAAGCGCCCTGATTACGCCAACTGGTTAGATGAACAAAAACCAAGCATGGCGATTGAGACTAAAAAGAATCGTTTCGATGTCTATGTGAAGGCGTCTATGGCGTAATTCAACTAAACGACTGACAATAAAAAACTTCTTCTTACAGCGCCCGATTTGGCGCTGTATTTGTATCTGACGTTTGCTCAGCTTATTGATACTTTTCTCTTGCTAATTCGGCACTCTGACTGTATATCTAACTAAGAATTATTATTATTACACTTTGTTTGATGCAGTCGCTGATAGTCAGAAACTAGATAGCTGGAGTAGTAGCATGGCGAAACGTTTATGTAAGATGAGCCGAAAGCAAATCGCTGAGAGTTTGGGTGATATTCACCGCTTGGTGGTTGCGCCTAAATTCGTTTGTCGTTCTTGTGCCCGCTCTTCTGCGTCAAAAGATTCTTTGTGTAAGCCTGCTGCGATTCCTCCTCAGAGTTGCCAAGATAAACCAATTGCCGAACAACAAGCTTGTGGGTTATTGGCAGAAGCGTTGCCAAGTCATTCTCTTGCTCAAGAGGCACCTATTATGATGACGGCTGAGCAAAATATTGAAAAAGCGGCGATCGTTAAGCGCGTAGTGGAACGAGTTAAAGAGAAAAAATTGGCAGCGAAAGTCGCAGCCGCAACTACCCAGCTAGAGACGCCAGCTATGTTTGATTTGTCAGATAAAAAAGCGCTGAAAAAGGCGAAGAAGGCGGTTAAGAAACACTATAAGCAGCAAAAGAAGTTGCTTAAGTTAGCCAAAAAGCAGCAAAAATTGCTCAAACGTCAGCGCAAGCTTGAAGCGCGTAATGCCAAGCTAGAAGTATTGTTACCAACGCCATCCACTGCGTTGATGAGTGCAAGCTCGCAAGCCAAAATGCATTAATCGAATCAACAAATAAAAAACGCTCTCCAGTTGGAGAGCGTTTTTTATTGTTGGAATGTTTGTTGGGATCGATGTGTTACTTATTGGCGTAACTCATCTCTACGCGCTTCTTCACCCAAGTCTCATTAATCCACAGCGACAGTATGATGATCGCGCCGCCAATGGCGAGTCGCATTACATCAACATCACGGTTCCAAATGACAATGTTCACTATCAAACCTGCTGGAACTAACGCATTGTTCATTACCGCAAGTGCACCTGCGTTGACCATGGTTGCCCCTTTGTTCCACGCAAAGTAACCAAAGCCTGATGCAATCAAACCAAGGTAAGTCAAAATGCCCCATTGCGTTGCTGTTGTCGGCATCTTGTCTAAGTTGCCCATCAAAGCAAAGGCGACGGTCGCTACGCACAATGCCCCTAAATAGAAGTAACCAAATACCGTGTGCTGTGGCAATTCCACAGGTTCGGTTTCCATAATGTATTTATAACCTACCTGGCCAATAGCAAAGCACAAATTGGCGCCCTGTACGACCAAGAAGCCGATCAAGAAGTTCTCATTGATGCCTGCAAATTTAATCCACGCAGCACCCAGTACTGCAATTGCTGCTGTGACCAAATACCAAGGCGAGAAACGGCCTTTCAAAAAGTCATAAATCAAGGTGACGTAAATAGGGGTAAATACGGTGAACAACAGTACTTCTGGTACAGAAAGGAGTAAGAAAGATTGGTAGTAGAAGCAATACATTAACCCGAGTTGGAAGCCACCAACGATCATCAATTTCGCGATCAGAGATTTGCTTACGCCACGGAATTTTAAGAAAGGTATGAACACGACGCTCGCCAGTGCGACACGCATGAAGACAGAAAACCAAGAATCGACCTGACCGGCAAGGTAAACGCCGATCAGGCTAAATGAGAATGCCCAAAGTAGGGTAACTGCGGATAGATAAGCCATAATAGATGAGAATCTTTATCAACAACAAAGGTGCCCGCAGTCTAACCAAGTTTTATCGTTGCGCCAATCCAAATTAGTCTTTTAGCGGTACGACCAGCATATCGACAGGCGAGCAGTTAATAAGTTGACGCGTCGAGGACAGAATCTTGCTCCAGAAATCTTGGTGGTGCCCACAAACGACCAAATCGATGTTGTAGTCTTGAATGGTATCGCACAGCTCATTATTCAGATCCCCACTACCCACTAAAGTATGTGTAATTGGATATTCTGCGAACTCTTCAAAATTGGCCAGCTGTGTACGGGATGCTTCCATCGCTTGATGTTGTGCCTCGGCCATATTGATATCGATAAGACCCGTGTAAAGCTCGGCGTAATTCACATCGATATGAATGAAAGAGACTTTCGCATCAAGAGGCTTAGCCAGTGATACGGCTTTCTTAATCAATACTTTACTGTCGTCTGAAAGATCGACTGCCACAAGTATGTGTTTATAACTCATATTGATATCTCCTTGATAAGGTCATAGTGTCAGATTAGCACTAAGTGTCAGATAATTTTGCTGAAGTGATCTCATATCAATATCGTGGGTACAAACTCTTGCCTCAGTAATCATGTTATAGTGGGTTATACCCAAGTGACTTTAGACCAATCATCCTCGCTGAGCCTGCTCAGCTCGAGGTTACTTGGGTATATTGCATGCACATTAATAGGAGTTAACATGCTGTCTCAAACTATGGTTGAACAATTGAATGAGCAAATTAACCTAGAATTTTTCTCATCCAATCTATACTTACAAATGAGTGCTTGGTGTGAAGACAAAGGTTTTGAAGGTGCGGCTGAATTTTTACGTGCACACGCCGTAGAAGAAATGGAGCACATGCAACGTCTTTTCACTTATGTAAGCGAAACCGGCTCAATGCCAATCCTAGGTGCAATTGAAGCTCCTAAGCATGATTTCGCAAGCCTAGGCGATGTTTTCCGTGAAACCTACGAACATGAGCAAATGATCACGGAAAGAATCAACAAATTGGCGCATGTTGCATTTACAAGCCAAGACTACTCAACGTTTAACTTCCTGCAGTGGTACGTGGCTGAACAGCACGAAGAAGAGAAGTTGTTTAAAGGGATTTTAGATAAGATCGAATTGGTAGGTGAAGACGGCAAAGCATTGTTCTTCATTGACAAAGATCTGGCACAAATGGCAAAAGAAGGTTCATCTTCAATTATGGATGCTCCAGCTGCATAACGCGTTCTCAACGCGCTAAGTAGCGGGTAAAGGACGAAGCATTGATCGTCTTTTTCTCTTGAGCATCATTGAAGATGTAGGGAGGAAAAGATGATCAGTGGAGACACAATCTTATTTGCGCTAATGGTGGTGACGGGAGTTAATATGGTCCGTTATCTCACCGCTCTTCGTTCTCTTATTTACATCATGCGTGAAGCGCATCCTTTGCTCTATCAGCAGGTGGATGGCAATGGATTTTTCACCACCCATGGCAATGTCACTAAACAAGTGAGGTTGTTCCATTACATAAAAAGTAAAGAGTACGACCATCATCATGACGAAGTCTTTACTGGCAAGTGTGAAAGGGTTCGCGGATTATTCATTTTATCGACCGCTTTACTCGGTGTGACCCTACTGGGGGCCTTTATTCTCTAGGTCATCAAGCAGTGCTTGGAATTTAAGCGCTTTTCCCATTCGACATTTGTCGTTAGAATAGCGCCCGCAGAAAGCAAGGATGTGCAATGAGCACATCCTTTTTTATTTGTGGACTTATATACCCAAGTGACTTCAAGATGCAGAGTTCAGAGCATTGTCATTGATTTGACTTCAAGGAAAACAACGCAGCGTAATAGCCAGCTCTTTCCAAGTTGTTTGACGTAGAAATCGGGTCAATGACACGCTCCCGAAGGGCGAGTTGCCTTGGTTTGTATACTTTGTTGTCGATTTTTGATTTAGACCCACTAAACCTTTAAATCGCCGCCGCGTCTACAAACCAAGTCATCCTCGCTGAACCAAGCATCTCGAGGTTACTTGGGTATAAACCAATTTAAATAAGTAATTGAGCGTTACCAATGAGTAAGAAATTTGATGTTGTTGTAATTGGCGCAGGTGCGGCAGGTTTGATGTGTGCGGCAGAAGCCGGCAAACGTGGACGCAATGTGCTCGTACTGGATCATGCAAAAAAGCCAGGACGTAAAATCCTTATCTCAGGTGGTGGTCGTTGTAACTTCACTAACTACGACGTCTCAGCGAGCAACTACTTATGTCAAAACCCACATTTCGTGAAATCGGCGCTATCGCAGTACACCAACTGGGACTTTATCTCGCTGGTCAGCAAGCATGGCATCGAGTTTGAAGAGCGCGATCACGGACAGCTGTTCTGTGTTGATGCATTTACCGCAAAAGACATCGTTAAGATGCTACTGGCAGAATGCGACATGCCAAATATTCAGCAGCGTTACCAATGTGATGTACACTCAATTGAGAAAACCGACGCGGGCTTTCGTCTACATGCCGGTACTGAAAACATCGAGTGTGAATCTTTAGTGGTGGCAACAGGCGGCCTGTCGATGCCTAAGCTTGGTGCGACGCCATTTGGCTACAAGATTGCTGAGCAGTTTGAGCTTCCGGTGATTACTACTACGGCAGGTCTAGTACCGTTTACGCTGCATAAAGAAGACAAAGAAGATTTTGCTGAGCTATCGGGCATTGCGATTCCAGCAGAAATCACCGCGCAAGACGGCACCATGTTCAAAGAAGCGTTGCTGTTTACCCACCGCGGCTTGTCGGGCCCTTCGGTACTACAAATTTCTTCATTCTGGAGAGCGGGTCAAAAGGTGACGATTAACCTCGTTCCAAACGACGACATCGCTGAACTACTAGAACGCAGTCGCGAGAAGCATCCGAACCAATCCCTAAAGAACACGCTAGCAAAAGTGCTACCAAAACGTTTGGTTGAGGTGTTGATTGAACGTAAAGAATTAGCAGACAAACCACTTAAGCAGTTCAACCAGAAAGAGATGACGACCATCGTTGAGCGTTTAGAGAGCTGGGCAGTAGCACCAAACGGCACGGAAGGTTACCGCACTGCAGAAGTGACCCTAGGCGGCGTAGATACCGATCACCTGTCTTCAAAAACCATGGAATGTAAGAACATCAAAGGCTTGTACTTCATCGGTGAAGTGATGGACGTAACCGGCTGGTTAGGTGGCTATAACTTCCAATGGTGTTGGTCGAGCGGCTTTGTTGCTGGTCAGTGGGTGTAACTAGCTAAGTAAAAGAATTGAAAAAGGCCGAGCAAATGCTCGGTCTTTTTATTTGAACAACTTCTCGGCGCGAACTGGGGCGCTAAAACGGAAGCCTTGCCCGTAGATACAGCCGTGCTCATATAGGTATTGTGCTTGTTCGTCGGTTTCGATGCCTTCCGCGACTACCTTAAGTGATAGGGTTTGGCCCATGGCGATGATGGCATTCACAATCGCGTTGCTGTCGGTGTTGCTTGGTAGATCGCTAACAAAAGAACGGTCGATTTTCAGCTTATTGATTGGTAAGCCTTTCAAGTACGACAATGACGAATAACCAGTACCAAAGTCATCCAAAGAAATCTCAATACCTAGCTCGCGCAGTAAGTTAAGTGATGCGATCGCTTGTTGTGGATCTATTAATAAGAAGCTTTCGGTGATTTCTAACTCTAAACGATGAGCTGGGAATTTTGTCTCTTTAAGAATGACGCCCAGCTTAGTAATAAAATCGGATTGCTGAAGTTGGAGTGCCGATACGTTAACCGCGAGCTTACCAAAATCAATGCCGCTATCTAGCCAAGCTCGCCCTTGTAAACATGCTTGTTCAAGTACCCATTTCCCAATGCTTTGAATAAGGCCTGTTTTTTCTGCAATTGGAATGAAGTCTGCCGGAGAAATAACCCCAAGCTCTGGGTGCTGCCAGCGCAGTAATGCTTCGACGCCAACCAACTCGTTCTCACTGAGGTTGTATTGCGGTTGGTATGCCAAATGCAGTTGGTTTTTCTCGATGGCTTCATGCAAGGCCGATTGCATTCTGACATGAGTGACCGACTTATCTGTTAAGTCTGGAGAGTAAAATGCGTAGCCATTTCGACCGTTTTTCTTCGCCAAGTACATAGCGGTGTCTGCATTCTTCAACAAGGTTTCGCTGTCTTGGCCATCTTGCGGGTAACGTGCTACGCCCACGCTGGTGGAGATGCGTAACGCTTCGTCTTTACTGACTTCAAAAGGTCGATTGAATAAGCTAAGAATGTCTTCAATGGTGTCGATAAGTTGTGAGTCAGAGACGATATTCGGCAATATGATGACAAACTCATCACCGCCTATTCGTGCAATGTGCGCGCGTAAATGTAGGACTTCTTGAAAACGTTCTGCGAGTTTCGTTAGTAATTGATCACCACAGAAGTGCCCCATGCTGTCGTTGATGTGTTTGAAATGGTCAATGTCGAGGAATAACGTTGCAAAGGCGTGGTCGTGCTTTTGTCCACTTTCAATGTGTTGCTCGAGAAGGCTAATCAGATGTGTTCGGTTGGGAAGGTTTGTTAGTGGGTCATAAAATGCCATGCGTTGCAGCTTTTCTTCGTGCGCTTTACGTACTGAGATGTCTTCGAACACGCAGATGTAGTTTATCAGATGATTTTTATCGTCCATCACCGCACTGATAGTGGCTAATTGCGGGTAAATACTGCCATCTTTTTTGCGGTTGATGAATTCGCCTTTCCATTGGCCTTTGGTTTCTAACTGGTGCCAAAGTGTCTTGTAAAAGGCTCCATCATGATGCCCTGAGCGCAGAATATTAGGATTCTTACCAATCACTTCTTCGGCTGCATAGCCTGTAATATGAGTAAAGGCACTGTTTACATCGAGGATGTTCGCTTTGCGGTCAGTAATCACCATACCTTCATGGGAGTTGTCGAAGATTTTCGATGCGAGTGAGAGCTGAGTTTCGACCATTTTTCGGCGTGTGACGTTTCTTGTCATCCCCAAAATACCAATTAATTCACCACTGTGATCTCGGATCGGTGATTTGATGGTTTCAAGCCAAGTGGGGTTGTTGTTGTCATCTATCAGGGTGCATTCTTCAACGGTGTTTTGGCTGCCTGTCGCGATCACTAATTGGTCGGTGTCGATGAACTTCTTAGCTCGTTTGCTGCTGAACAATTCAAAGTCATTCTTACCAACAATGTCGCTGCCGGTCATTTGCCATGAGTTTTCCACGCTGCGATTGGTCATGGCATAGCGACCGTCGGTACTCTTTATCCACGTATGATCTTCTAAACAATCGATGAACTCTTGCAGGGTCGGCAGCGATTCTGGCAATTGAACTTGATGGCGCTGTTGTTCTTTAAGGTAGGTTTGGCTTATGTCAAAGCTAATTCGTCCAGCGATGGCGCTTAACCAAGCCGCCACCGTTTGCTTCTGTTGGTTTGGATGAACCAAAGCCAGAGCTGCAAACAATTTTCCGTTGGGCAACCAAACAGGGCAGTAGCTTAATGTTTGTGACTCAAAGGAAACTTGTTCAGCATCGAAGTGAGCAGGTTGGAATCGGTCGGTCGCGATATCTAAAATCGCTACAATTTCGCGGTGGTGCTGCGGTGATGTGGCGACTTCACTCAATCGCCATTGATGAGTGTAGCTAAATTTATAGAGCTGACCGTGCGCCTTAGTGGCATCACAGCACTGTTGCAGAGCGAGTTTCCAGTCTGTCATCAATGCAGGAGAGATAGCGAAGCGAAACATAGTTAATAAAGCATCCTGAGCGCCCTTGGATTTGTGTTGTTAACATCTGATTAGACGTTCATATCGGGCTTTGGCTATATCGTATCCAAAGCCCGAACAAATCCAAGCAAGGAACACTTCATTAATCGAGTAAACTGTTAGCTAGCTCTCTTTTTTATAAATTCCGTCTCATTTTTGCAATGGTTTCGGATGTGGCTACTGGGCAGTATTCGCTTTTTTTTGCTTTCTGCCAAACTTCACTTGCTGAATGACTAAGCCGCTGATGATCAATACCAAGCCAATCAAAGTGGATGGATGAATGTCTTCGCCAATGATGGTGGCAAGCAGCATTAAAGATATAAATGGTGAAGCGAAAATTAGGTTGCTGATACGCGCGGTATTTTCGGTCAGTTTGAGTGCGGATAACCACAATACAAAGGTGATGCCCATTTCAAACAAGCCGACATAAGTCACTGCTGCCCAGCCTTTGGCTGTGATTTGGCCCCAATTCGCGCCTTCATAAACACTTAAACCAATCGCAAATGGAATCGCAACCAAGAAGCCAAGTAAGACACCTACCACAGGGTCGGCTTTGTTTTTGGTATTAAGAATCCAGTAGCTTGCCCAAAGCAGGGTCGAAAGTAATGCCAAGCCAACACCCAGTGGGCTTTCAAAATCCATTCCTAGCACATTACCTTTAGTCGCAATCACAATCACGCCGAGGTAACTAAAACCACAAGCGATCCAGTCTTTACCTCGGATTTTCTGACCCAAGAAAACCGCCGCCATTAAGGTAAGGGTGATTGCCCAACTGTAGTTAATTGCTTGTGCTTGAGACGCAGGTAGCAAGTCATAAGCTTTGAATAAGATCAGGTAATAAGCCAGTGGGTTAATCAAACCAAGCAATAGGTAATACCAAGGGTTAGATAAAAATGTGTTACCCAGTTGGTTGAGCTTGCCCTGTGCACCACACACAGTGATAAGTGCGATAGCCGAAACAATACTCGCCATGGTAAGCATCTGAATCGGTGAGAATTCCGCCAAAGTCAATTTAAATGCGGTCGCTACTGTTGACCAAAGTAATACCGCTGATAGCCCAAATCCTAGGGCGCGACGCTCGTTCATGATGCCTCTGTGTGATGATGTACCGCTCATCGCTGTTGGTTTGAGCAGGTGTGAGTATGTTGTACGGAGCGCCTAGTGTATGCGAGGATTTTTCATCCAACAAACTGGACATTTATCCAGTATGTAAATACCATTATTAAAGATAAAAAACACAGGCTAACTCGCTATTATGCAATGGATTCTTGAGCATCAATCTCTCATTCTGTCTTCTCTTTTTACCGCGACCATCAGCGGTGTTGCAGTGGGTTGGTGGGTTAAACAACGCTTTGCCACGCAAACTCAATTGCTCGAACAACAGCTCTCCTCTGAAAAACAGCTTCATCAACAACAACTTGAACAGGTGAAGCAAAGCCTTGCCGAAGCACAGCAAGAATTGGATGAGCTTGATGACGAGCGCGACAAAGCAGCATTCGAAGTGCGCCAAACTCACGGTAAATTGATGGCCGCGATGGAAAAGCTGCGCTATTTCGAAGCGGTGAAGCAAGAGCGTCAGCAGTATTTTGATGAGCTAGGACAGATGCGTGAACACAAATCGCGTCTTGAAACCCAGCTTGGTGAGCAGCAAGCGCGACACGAACAAATCAACCAAGCCAATGCTGAAAAACTGCAAATTCTTGAGCAAGCAGAAGTGCGTTTGAAGCAGCAATTTGAACACCTAGCGAATCAGTTGTTTGAAGAGAAAACCGCCAAAGTCGACATGCAAAACCGTCAGAGTTTGGAAGGTTTGCTGTCTCCACTCAAAGAGCAACTGGAAGGGTTCAAGAAACAAGTTAACGACAGCTTTAGCCAAGAAGCCAAAGAGCGTCACACCTTGGTGCATGAGTTGAAGAACCTGCAACGTTTGAATGAGCATATGACCCGAGAAGCGGTCAATCTGACTCAAGCTCTGAAAGGTGACAACAAGCAGCAAGGCAACTGGGGTGAAGTGGTTCTGGCTCGTGTGTTGGCAGAATCTGGTTTGCGTGAAGGGCACGAGTACCAAACTCAGGTGAGCTTGCAAAACGAAGCAGGCAAACGCTATCAGCCGGATGTGATAGTTCACTTACCGCAAAACAAACAAGTGGTGGTCGATTCGAAAATGGCGCTGGTGGCGTACGAGCGCTACTTCAACGCAGAAAACGACATTCAACGAGATCAGGCGCTGAGCGATCACCTAGCCGCGCTGCGCGCGCACATCAAAGGCTTGAGCCTTAAAGATTACCATCAGCTAAAAGGCATTCAGAGCCTAGACTACGTACTGATGTTTATTCCGGTGGAACCTGCATTTCAAGTGGCGATACAAGCTGACCCGAGCTTGGTCAAAGACGCGATGGAGCAAAACATTATTTTGGTCAGCCCGACCACTTTGCTGGTGGCGCTACGTACGATAGATAACTTGTGGCGTAACGAACGCCAAAATGAAAACGCTCAGTTGATCGCTGAACGAGCGGCAAAATTGTACGACAAACTGCGTTTGTTTGTTGATGATATGGAAGGGCTGGGCGGTGCACTAGACAAAGCCAACCAAACGTACCAAGGCGCAATGAATAAGCTAGCAACAGGGCGAGGCAACGTGATCCGTCAAGCGGAAAGCTTTAAGCAACTAGGAGTGGAAGTAAAACGTCCAATCTCGCCAGATCTTGCTCAGTTGGCGCAGACAGAGTCATTTTCGGAAAATGCTTCTTTAGTAGAAAGACATCCGGCTGAGGATAAAGTAAACTAATCGCCCGCAGTACAGTGGGCGACCCTATTTGTTATCAACCGCCCCGAAGTGAAAAAGTGCTGCCCAAGAGGAATCAGAATGACGGACACAAGTGTGCAATCAAATACAGCGTTAGATAACGACACTACCCACTTTGGTTTTACCACAGTGGCAAAAGACGAAAAAGTGACCAAAGTTGCCGAAGTTTTCCACTCAGTGGCAGCAAAATACGACATCATGAATGACTTGATGTCAGGTGGTGTTCACCGCCTTTGGAAGCGTTTTACTATTGATTGCAGTGGCGCTCGTCCGGGACAACGCGTTCTCGATCTAGGTGGTGGTACAGGCGATTTAACAGCGAAATTCTCACGCATTGTTGGCGACCAAGGTCACGTGATCCTTGCGGACATCAACAATTCAATGCTGAATGTCGGTCGTGACAAACTGCGTGATAACGGCATTGTGGGTAACGTGCATTACGTTCAAGCGAACGCAGAAGAACTGCCGTTCCCAGATGATTACTTTGACGTGATCACTATCAGCTTCTGTCTACGTAACGTCACCGATAAAGACAAAGCGCTGCGCTCTATGTTCCGCGTATTGAAGCCAGGTGGTCGTTTGTTGGTACTTGAGTTCTCAAAACCAATCCTAGACCCACTATCAAAAGTGTACGACGCGTACTCGTTCCACCTATTGCCAAAAATGGGTGAGCTAGTGGCAAATGACGCAGACAGCTACCGTTACCTAGCAGAATCTATCCGTATGCACCCAGACCAAGAAACACTGGAAGGCATGATGAAAGAAGCGGGCTTCGAAAACACCAAATACTACAACCTAACGGGTGGTATTGTGGCGCTGCACCGCGGCTACAAGTTCTAAGGATAAGCGGTATGCCATTTGAACCTCTTATCACTGCCGTTATTGAAACGACACTAAATACGCTGATTAAAGACGATCCTGAATTGGGTCGTCGTTTGTCACGTCTTAAAGGTCAGGTGATTCAAATTCACCTCAAAGAAATCAATAAGACGCTGACGTTCATCTTCAGCCAGCAAATCGATGTTTTGGGCAATTACGAAGGTCAGCCAGATTGTTATCTGTCGCTGAATCTAAGCGTACTTCCTGAGCTGCGCGATCAAGCCAACATCACTCGCCTTATCAAGCAAGACAAACTTGAGCTTGAAGGTGACATCCAACTTGCACAGAAATTCTCTCAATTGATGGTCGATTGCAAGCCAGATATTGAAGAGTGGCTGTCTCGAGTGACGGGGGATGTCGTGGCACATACCTTTGTGCAAGGCACCAAAAACGTCGGCGGTTTCTTTGCTTCTCAAGCGGAAAAACACCAACGCCACCTTGCTCAAGTGGTAACAGAAGAGTGGAAACTGGCGCCAGCACCGCTGGAAATCGCCCACTTCTGTGACCAAGTGGATGACGTTCGCAGTCAAGCTTCTCGTGTCGAAGCGCGCCTAAACGTACTACTAAATAAGTTCGACTCGGATAAGCCTGCGCTGGAGAACTCATGACGCCAGCAGAAATAAAGCGCTTATATCAAATCATTAAAGTTCAGCTGGAATACGGCTTGGATGAGTTGTTGCCTGATCATCAACTGACCAAAGCGCCGCTTTTGATGCGCAAAAGCTTATTCTGGATTAAGAACAAGCACCCAGAGAAACCGTTAGGTGAGCGTCTTCGTCTCGCTCTGCAAGAACTAGGTCCGGTTTGGATTAAGTTTGGTCAGATGATGTCGACCCGCCGTGACCTTTTCCCTCCACATATCGCTGATCCTCTTGCGCTTTTACAAGACCAAGTTGCGCCATTTGATGGGCAGTTAGCGAAAGAACAAATGGAACTCGCTCTGGGCGGTCCATTAGAAAACTGGTTTACTGAATTTGATATCAAACCGTTAGCGTCTGCGTCGATTGCTCAGGTGCATACTGCGCGATTAAAAGACACTAACCAAGAAGTGGTATTAAAGGTCATCCGTCCAGATATTCGTCCGGTCATTGATTCAGATCTAAAACTGATGCACCGAATGGCGCGTATAGTCGCCGGAGCGATGCCTGAAGCACGTCGTTTGAAACCAGTTGAAGTGGTTCGTGAGTACGAAAAAACCTTACTTGATGAACTCGATTTGCGTCGTGAAGCGGCGAACGCGATTCAACTGCGTCGCAACTTCGAAGGCAGTGAAGAGCTTTACGTACCAGAAGTTTTTCCTGACTTTAGTAATGAAACTGTCATGGTTTCTGAGCGAATATATGGCATCCAAGTCTCTGATATTGAAGGCTTGGAAGCGAATGGCACCAATATGAAATTGCTCGCGGAACGCGGTGTTAGTGTCTTCTTCACTCAGGTGTTCCGAGACAGCTTTTTCCATGCCGACATGCACCCGGGCAACGTCTTCGTTAAACCGGAGCATCCAGATAATCCGATGTGGATTGGGCTCGATTGCGGGATCGTTGGTACACTTAACAGTGAAGACAAACGCTATCTGGCGGAAAACTTCCTCGCTTTCTTCAATCGTGATTACCGCCGCGTAGCGGAATTGCACGTTGATTCGGGGTGGGTACCTGCCGATACCAATGTCGATGAATTTGAATTTGCGATTCGCATCGTGTGTGAACCAATCTTTGCTAAACCACTGTGTGAAATCTCTTTCGGTCACGTACTGTTGAATCTGTTCAACACTGCGCGTCGATTCAATATGGAAGTGCAGCCGCAGCTTGTATTGCTACAAAAAACGCTGTTGTACGTCGAAGGACTGGGTCGCCAGTTGTACCCGCAACTAGATTTGTGGGAGACCGCGAAACCTTTCCTTGAAGAATGGATGATGAACCAAGTCGGTCCGCAAGCTTTAGTGAATGCCATTAAAGACCGTGCGCCGTTTTGGGCAGAGAAGTTGCCGGAACTGCCGGAGCTGCTTTACGATAGCCTTAAACAAGGTAAAGCCATGAATCAACGCATGGATCAGCTTTATCAAGGTTACCGTCACAGCAAGCGTCAGCAGGCGACAGGAAAGTTTTTATTTGGTGTTGGAGCCACTTTAGTCGTATGCTCGGCAATATTGGTGGATAACGCTTATGAGCAGCTATCGATGGCCAGCGGTATCGCAGGTGTCACATTTTGGCTGCTTAGTTGGCGAGCTTATCGTCGATAGACGTTAAACTCTTGAAATAATTTTGTTTAAAGACCCGAGGTAAAAAGAATGGGTGGTATCAGTGTTTGGCAACTTTTAATCATTGCTGTAATTGTTGTATTGCTATTCGGAACTAAGAAACTGCGCGGTATCGGTGGCGATCTGGGTGGTGCCGTTAAGGGCTTCAAGAAAGCGATGAGCGAAGATGATTCTGCGAAGAAAGAAGACAAAGACGCAGACTTCGAGCCAAAAAGTTTAGAAGAGCAGCAAAAGAAAGAAGCTGCTCCTGAAACGAAAAAAGACAAAGAGCAGGCGTAAAACGTGTTTGATATCGGTTTTTGGGAACTGGTATTAATATCTGTTGTTGGTCTGGTTGTTCTTGGTCCCGAGCGTTTGCCACATGCCATCCGCAGTGTCTCTCGTTTTGTCGGAGCAGCGAAGAGTATGGCAAATAGCGTCAAAGACGAATTGTCACACGAGCTAAAAGTCCAAGAACTGCAAGAAAACTTGCGTAAAGCTGAGCAAATGGGGATGGATGATCTGTCTCCTGAGCTAAAGTCTTCTGTTGAAGAACTGAAGAAAGCCGCGCAATCTGTAAACCGCCCTTACGCGGAACCAACCAAATCAGACGCAGAGCCGCAAGAAGCTGCAAAAGCGACTGAAACCGTTGAGAAAGCGGAAGAGATTAAGGTTACAGCGGCAGATAAGAAAGCCGAATAGTCTCATTAGGAGGAGCTACTAGACATTGGTAGCTCCTTTTTGATCTGGTTTTTAAAAAGAGGTTTGCCATGTCTACCGTCGAGCAGACACAACCTTTAATTAGTCATTTATTAGAACTTCGCAATCGACTGCTAAAAGCAATTGCCGCAGTATTGGTCGTGTTTGTTGGGCTAATTTATTTCTCCAACCACATTTATGAATTTGTTTCTGCACCTTTGGTAGAGCGTTTACCTGAAGGCGCGACGATGATCGCAACCGATGTGGCTTCACCCTTCTTTACACCGCTGAAGCTAACGCTTATCGCATCGGTGTTTGTCGCGGTGCCGTTTATTTTGTACCAAGTTTGGGCATTTGTGGCGCCCGGTTTGTACAAGCATGAACGTCGTTTGATCATGCCATTGTTGTTCTCAAGTTCGTTGCTGTTTTACTGCGGTGTGGCGTTCGCGTACTTCGTGGTATTTCCGTTGGTGTTTGGCTTCTTTACTGCTATCTCATTGGGTGGAGTAGAGTTTGCAACCGACATTTCGAGCTATCTCGATTTTGTACTAGCGCTGTTTATGGCGTTTGGTATTGCGTTTGAAGTACCAGTCGCGATTATCTTGTTGTGTTGGACAGGCGCAACGACACCACAAGATCTGAAAGAGAAGCGTCCATACATTATTGTGTGTGCGTTTATTGTCGGCATGCTATTGACGCCGCCGGATATGATCTCGCAAACCCTTTTAGCAATCCCAATGTGTTTGCTGTTTGAGGTAGGCTTGTTCTTCGCACGGTTCTACACTCGCAAAGATGAAACGGAAGAGGCGGAAGGAGAAGAGTAATCTCTCCTTCTCAATAGAGAAAAGCGGCTTTATCGAGCCGCTTTTTCGTTTTCTAAACCTAGCTAAACTATCTCACTCGCTTGATGTATCCACATCGTGAGCAAACATATACCTCTTTAACTCCCAATAGTTTCTCCCAAAAGTGACGCTGCCGACGTTGCAAGTAACCGCCATGTTTACACATACATATCCCTATTCTTATTGTTGTTTATTTGGGAGACTTTATGTGATGTTACTTCCAATGTTAAATGGTGCTTCGGTATATGGTTCAATAGGTTATCTACCAAATCAATATGGTCATATTTAACAGAATAAAGTTCTAATCATCGATAATGGAAATATGCCTGACGTTTAAAACAAGTTTAAAGGTTACGAGATGAAGTAACTTTGACTGTGTAACGATTTGTAATTTTTGAAGGTGTGAGGGAGCGGGAGGCGACCCATAAGAATCGCCTTAGTTGTGGTTTGGGCTGAGCCAATTATCTAAGCTTTAGGACGTAGCCGCATTTAGAGCATACGTACACTTCCTTAATGCCTAAAATTTTTTGCATAAAAGTTCTAGGTCGACGTTGTAAGTAAATTCCATGTTCACACATTTTTGAGACATCCATATTCATTTTTATGAGTATGCGTCAGCAAGTATAGGCAGAGAATTTGTTTTTATTTATGAGAAGGTCAGAATAGCGGAGTGCTTCATTTAGCGTATGCGATATTCATTATATTTCTGTGTAAGTGTTTTGTTTGTCAGTAATTCAAATAACAAGCTTGAATCACCGCCACATTACTATTTAACTTTAATGATATATCCGCATTTAGTGCACACGTAGAGCTCTTTGATACCCATAAGCTTTTGCAGTAGGGTGCGTTTTTGACGTTTTAAGTAAATACCATGTTGGCAAGTATTCATCGATTGCCCACCTTGTCGAATGTGTGGGCAATATTTTAAGAAGGGCAGGAGTTATATCTCAATAGCACGTTATTTATACTTTAAAATATAATGCTATGAAATATAAGAGAATGTTTGATTGTAATTTATATAAGTGCAGATCTTAGCCTAAGTTAAACAGCGCTTCTGCGTTTTTGGTCGTTCGGGTGTCGATAGCTTCAAGGCTTTCCCCACGAAGTTCGGCCACGCGCGCCGCCACTAGAGAAGTATAAGCTGGCTCGTTGCGTTTACCACGATGTGGTACAGGTGCAAGGTAAGGACAGTCTGTCTCTAGAATCACCCAATTCATGTCCAGATGCGGGATAACTTTATCCATGCCGCCGTTTTTAAACGTAGAGACACCACCTAGACCTAAGTGGAATCCTAGCTCATTGAGCGCTTGCGCTTCTTCTGCGCTGCCACCGAAACAATGGAATACGCCACGCAAGCGGCTGTCTTGTTCTTGACGCAGTAAGGTCAGCGTTTCTTCAATCGAGTCACGTGTGTGGATAACGACAGGCAAATCCATCTCTTTTGCCCAGTTTAACTGAGTCACAAACGCCATTTCTTGTTCCGCGCGGAAGGTTTTATCCCAGTACAGGTCGATACCGATTTCACCCACTGCAATGAAGTTGTGCTTTTCAAACCAACCACGAATGATTTCTAGTGTTTGCTCAACATTGCCATCTACATAACATGGATGCAGACCCATCATTGAGCGACAAACCTCAGGATAAGCCGCCTCGGTTTTTAGCATCGGCTCAATAGATTCAAGATCGATGTTTGGTAGCAGAATTCTATCAATGCCTTGTTCTAAAGCACGTTTCACCACCTCGTCGCGGTCGTTATCAAATTCGCTAGCGTAAATATGAGCGTGAGTATCGATCATGGTTGGTCTCTATGGTTCATCGGTGTATGGAATTAGTGAGAAGTATACTTGAGTGTGAGTGCTGGGTCATTTTCGGTTTTTTTCATGCCGTTTTTCCATATTGCTGCTCGCAAGGTGCATCAAGAGTGATATGATTTTGCCACCAGATGATTTGATCATCGTAACCTTCCAGACAAGGAGAAAGTGGTGTCTGTATCAATTCAAGGTCCATTCCCTGCACGCCGTATGCGTCGTATGCGTAAGCACGATTTTAGTCGTCGTCTGATGGCTGAAAACCAAGTTTCAGTAAACGATCTGATTTACCCAATGTTCATTTTGATGGGCAAAGATCGTCGTGAAAGTGTTGAATCGATGCCGGGTGTAGAACGTTTGTCGATTGATTTAATGCTAGAAGAAGCACAATACCTAGCAAACCTAGGCGTACCAGCAATCGCGCTTTTCCCTGTCGTAAACCAAGACGCTAAAAGCTTATGTGCTGCTGAAGCTTACAACCCTGAAGGTTTGGTTCAGCGCGCAGTACGTGCATTAAAAGAGCACGTGCCTCAAATCGGTGTGATCACAGATGTGGCACTCGACCCGTTCACTACTCACGGCCAAGACGGCATCATCGATGAAGATGGCTACGTGATGAATGATGAGACAACCGAAGTTCTCGTAAAACAAGCGCTTTCTCACGCAGAAGCAGGCGCTGACGTGGTTGCACCATCAGACATGATGGATGGTCGTATCGGCAAAATCCGTGAAGCACTAGAAGAAGCGGGTCACATCCATACTCAAATCATGGCTTACTCTGCGAAATACGCATCAAACTACTACGGTCCATTCCGTGATGCCGTTGGTTCATCAGCGAACCTAAAAGGCGGCAACAAGAAAAACTACCAAATGGACCCTGCGAATACAGATGAAGCGCTACATGAAGTGGCTCTTGATATCAATGAAGGCGCTGACATGGTGATGGTTAAGCCAGGCATGCCTTACCTTGATGTGGTTCGCCGTGTTAAGACTGAGCTTCAAGTTCCAACGTTCGCTTACCAAGTTTCGGGTGAGTACGCGATGCATAAAGCAGCCATCATGAATGGTTGGCTAAAAGAGCGCGAGACCGTGATGGAATCTCTACTTTGCTTCAAACGTGCAGGCGCAGATGGCATCCTGACTTACTTCGCGAAAGATGTAGCAGAGTGGCTAGCGGAAGAAAACGCACAACCTGCAGAGCACCTAGTCAAAGCGCAAGAAGCGACAGACGAGTAATTATCGCTCAATGAGAAAAGCCAGACCGACAATTGTTGTCGGTCTGAATATACCCAAGTAACCTCAAGACGGAATACACACGGCTTGAAGTTACTTGGGTATATTTATTTCTGGAGAGTAAGACAATGACAATGCTGATTCGTGAAGGCACGCTGGAAGAGGCGATCCAAGTGGTAGCTAGTGTTACTGAGTTTGCACATGGTGAGACGGTTGAATCCATGGCTGAGCGCCTAGGAGATAAAAAAAGTTTAATCCTAGTGGCTGAGAAAGCAGGGACGATCCTAGGTTTTAAAATCGGCTACGAGTTAGATGAATATACCTTCTACAGTTGGTTTGGTGGCGTAGCACCAGAAGCGCGCAATGAAGGCGTGGCGCAAATGTTATTAGAAGCGCAAGAGGAATGGGTAGTAGAGCAGGGGTACAAAACTTTAAAAGTGAAATCTCGTAACCAATTCCCTGCCATGCTTCGCTTGTTGCTAAGAAATGAATACATTATTGAAAAGTTTGAAGAAAAACCGAACTTACGTGAGTCTAGAGTGCACTTCATTAAGGCGCTATAAAAAATAAATGAGATTTTTTCTCATTTAGGTGTTGACTGTTAAATGAGAATCATTATTATTAAACCTGTCTTAGGGAATGAGGAAAGTTCACAAGGACGTTGAATTGCTAATTAACCGAGTGTTGAGAAGGTAATGAAACATTTTCCCCAGAACTTGCACTAATTCTTTTTGACACGACATTGCTCACATTGCTTCCAGTGTAATTTATAGCTTCTTGGTTAAGCTGCCATACAAATGGAAATAGCTTTACCACTTCTGCTAGGCGACCCAATTGGGTCGCTTTTTTCTTTTCTGTGATTTCTAATTGACGCCTCTATCGGCAACTTTTCCACATGTCATGATCATTTTAGGATCGTTGATCTTGTCTTTTGTTTTAAAATAATCTCCATTAAAACAATGGTTTATCTTTGTTTTTTTCTGTCTTTATTTCCATGGGATAACCAGTGGATAATTTCTATAAACAGAGTTATCCACAGTGAGAGGTGTTTTTCGTGAATAACATCGGAAAATTTCCGCGAACTTGATCGAGCGAACAAGATAGATTCGGATCAGCAGTCATGGCATTCTAAGCAGATCTATTAAGTACTGATTTGGATACAGACAATTATGGCAAGTATTCCTGAAAATCCGTTGATTCTGATCGACGGTTCTTCTTATCTATATCGCGCTTTTCACGCTTACCCAGGCACGATGAGTAACGGTGAAATTCCAACTAACGCAGTTTACGGTGTGGTGAACATGTTACGCAGTATGATGCGTCAGTTTGCTTCGGATCGCATTGCGGTGGTTTTCGATGCGAAGGGTAAAACCTTCCGAGACGATATGTACCCAGAATACAAAGCGAACCGTCCACCAATGCCGGATGATCTTCGTTGCCAAATTGAGCCACTGCATAACGTCATTCGTGCAATGGGTCTGCCACTGATCTGTATTCCTGGCGTAGAAGCTGATGATGTTATCGGAACTTTGGCTTATCAAGCATCACAACAGGGCATGCCGGTTTTGATCAGTACAGGCGATAAAGACATGGCTCAGCTTGTCGATGATAACGTCACCTTGATCAATACCATGACTAACGTCGTGATGGATCGTGAGGGGGTGATTGAGAAGTTTGGTATTCCACCAGAGCTGATCATCGATTACCTAGCGTTGATGGGCGATAAAGTCGACAACATCCCCGGCGTTCCGGGTGTTGGTGATAAAACTGCAACTGCACTTCTGCAGGGGATCGGCGGTCTAACTAAACTGTATGAAAACCTCGACGATATCGCTGCGCTTGGTTTCCGTGGTTCCAAAACCATGGCGAAGAAGCTTGTGGACAACAAAGACGATGCGATGATGTCTTATGAGTTGGCAACCATCAAGTTGGATGTGGAGCTGGAAGAGACGCCAGAATCATTGCTAAAAGCAGAGCCAAGCACAGATGAGCTGATCAAACTGTACGGTCAGTTGACGTTCAAGTCTTGGTTGAATGAGTTATTAGAAGGCGGCACAGGTGTCGTAGAAGCGGATGAATCAACCGGCGCAGTGCGTGGTGGTTCTGCTTCATCTAAAGCAGATATGGACACCTCAGCAGTAAAAATCGACCGTAGCCAATACGAAACCATCCTGGATGAAGCTTCATTTAATGCTTGGTTAGACAAACTAAAAGCGTCTGAGTTATTTGCGTTTGATACCGAAACCGACAGCCTAGATTACATGGTGGCAAACCTAGTAGGTCTATCATTTGCGACCGATGAAGGCATTGCGGCTTATGTGCCAGTGGCCCATGACTATCTAGATGCGCCTCAGCAACTTGATCGTGATTGGGTACTCGAACAACTTAAGCCAATTCTTGAAGATGAAGCTCAATCGAAAGTTGGTCAAAACTTAAAATACGACGCATCTGTGCTAGCTCGCTACGGCATTGAGATGAAAGGTATCAAGCACGACACTATGTTAGCGTCTTACGTTTACAACAGCGTAGGTGGCAAACACGATATGGACAGCTTGGCACTGCGCTTTCTACAACACAGCTGCATTTCATTCGAGCAAATCGCAGGTAAAGGTAAGAATCAACTGACCTTCAACCAAATCGATCTGGATGAAGCTTCACCATACGCAGCGGAAGATGCGGACGTGACACTTCGTCTACATAACCGTTTGTTTGCCAACATCGAGCAAGATGAGAGGCTAAAAACCGTATACGAAGAAATCGAAATGCCACTTGTACCAGTGCTGTCTCGCATTGAACGCACAGGTGTACTGATTGATGACATGAAGCTTAGTGCGCAGTCGGTAGAGATCGCCGCACGTCTGGATGAGCTTGAGCAGAAAGCCTATGAGATTGCAGAGCAAGAGTTCAACATGAACTCACCGAAGCAGTTGCAAGCACTTCTGTTTGAGAAAATGGGTCTGCCAGTCATCAAGAAGACACCATCAGGGACGCCTTCTACTAATGAAGAAGTGCTGCAAGAACTGGCTCTGGATTACCCACTACCAAAACTGATTTTGGAATACCGTGGTCTGGCTAAGTTAAAATCAACGTACACCGACAAATTACCGAAGATGATTAACCCATCAACGGGCCGTGTGCATACTTCTTACCACCAAGCGGTTACTGCAACGGGACGTCTATCTTCAACCGATCCTAACTTGCAGAACATTCCAATTCGTAACGAAGAAGGTCGTCGTATTCGTCAGGCATTTATTGCACCGACGGGATATAAGATCTTGGCAGTCGACTACTCTCAAATTGAATTGCGTATTATGGCGCACCTGTCAGGTGACCAAGCGCTGCTTGATGCGTTCCGTGATGGTAAAGATATCCATGCAGCAACGGCGGCAGAAATCATGGGTGTTTCTATCGACCAAGTCTCAAGTGAACAGCGTCGTCGTGCAAAAGCGGTTAACTTTGGTTTGATTTACGGAATGAGCGCATTTGGCTTAGCAAAACAGCTCGGTATTCCGCGTGGTGAAGCGCAGGCTTACATGGACAAGTACTTCGAACGTTACCCTGGTGTAATGCAGTACATGGAAGACACGCGTAGTACTGCTTCTGCACAAGGTTACGTAGAGACGATTTTTGGTCGCCGTCTGCATCTTCCTGAAATTCAATCTCGTAACGGTATGCGTCGTAAAGCTGCTGAGCGTGCCGCGATTAACGCGCCGATGCAGGGTACCGCTGCGGATATCATCAAGAAAGCGATGTTATTAGTGGATGAGTGGATTCAGCAAGAAGGTAATGGTCGAGTGAAACTTCTCATGCAAGTGCACGATGAATTGGTTTTTGAAGTTGAAGAGTCTTCTTTGTCCGAAATTGAAAATAAAGTACAGAATTTGATGGAATCTGCAGCAGAACTGAAAGTGCCTCTAGTGGCAGAAGCAGGTCACGGTGATAACTGGGACCAAGCACACTAGTCACTTTTAAATCAATTTTACTAATTAAACATGAGCCAGCGCACAAACGCTGGCTTTTTTGTGCTAATAAAAAAGCAATTCAATTGTGAGAATTATTGTTGCTTAATAAAACTTTCATGAAAAAAAATTACAAAAATTCTTTGCAAATCTGACCAATTGTTGTACATTATCTCTCGTAGGGTACAGAGGTAAGATGTTCTATCTTTCAGACCTTTTGTTTCACGTTATTGGATTAGGCTGATTCAGCCGCCCCAGTCAGTTTTTGACTGGGGCGTTTTTTATTGGGCGAAAGAAAATTTTTCTTTTTGATCAATAAGTTAAAATAGTCCACAAAAATGCACTTCTTTAGACCTCTCTAAGTTACTGTCAAATCTAGCTTTTTCATTCCAATTTATTGCGTTATTCATGCTGTAAATTTACGCCAGTCACACTATTATTTTTTCTCGAAAGAAACTAAGTTACGTATTTTTGATGTTCTGCTTAACTTAACTATATGAATAATAGGGCTATTGTGTCGTGTGGGTGAGGGTGTTTGGTTTGAGGTAGAAGATAAGATTGCTTTTTAACCTATTGAAATCGAATCTCAGTTCAGTAATGCTTCGCCACATAACAATAATTACCAATTTTTCTCTCCCGTTATCCCTGCCAGGAAGGTGGGGATTTTTATTGCCTGAAATTCATCTTTCTTACTCCCAGATAAGCAAAAGCCCCACCAAAAGGCAGGGCTGTGTCGAAAAAATTTAACAAATTTTGTTAATTATTCTTCGTTGCTCTCTTGAGCGTCATCTTGTTCGTCTTCTTCAAGAAGGTGTGCGATTGCCGGTGCAAACCAAACGTCCAGTTTGGCACGAAGCTGATCAACTCCCAGACCTTTCAATGAAGAGAACACATCAACCGATACATCGCCACCAAACGTCTCTGCTTGTTTGCGAATTTTCAGTAGTACCTGTTTACGAGCGCCGCTTTTTAGCTTGTCAGCTTTAGTCAGCAGTACTTGCACAGGGATGCGGCTGTCGATTGCCCAGAAAATCATTTGCTGGTCGAGATCTTTCATTGGGTGACGAATGTCCATTAGAACCACGAGACCTTTTAGACACTCACGTTTCTGTAGGTATTCACCTAATGACTTTTGCCATTTGTTCTTCATCTCAACCGGTACTTGAGCGAAGCCGTATCCTGGCAAATCGACGATATGACAACCTTCTTGTACTTTGAAAAGGTTGATCAATTGAGTACGACCTGGGGTCTTTGATGTCTTCGCTAGACTTTTTTGGTTAGTCAGGCGATTCAGTGCACTCGATTTACCAGCGTTTGAGCGTCCTGCAAACGCAATTTCGACACCTTCGTCCTCCGGTAAGTGACGAATATCGGGTGCGCTGGTGATGAAATGCGTGTTTTGGTAATGAATTTTTACGCTCACTGTTAACTCCATCTCGACTTTGTGTAGTCGATTGATTACTTTTTTGTGAAATTGTGTAAAATAACCGTGCTCGGCATAAGGTCGCCTATTGTACCATGAGTGTACGCGGTATGTTCACATTCCGTGGTACTGGAAGCTTGATAATTATAATGGAATGTCATGAAGAAATTAGCGCTAATTTTGAGTCTTTTAGCCAGTTGCTCAGTATGGGCCCAAGGTAATATTGAAGCTGGTAAAGCAAAATCACAAACCTGTGTCGCCTGTCACGGAGCAGATGGTAACAGTGCACTAGCAATGTACCCGAATCTTGCAGGCCAACACGCTAAGTATCTTGAGAAGCAATTAAAAGATCTAAAACTAGGTATGACTAGTGGTGGTAAACAAGGTCGTTACGATCCTGTAATGAGTGGTATGGCTATGCCACTAAGTGATGAAGACATCGCGGATCTATCTGCTTACTATGCCTCTTTACCTATTGCAGAGAGCTCAACCCCTGAAAATGTGGTCGAGCAAGGTAAGGTACTTTACACCGCTGGTGATGCAGAGCGTGGTCTAACCGCATGTATCGCGTGTCACGGTCCTCGTGGTAACGGCACTGAGCTTTCAGGTTTCCCTAAAATTTCTGGTCAGCAAGCTGACTACATCAAAGCTCAGTTAGAGAAGTTCCGTGATGGTGCTCGTGGTAATGATATGAATGCCATGATGCGTGACATCGCAAAGAAAATGACAGACGAAGACATCGAAGTTCTGTCGAAATACGTTGGCGGTCTGCACTAAGCCCCTACACCGCGTTCGAGCAAAGTTATACAGAAATGCCCCAACTATTGGTTGGGGCATTTTTGTTTGTGGCTTTGTGTGATCTCGATCTTATTCAATGTTAAACATAAAAGTGATAGATAGCTTGAAGCCTTGTGAGACATTTGCCATACGTGATCGATGCGATTTCTCTCTATAACTTTTAAGTTATTGATAAAATTGGTGATTTATTTATGGAAAAAAATTAGTGTCATTAATTGCTTTTGGTGACTTGTTGGTTTTTACGAAACCCGTAAAGTAGACGGTGTTCACAAGGAGTGAACCTCAGGAATTTAGACCATGGATATAAGGTCTCCAAGGACGCAAGCGAAGGACGTTTGGTAGTCGGAAAAGGGACTTAGATAGGCAAGGAGCCTATCAGATATGGATGGTCATCTAGTCTAACGGTTAAGACAGCGAAACGGATCAGGCTTCAGGAAGTAGCTCAGTAAACAGGAAGTGAAAGGATAGCCAAAACTCATCAGGAAGATGAAGAACAACACTTTTTGGCAGGGAAAGCTTGAAAAACAAAAGGATTCTTGGTGCACCAGATGTGTGCAACACAGTTTCGCCACTTATTGGTGGCATTCAGAAAGCGACAGTCTCACTGTCGCTTTTTTTATATTCATTTTTGCCAATCAAAGTTTTTTAACAAAAACTGCTGAAAAAGTATCCAGCAACACTCCAATCTGTGTCCACTTTCTGGTATGTTTCGCATCCCTGTTTGAGGAAGTCAGCATGCACACCTGTCCTTTATGCCAGAATCAGCGCACTCACCACTTTTTTGAAGATAAGCGACGTGAGTATCTTCAGTGTGAACAGTGCAGTTTGGTATTCGTCAATCCAGACCAACGTTTGGATGCGAAAACTGAAAAAGCTCACTATGATCTGCATGAGAACAATCCTGAAGATATGGGATATCGACATTTTTTGTCGCGAATTGCTGACCCAATCGCAGAGCGAATTTCACCACAATCGAACGGAATCGACTTTGGTTGTGGTCCAGGCCCTACGCTTTCATTAATGTTAGAAGAAGCGGGGCACAACATGGCGTTGTATGATCTTTACTATCACCCTAATACATCGGTGTTAGAAAAGCAGTATGACTTCATGACAGCAACAGAGGTGATCGAACACCTCTACCACCCCGATGTGGTGTGGAAGCAATGGTTGAATTTAGTTAAGCCAGGTGGCTGGATAGGCCTGATGACGAAAATGGTCATCGATGTAGAAGCCTTTCAATCATGGCATTATAAGAACGATCCTACTCACGTGGTGTTCTTTAGCCGTGAAACGTTCCAGTTCCTAGCTGAGCGGGATAAGCTCGAACTCGAATTTATTGGTAATGATGTAATTTTACTGAGGAAAGCCCAGTAATGAGCCGTAGTAAAAAATCTAGAAAGCCAGGTGCAGCAGGCGCACCTGAGTTTGTTGTCACTCGTAACCGCACAGAATCTGACGTTGAAGGCCGTCTACGCAAGCGCGCTAAAAAGCGTAAAGGCTTGAAGACAGGTAACCGTAACTCAGAAGTGAATGAACAGAAGAAGCAATCTGCTGCCCAAAATCGTGATCCACGTTTAGGTAGTAAGAAGAAAATTCCTCTGATCGTTGAGCCAGCGAAGAAGATGACAAAACAAGAGCGTCGCCTATCGGCTGAGCAAGAGCTAGAGATGCTAGAAAACGATGCGCAATTGAACGTGTTGTTGGATCGCATTGAAGCGGGTGAGAACCTAGGCACAGGTCTACAGAAGTTCGTAGATGAGAAGCTAGATCGTATCGAAAAACTGATGGACCAACTTGGTCTACTTGAGCCGGAAGAAGAGGAAGACTTCACCGCTCCTGCTGCTAAAGGTACTCGCAACGACGATGACCTACTAGCGGATTTCGATGACATCAACTTCGACGACTACAAAGGATAAGTAATTCATGAACGTAACCTTATTAGCGATTGCGGGTGCTGTGATCATTATCGCGCTGGCTTCATATGCAGGTTACCTTCTGCTTCAATTGAAAAAGCAAAAGGAATTGCAGCTGAAGCATAAAAAATTGGCGATCGATAAACGTAACGCCAACATTTTTGAGAACGTGCATACTTTGTGTCAGGCTGGCATTCAAGGCCAGTGTGATTTATCTGAAATCAGCATTCGTGTATACAACATCATGGACTATGTTCAGGGTGAAGACCGGGTGGATTTTGATAAAACGTACCCAGCGATTTCTGAGCTTTACCATATTGTGAAAGATATGGCGCGTGGTGAAGACCGACAGCAACTTGCGAAGAAAGAGCGTATGCAACAAAACTTGGATCGCCATAAAGCAGAGCAGCGCTTGACGGATACGATCGTAGAAGAACTCAAAGTGTTGCAAAAAAACGTCCAGCCACTGAATAACCAAATCAATATTCAGATGATCTAGTTTGTATCCCCAATGGCTTCCTTATTGCTATTGGGGGTATCGTGATCACGCTAGCACTTCTTTGGTTTTATACTTAAAAAGCCACCTGCGGTTACCGTTGTTGCCTTTGTCATATGGCAAAATAACGACCTCTGAATATTGGGTAACGATTTTCGTTGCCCTCGCATTTAACGGAAAGTACCACCATGTCGAATCAACATACTGAATCGAAGCAGCAAATTGTCTGGGATCAAGCGGTATTGGATAAGTACAACTATTCCGGTCCTCGCTATACGTCGTACCCAACGGCGCTGGAGTTTCATGAAGCATTTACCATTTCAGACTACGATATGGCATGCACTCAATACCCAGATCGTCCGTTATCTTTGTACGTTCATATTCCGTTTTGCCACAAGCTTTGCTACTACTGCGGCTGTAACAAGGTCATTACTCGTCATTCGCACAAAGCAGACGAATACCTAGACGTACTGGAGCATGAAATTCGTCAACGCGCATCGTTGCTTGGTGAGCGTACAGTCACTCAACTGCACTTTGGTGGTGGTACACCAACTTTCTTGTCTGAAAAACAAATCACTCGTGTGATGGATTTATTGCGCCAAGAATTTATCTTTAATGCGGACGCTGAAATCAGTATTGAGGTGGACCCGCGTGAAATCGAACTAACCATGCTGGATCATCTGCGCAGTGAAGGTTTCAATCGTCTGAGCATTGGTGTTCAGGACTTCAATAAAGAAGTTCAGCAGCTTGTGAATCGCGAGCAAGATGAAGAATTTATCTTTGCGATGGTCGCACGCGCCAAAGAGCTTGGCTTTCGTTCAACGAACCTCGATCTAATTTACGGCTTACCGAAGCAAACGAAGGTGTCCTTTGCTAAAACACTTGAGCAAGTGTTAGAAATGCAGCCGGGTCGTTTATCGGTGTTTAACTACGCGCATATGCCTCAGCTATTTGCTGCGCAGCGTAAGATTAAAGACGAGGATTTGCCGAAAGCTGAAGAGAAGATGGCGATTCTGCAAGACACGATCGCGACACTTACGGGAGCTGGCTACCAATTCATCGGTATGGACCACTTTGCGATGCCAGATGATGAACTTGCCGTCGCCCAGCGTGAAGGTATTTTGCACCGCAACTTCCAAGGCTACACCACGCAAGGTGAGTGTGATTTGGTCGGCTTTGGTGTTTCTGCGATTTCCATGATTGGTGATGCGTACGCGCAAAACCAAAAAGAGTTGAAGAAGTACTATGCTCAAGTGAATGACTTGCGTCATGCACTCTGGAAAGGGGTTTCTTTAGACTCAGATGATTTGCTACGCCGTGAGGTGATTAAGCAGCTTATCTGTAACTTTAAACTGGATAAGAAAGCGATTGAGTCTGAGTTTGCAGTGAAGTTCGAACAGTACTTCAAAGAAGATCTACAGCTTCTACAAACTTTCGTTGATGACAAGTTGGTAGAAGTGGATGAGCGTGAAATTCAGGTGACACTTCGTGGTCGCTTATTGATTCGTAATATCTGTATGTGCTTCGACAAGTACCTACGAGCGAAAGCGCGTCAGCAGCAATTCTCTCGCGTTATCTAAGTTCTCAATAGATTTTGGATATAAAAAAATGCCAGCAAATGCTGGCATTTTTTATGTCCTTCGCGGCAATTAAACGCGATCTTTCACTTTTTCTTTCAGTTCAGTTTTTTCTGCATCTGATAGGAAAGCGATGTCTAGACCGTTGATTTGCGCTTGGCGAATTTGCTCTTTAGTCAGACCTGCTGCTGGTGCTGCCACTTCGTATTCGTATGGCAGTTCAATACCTTCAACTGCTGGGTCGTCCGTGTTCAGACACGCCAGCACACCGTGCTCTAGGAATTGCTTAAGCGGGTGGTTAGCTAGCGATTCAACCGTACTCGTTTGGAAATTTGACGTCAGGCAAGATTCAATACCAATGCGGTTTTCTGCTAGGTAATCCATTAGCTTAGGATCGTGAATCGCTTTTACACCATGACCGATACGAGTTGCACCTAACTCTTGAATTGCTTGCCACATGCTTTCTGCGCCCGCCGCTTCACCCGCGTGAACAGTAACACTTAGGCCTGCATCACGGACTTGCTTGAAGTGAGAGACAAAACGGTCACCTGGTTGGCCAAGCTCATCACCTGCCAGGTCAACGGCTACGATGTGATCTTTTTGGCTCAGGATACCATCCAGCTCTTGCTGACAAGCATCAGTACCAAATGTACGGCTCATAATGCCAATCAGGTTCGCCTTGATACCGAAATCACGCATACCCGCTTGCACACCATCAACCACGGCTTCCACAACGCCTGCCACTGGCAGTTTGTGTTTCATCGCCATGTAGTATGGTGAGAAGCGAAGTTCAGTGTAGTCGATTTGCGCGTTCAGTGCGTCTTCTACGTTTTCGTAAGCAACACGGCGGCATGCATCTAGATCGCCCAGTACCGCCACACCCCAATCAAGCTTCGAAAGGAAGGCTACAAGAGATGGCTCAGCTTCAACAATTTGAACGTGTGGGGTAAGAGACTCAATATCATAAGCTGGTAGCGCAATACCAAATTGCTGACCAAGCTCAAGAATAGTCTTAGTGCGAATGTTACCGTCAAGGTGACGGTGCAAATCAGTCAGGGGAAGATTCTTAGTTATCATTATGTCGATCCGGGTTGTATGTTGTGAACAGGAACTCAGCCCAAACATTATCGATGACAATACATGGGGAAGATTTGCAGTTAAGTATAAATAACAGTTAGGTAGATTGTCAGTAGATGATGACTAGGAAATCAACGATTTCAGCTCTTTTCTACTTCATGTTAACCAAATGTGTTGGCCAGTCTTCCAGCGGTAATGGGCGGCTATAGTAAAAACCTTGTACTTGGTTACAACCTAATGCGCTAAGCAGCTTTGCCTGCGTGGCTGTCTCTACGCCTTCTGCAACGACATTGGTTTTCATGCCTTTGGTGATGTTCACTATCGCGGCAACAACAGAGCTGTCGAGGTCTTCTTCAGTGAGTCGGTTGATAAAGGTGCGATCTATCTTCAAGCATGTAAATGGTAGCGCATGAAGGTACGCTAAAGATGAGTAACCAGTACCAAAATCATCAATGGCAATCCCTAATCCCATTTGACGCAGTTTGATCAGGTTATCCAATGTTGTTGGTGCACTATCAATGATACGAGACTCAGTAATTTCTAATGTGACATTATTGGCTGGCAATTGAGTCGTTTTTAGGACGCTGCTGACGGTGTCGACAAAGTCAGGACAAGAGAGTTGGTTTACTGAGACATTCACATGCAATTGGAAGTTCTCAGGCCACTGTTTTTTGTCGATGGCTTTACGTGTGTCACGGCATGCTTGGAAGAGTATTTGTTGCCCTATTGCTTTGATCATGCTGCTTTCTTCTGCGATCGGGATGAAATCTAATGGAGAAACCATTCCTGATTCACTGTGCCAACGAGCTAAAGCTTCTGCGCCACAAATGTTGCCGCTTGCCAGATCGACGATAGGTTGATAGTAGGGCACGAATTCACGATTATCGATGCCCGTCTGAATCTTGGCCTGCATTTGAGTGCGGAACTTTGAGGCGCTGGCCATTTCTGGACTGTAGTGACAAACGCTAGCTAGCGAATCTTGCTTCGCATAGCTTAAGGCGATGCTTGCGTTGCGTAGCCACAGTGACATCGATTGCTCTGATTTTGTTCTGACTACCCCTATCGAAACCTTGATTACTACTGTTTCACCATCGAGTATGAAAGGCGCAGCAAGCAATTGCTGTAAGCGTCTTTCCATTAAACGAATATCACCGTCGCTGTGCATGTTTGGCATAAAGACCGCAAACTCATCACCACCAATACGAGCTAGCGTCGCTTCTTCTTTCAACTGTTGCTTAAGGCGCTCAGCAACATGGATCAGGAGCTGATCACCATTGTGATGGCCGACACTGTCGTTGATATCCCTAAATTTGTTGATCCCAATGAGATACAAACTGCCTTGCTCTGCATGTGAGTTGTTTTCACTGACTTCAATGAGTCCTTGGCGGCTGTAGAGACGGGTTAATGAGTCGAATTCGAGCTGCTCTCGCAACGCTTTGAATGACGCTTTTAGATTACTGGCCATTTCATTAAAGGCTTGTACAAGGATGGTGGTTTCGTAGACATAGCCAGGGCGAGGCATCGTACTGTCCCAATCCCCTTTAGCCAGATGCTGCGCTGCTGTAGCGGTAGCATTGATAGGACGAGTGACGCGATTGAAGATCAGTAGACTGACAACGATGCCAAATAGACTCACTAAAAAGCCAACCATCCAGCTCCTTTGTTGGCTCTTGGGCAAGGTGCCGAGTAATTCACTCTCAGAGATGGAGGTGCCGATAAACCAAGTTAAGCCATTGCTGTCATAATAAGGCGTGATACGACTAAAAGTGCGCTGACCATTAAAGTCGAATTCGAACGTATAGGGTTTATCAGTGTAATTCAACACCTGTCCGCTAACTCGAGCAGCACTCATTTTTATGATTGGGTCGGCACTCTCTGATGCAAGCAAACGCTGGCCCTTATCGGAGAACTTAGTACCCCATGAAATCACACTGCCTTGTCCTGAGTGAGCAACTAAACGATGCTGTTGGTCCATGATATAGACGGAAGCATTGGTCTCTTGCTTTAACTCTTGTAAGAACTGATTGAAAGTGTTGATGCGTATATCTGTGACCAAGACGCCTGCAAATGTACCCATTTCGTAAACCGGTGTCATCGCAGAAAGAGTGATGTCTTGACGCTCATCAGCATTGGCATAAATTGATGACCAATGGGCTTTATGGTCTTGTGCTACGGGTTGATACCAAGGGCGAGTTCTTGGGTCATAAGGGGCGATGATAGTACGAATATCATCACTGACTTCTTCACTACCATAAATCACCAAACTGCCTTTGGTTCGGTAGTCTTGCACCATCAGGGTATATGCATCGGCTGACTCGCGGCGAAAACCGGTAAAGTCACCCGTTTCTGAGCCAAAAGCGATCACATCGAGTTGCGGTATCGAGTGGTACAGATCTTTAAATGCGCTGAGCAAATAGGATTGAATGTCTTTCGTGTCATTCGGGTGGTAAAGGTTGTGATAACTGACGTTGTGGCCGAGTGCAGCGACGGCGGTAAAAGGTTTGCGTAAGTAATCATTCAAATGGTCGTGAACACTTTCTGTGAGTACAGAAAGTTGTTTATCACTGATGTCGGTAACAACTTCTTCGTAGCTCTGCTTTTGGACGTAAACAATCACACCGATAGCCAGCAAAAAAATCATCACAAAGGGGATGAGAACAGCAGTACGTAGTGTAATTTGAGTCGTCGCGTTAGACATTGCCTAGTCACAAAAGGGATGGTGTGCCGTAATTGTACTGACATTTAGGTTATCAAGCGAGATGAAAAATTTGCGCTTGATAACCATGCTCTAACGTCGTGATCGCTCGAAATCAGTACAGCTCTTTTAACTTTCTGGTTAAGGTATTGCGTCCCCAACCTAGTACTTTAGCGGCATCTTGCTTGTGACCTTTAGTATGTTCTAACGCAGCTTCCAATAAAATGCGTTCAAATTCTGGTAAAGCGAAGGAAAGTAGTTCTTTATCCCCAGCTTCTAACGCATGGCGTGCCCAGTCCGCTAATTGTTCTTGCCAACTGCCACTGCTTGTCTCGGTGATAATTTTTTTCTCTTCCAATAATTCTGCGGGCAGATCGCTTGGTAGCACTTCACTACCACTTGCCATTACGGTTAACCAACGACAAATGTTTTCTAATTGGCGCACGTTACCCGGCCAATCAAGACGATTAAGAATGTCGACAGAAGAAGGGTGCAAGGCTTTGGTTTCGACACCGAGCTCATCAGCCGCACGAACCAAGAAGTGTTGCGTTAACTTTTCGATGTCTTGTTTACGCTCTCTTAGCGCGGGGATTTGAACTCGAATAACGTTCAAGCGGTGGAATAAATCCTCACGGAAATCGCCTTCGTGGACCAATTTTTCTAGGTTTTGGTGGGTAGCGGCGACAATACGAACGTCGACTTGAATGGGTGAGTGTCCACCCACTCGATAAAACTGACCGTCGGCTAAAACACGTAATAAGCGAGTTTGAATATCTAATGGCATATCACCAATTTCATCCAAAAACAGCGTGCCACCATTGGCTTGCTCAAAGCGACCTTGGCGAACACTGTTTGCGCCAGTAAATGCGCCTTTTTCATGGCCGAACAATTCCGACTCAATTAAGTCTTTTGGAATCGCGGCCATATTGAGAGCAATAAAAGGTTTGTTGGCGCGCGGACTATGGCGGTGCAGAGCATGAGCTACCAGTTCTTTACCTGTACCTGATTCGCCGTTGATCAAAACGGAAATGGAAGAGCGAGATAGGCGACCGATGGCGCGAAACACTTCTTGCATCGCCGGTGCTTCACCGATGATTTCTGGTGTGTCGGTTGGAATCTCTTCTGGGAGCAATTGCTCACGTTTGTTTTCTTGGCTGTGGGCTATTGCACGTTCAACCAGAGTGAGGGTTTCATCAATATCAAATGGTTTTGGCAGATATTCGAATGCGCCTTTTTGGTAAGCATTTACAGCGGCGTCTAAATCCGAATGTGCCGTCATGATGATGACCGGTAGATCAGGATAGTCATGCTGAACTTGCTTTAGTAGCTCTAGTCCGTCGATACCCGGCATACGGATATCCGAAACCAACACGTCTGGTACTTCGCGCTCTAGCGCCATCAGTACACTTTCCCCGTCCGCGTAGGTTTCGCATTTAATGTTGGCTGATGAGAGTGTTTTCTCCATCACCCAGCGAATCGAACTGTCGTCATCGACGACCCAAACATATCCTTTACTCATGTATAAATCCTTGCAGCGAAAGCCTAAAAACTGACGAATACCAAAACCATTTAGCGTGGTCAGATTGGCAAATAAATCGTAAAAGTGGTGTGACCTGGCCAGCTTTCGACATCAATCTTGCCGTTGTGCTGGTCGATCAGGTTTTGTGAGATAGACAGTCCGAGCCCTGTTCCACCTTCACGGCCACTGACCATGGGATAGAACAACGTATCTTGTAATTCTGGTGGGATACCCGGACCGTTATCGGTGATTTCTATGCGAGCAGCGAGCTTGCAGCGTTGGCCGTGAATATTGGCTTGGTGCACCGTTCTGGTGCGTATGGTGATTTTACCGTGTTCTTGGTGAGACAGTATTTGTGCGGCATTGCTAACAATATTGAGCATCGCTTGCTCAATTTGGTCTGCATCCATTAGCAACTCTGGCAAGCTTGGATCGTAATCGCGTTCAACTACCACCGAATGCTGAGATTCCAGCTCCACCAATTGGCGTACCTTCTCCAACACTTGGTGAAGGTTCTCTAGCGTTTTCTTGCCTGGTTTTTGTGGCCCAAGTAGTCGGTCTACCAAGGCTCTCAGGCGATCTGCTTGTTCAATGATGATATGCGTATATTCGGTTAGAGACGGATCGGGCAGCATTTTCTCCAATAGCTGTGCCGCGCCGCGTAGACCGCCCAGTGGATTCTTGATCTCATGTGCTAAGCCTCGCACCAACAACTTAGCCGCTTGTTGTTGAGCGTGTTGATTAAGCTCTTGAGTGAGTCGGCGTTGTTGATCTATCTTGCGCATCTCAACCAACAGCATTAATTGTTTTTGCCATGTGATTGGGCTGACGGTGACCTCTAACATTAAAGGCCGGCCATCGACAACAAAGGTAACGTCGCTGTCGGTAATACTTTGACCGCTTTGTAGTGGCTGGGTCAGTAAAGCCAGATCCAAAGACGCATGTTGAATCAATTGAGACAGTGATTGCTCGACAATGCGCTTAGCGCTTTGTGAAAACAGCAACTCAGCCGAAGGGTTGGCATAACGTACCGCCAATCCATCATCGAGAATCAACGTCGCTGTCACCATGTTATTGAGGATGGCACTGGAGAGACTAGTATCCACATTACGTCCTTGTTTGCGTTGTGATTGTGCGCTGCACTATATTGGTGCAATAGAACGTAAGTATGGCGAATAAATCTCAGAAGAAAAAGTGAAAAGCAGCGCGAGCGTGCGTTTTTTCTCACTTAATATTCTACTTTGCCCCTTTAATGGTCGGCTTGATACTCGCTCTATGTAAATGCACCGTTATAGGGCTAGTAGATGCAATAAGCTTGCCGCTTCTTTTCGCTTGTACCGCAAGGGTGTGAGTACCACGGTCAATGTTGCTGAGTTGCCAAGTGAGGCGGCTTTGAGGGGCTCCATAAGGCTTGCCATCAAGGATGAGTTGCAGTTGCTCTCCAATCCCTAGTTTGCGGTTGGCATCCAGTTGGATGTTGATTAACCCATTGTTACTTCTTATGGTTTCGTCATGTTGAGGTGTGAGCATGGATAGGGAAAGCGGCACAGGTTTTTCGGTTTTTGCTTTCGGTGTATCAGCAGTCTCTTTTGGTACGCTGGCTTGAGGTGTTAAAGACTCCGTACTTTGTACCCGGGGAGCAGGTGCACTAGCCTCTAGGTTGGGAAGTGAAATGGTTTTTGCACCTTGATTGGGGGTGTCACTAAAGTGGATGACCCCGTCCTTATCTACCCAAGTGTAAGCGACTTGGGCACCAGCGGTCGACGCCATCAGCAAGGTACTGAGCGCGTACAGGGTTGGTAAAAGCTGAACTTTCATTGCTCACCTTCTTTTGATCGATGATTTCACGTTTCGGTTGCCTAGAACCTTGATCCATAAAGATAAAAGATTCAGGCGTATTTTTGTTATCTCTCCATGTTAAACGGGCAACTTAGTTGAGTGTATACAAAAAAGGCCCGCCTGCGAGGCGAGCCTAATATTTTGTAACTGTGTTTACATTTTACACAGCTTAGACCTTATACAGAGTAGTAAAGTTCGAACTCAAGTGGGTGAGTTGTCATGTTTACTTTCTCAACATCTTGCGCTTTAAGGCTGATGTAAGAATCGATGAAGTCATCAGAGAATACGCCGCCAGCTGTTAGGAACTCACGGTCTGCATCTAGTTCTTCTAGAGCGTCTTTTAGTGAGTAAGCCACTGTTGGGATTTCTGCTGCTTCTTCCGCTGGAAGGTCGTACAGGTCTTTATCCATAGCTTCGCCTGGGTGGATCTTGTTCTTAATACCGTCAAGACCAGCCATTAGCATTGCTGCGAAACATAGGTATGGGTTTGCTGCTGGGTCACCAAAGCGAACTTCAATACGACGTGCTTTAGGGCTTGGTACCACTGGGATACGGATAGAAGCAGAACGGTTACGCGCTGAGTAAGCTAGCATAACTGGTGCTTCGAAGCCTGGTACAAGACGCTTGTACGAGTTCGTTGATGGGTTAGCGAATGCGTTGATTGCACGAGCGTGTTTGATGATACCGCCAATGTAGTAAAGCGCCATTTCAGATAGGCCGCCGTACTTATCACCAGCAAATAGGTTTACACCGTCTTTTGCTAGAGATTGGTGAACGTGCATACCAGAACCGTTGTCACCAACTAGTGGCTTAGGCATGAATGTCGCTGTCTTACCAAATGCGTGTGCAACGTTGTGTACAACGTACTTGTAGATTTGGATTTCGTCTGCTTTTGTTGTTAGCGTGTTGAAGCGAGTTGCGATTTCGTTTTGACCCGCAGTTGCTACTTCGTGGTGGTGCGCTTCAACAACTAGGCCCATCTCTTCCATTACTAGACACATTGCAGAACGGATGTCTTGAGATGAATCCACAGGAGCTACTGGGAAGTAACCACCTTTAACGCCTGGACGGTGACCTTTGTTACCTTCTTCGTAATCAGAACCTGTGTTCCATGCTGCTTCTACGTCATCAATCTTGAAGAAAGAACCAGACATGTCAGTTGCGAACTTAACGTCGTCAAATAGGAAGAACTCTGGCTCAGGACCGATAAGTACTGTGTCAGCAACGCCTGTAGAGCGCATGAAGTCTTCAGCGCGTTTAGCAATAGAGCGTGGGTCGCGATCGTAGCCTTGCATTGTTGCAGGCTCAAGGATGTCACAACGGATGTTTAGCGTTGCATCTTCAGTGAATGGGTCAAGCACTGCAGAAGATGCATCTGGCATCATAACCATGTCTGATTCGTTAATGCCTTTCCAGCCAGCAACTGATGAACCATCGAACATTTTACCTTCTTCGAAGAAGTCTGTGTCGATCTGGTGAGCAGGGATAGAGATGTGCTGCTCTTTACCTTTTGTATCAGTGAAGCGTAGGTCAACAAACTTAACTTCGTTCTCTTGGATCAGTGATAAAACGTTTTCTACTGACATCGTGGATAACCTCCAGTGTTAATAAAGCGGTAAAGCTCGATTTATGAAATCTTGATTAAATCCAGCATTGATTAATCTGTTTGACATTTTATTAATCGATGCTGGTTTCTCTTAAGCCAAAACCGTGCCAAAAAAAATATTCCATTAATTTCAAGGGATTATGTTTTCAGATCCTAGTTTGGTGCAAACGATTGCACCAAAATGATCTGACTTTGCACTAAAATGGTGCGCATTTAAATTATTGCACCACAATGTGACAAACACGTTGCTTATTTAGTCCAGTTTTTGAGCGAGAGTCAATTTGTATTACGCAACGATTGGAATAAAATTGCGTTGAATCAATTCGCTTTAATAAGGAAAGTGGGCATTAAGCGTAAATTTCGCAGAAAAGCTCGGGAGTAGATCACATATTTCTATGCTTTTTGCTAAAATCTGGTACATTATGGCCGTTTTTTTAATCAGCAAATGTCACCAGAGAGCACCCGTTCTCAGCGTGGGGGCATTTCATCTATCTAAGTGAATCAAATCCATGGCTACTCCACAGATTGATAAATTAAGAAATATCGCGATCATCGCGCACGTTGACCACGGTAAAACAACACTGGTTGATAAACTACTGCAACAATCAGGTACTCTAGAGTCTCGCGGCGAAGCTGAAGAGCGAGTCATGGACTCAAACGACATCGAAAAAGAACGTGGTATTACCATTCTTGCTAAAAACACAGCAATTAACTGGAATGATTACCGCATCAACATCGTAGATACTCCGGGACACGCGGACTTCGGTGGTGAAGTAGAACGTATTATGTCGATGGTAGACTCAGTACTACTTATCGTTGACGCTGTTGATGGCCCGATGCCTCAAACGCGTTTCGTAACACAAAAAGCATTTGCACACGGCCTTAAGCCAATCGTTGTAATCAACAAGATTGACCGTCCAGGTGCTCGTCCTGATTGGGTTATGGACCAAGTATTCGACCTATTCGACAACCTAGGTGCAACTGACGAACAGCTAGACTTTAAAGTTGTTTACGCTTCAGCACTAAACGGTTGGGCTACTCTAGAAGAGGGCGAAACTGGCGAAAACATGGAACCGCTATTCCAAACTATCGTTGACGAAGTAGCCGCTCCAGAAGTTGACCTAGACGGTCCACTACAGATGCAAGTTTCTCAGCTAGACTACAGCTCTTACGTTGGTGTTATCGGTGTTGCTCGTGTAACTCGTGGTAGCGTTAAGCCAAACCAACAAGTAACAGTTATCGGTGCTGACGGTAAAACGCGCAACGGTAAAGTGGGTACGGTAATGGGTTACCTTGGTCTAGAGCGTCACGAAGTTGAGCAAGCGAACGCTGGTGATATCATTGCAATCACTGGTCTTGGTGAGCTGAAAATCTCTGACACTATTTGTGCTCAAAACCAAGTTGAAGCGCTACCAGCACTTTCTGTTGATGAACCAACAGTAACGATGACGTTCCAAGTAAACACGTCTCCATTCGCGGGTAAAGAAGGTAAATTCGTAACTTCACGTAACATCCTTGAGCGTCTAGAGAAAGAATTGGTACACAACGTAGCACTGCGCGTTGAGCAAACAGACGATCCAGACAAATTCCGCGTTTCAGGCCGTGGTGAACTTCACCTATCTATCCTGATCGAAAACATGCGTCGCGAAGGCTTTGAGCTTGCTGTATCTCGTCCAGAAGTAATCATCAAAGAAGAAGATGGTCAGCTAATGGAACCGTTTGAAACAGTAACGATTGATGTTCTTGAAGAGCACCAAGGCGGCATCATGGAAAACATCGGCCTACGTAAAGGTGAGCTGAAAGACATGGCACCAGACGGTAAAGGCCGTGTGCGCATGGACTTCGATATGCCTTCTCGTGGCTTGATCGGTTTCCAAACTGAATTCATGACGCTAACGTCAGGTTCTGGTCTTCTTTACCATACGTTTGATCACTACGGTCCACACAAAGGCGGTAACATCGGTCAGCGTATCAACGGCGTACTAATCGCTAACGCAATGGGTAAAGCACTGACTAACGCACTGTTTAACCTTCAAGAGCGTGGTCGCCTATTTATCGGTCACGGTGTAGAAGTTTACGAAGGCATGGTTATCGGTATTCATAGCCGCGATAACGACCTAACAGTAAACGCTCTGAAAGGTAAGCAGCTAACCAACGTTCGTGCATCTGGTACTGATGACGCTCAGGTTCTAACTCCACCAATCAAGCACACTCTTGAGCAAGCTCTAGAGTTTATTGATGAAGATGAACTAGTAGAAGTAACGCCAGAAAGCATCCGTATCCGTAAGAAATTCCTAACAGAAAGCGACCGTAAACGCGCTTCTCGTGCAGGTAAATAATCTGTTTTAACGGATTCGATTAAGAAGAAACCCCGAGTTATGCTCGGGGTTTTTTGTATCTGAAGGGAAAAGAGTACATGAGGCCAATTGTGATTACGGGTGGCCCAGGCGCCGGCAAAACGACCTTGTTGAATGCGCTCGGTCATTTAGGGTATGCGACGTTTGCTGAAGGCTCACGTATTTTGATAGAGCAACAAAGCCAGTTAGAAAATGGCATCTTGCCTTGGAGTAACCTGCCCGAGTTTGCCAACTTATGTCTTGAGTTTATGGGTAAGCAAAAGTGTGAGTCGCTGAGTCATCAGGTGGCTTTTATGGATCGCGCGATTCCCGATATTGTGGCTTATCTGCAAGTTGGAGGGCGTCACGTTGAGCAAGCTTTCTTAACGGAGAGTGCTGGGTACCATAGTCAGGTGCTAACTTGTCGACCTGAAGCGTCAATCTATGTTCAAGATGAAGTACGCCCACACAGCTTTGAAGAAGCGCTTCAGATTCATCACGCCCTTGTCGAGACGTATGCTGAGCTGGGTTATGAAGTGGTTGAAGTACCATGGGGAACAATACCAGAAAGGGTCGAGTTTGTTCGAAGAGTCATAGGCTTAGTGCTCGAGAGCACAAACTAAAAGCTCCTCACGAAGAGGAGCTTTTAAAGGCTTACTTTTGATTCAGCTGTTGCAGGAACTTATCTGATTCTGCGATCGCGGCATTCATTTGTTTGATTGCGTATTGGATATCTTTCTCTAGGCTAGAAAATTCACCTTTTAGAGAGCCAATCGCGCTCGCGTTTAGGTTGTGTTTTAAGTAAAGCGTGTTGTCGCGGAGTGTGTTGAGTACTGGCGTCATCTTGTCTTCAGCACGCTTCATCGCACTGAGCATGGTTTTGTAAGATGCTTTGGTCTCACGCAGCTTTTGTTCACTTGAGCGACGTAGCTTCGCGCTGGTGTACAAGTCTAGTTCGCCCTGCCACTCATCAAACAGCGCATCGGACACGTCTTCAATTGCAGCAATACGATCGCGCACGTCTTGTGCTGCTTTTTCGCTGTCTTCGTATTTATCGTTTATGTTGTTATAGACGCTTTCCAGTTCACCACCATCAAAATTGGTTAAGGCAGAAAGTGCTTCGAGTGCACTGGTAAATTCTTCTTGTGCGTCTTGTTGTGATTCTTTGGCGTCTTCAACGCGATCAACCATGATGTCACGCTTGTGGTATCCCACTTGCTCCATCGCTGAATAATAAGCGGACTGACATCCTGTTAAAGTGAAAATTGATAGTACAATTGCTAATAAATAAGGCATTCTTATGTCCTCGACGCTAATTTATGGGATGAACTATGAACCAGTTATCAGAGAGTTACAAGGTGAGATTGACTAGGCTTGTGCCGGGGAGCGTCGCGTTTTCCAAATATCTTCTCAAACGAATGACGCACGATCGCGTCAACGTCAATGCTGGCTATCTAGCTTATATTACTTTGCTGTCTATTGTGCCGATGTTGACGGTACTTTTGTCGATATTGTCGAAGTTTCCGGTGTTTGAGAATGTGGGTGAAACCTTGCAAGGTTACATCATTGATAACTTTGTCCCAGCTTCTGGTGATGCAGTAAGAACGGCGCTGCAAGAATTCGTTTCGAATACAGGAAAAATGACTGCCGTGGGCGGTGCTTTTCTATTTGTTGCGGCTTTGATGTTGATTTCAAATATCGATAAGAACTTAAACTACATTTGGCGAGTAAAAGACAAACGCCGCCCTGTCTTTTCTTTCTCAATGTATTGGATGGTGTTGACCCTTGGTCCGATTTTGGTCGGCGCAAGTATTGCTGCGACGTCTTACGTGACGTCCCTTAAGTTGATTGAGAACGAAACGCTATCGGGCGCTTACAACCTGTTTTTGCGTTGGCTGCCTTTGTTGTTGTCCTTCTTTGCGTTTATGGGCTTGTACTTTTTAGTGCCAAACAAAAAGGTATACCTATCCCATGGTGCGGTTGGCGCTGCTATTGCTGCTGTGCTGTTTGAATTGAGTAAGAAAGGCTTTGCTTTCTACATTACCCAGTTTCCTTCTTATCAGTTGATTTATGGCGCGTTAGCGGCCATTCCAATCTTGTTTGTGTGGGTGTATTTGTGTTGGCTCATTGTTTTGATTGGTGCGGAAGTCACCGCGGCTTTGGGAGAAAGAGAGCACTGGAGTGATGACCTAGAAATGATACACTCGACCGCTGAATTGCAATTAACAGATGAAGGAAGCGAGAGTCGTGATAGCGCTAATCCAACGAGTCAGTGAAGCCGCCGTTCGCGTGGACGGTGAAGTTGTCGGTGAAATCGACCAAGGTCTACTTGTTCTACTTGGTGTAGAGAAGGACGATGATGAAGCAAAAGCAAAACGTTTGATGGAGCGCGTAACCACTTATCGAGTGTTTGAAGACGATGACGGTAAAATGAATCTCAACGTCAAACAAGTGAACGGTAAGGTGTTGGTGGTGTCTCAATTTACGTTACCAGCAGACACCAAAAAAGGCACTCGCGCAGGCTTTTCTCGTGGTGCACACCCTGCGGATGCAGAACGTCTGTATGATTACTTTTCTGATTTGTGTGAGCAAGAGCTACCAACGCAACGTGGCCGCTTTGCTGCTGATATGAAAGTGTCATTAATTAATGACGGCCCGGTGACTTTCTGGCTACAGGTCTAATCTGGTAACTCCAATATCATGGTCTAAGCTTTAAGCCCAAGCGAATTGAATTTGCTTGGGTGTTTTCTCCTAAGGCTTTCATTTGATTTGTACTTTCAAGGATTGATATGTTCAAACTCATAACTCCAAAAACAGAAAATCAGCTCAATAAGTACTATCAATTTCGCTGGCAATTGCTACGTGAACCTTGGCGTATGCCGATAGGATCAGAGCGTGATGAGTACGATGGCATGAGCCATCATCGCATGATTACTGACAGTCGTGGCCGCCCTATGGCAATTGGTCGTTTGTACATTACCCCAGATAATGATGGTCAGATCCGCTACATGGCAGTGAAAAATAACCGTCGTAGCAAAGGCATGGGCTCATTAGTGCTCGTGGCGTTGGAATCTCTGGCGCGTCAAGAAGGTGCGAAGCGTTTGGTGTGTAATGCGCGTGAAGATGCGATTGCCTTCTACGAAAAGAACGGTTTTGAGCGAAGAGGTGAACTGACCGATGAACGTGGACCGGTGCGCCACCAACAGATGGTCAAACACCTTGACCCAATGGCTGATGTACTTCGCCGTCCCGACTGGTGTACCGAGCTACAAGAACGCTGGGAAGCGCAGATCCCAATTGCAGATAAGATGGGGATCAAAATCAATCAATACACGGGTTACCAGTTTGAGTGTAGCGCACAGCTCAATCCAAACTTGAATCCGCATAACACCATGTTTGCAGGCTCTGCCTTTACTCTGGCGACATTGACGGGGTGGGGTATGACGTGGTTGTTGATGAAAGAGCGTGGTTTGCACGGCGATATCGTGTTGGCAGACAGTTCGATTCGCTATCGCCATCCGGTTGAGCAGAATCCTGTGGCGAGTACCTCACTTGATGGTATTAGTGGTGATTTGGACAGGCTTGCGTCAGGACGTAAAGCGCGCATTGTTATTCATGTGGTGATTTACAGTGGTGACGTACCAGCAGTGGACTTTGTTGGTACTTACATGCTGCTACCGAATTACTCTAAGTTACTCAGCTGTTAGTGTTTCTTGTGGCGCGTCTGTGTTTGTAGATGCGCCTTTTTCAGATGTTAGGTCACGGCCTTGCGGGGCAGCGTTAGTTTCTGCCGCGCTTTCTTTAACTGGACCTTTAGTCGAGTCTTCTTGATTAGAGATAAGTTGCTCTTCTGAGTGCACCGTTGCGTGAGGCTCTTCCTCTTCGACCACTTCTTCGCTCAGTTCTTCTTCATGGTGCTCTAGATTAATTGCGTCAATCGTTTTGCTGCTTGTTACTTTCGATGAAGACTTTTCTGATTCGATTGACTCAGTCTTCTTTGGCTTAATTGCACATTCATTGGTTTCGACGTCGCCACTCAATATGTCACCTTGAACTTTTCCACACACTTCTTTGAGCTGATAAATCACACCGCTCAGTGGGTTATTCGCCATATCAAACTCACCCGATAGGTTACCCGAAATGGCTTTGCCGGAAATGGTCACTGGCTGAAGCTTTACTTCGCCTCGCTGAGCTTGCAGTCGCAATGGGCTGAAAGTGACTGACTTTAGTGAATCGTCCGCTTGCGATTTCAAGGTGGTATCACGCAAGTTGGCTTCGACTTCTCCCGATAAGCTGTAAGAAAGCATGTTTTGATCGCCCGCCAATCCTTTTAAATCGAGACTTAAGTCAGAGAAGCCATTGACCGCAAGTGCTGTTGGTAAGTATGGGTGAAGTAATTGCAGGGGAATACCATCTGCATTGAGGTTTAGTGCCCATGGTTGACTGGTGGTACTGAGATCGATTTGCCCCAAGCCTTCGATATAGCCTTGCTCTAATGGCGCAAACAAACGTGTTAGCTGCCAGAAGCCATTTTCACTTTGGGTTGCGATCGCAGCATGCGATGAAAGGACTTGATCGTAACTGGCATTCACGACGCTTGCATCAAGCTTGCCATTCCAAATACCCCAGTGACCATTGCTGCGTTTTACTTCGAGCTGGTCACCCTCCAAATTCAAGCCAGAAAGCTGCCAGTAAGGTTGTTTGGATAACTGGATTACTTGACTGCGTTCAATCTCTAACTGCTTAACATCGACTTGCTGGAGCTTCTCTGTCGTTGTTTGCCACCAATCGGTTTTATCTCCTGGATGGATTGCCCATTTTAATCCAGTGATGGTGGCGTTGTTAATTTTCCAATGCTCTGGCTCAAACTCGCCTGATATCTGAACGGTACCCTGTTGCCAATCTAAGCTTAGTTCTTGCAGTTGAATGGATCCTGGCTTGAATTGAGCATTCAAGCGAGGCTCAACCGCGGTTTGATCTTGGAAACTGACGCTGTCAGCTTGCAGAGATATTTGTGCTGTTGTATTCCACAATGACAATGGGAGAGATGCATCTTCTACCGATAATTCTAAATTCTGCCAATGCCAATCTCCGTATTCCACGTCTGCATTCAGTAGGTCGAGGCTGTTAATGTGACTTATGTTAATCGGTAGAGCATGCCATGGTTTCGCTAACAAGGATTGTAACTGAGTGTTGTTGATTTTGAGCCTGTCAACAGTAACATTCACCAGCGACCAACCTTGTGGATAGTGCTCACCTTGGCCTGAAATCTCACTGTCTCGCCAATTAAACGATGCGCCGTAAAGGGTGCTGTCCTGTGCTTTATAATCGACATCGACCAAAACATTGTTAAAGGTCTCACCATTCCAGTACCACTGCTCGGCAGACAGTTGGATTGCACCGAAAGGAACGAGTTGGTCCTTGCCATTCCATTGTGGATCTTGGATTTGTAGACTTAAACCATTAATACTGAATGCGTCATCCGCATAATCGAGGTTTTTTAGCGCCACCTGATGAAATTGGACATTTGTTAATTGAGGGAGAGTCGGCATGCCTTGTTGCAAGCTCAGACCATCAATAAGCAAACTATCGACAACCCACTTTCCATTGTGACGAACATCGGGGTTGAGCCAGACATCAACTTGTTCGATATAAGGCCATTGTTTATCTTTTGATGTGACGCCTTGCAGTTTCAGGTGGTAAGGAAATTCGTATTGGACACTTTCTGCTTGCAAAGGGAGCTCAGTCGACTCTGATAGCAGGTTCCAGGTTTGTTTGGAGTACGAGGTCGTCAGTAAGGCGATAAAAGCAGTTGGTACCGCGATCGCCAATACGAATATAAGAATTAGAATTCGACCTGCTGTTTTCATCCTTGCCAAAACCTGTGCGCAAAATAATGGTTAACCCGATGAAGAGATGTCTCTTGAGCAACCTAGATAGGCTTAAGCTTGTATCAATCTGGGGTGGGATTCAATAAAAAGCCCCTCAAAAGAGGGGCTTGACGATTATTTTTGTAGCTAAGTCACGCAGACTTCGTTGATGGTTTAATCCAACTGAGGTCCTGCTGCCACCAAAGATTGGCCTTCAGCATTGTCAGTGTACTTATCAAAGTTGTTGATGAAGCGTTCTGCCAAATCTTTCGCTTTGCTTTCCCATTGAAGTGGATCAACGTAAGTCTCACGTGGGTCAAGGATGCTTGGATCGACACCTGGAAGTGAAGTTGGCACCTCTAGGTTGAAGATAGGAATATGCTTGGTTTTCGCATCTTCAATTGAGCCGTCAAGGATTGCATCGATAATGCCGCGTGTATCTTGGATAGAAATACGCTTGCCGCTGCCGTTCCAACCAGTGTTGACTAGGTAAGCTTCTGCGCCAGCTGCTTCCATGCGTTTAACCAGTACTTCTGCGTACTTAGTTGGGTGTAGGGTTAAGAACGCTGCCCCGAAACATGCCGAGAAGGTTGGTGTTGGTTCAGTGATGCCACGTTCTGTACCGGCTAGTTTAGCGGTAAAGCCAGACAAGAAGTGGTACTTAGTTTGCTCAGGAGTCAGTTTAGAAACCGGAGGTAGTACGCCGAATGCGTCTGCTGATAGGAAGATCACCTTATTCGCGTGACCGCCTTTTGATACTGGCTTAACAATGTTGTCGATGTGATGCAGTGGGTAAGAAACACGAGTGTTCTCTGTCTTAGACCCATCATCAAAGTCGATAGAACCATCACTACGGACTGTAACGTTCTCTAATAGTGCATCGCGGCGGATTGCGTTGTAGATATCAGGCTCAGCTTCTTTCGATAGTTTGATGGTTTTCGCGTAACAGCCACCTTCGAAGTTGAATACGCCGTCGTCATCCCAACCGTGCTCATCATCACCAATCAGTGCACGTTTAGGGTCTGTAGATAGCGTTGTTTTACCTGTGCCAGATAGACCAAAGAAAATTGCTACATCGCCTTCTTCGCCCATGTTTGCACTACAGTGCATTGATGCGATGTCTTTCAGCGGAAGGAAGTAGTTCATCATGGCGAACATGCCTTTCTTCATTTCACCGCCGTACCAAGTACCACCGATCAGTTGCATGCGCTCTGTTAGATTGAACACCGTGAAGTTTTCAGAGTTCAGGCCTTGTTCTTCCCACTTGTCGTTCGTGCACTTCGCACCGTTCATTACGACGAAATCAGGTTCAAACGTTGCCAACTCTTCTTCTGTTGGACGGATAAACATGTTTTTCACGAAGTGCGCTTGCCATGCGACTTCTGTAATCACTCGAATACTCAAACGAGTGTCTGGGTTTGCACCACAATAACCGTCAATCACAAATAGGCGTTTACCAGAAAGCTGGTTGGTCACGAGCTCTTTTAGATCGTCCCACACTTCTTTGTTGATGGCTTTGTTGTCGTTTTTCACTGCATCAGAAGTCCACCACATGTGCTCTTCTGTGGTTGCATCTTTTACGATGTACTTATCTTTTGGTGAGCGACCAGTGAAGATACCAGTGTCTACGGCAACCGCGCCGAGTTCCGTAACGACACCGCGTTCATAACCTGTCAGGTCAGCACGGGTCTCTTCCTCGAATAGCATTTCGTAGCTTGGGTTGCGAACAACCTCTTTAACGTTGTGCAGTCCGTGTTTGGTTAGATCAAGTGTTGCAGCCTTTGTATGTTCCATAACGGTCATAGGTGCTCCTTATAAGGATTTTTGTAGGGATTTTGTAATAATGTTTTAATTTTTATCTGCTCACCATGCTAGCAACGGGGCGGGGAGAAAACAGGGATGTAGCTCAAAAATTATCCATGATTTCAGTAAGGTTTTAGGTAACCCGTCACATATCGGTACGAATAGTTTATCGTGCGCGCAAACCTTTGCGCTAGGCCAAAAGAATTATTAATTACTTAAAATTAAGCGGTTGCTTTATTACGTGTGAGGCTAGGTATTACGAGGGTTAGATCACAAAAAGGCCAGCGTGATGCTGGCCTTTTGAAAGGTAAATTACAGGCTTGCTAAGCTATGAAAATTAATGCAGGGTTTTCTTTTCAGGAGCCGCTTGCGCATAGAGTTCGGTAATCTCTGATTCATCAAACGAGTATGACGTGCCACAGTAATCACAATGTAAAGAAACTGATCCTTCTTCGGCCAAAATGTCATTAATTTCAGCACGGTCTACGGTAATGATTGCTGCACCACTGCGCTCACGAGAACAACCACAATGGAATTCGACTGGTTGAGGTTCGTAAAGACGAACGGTGTCTTGGTTATATAGACGGTATAGCAGTTCGTTCGCAGGTAGCGTGAACAGCTCTTCGTTCTTCACTGTGTCTGTCAGTTGCTCTAGGTGATCGAAATCTTCTGGTGCACCAGTGCCGTCTGGCATGATTTGAATCATCATACCAGCAGCGTGTGCTTTACCTTCGTGTTCACCAGTGCGGATCCATAGACGCGTTTTTAGCTGTTCAGAGTTTGCGAAGTAGCCTTCGATAACTTCAGCTAATGTGTCACCTTCTAGGCCAACGACACCTTGGTAACGCTCGCCTTTTTTCGGTTCGATGGTGATCACTAGGTAACCTTTACCCATCATCTCGTGCAGTGTCGCGTTGTCAGCGATATCGCCTTCCCAACGTGCAACGCCGCGGATCTTTTGATCATGATCGCCATTGATGACTGCTAGAGAGACAGGGCCGTCACCTTGCAGCTGGATCGTGATTGAGCCTTCGAATTTCAAAGTTGCCGTTAAAAGTGTGGTTGAAACGAGTAGCTCACCCAACAGTTTTTGCAGCGCTGCCGGATATTCCTTGCTGGAGATAATACGTTGGTATGCTTCATCCAATTGTACCAACTCGCCACGAACTGAAAGGTCTTCAAATAGGTAGCGGTGTAAAACATTATTTGCCATGGAGTGCTTTCCTCGTCGGTAATTCCGGCGTTTATTGATGTTTGAACTTAATGATGTCGCGGCGCTGCTTTTTATCTGGGCGGCGTTCCGGACTAGGGTTGTGGGCGTTGAGTTTACGTTGTTTCGCGAACTCTTCGCGTTGATTAACACTGTCGTCAGTTTCGCGGTAGAGCGTTTGAGCGATGGGTGCGCCCATGCGACGATCAGAGATTTTTTCGATGATCACCGTTTTTTCTTCATTACCTTGACGAAGACGAATCTCAGCGCCCAACTCAACGATTTTACTTGGTTTGCTTCGTTGCCCATTATAGTGGACTTTACCGCCATCGACCATATTACGTGCGATAGAGCGGGTTTTATAGAATCTGGCAGCCCACAACCATTTATCTAGCCTTACGGCTTCATTTTCGGAACTCATAGAACTCGATGCTATCTAATCACTGCACTGATAGCGCAATGCTGGTGGATTATTCACCTACAGATGGTGCCAAGGCGTATTTTTTTCAAGGGAGTTGGCAAAAACTGCATAAGAAAAAGGTATGAAATATAAGTTGTGATATAGTTCACTGCTCTTTGTTGAGTAGTAATTTTATTGCAATTTTAGCAAGATAGAGTCGGCTGTCTTTATTTAGATTCAGGCTGACAGACGTAAGAATAAAGGAATCAATTCAGTGAAGCGTTTAGAGCTAAGTGCAGGATTATCAAGCAGCCCGCTACTGGCTCAGATCAAGTCCAACAATCATACCATTCAAGCGAAACTTAGTTTGCTACTTACTTGTCTATTTATAGCAATGACAGGTTGGATACTCGGTAAAGTGGTGTGGTTAGCAATGCCTCAAACTTCTGATGTGACTCAATGGAGACCGTCAGCAAGTGCTGTTGTGTCTGGTAATAAAAAAGACGCGATTGATTTCAATGCCCTCCAAAATGCCAACTTATTCGGAAAGTACACCGAGCAAAAGCCGGTCGTAGTAGAGCAACCTGTCGTGCAAGATGCGCCTAAAACACGTTTAAACCTAACGTTAGTTGGCGCGGTTGCGAGTAGTAACGCAAAAACCAGCTTGGCGGTGATTGCCAACCGAGGCAAACAAGCGACTTATGGCATCGGCGAAGAAATTGATGGAACGCGAGCAGAATTAAAAGCGGTGTTGGTGGACCGAGTCATTATTGACAACCAAGGCCGAGATGAAACCCTTATGCTTGAAGGGATTGAATACAAAAAGCTGTCTGAAACTCGTCAGGCAACTAGACCACAAGCGGCGAAGGCAAACCAACCTTCTGCTGTGGGTGAAAAGTTAGATCAAATTCGAGCGGAAATCGCAAAAGATCCGCAGAGCGTATTTAAGTACATCAACATTTCACCGGTTAAGAAAGACGGTGGAATTGTCGGCTATCGCGTCTCACCAGGTCGTGATGCGGCTTTGTTTAATGATGTCGGTCTAAAACCTGGTGATATTGCGGTGCAACTAAATGGGATCGATTTAAGTGACCCTTCATCTTCAGTACAACTGATGCAAGTGATGAACGACCCGCAAGAACTGAATTTGACTGTGGACCGTGATGGTCAGCAGTACGACATCTACATCCAATTGTAATACTTAGGCAACCAGCGTAAGTTCAGGGAGACATACGTGAAACATTGGTTTAGCAAAAGTGCTTGGTTACTTGCAGGGACTCTTCTCTGCGCACCGGGTGCGATGGCGAACGATTTTAGTGCTAGCTTCAAAGGCACTGACATTCAAGAATTCATCAATATTGTTGGTCGTAACCTAGAAAAGACCATCATCGTTGACCCGTCAGTACGCGGCAAAATCGACGTACGCAGCTATGACGTTCTTAATGAAGAGCAATACTACAGCTTCTTCCTTAACGTGCTAGAGGTGTATGGCTATGCAGTTGTAGAAATGGACAACGGCGTACTTAAAGTCATTAAAGCAAAAGACTCAAAAACATCTGCCATTCCAGTCTTAGGCGACGGCAGTGCGAAAGGCGATAGTGTCATTACTCGCGTGGTCGCGGTTCGTAACGTATCGGTTCGCGAACTTTCTCCACTACTGCGTCAGCTGATTGATAATGCTGGTGCCGGTAACGTAGTGCACTATGACCCTGCTAACATCATTTTGATCACAGGTCGTGCCGCGGTCGTAAACCGCCTTGCGGAAATCATTAAACGGGTTGACCAAGCGGGTGATAAAGAAATCGAATTAGTCGAGCTACGCAATGCTTCTGCTGCTGAGATGGTTCGTATCGTTGAGGCCCTGAACAAAACGACGAATCAAAAAAGTACGCCTGAATTCCTTGAACCTAAAATCGTTGCTGATGAGCGTACCAACTCAATCCTGATTTCTGGTGATCCCAAAGTGCGAGCACGCCTTAAGCGATTGATTCGTCAACTTGACGTTGAAATGGCGACGAAAGGTAATAACCGCGTGGTTTACCTTAAGTATGCGAAAGCCGAAGACTTGGTTGACGTATTAAAAGGGGTGTCTGACAACCTACAAGCTGAGAAGCAAGCGGGTCAAAAAGGCGCATCAAGTTCACAACGTGGCGAAGTGGTGATTGCCGCTCACGAAGCGACCAACTCTTTGGTGCTGACTGCGCCGCCAGATATCATGATGGCGCTACAAGACGTGATTTCTCAACTGGATATCCGTCGTGCACAAGTTCTGATTGAAGCGTTGATCGTTGAAATGTCTGAAGGCGACGGCATCAACCTTGGCGTTCAATGGGGTAACCTAGAAACAGGTGCGGTTATTCAATACGGTAACTCTGGAGCGTCAATTGGTAGCGTAATGGTTGGTCTTGAAGAAGCAAAAGATCAAACACGAACTGAATACTACACAAACTCAGATGGTGAACGTACGCCATATGACGTTACTGAATCTGGTGACTACTCAACTCTGGCATCTGCACTTAGCGGTGTAAATGGTGCAGCGATGAGTATTGTTATGGGTGACTGGACTGCGTTGATCAGTGCCGTCTCATCAGATTCAAACTCAAACATTCTATCATCCCCAAGCATTACAGTGATGGATAATGGTGAAGCGTCCTTTATCGTTGGTGAAGAAGTGCCTGTGATTACAGGTTCGACAGCCGGATCGAATAACGATAACCCATTCCAAACGGTTGACCGTAAAGAAGTCGGTATCAAACTTAAAGTCGTACCTCAAATCAACGAAGGTGATTCAGTACAACTGACTATTGAGCAGGAAGTGTCAAACGTTCTGGGCGCGAATGGTGCGGTGGACGTACGTTTCGCGAAGCGTCAGTTGAATACCTCTGTGATGATTCAAGATGGTCAGATGCTAGTTCTGGGTGGTTTGGTTGATGAGCGTGCGTTAGAAAGTGAATCGAAAGTGCCGCTACTGGGTGATATTCCTGTCATTGGTCAACTGTTCAAGTCGACTAGCACGCAAACAGAAAAACGTAACCTGATGGTATTCATCAAGCCAACCATCATCCGCGATGGTATGACGGCTGATGGCATCACTCAGCGTAAGTATAACTTCATTCGTGCAGAGCAGCTTTATAAAGCGCAAGAAGGCTTGAAGTTGATGGATGACTCTAAGATTCCAGTCATGCCTGAATTTGGTGAAGATCGTAAACACCCTGCTGAAATTCAAGCGTTCATCGATCAGATGGTAAAGAATAATGGTTGATATGTTAGACACAGCGCCAAGCATGCGCCGTCTGCCATTCAGTTTTGCCAACCGCTTTAAACTGGTATTGGAGACGGAGCACCCTGAGCGCCCTCCAATCCTGTATTACGTCGAGCCGCTCAATCCTGCGGCTTTGGTTGAAGTACGCCGAGTACTGAAACAGAACTTTATTCCTCAACCGATGGACAAAGAAGCGTTCGATAAAAAGCTAACTGAAGCTTACCAGCGTGATTCTTCTGAAGCCCGTCAGCTGATGGAAGACATTGGCGCAGACAGTGACGACTTTTTCTCATTGGCAGAAGAGCTGCCGCATGATGAGGACTTGCTAGAGTCTGAAGATGATGCGCCGATCATCAAATTGATCAATGCCATGCTCGGTGAAGCGATCAAAGAAGGGGCATCGGATATTCATATCGAAACGTTCGAGAAAACCCTGTCAATTCGTTTCCGTGTCGATGGTGTATTGCGTGAAGTCTTAACCCCAAGCCGTAAACTCGCGCCTTTGCTGGTTTCTCGTGTGAAGGTAATGGCAAAACTAGATATCGCAGAAAAACGTGTTCCTCAAGATGGCCGTATTTCTCTGCGTATCGGTGGTCGAGCAGTAGACGTTCGTGTTTCTACCATGCCTTCATCGCATGGTGAGCGTGTGGTAATGCGTCTATTGGACAAAAACGCAACGCGTCTAGATTTACACAGTTTGGGTATGACGCCATCGGTGCACGATAACTTTGGTCGCTTGATTCAACGTCCACACGGTATCATCTTGGTGACCGGTCCGACAGGTTCGGGTAAATCAACGACCTTGTACGCGGGCTTGCAAGAGATCAACAGCAACGAACGTAATATTCTGACGGTAGAAGACCCAATCGAATTTGATATCGATGGTATCGGCCAGACGCAGGTTAACCCGAAAGTCGACATGACGTTTGCGCGCGGCTTACGTGCCATTCTTCGTCAAGACCCGGATGTGGTGATGGTCGGTGAGATCCGTGACTTAGAGACTGCACAGATTGCAGTGCAAGCGTCTCTGACTGGTCACTTGGTAATGTCGACGCTGCACACCAATACGGCAGTGGGCGCTATTACGCGTCTACGTGATATGGGCATCGAACCTTTCCTCATTTCATCTTCATTGCTTGGTGTGCTTGCTCAACGTCTGGTTCGTACCTTGTGTTCGGACTGTAAAGAGCCTTATGAAGCTGATAAAGAGCAGAAAAAACTGTTTGGTTTAGAAGAGCATGAATCTCTGGTTTTACATCGTGCGACAGGGTGTGAAGTCTGCAATCAGAAGGGCTATCGTGGTCGTACTGGTATTCATGAACTTCTGATGGTGGATGAGCAAGTTCAGGAGTTAATTCACAGCGAAGCGGGTGAACAAGAAATTGAAAAAGCTGTCCGTCAGCATACACCAAGTATTCGTAGCGATGGCCTAAGCAAAGTGAGCCGCGGCATTACCTCACTTGAAGAAGTCATGCGAGTGACCAAGGAAGCGTAATGGCAGCATTTGAATACAAAGCGCTGGATGCGAAAGGCAAGCAGAAGAAAGGCACAATTGAAGGGGATAACGCTCGTCAGGTGCGCCAACGCCTAAAAGAACAGGGCATGATTCCTGTCGAGGTGATGGAAGCTAAAGCAAAAGCGGCTAAGTCTTCAGGCGGGTCAGTCGGATTCAAGCGTGGTATCAAAACCGCAGAACTTGCACTGATCACACGCCAGCTCTCAACGCTCGTTCAATCGGGTATGCCATTAGAAGAGTGTTTGAAAGCGGTATCAGAACAAGCAGAAAAGCCGCGTATTCGTACTATGATTGCCGCCGTGCGCTCAAAAGTCACGGAAGGTTACCCTCTGGCAGATAGCCTGGGGGATTACCCGCATGTTTTCGACGAACTTTACCTTTCAATGGTTGCCGCGGGTGAAAAATCCGGTCACTTGGACACGGTGTTAGAGCGCTTGGCTGACTACGTAGAAAACCGTCAGAAAATGCGTTCTAAATTGCTACAAGCCATGATTTACCCGGTGGTATTGGTGGTGTTTGCCGTTGGTATCGTCTCTCTGTTGCTCTCTTCAGTTGTTCCGAAGATCATCGAACCTATCATTCAGATGGGACAAGAGTTACCTCAATCAACGCAATTTCTTTTGTCTGCGAGTGAGTTTGTCCAAGAGTGGGGTCTGATCATCTTTATCGTGGTGGTAGTACTCTTCTACGGGCTTAAACTGGCACTACAAAAACCGAACTTTCGTTTAGCGTGGGATAGAAAAATCCTTAGCCTACCGCTGATTGGTAAGATTTCTCGTGGCTTAAATACGTCGCGATTTGCGCGTACGCTATCGATTTGTACATCCAGTGCTATTCCGATTTTGGAAGGCATGCGAGTCGCGGTTGATGTTATGTCCAATCGTTACGTGAAACAGCAAGTTTTGGTCGCGGCAGATAACGTAAGAGAAGGTGCAAGCTTACGTAAAGCATTGGATCAAACTCGTTTGTTTCCACCAATGATGCTGCACATGATTTCTAGTGGTGAGCAGAGTGGTGAGCTTGAGAGTATGTTGACTCGTGCTGCGGATAACCAAGATCAAAACTTTGAATCTACGGTCAACATTGCACTTGGCATTTTCACTCCAGTATTGATTGCATTGATGGCAGGCTTGGTACTTTTCATCGTAATGGCGACATTGATGCCAATGTTGGAAATGAATAACTTAATGAGTGGATAAAATTCGAGTTAAGCTGTGTCTACTGATGATATAGCTTGAATCTAACTTTCGGAGATAATAATGAAATTTAAGCGTAGTAAACAACAAGGCTTTACACTTTTAGAAGTGATGGTTGTTGTGGTTATCCTAGGTATTTTGGCGAGTGTTGTTGTTCCTAACTTACTTGGTAACAAAGAAAAAGCAGACCAACAAAAAGCGATCACCGATATTGTTGCATTAGAAAATGCACTGGATATGTACAAGTTGGATAACAGCGTTTACCCAACAACAGACCAAGGTCTTGATGCGTTAGTAAACAAACCATCGAACCCAGAACCACGCAACTACCGCGATGGTGGCTACATTAAGCGTCTACCGTCTGATCCATGGGGCAATGAGTACCAATACCTAAGCCCTGGTGACAACGGTACAATTGATATCTTTACTCTAGGTGCAGATGGCCAAGAGGGCGGTGAAGGCCCTGCGTCGGATATCGGCAACTGGAACATGCAAGATTTCCAATAAGATAAAGTTCAAACCAGCACTAATGAAGCAAATGCAAAAACATCGTGGTTTTACATTAATAGAAATTCTATTGGTGCTGGTTTTGTTATCTCTTACCGCAGTCGCCGTAATAGCGACCCTGCCTACCAGTCAGAAAGATCTTTCCAAACAATATGCTCAAAGCTTTTTCCAGCGCTTACAACTACTGAATGAAGAAGCCGTACTGAGCGGCAAAGACTTTGGTTTACGTGTTGATGATGTGAAATCCACATACGTCTTGCTCAGCTTGACTCAAGATGGATGGCAACCATTGGAATTGAAACAGATTCCTAGTGAGACCAAATTGGAAGGCGATATCTCGCTGCAATTGGATCTTGGTGGTGGCGCATGGGACGATGACGACCGACTATTTGAACCTGGTTCTTTGTTTGATGAGGACATGTTTGCGGAAGAAGATGACAAAGAGAAAAAGAAAGTGAAGCCACCTCAAGTATTCATTTTCTCTAGTGCGGAAGTTACGCCATTTAGTTTGTCTTTCTTTCCTGAAGATGGCGACGCATTTAACGATGGTTGGCGCATTATTGGTAAAGAAACCGGCGAAATCTTGTTACTAGAGCCTGGTGAAGAATTGGAAGACGACAACAATGCGACATTCTAAGCAAAGCCGTATCGGTTCTTCTTCGCTTCATACTAGAGGCATGACGTTGTTGGAAGTGTTGGTCGCATTAGCGATTTTTGCGACGGCGGCAATCAGTGTGATTCGCTCGGTGAGTCAACACATTAATACTGTCAGTTATTTAGAAGAAAAAATGTTTGCAGCCATGGTTGTGGATAACCAAATGGCCAATGTGATGCTCTCGACTGAAAAACTCAAAGCCAAAAAAGGCACTGAAGAGTTAGCGGGGCGAACTTGGTATTGGAAGGTAACTCCTGTTGCCACCGCGCAGCCATTGCTGAAAGCATTTGATGTCAGTGTCGCAACTGAAAAAGAAGCGAGTCCTGTTGTGACGGTGAGAAGCTATGTTGCGGAGTAATAAGCGATATAAGGCATCAAGTATGAAATCGAATCGAGGTTTTACCTTGATCGAAGTGCTCGTCTCGATTGCTATTTTTGCGAGTTTAAGCGTTGCTGCCTATCAAGTGGTCTCGCAGGTGCAACGCAGTAATGTGTTATCGCAAGAACGTACGCAGCGTTTGAACGAGTTGCAACGTGCAATGGTGATGATGGATAACGATTTCCGCCAAATGGCCATGCGTCAGATGCGAACCAATGGCGAAGAGCCATCAAAGCAGTTGTTGTTTTGGTCGGAATACCTGCTTGATTCGGATGCGAAAGGCGTGATGTTTGCGCGTCTGGGGTGGCACAACCCTCAGCAGCAATTCCCACGTGGTGAAGTCACGAAAGTTGGCTATCGCATTAAAGATGAAGTTCTACAGCGTATATGGTGGCGTTACCCAGATACACCCGTTGGACAAGAAGGTATTGTGACACCGCTTCTGACTCAGGTCGAAGAATTTGATATGCGTTTCTACGATGGCAAAGCGTGGAAAAAAACATGGGAAAGTAAGCAAGAGTTACCGAAAGCGGTTTCTGTTGTTTTGAAACTCAAAGACTACGGTGAGATCAGCCGTACTTACTTAACCTCTGGAGGCAAGATCAGCGCCTCTGGGCAAGATGACTCATCCAATGATGAATCCTCCGGAGGCAATAATGGCTAAGCGACAACGTGGTGTAGCGCTTATTATTGTTTTAATGCTACTGGCGATTATGACGACCGTTGCAGCAAGTATGTCTGAACGATTGTTTTTGCAGTTTCAGCGAGGCGCGAACCAGATCAATTACCAACAGGCGTATTGGTATAGTTTGGGGGTTGAGGCGTTGGCTGAAATTGGTATTGAGCAGAGTTACGAAGACAGCGATACCATTAATATGAGCCAGCCCTGGGCAATTAAAGAACAAGTGTATCCGCTAGATTATGGTCAAGCGGCCGGACGCATTGTAGACAAACAAGCTTGCTTTAATATGAATGTATTAGCGAGTGTTCAGCCATCGGGTGACTCGACAAATCGTCCTTATTTGGTGCAAGTGTTCCAGCGCTTGATGGAAGAGATGGACGTGGAACCATACCAAGCGGAAGTGATTGCTGATTCGACTTGGGAATACGTCGATAGCGACAGCACAGTGCGCTCCGCTGCCGGTGTAGAAGACAGCACTTATGAGGCAATGAAGCCTGCGTATTTACCACCCAATGGCCTGATGGCTGATGCCAGCGAATTGAGAGCTGTATATCAAGTCACGGGTGACATTTATCAGAAGATCGCACCGATGATTTGTGCTATTCCCACAGACGATTGGCGTTTGAATGTAAATACTATTGAAGTCGAACAAGCGCCGATCTTAGTCGCGATGTTTACTCCTGGCTTGAGTTCTAGTGATGCGGTGCAGTTAATTGAAAAGCGCCCTTTCGATGGTTGGGATAGTGTTGATGAATTTTTAGCTGAGTCAGAATTAGCTGGCTTGAGCGATGATGTAAAGAAAAATGCTAAAGGCTACTTAGGAGTCGATAGCTCCTTTTTTGAATTGGACGCACAAGTACTGGTGGATGAATCCCGAGTACGTATCCGTAGTCTTTTACAAAGTACAGATAGAGAAACGGTGACTGTCGTTCGCCGTCGTTTTGGAGGAATCAGTGAGCGAGTTTCTGACCGTTCGGCTGAGTAGCGAACAACAAAGTACCATTCCATGGTTGGTGTGGTCGACACAACAGCAAGACGTGATTGCCAGTGGTGAACTCGCCGGATGGGAACATCTGGATGAGTTGGCGTCTTACGCTGATCAGCGACAAGTGATTGCCTTGTTAGCCAGTAATGATGTTGTGCTGACAGAAGTAGATATCCCGCCGGGTGCTGCTCGTCAGTTTGATAGCATGCTGCCTTATTTGGTGGAAGATGAAGTCGCACAAGACGTGGATAACCTGCATTTCACAGTATTAGACAAGCAAGCAGAGAAAGCGCAAATTTGTGCTGTTGAGCGTGCTTGGGTTCAAACCATTTTGCAGCGTTTTTCCAGTCAAGGTATTGTAATTAAGCGTATCCTTCCTGATGTGCTGGCGTTGCCTGTGCATGAAGAAAACAGCTCTGCGGTGGCGTTGGGTGAGCAATGGCTAATTCGTCATTCTAATACTCAAGGTGCGGTGGTCGATGCGTCGTGGCTAGATTTATACCTTTCTGCTTATCTGCAAGCGAATGAAGGATGGAAACTTGATTGTTACAGTTCGATTCCTGAATCTTCACTCCCAGAGGCTTGGGTCGCAAAGCCTGAAGAAATGGCGATGGCACTACTTGCTAAAGGTGTTTCTGAAAGCAAGGTCAACCTATTAACGGGTAGCTTCAAGCCAAAATCGTCTTGGGGTAAGTACGTAAAAGTCTGGCAAAAAGCTGCTATCGCTGCGGGTGTGCTATTGGTTGTTCTTGTGGGGCAGCAATTGCTGGTGGTCCATAAATATGAGGCGCAAGCACAAGCCTATCGTGAAGAAAGTGAACGCATTTTCCGCCAAATTTTCCCGAACAAGAAGCGAATTCCAACGGTCAGTTACCTGAAGCGTCAGATGACCGATGAAGAGCGTCGTCTTTCTGGTGGTACAAGTGAAACTGCAATGCTGTCTTGGATAGCGGCACTGCCAACGACACTGGGTCAGGTTAAAGATCTGGAGATAACCAGCTTTAAATACGATGGCCAACGCGGTGAAGTACGCATTCAAGCAAGCAGTTCAGATTTCCAACCGTTTGAGCAAGCGCGTGTGAAATTGGCAGAAAAGTTCACTGTTGAACAAGGTCAGCTGAATCGCAACGGAAATGTTGTGATAGGCAGCTTTGTACTAAAACGTTTGTGAGGTGATGATGAAGAATTTAATCGCTCAGGCTCAAGCTTGGTGGAATAGCATCTCACAACGTGAGCAACGTTTGGTGATGGGTGGTGGTGTGATTGCCATTATCGGAATGATTTATTGGGGGCTACTACAGCCAATGAATCAACGAGCTGAACTCGCTCAGACTCGAATTCAGTCAGAAAAACAGTTGTTGAATTGGGTGCAAGACAAGGCTGATGATATTACTGCTCTACGCAAAAGTGGTGGAGTCAGCTTCTCTAATCAACCTCTGAACCAATTAGTTTCTTCTTCTGCTCGTCGTTACAAAGTGGAGCTGATTCGAGTTCAACCACGTAATGAAAGTGTTCAAGTTTGGATTAAGCCATTGGCATTTAACCAGATGGTGGATTGGCTGCGTTACCTAAAAGAACAACAAGGTATTGAGGTGGAATTTCTCGATATCGATCGTACAGACCAAGCAGGCATGATTGATGTGAACCGTCTGCAATTTAAGCGAGGTTAAGGTGAAGCGAGCAATACTTTACGTTGTTATATTCATAGCCTTTTTCTCCACAAGTTTGATTGTTGGATTGCCTGTTTCTTGGGTGCTTCAACAAGTACCGACGGTAAGAGGGTTAGAAATTCAAGATGCCCAAGGCTCTGTGTGGCAAGGCCGTGCTTCTAACATCAGCTGGCAGCGTCAAAATCTCGGTGAGGTAAATTGGGATTTCCAACTATCAAGCTTATTCACTGGTAAAGCGGAATTCGCCGTACGTTTTGGCCGTGGAAGTGATATGGACGTTCGTGGTCGTGGTTTGGTTGGCTATAGCCTAACTGGTGGTCCATACGCTGAAAATTTGGTTGCATCGATTCCGGCTGCCAAAGTAGTGGAGCAAGCGCGTATTCCTTTGCCAGTTGGCGTTGATGGTCAGCTTGAGCTCAATATCCGTCATGCGACTTACGCGGCACCTTGGTGTAAAACGGGTGAAGGTACATTAGTTTGGAATGCGAGTGGCATTCAAAGCCCGCTCGGTAGCCTTGAACTTGGCCCTGTGATTGCCGATCTGAACTGTAAAGACAGCGTACTATCGGCATCAGGTGAGCAAAAGAGCAAGCAAGTGTCCGCAGCGTTTTCTGCTGAGTTGATGCCAAATCAGCGCTACTCTACTAAAGCGTGGTTTAAACCTGGGGCGGAGTTCCCATCAGGGATGAGTGACCAACTGAAATGGTTGGGTAACCCGAACGCTCAAGGCCAATACGAGTTTGATTACAAAGGGCGTTTCTAGTCAGTTTTAGAAACCATCCCATTATTGAAGAGCTGCTAATGTGCAGCTCTTTTTGCTTTTAGATCATAGTAGGCCAAACCTGCTATTCGCTGTACAGGAAATTCAGTTGGTTATTTGCTGTTTGTCTAAGCTTCTGATTTTTAAGTAAATTACATGGGAGTGTACAGCTGGGTGAGTACTTAGATCATGGTAGGCTAAATACTCCTAACGCTGTACAAGAAGAAAAAAGAAAGGCCACGAAGTCGATTCGTGGCCTTTTTAAAAACTTAGCAATGCAGGTTGGATTAGGGTCAGTCTTTGCGCTGTAGAATCTCATCCCAAGGCAAATCCGCATCGCCCAGTACGATGAAGTTCGGATTTTCTAACGTCTCGCGCTCGTTGTAAGACAGCGGCTCAAGTTGCGTGCTGAGAATACGTCCGCCCGCTTCTTCAACAATACACTGCGTAGCCGCAGTATCCCACTCGCCAGTTGGACCTAGACGTAAGTAACAGTCCACAGCACCTTCAGCGACAAGGCATGCTTTAAGTGCGGCAGAGCCGAGTGGAATTAAATCGTAGTTCCAAGCACTGCTCATACGACTGGTAATGCGGTTGATGTCTTGGCGACGACTGATTGCGATTGCGATGTTTTGTCCCGGTTGTTCATGTTTGTGGGTATGAATTTTCACACTCTCTGACATGTCTGGGATCTTCCATGCACCTTTGCCATTGTAAGCATAGTAAGTTACGCCAGAAACTGGACCGTAAACTACTCCCATGGTTGGCTTGTTGTTGTCGATCAGAGCAATGATGGTCGCGAAGTCACCACTGCGTGCGATGAATTCTTGTGTACCATCAAGAGGGTCAACTAACCAGTAACGTTCCCACTGTGCGCGTTGTTCTAAGCTAATGTCCGCTGCTTCCTCTGAAAGCACGGGGATATCAGGTGTCAGCTCGCTTAGGCGTTCTGTAATTAGCTTATGTGCTGCAATGTCGGCACTGGTGACCGGTGTCTCATCACTTTTGATGTAGGCTTCGTACTGCTTTTTTTCGTAGATATCTAAAATCAATTGTCCTGCACTACGCGCGATCTCGATGACTTGCGGGAGCAGGTGAGATAAATCTTTTGTCATTGGCATAAGTAATGGTCCTTTCTCACAATTATGGCTCGGCTCTTTGACCGTTATTGGTTTTGGTTGTGAGTGGTGTTTTGTAAGTGTTTTAGTGCCAACATCAACGCCGTGATGCTTCTTGCTTCACAAAAATCCAAGTGCGTTAATAATTCTTCGGCTTGAGCAAGTGGCCAGCGAACAATTTCTAATGGCTCTGGCTCATCACCTTCTTGTTTTTCTGGGTAAAGACTTTGTCCTAAGAACAAGGTCATCTTGCTGGAGAAATAAGAAGGAGCAAGGATGACTTGTTTGAGTGGTGTTAGCGCGTTAGAGCCAAAACCAATTTCTTCTTTAAGCTCACGATTTGCCGCTTGATGCGGAGTCTCCCCTGGGTCAATCAAACCTTTCGGAAAGCCGAGCTCGTAGCGTTCTGTGCCTGCTGCGTATTCGCGTACGAGCAGTAAGTCGCCTTGCTCCGTAACAGGAACAACCATTACAGCATCGCGCCCACTTGGTTTCATACGCTCGTAGGTACGCAACTCACCATTAGAGAAGCGAAGGTCTAGGGCTTCCACTGCAAACAGTTTAGATTGTGCGACCGTCTGACAAGAGAGTATCTCTGGTGGGGTCCTTTTCGACATAACGCCGGCTCCTATGTGTCGTTGACTCTTTAAAGCTAATGAGGTTTCTTAATATATGAGAAGAAGGCTCGAGTTTCTAGCGTGATGATTCAGCTTCGTTCGATTGAAAACAAAAATGGGAAGCAAACGCCTCCCATTTTTCGTCAATGTACACTTTTACTGGCTCTCAAAGCCGAGTTCTTTTGAACGTTTAGTAGTAAGAGTGATCACCACGGTCATGTTCTGTTGCGTCGCGAACCGCTGTCAATTCACCAATGAATTGGTTCAGTAGTTCTTTCTCGATGCCTTCTTTTAGTGTCACATCAACCATTGAACAGCCGTTACAGCCGCCACCGAATGCAACGATAGCGATACCGTCGTCAGTGATCTCAACAAGGTTTACGTGACCACCATGACCTGCTAGCTGAGGGTTCACTTGAGTTTGGATTACGTACTCTACACGCTCTACTAGAGGTGCGTCGTCAGACACTTTGCGCATTTTAGCGTTAGGTGCTTTTAGCGTCAGTTGAGAACCCATTTTGTCTGTTACGAAATCGATTTCAGCATCTTCCAGGAAAGGTAGGCTTAGCTCGTCAACGAAAGCAGAGAAACCGCTGTAAGGGATTTCGGTGTCAGTGCCTTCAATGGCTTCTGGTGGGCAGTAAGACACGCCACACTCTGCGTTTTGTGTTCCTGGGTTTACAACGAAAACTCGAATGTTAGTACCTTCAGGTTGTTGGCCTAAAAGGTTGGCGAAATGCGTTTGCGCAGTTTCTGTAATAGTAATATTTGACACGACGAATACCTGAGTAAATTTGTAGGCTATTGCTGCTATTCTACTCCTGTTACCGCCTTGGTCTAGTCTTTTTGATACTAAGGCATTGCCAAGCGATCTAGCCTGAACCAGGGGCAGGAGTTCTGCAGATGCAGTAAATATCGATGCTTTCTACGCCAACTTCAAGTAGTAAATGACATAATTGTCGGACGGTACTGCCTGTTGTGACAACATCGTCCACGATAGCAATGTGGGAAAAGTTTACCTCACCGTGTAGGGCAAATGCTGCTTTCAAATTTTGCTCGCGACCGGCTTTTTTATTTCCACGTTGAGATTGTGCGCTTTTGACGCGTTTAAAAACGCGATTGCGATAGTTGCTATTCAAGTGGTGCGCTAAATGTGTCGCCAAGACATGACTCTGATTAAATCCTCGCTTTAAGTAACGTTGCCAATGCAAAGGGACACTAGTAATGATAGGAGCAGGATGCTCGATTCGTTCCGCTAACAATTGAGTTAGGGCGGTAACATGCCAAGATTCACCATTATCCTTAAAACGTTGTACTTGATGAGAAAGGGGGAAATCATAATCTCCCAACGTATACAAACGTTGCCAAGGCGGTGGCTCTTTCAGGCACTCGCCGCACTCCGTTGAGGTTTGTGACGCCTCCTCTGTCATCTTTAAACCACAGCGAGTGCACCGTTTGATGGGTGTAAGGTGTTCAAAACAATGGTCGCACCAACGCATTGGGTTTGGTTTCTGTTCAACGGAAATCGGAAATCGACACAAACCGCATTGATTGCCAAGTACACGGTGCATGATGTTTTGCCATTGATCAGATAACATACAATCCATCCAAGGTGAGCGAGTCATCAGATTAAAGCTTGGAATGTCTAGTAAGGAATAAGATAAGTGGGAGAGAACGAGAACATGAGCACGAATTTACACTGGCAGTCGTTTGGTCAAGGACCAGATTTAGTGTTGCTTCATGGATGGGGCATGAATGGTGCGGTATGGCAGCAGACGGTCGAGTCTCTTCAACCTTATTTCCGAGTGCATGTGGTCGATCTTCCGGGGTACGGACACAGCGCAGAATCTCACGCCGAAGACTTAGCAAAAATCGCTGACCTTGTTCTGCAAGACGCGCCAGAAAAAGCAGTGTGGCTTGGCTGGTCACTAGGTGGCTTGGTGGCAACCCACATTGCACTTAATGCACCGCAGCGTGTGAGCAAGTTAATCACGGTAGCAAGTTCACCAAAATTTTCTGCTGAACGTCCTTGGCGTGGCATTCAACCTAACGTATTGACCGCATTCACCGATCAATTGCTGGAAGACTTCTCGGTCACGATTGAGCGCTTTATGGCGCTGCAAGCGATGGGCAGCCCGTCTGCGCGCAAAGACGTAAAACAACTCAAGCAAGCCGTACTATCACGTCCACAACCAAACCCTGATTCATTGTTGGTTGGTTTGAACATTCTTGCCGATGTGGATTTGCGCGATGCTTTGGCTTCCCTTTCTATGCCGATGCTACGCCTTTATGGTCGACTTGATGGTTTAGTGCCAATCAAAGTGGCAAGTGACTTGAGTGAACAGTTGCCAAGTTCTCAGCAGTTTGTTTTCAACCAATCTTCCCACGCGCCGTTCATAACCGAACATGAAGCGTTTTGTCTCCAAGTGCGAGAATTTGCCGCTTAATTAGCGAGTCTACAAATCTAAGCGAATAAAACCCTAAAGCTGTTTAAAAATTGGTCGATATAAGTTTTAGTAAACTCTTCTTGTAGGAGGAGTTTGCTGTATTGACGAGTTGGGCGACTCTGAGGAGGGTTCGCAATGATTGTGTCACCGGCTAACGTAAGCGTGCCACTGATCGCCCCATCCGTTAATGTGCAGACGGAACAAGCTGCTCGTGACAATAAAGTCCGAGAACCTGTCACGCCAACAGTCGCACTGGCAAAAACCAATGCGGAGCGCAAAGTAAAAAGTGATGAGAAGCGGCGACGCCAATCCTCGTGGGACCCATCGGAGCATCCAGATTACGAAGTAGAACCCGAGGTGGATACCCGTTATCACGAAGAACCTGAAGACACGCTAGAGCGTCTCTTCGGTTTGCTTGCGCTCAAGAGTTACAGCGAAGATCAGGGTAAGGGCTACGCGATACGCTTTCGATTACCTAAGCGCATTTTGGATGCTGCGGTCAAAGAGGGATTGATGGAAAAGCGCAGGAAGGTGATTAAGTTTCATTATGGTCACTCGGTCGCGCCCCATACACCGTCAGAAGTGATAGCAGTATTATGACGACTCAATATCCTACTCAAACAAAAACGCTCCAAGCAGATTCACTGATTGGAGCGTTTTCTTTTTAGTTGTTAAAACTCGTTAGTGGTGAAGTCTCGTTATTAGTAGTGAAGCCTAGGCGAGATTACTTTTTCGCTTTAGCAAACGCTGCGGCAAAAGCACCGCCCATCGCGTTGTTAGATGACGAGTCATCACGGCGAGGTTGACGACGCTGCGGTTGGTCATTACGGCGCGGCGCTGCTGATGAGCGTTGGCTACGGTTGTCTTGACCCGGTTCGTCGTTCATACGCATTGAGAGACCAATACGCTTACGCTGCACGTCCACTTCCATTACTTTGACTTTGACTATGTCGCCAGCTTTCACCACTTCACGTGGATCAGACACAAAGCGATCTGTCAGTGCAGAAATGTGTACGAGACCGTCTTGGTGAACGCCGATATCAACAAAGGCACCGAAGTTGGCTACGTTAGACACCACGCCTTCTAGAATCATGCCCGGTTCCAAGTCAGAAACTGAGTTTACACCTTCTGCAAACGTCGCCGTTTTGAATTCTGGACGTGGGTCGCGACCCGGCTTATCGAGCTCTTTGATGATGTCTGTAATGGTTGGCACACCGAAGTTATCGTCAGTGTAATCGACTGCATGCAGACCTTTTAAGAAGCTTGAATCACCAATCAGTGCTTTGATGTCTTTGTTGTTCTTTTCAGAAATCGCTTTTACCACTGGGTACGCTTCTGGGTGAACTGCAGATGCATCAAGTGGGTTCTTACCATCCATGATTCGTAGGAAGCCAGCACACTGTTCGAATGCCTTAGGACCCAAGCGAGGCACTTTCTTCAAGGTCGTGCGAGCTTCGAAACGACCGTTTTCATCACGGAAGTCGACAATGTTCTGCGCGATGGTGCTCGACAAGCCTGCTACGCGTGTCAGTAGTGCTGCAGAGGCGGTATTCACATCAACACCCACCGCGTTTACACAGTCTTCCACGATCGCATCTAGGCGTTTTGCCAGCATAGATTGGCTAACGTCGTGCTGGTACTGACCCACACCGATCGACTTAGGATCAATTTTCACTAGCTCAGCCAGTGGGTCTTGCAGACGACGAGCAATCGACACCGCACCGCGCAGAGACACGTCCATATTCGGAAATTCTTTCGCTGCAAGCTCAGACGCAGAGTAAACTGATGCACCCGCTTCACTCACGATAATTTTCTGAACTTTCAGGTTGCCACGTTTGATGACGTCTGCGACAAAACTGTCGGTTTCACGTGAAGCCGTGCCGTTGCCGATAGCGATCAAATCCACGTTGTACTTGCGCACCAACTGATCAACGACTTGCGCTGATTTGTCGTATTGCTTTTGTGGTGGGTGAGGGTAGATGGTTTCGGTTGCAAGCACCTTACCAGTCGGATCGACGATAGCGATTTTAGAGCCTGTACGCAGGCCAGGATCGAGACCAAGTGTTGCACGAGGACCTGCCGGTGCTGCCATCAATAAGTCTTTTAGGTTGGTGGCAAATACTTCAATCGCTTCGATTTCTGCGCGCTCTTTCATTGCGCCCATTAGCTCGGTTTCCATGTGCATCGATACTTTGATGCGCCATGCCCAGCTAATTACTTGCTTACGCCACGTATCCGCAGGTGCGCTGCTAAGCGTAACGCCGTAGTGGTCAGCGATAATTGTTTCGCAGTAAGACTGGCGAGCGCCTTCTTCCTGTTCTGGATCGGCATTCATGGCCAATGTCAGGAAGCCTTCGTTACGACCACGTAGCATCGCCAGTGCGCGGTGCGATGGTACTTTGCTTAATGGCTCGTTGTGGTTGAAGTAATCTTTGAACTTCTCACCTTCTTGCTCTTTGCCTTCTACGACACGAGCACCCATTTCCGCATTGCGGTTTAGGTGACTACGGATTTTCTCCAGTAGGTTTGCGTCTTCCGCGATGCGCTCCATGATGATTGCGCGAGCGCCATCCAGTGCGGCTTTGGTGTCTGCCACGCCTTTGTCTGCATCAAGGTATTTGCTTGCTTCGCTTTCTGGCTCAGTTTGCGGATGATTCCAAAGCTGGTCTGCGAGCGGCTCAAGACCGGCTTCAATCGCGATCTGACCTTTGGTGCGACGCTTTGGTTTGTAAGGTAGATACAAGTCTTCAAGACGAGTCTTGCTGTCTGCCTGAGTGATTTCTTGTTCTAGCTCTGGCGTAAGTTTGCCTTGCTCTTGGATCGATTTCAGGATGGTTTGACGGCGGTCATCCAGCTCACGAAGGTAAGACAGACGGCTGTCTAGAGTACGCAGTTGGGTGTCATCAAGGCCGCCCGTCACCTCTTTACGGTAACGTGCAATAAATGGGACCGTGTTACCGTCATCGATAAGGGTTACAGCAGCGTTGACTTGCTCAGGGCGAACATTCAGCTCTTGAGCAATCATGCGACAGATAGCTTGGCTCATCCGTGTATTCTCTTTAATTCTGTTTGGGTATTGGTTGTGTATAGAACATTGGGGCCATTCATGGAATTTGCAATGTTTTAAACTAGTAACGCAAAAATTTACCGAGCGCTGGTGGACATCAGTCAGATTTGTGTCAAAACTGTAATTAAATTGAGAACTTATACATTTGGTTATCGACTAACCCCTGTACCTTAGCTCACACGGAAAACAATGATGAAGAAAATGTCTTTGGCTCTGGCGCTCTCAGGTGCCTTATTAGCGGCACCGCTCGCGTGGTCACAATCTCTCTCTGCAACAACCCAAGATCCAATCTATCAACTTGATGACAAACTGGTTTTAGGTCGTGTAGAAAGTGTTTACTACAGCGACATTCCTGAGCTAAGCGATGTGCCATTTATCGGTAAGATTGATACTGGTGCTGATACCACGTCAATGCACGCTGAAAACATCCACGTGAGCAGTAGCAACCCTGAATACAAAAGTCTGAAAGACGATAAATTGATGTGGGCGATCATCGATGACCTTGGGGGGACGAAAGCCAAGTGGGATTCAGACAGCTTCAAACCTTACCAAGTGACCGTGAGCTTTACGATTCATCATCCGTACACAGGTAAAGAAATTAAGATCACCGATGATCTTGAACGCATCAGTGCGATCCGTAGCCGTACCAGTGAAAAACCAATTTTGCGCCCGACGGTAAAAATGCCGATGACCATTGCAGGGCATACTGTGGACACCGTGGTGAACCTAACCAAGCGTACTCAATTCTCAGCGCCGATTTTGATTGGTAAAACTTACCTTGATAACAATGCGTGGGTGTTTGCTGGCTACGATTATCTTCAAGAGCAACCTAAAGCCCAGATGATTGGTAAAAAAGAAACGGTTGAAGTCGAAGGTGTGCCATACAAAATTAGCATCTCAACCACCAGTCGTTACACCAATGTGCATGCTTTGAATATCAAAGTAGACGAGAAGAAAAAACAGGTTTCGTTCACCTTAGAAGGTGAAAACGGTAAACGTCATCCAATGACTCTGCCATTAGTGCGTGTGCTGAAAACAAGTAAAAGCGAGCGCCCTTTGGTTTATTTACCTGTCAAAGTGAGCGAAACCGAGACTCAGCAATGGTTGGTGTACCTACGTGACCGCAGTGGTTTCAGTTCGCAAATTCGCTTGGGTAAGGATGTTGCAAGCCAGCACTTTGTGATTGATACCGATAAAGAAAATCTTCTCGGCGGGGTTGAGAAGTCGTTTAAGAGTGCATTGAAATCGAAACCGCTGGTTATCTCGCCAGAGGAATCCGTCAATATTGATGGCTACGTCTTGTCTGCGTATCCCACTTTTGCGGTGAAGACACCACTGATGCGTGTGGATGGTTTTGAATTGACCGAAAAAGACAAGAAAGAAGTCGTGACCTTCTATCTCCCGAATGCAGAAGGCAAAGAAGAGAAAATCACTAAACGCGTACTGAAGAAGCTTAAAGTCGGTGATTCGGTTCGCCCAGTTGTTGAGGGGGAATTCCTGTTTGGTGATGAAGAGAAGACCATCGACTTCGCGATTGATGTTTTAGAGAAAGACGACCAAGAGCAGCCGTTCTTTGTGTTTGGTCACAACATGGCTAAAGGCGGAGTGCTGCTGAATACACGCGCTGACCACTTACTTGATGCGCGTCCACTGTTTAAAGCGGGTCACATTGAAGTGGCAGAAGTAGAAGGCATGTCTTTCCCTGTGAAATTGGACACAGGCGCGGATGTGAGCTCAATTAATGCCAAGAACATCAAACAGTTCAAGAAAGATGGCAAAGACATGGTGAGCTTCACTTACGAGAACGATAGCGGTATGAAGAAAGAGTTTACCAAGCCAGTTGTCGACGTGATGCGCATTAAAGCCAAGAAAGGTGAGAAAGCCAACGTACGTCCTGTAGTAGAAATGCACGTCAAGCTTGGCGAACTAGAGAAGAAGATTCGCGTTAACTTGCAAGACCGTAGCCGCTTCCATTACAGCATGATTCTGGGTAAGAACTTCTTGAAGCACGGTGCGATCGTTGCCAGCGATACCAACTACATTGTGACCGAGAAGCCTGACTACGAAGAGTAACCTTCAAGGTTGATATTCAAAACGCAAAAGCCGCACTAAAGAGTGCGGCTTTCTTTTTATCGGGTCACTCAATCAGTTTTCTTCGGATTGGTAGCGAATACTATTGATAAACCATTCTTTGTAGCCTTCCGGCGTTCTCACTGCGAATTCGTCATCGACTTCTTTTTTTAGGAGCGCACGCGCCATTGGGGAATCAATCGAGATATAGCCTTTTGCATCACCATAGATTTCATCGGGACCAACGATGCGGAAACTCTTCACATCGCCCGCCTCATTCTCAATTTCCACCCAAGCACCAAAGAACACTTTGCCTTCTTGCTGAGGTGAGTAATCCACCACTTTGACTTGCTCTAGACGCTTGCGTAAGTATCTGACGCGGCGGTCAATTTCACGCAAGCGTTTTTTGTTGTACTGATAATCTGCGTTTTCGCTTCGGTCGCCTAAGCTTGCTGCCCAAGTTACCTTTTTGGTGACTTCTGGGCGATCTTCTCTCCAAAGAAAGTCGAGTTCTGTTTTTAGGCGATTGTAGCCTTCACGGGTAATTAAATTGGTTTTCATTAGAAGTAAATCAGCCGTTATTGGATTCTGTTGATCATAGTAGCCTTGATTTTGTCTGACTGTAAATTGTTGTGAAGGGAAGAAAAACAAGGTGAAACATGGGAATAATCCATCAAAATCGTGGCTAAGATAAAAAGAGTAACAATTTGCACAAGCACGTTTGAAAAAACAGTGATACATTTTTGACTATAGATGCCTCTGAAAGGATGTTTCAATGCAGGAAAATCATAAAATATTAGTGGTTGATGACGATGCTCGTTTGCGTGCTCTTTTGGAGCGTTACCTTTCTGAGCAAGGTTTTCAGGTGAGAAGTGTCGCTAACGGCGAGCAGATGGATCGTCTTCTGACCCGTGAAAACTTCCACCTTATGGTGCTGGATTTAATGTTGCCGGGCGAAGATGGCTTATCGATTTGTCGTCGTTTACGTCATGCCAACAACATGCTACCTATCCTAATGCTGACGGCGAAAGGCGATGAAGTTGATCGTATCGTTGGTCTAGAAGTGGGAGCAGACGATTACTTACCAAAACCGTTTAACCCGCGTGAACTGCTGGCTCGAATTAAAGCAGTACTTCGCCGCCAAACGGTTGAACTACCGGGTGCGCCAAGCACGGAAGAGAAAGTCGTTGAGTTTGGTGACTTCCGTCTGAACCTAGGAACGCGCGAAATGTTCCGTGGTGAAGAGGCGATGCCACTGACTTCAGGTGAGTTTGCGGTGCTGAAAGCACTTGTGACCAACGCTCGTGAGCCGATGTCACGTGATAAGCTGATGAACATGGCCCGTGGTCGTGAATACTCGGCAATGGAGCGTTCTATCGACGTTCAAATTTCGCGTCTACGCCGCATGCTTGAGGATGATCCAAGCAAGCCGCGCTACATCCAAACGGTGTGGGGTTTAGGCTACGTGTTCGTTCCAGACGGTAAAGAAGCGTAATCCGCTATAAAAGGTTTGCCGATACTCGGCAGCTCATATTCCACCCTCAAACCTCCTTCCTGTTTGAGGGCTGGAAACTCGCAATTAATGTTGTTCACTAGGAACAGTCCATTAGGGATCCTCCATGCGAATCCGAAGTTCATTTACACAATCCATTTTACTGTTCATTTCTTTGCTTCTCGCTAGCCAAGTCTTTTCTTACTACGCCGTTTTTAATTACGCGTTGATGCCAAGTTTGCAACAGTTCAACAAAATTCTCGCTCATGAATTGAATTTGGTTCTTGATGAAGATGGTTTACTCAAGTCTGATGCACCTCTGCGTCACCAATTGCTAGAAAATCTTGGAGTAACAGTACATAGCGTTGATAGCGAGATGATGAATGAGTTCAATCATGCGATGTCGATTGACTTGATGTCAGAAGAAATGTCGCAAGAGCTTGGCTCACCAACGGAAGTTCGTTTGCTACTTGGCAGTGAGAGCTACATTCTGTGGATGCGCATCGATCAGTTGCCGAACTCCATCATTCGTATTCCGCTCTCTGAACTGCAAGAAGAAGATTTTGCTCCGCTGTTCCGTAACAGCTTGATCATGGCGCTTCTTATCATTGCTGGTGGCTGGTTGTTTATCCGTTTGCAAAACCGACCTTTGATTGCGTTAGAAAAAGCCGCGAAAGGAGTAGGTCGAGGTGAAATTCCGCCGCCATTGCCAGAGAAAGGTGCTTCAGAAATCCGCTCTGTAACTCGCGCATTCAACCAGATGTCGAAAGGTATTCAAGAGCTGGAAGAAGATCGTGCGCTACTAATGGCAGGCATTAGTCACGACTTACGCACGCCACTGACGCGTATTCGCCTCGCGACAGAAATGATGTCACCTGAAGACAGTTACTTAGCCGAAGGCATCATCAGTGATACCGAAGAGTGTAACGAGATCATCAGTCAGTTTATGGACTACCTCAAGCCAGTAAATAAAGAGTCGTTTGAGCCGGTGGACATCAATACCATTACCAGCGATGTAGCAACGTCGGAAGGGGGTTATGAAGTCGAAATCGAAACTGACCTCAACCCTACTATGCCAACCGCTAAGGGTAGCCCCATCGCAATTAAACGTGCGGTGAGTAACCTTGTGGTTAATGCTCTGCGTTATGGTAATGGCTGGGTGAAAATCAGTACGGGCGTCACCGCCGACAAACAGTTGGTGTGGGTTTGCGTTGAAGACAATGGTCCGGGCATCGAGCAATCGCAAATCGCACGCTTGTTTGAACCTTTTACTCGTGGTGACACGGCACGAGGCAGTGAAGGGACCGGATTGGGCCTAGCCATTGTTAAACGTATCGTCAGCCAACACTCTGGTTCGGTTGTGGTGCGTAACCGCAGTGAAGGCGGGTTAAGCGCACAAATCAGTTTCCCAACCAAGTAAGCTTTCTTGCTCAATCGATTCCAATAAAAAAGCCCAACCTATGACTAGGTTGGGCTCCCCGATCATCCTAGGCAAGGTTAGGATTCTTTTACCTCTTGAGCAACCAGCTCATCTTCCTCTTCCAATTTCTCAGGAAGCAGTAGGTTCAATACGATAGCGGTGATGCCGCCTGCCGCCACGCCTGTTGAGAAAATACTCTTAATGAACTCCGGCATGAATTGCAGAATTTCTGGTTTTTGCGCAATGCCCAAACCCATTGAGAATGACAGTGCCATAATTAGGATTGCGCGGCGATCGAGGTCGACACGAGAGATAATGCGCACGCCCGCTGCGGCAATGGTGCCGAACATCACGATGGTTGCGCCGCCCAGTACTGGCTCAGGAATCAGCTGAACAAAGCTTGCCACACCCGGGAACAGACCCAGAATCACCAGCATGCCTGAGATGAAGTAACCTACGTAACGGCTTGCTACGCCAGTGAGCATTATGATGCCGTTGTTTTGGCTAAAGGTAGAGTTCGGGAAGCTGTTGAATACTGCTGCAATCGCTGAGTTCAGGCCGTCAGCTAATACGCCGCCTTTGATGCGCTTCATATAAACCGGGCCTTTCACTGGCTCTCCAGAAACTTCAGACGTTGCGGTAATGTCACCAATCGCTTCTAGTGCCGTAATGAAGAAAATCAGAACCAATGGAATAAACAGCGACCAGTCGAAGCTTAAGCCGTATTGCATTGGGATCGGCAGTGCGATGAGGTCAGTTTCGCCCAGTGTTGAGGTGTCGACCATGCCCATGAAGTACGCCATGACGTAGCCAACCAACATTGCAATTACAATTGATGCAACGCGTAGGTATGGGTTCTTTGAACGGTTAAGAATTACGATTAGGCCAAGTACTGTACCAGCGAGAGCTAGTTTATCTAGGCTACCGAAAGAGCCATCGCTCATCGCCGCGTAGCCACCACCCATTGATACTAAGCCCACTTGGATAAGCGTCAGGCCGATAAGCGTCACGACAATGCCAGACACCAATGGCGTAATGATGCGGCGTGCGTGTTCTAGGACGCGAGATAGCAGGATTTCAGCAAAAGAAGCTACCAAGATAGTACCGAAGATCGCTGCCATCATAGTGCTGAGATCTGCGCCACCTGCTTTAAGAGAAAGACCTGCACCAATGATTGGACCTAAGAAGTTAAAGCTGGTGCCTTGCACTGAAAGCAAGCCTGAGCCGATAGGGCCAAAGGTACGAATTTGAATAAAGGAAGACACGCCAGATGCAAACAGCGACATGCTGATGATGGTGTTGGTTTGGTCAGCAGGCACACCCAAAGACTGACAAATGATCAGAGAAGGGGTGATAACGGCTACGAACATCGCCAATAAGTGCTGAAGTGCAGCAAAAATGGTCTGCGGTAGTGGTGGACGATCGTTTAACTGATAGACCAGTTCCGAAGTTCGGTTTGAAGTTGTCATTTTTGTCTCGCTAGTCGCAATAATTCTTGCCCCAGAGCTCGCTGAATGGGAGTGCTGGGTGGAGTTGACGTTATGACCTGTGATTGCTGTTAATCAGTGTCAACTCAGGTTGGTTTGATGTGACAAGGTGCACACCATAAATTTTGAGCGCGATTATAGAGGGATTTATTCAAAAAGCAAACGTTTGCTTTGAGCTAAAAAGAAAAGGCGATAACAGAATGGTTATCGCCTTTAAGGTTTTATTTTGGGAGGTTAGTTTTTTAAGTGCTTATCGAAGAAGCCCAACACATGAGCGTAATATTTAGCTCGGTGTTCATCTTTGTAAAAGCCGTGTCCTTCATCGTCTAACACAAAAGATTCGTATGGGTAGTTGAGCTTGTCGAGTGCTTTAGCCATTGCCTCATAATGTTCAATAGGTGCACGTTGATCTTTTCCCCCATGCACGAGAAGGATAGAAGCTTTCAACTTGTCTGCATTATGAGTTGGAGACATGGCTTTCCAGACTTTAGGGTCGGTTCCCAGTACTTCTTTCAAAAAGCTTAACCCCATGCGGCTATCGGGCACATCACCTTCGGTGAACATCAACTCAAGGTCATAAACACCGGCACTGCCCACGGCGCACTGAAACAACTCAGGTGCAAGGGTAGCTGATTGCAATGCACTGTATCCGCCAAAGCTTCCGCCAGAAATACAGATGCGTTCTTTATCTGCAATGCCTTCTGCGACAATGTGTTTGGTGGCGTCGATGATGTCATATTGAATGTTCGTTCCCCATTTACGATAGCCAGCCTCTTCAAACTGCTTACCGAAACCACCACTGCCACGGAAGTTTACTTGCATCACAGCATAGCCATTGTTAGCGAGAAACTGATTCTCCTCGGTAAAACGCCACCAATCTCGTGGACCATGAGGACCGCCATGCGGATTGACGATAAGAGGGAGATTTTTTGCTTCAGTATTTGGTGGCAATGTCAGATAACCAGAGATGATTTGCCCGTCTCGACTGGTGAACTCAAAAGGCTTCACTTCGGCCATTTTCTCTGGGTCTAACCACTCTCGTGCCGAGAACAGATAACGGATTTCTTTTGGCTCTGTGGTAAATAAGTAGTAATCCCCAGGATTTCTATCGTTAAAGGCCATGATGACGTAAGCGTCACCAGCTTCTGTCTCACTGACTAGGCGAACTTGATGACCAGGCAGAGAAGTGAGGATTTGCTTTAAGTATTCGCTGCGTTTGTTTTTTGGATCAACAAAGGCATAAGTAGGGTAATCACTTTCAAACTCGACCGCGTAAAGTTGCTTTGAGTCTGGATCTAACCAATATTCCTTCGGATCGACGGTATCATCCGAAGCAACTTTTGTACTTTTACCGGTTTTTAAGTTGAGGTGATGGATTGCTCTTGGCTCACCTGACTGACTTATCGCGGCATAAACGGAATCTTGATTCTCTGCAAAAGAGATGGGATAGAACTCTTCGAAGTTTTTTAAAGCCGCCAATTTATCGGAGCTTTTCCATTGGTCGTTGACGCGATAATAAAGCTCGACTTTGTTATTGCTATTCAAGCCTGAAACAAAGCGAACTTCACCATCATGGTCGGTGAGAAACCGACTAAACGGGATGGGTGCTGTCGTTATCTTTGAGCGCCTACCGGTGTATACGTTGACGCGGTACACCTCTCTTGGCGCTTCTAAGTTGAAACTGTATTCACCGAGAGGAAGAGCAGAAACTAAGATATGGCGGTCGTCGTCAGGCAGAATATCTAGGACATCACCGTAAGCCCTTACGATAGAGGATGCTCGCACTAGACGGCTAGTTTGAGGAGGGTTATAACCAAATATATAAGCGTATTTGTTTCCATCCACATTGGCCGAGACGAGTTCACCATAGTAAAGAGGAGTAGTAGACCAACTCTTTAAATATTCTTTGGATGCGACAACACGTTCATTATTGACCCAGTAATAATCACCCACTTGCTCGTTACCTGAGAAGCGCAGCACACTGCTCGGCTGCATGGTTTTACTGTCGAGTATAACCAAAGCATCTTTACCATCGATACTGGACTCAAAGGCTAAATGCTTTCCATCTGGTGATATTTTGGGATTAAAGTAAGCCGAACTTTTGGCAAAAAGCTCAGCCGACTGAAGAATCGCGCTCTGTTTATCTTGCGCTACTATGGGGGCGGAGTGTACAGAGCCAACTAATGCTGCTGTGACCGCAAGCAAGGTACGTTTTTTCATGCATCTATCCTTGATGACATTGTGTATTTATGATGTTTTTATATCCGGTTGGATCATTAACTTTATGTAGCGTTTGCTTGCTCTAACTTGTCGTAATTATTGAATAAAGTCGACTTGGTTTTTATTAAATGAGAGATTCATTGGCGGAATGAATGTATGTAAGGTCAACCTTACAGAACAGTGTCTGTAAGGAGGTTTATTAATGGAGTGAGGGTAGGTGAGAAAAGAAGCGCTTACGCCTTAGAATAAATGTCACGCTCGCCTAACCAACGGTCAATAATTGCGGTCGCATTCGTTGGGTAGTTGTCATGAATGTAACGTGCAATGCGTTGAACTTCTGGAATTAAGCGCTGATCTCGCACTAAGTCGGCAATTTTAAAATCTGCCAAGCCAGTTTGTTTGGTACCAAGAAGCTCACCCGGTCCACGAATCTCTAAGTCTTTCTGTGCAATCACAAAGCCGTCATTGCTTTCACGTAATACGCCTAAACGTTTTTGGGCGGTTTTTGATAGTGGCGAGTGATACAGCAACACACAATGGCTCGCCACTGAACCTCGACCAACACGACCTCTAAGCTGGTGCAACTGAGCTAAACCCAAGCGCTCTGGGTTCTCGATGATCATCAGGCTGGAATTGGGCACGTCCACGCCAACTTCAATCACTGTCGTTGCAACCAGTAAATGCAGCTTGTTGTCTTTGAAATCCTGCATCACCGCTTGCTTCTCAGCAGGCTTCATTCGTCCGTGCACGAGACCAATTTTTACGTCAGGCAGTTTACGTTGCAGCTCTTCAGCGGTATCAGCGGCAGCTTGAGCTTCCAAGACTTCAGATTCATCAATTAAGGTACATACCCAATACGCTTGTTTACCTTCGTTTAAGCAAGCATTGCGCACTCGTTCGACGATATCATCGCGTTTGGTGTCTGGAATCGCGACGGTCTGGATTGGTGTTCGACCTGGCGGTAGCTCATTAATCACCGACGTTTCTAAGTCGGCATAAGCAGTCATGGCTAATGTTCGCGGAATCGGCGTTGCTGTCATGATTAGCTGATGTGGATAAGCGCCTTGTTTCGCGCCTTTCTCTCGCAGTTCTAAGCGCTGGTGGACACCAAAGCGGTGCTGTTCATCAATAATGACCAAAGAAAGATGATGAAACTCAACATGCTCTTGGAAAAGAGCATGAGTGCCCACTACCATTTTCGCTTCACCGCTGGCAATGCGCGCCAATTCGGCTTCTTTGGCTTTACCTTTCAATTTACCCGCAAGCCAACCGACCTGAATGCCCATTTTCTCGAACCAATTAGCGAAGTTAATCGCGTGCTGTTCGGCGAGCAGTTCGGTGGGTGCCATTAAAGCGACTTGATAGCCGTGTTCAATGGCTCTGACGGCAGCAAGCGCTGCAACTAAAGTTTTCCCCGAGCCTACGTCACCTTGAACAAGGCGCATCATTGGGTGGTTTTTTTCTAAGTCAGCTTCAATTTCTTTAACGACTCGTGCTTGAGCATTGGTCGGCGAGAAGGGTAATTGAGCCAGTAGTTGCTTTTTCAGCGAGTCACACGACGGCAAAGGCAATGCAACGTCCTGTTGTCCTTTGCTGCGCACTGCCAACATAGAGAGGTTCTGCGCCAGTAACTCTTCCATGATCAAACGAATTTGAGCTGGGTGTTTACCTTCATCAAACTCATCCAAATTAATGGTTGGAGGCGGTCGATGAATCGTATGCAGCGCTTGCGACATGGTGATCTGGTGATCGTACAAACCGGAAGGTAGCAACTCTTGTACTGCGGCTTTATCTAGGAGTGATAAGGCTTGTTCCGTCAGGTTACGCAAAGTGATTTGGCGCAACCCATCGGTGGTTGGATAAACGGGGGTTAAGCTCTGTTCCACATCCGGTTTTTGTTCACTTACATAAAACTTGTAGTCAGGGTGGACAATTTCTAAGCCCATACCGCCACGCTTAATTTCACCGTAAGCGTGTACTAACTTACCGTTCGAGAAATTGTTCTTCATCGCGGCAGTAAAGTTAAAAAAGCGTAGGGTAATGGTGCCATTGCCGTCGCTGATTTTTACCGTCAGCATTTTGCGTTTGCCGAAAGTAGTATCGACAGCCATGACTTTGCCCTGTACCGCCGCCCAAAGTCCGGCATGCAGTTTGGCGATTGGGTAAATGCGAGTGCGATCTTCGTAACGAAGAGGAAGATGAAACAGTAGATCTTGAACGCTATGCAAGCCAACTTTGGCGAGTTTTTCTGCGACTTTAGCGCCAACTCCAGACAGAGAAGTTAAAGGAACAGCAGATAACATTTGGGCAGACATAGTGGGCTCAAGAAAATAGTTAACATAGCAGTATGTTAACCACTAAGCTGTGTTTTTGTACAGGATTAAGTTAGAGAAAGGGATATGGGAACGCTTACGCTCCGAGATTCGAGAACGCGGAAACAAACTTAACCAGTGAGGCGAGAAAGAGCCATATCGATTGACGATATGAGGTTATCCCGAAGCGAAGCGTTCTCGCCTCTCGAGTCTATTTATTTCTTCTGCATCTCTTTCCACCATGATTCGTCAGCCACAATTTGGCCTTCGTCATCAAGTTGTGGGTATTCTAGCCCTTTGCGCTTCGCTACCTTTGCTAAGACGGGATGCCCACGTTCGAACAAAATGCGGTTGATGGTTTCTTTTGGTAGAGCGCTCTCTTCACGTTTGTACATGCCAGCGGCTTCACGCTGACGCTGCGCTTCATAAAGAATCACAGCACTGGCGACTGAGACATTCAGAGACTGCACCATACCGATCATTGGAATAATGATATCTTGGTCTGCGAGTTTCTTCGCTTGCTCTGAAGCGCCGATTTTTTCGCTACCCAGAATAATTGCCGTTGGCTTGGTGTAGTCGATTTCACGAAAATCGACCGCGGTGTCCGAAAGGTTCGTGACCAAAACCTGCATGCCTTGCGCTTTGAGCTCGGTAATCGCGGTTTCAATCGAATTGTGAGTATCTACTTCTACCCAGTTACGTGCGCCTGCTGAGGTGTGAGTGAGGGTACGCATTTTGTCTGGCCAAATCGCATGAACTTTGTGTAAGCCTGTTGCGTCAGCAGTACGGATCACAGCGGATACGTTGTTTGGCTTATGAACTTCTTCAAGGCACAGAGTGAGGTCGGTTTGGCGTGCTTTTAGCACCTGATGAATGCGGTTGTAACGTTCTAAATTCATAATTAATAGGGATATAAAAAATCGCCACCCAGTGATTGGATGGCGATGAAGTTTAGTTCTTTCTTCGTCTGACTCGAGTCGCCTGTGGCATGGTCTTAATTTTACGCATGATGCCAGCAAGGTGAACACGATCTTTGGTGGTTAGCAGTACGGTAACGGTGTACAAGCGACCGTCGCGCTCTTCGGTCGAGAGACCGTGAATGTTCGAACCGGTTTTCGAAATCACATTGGTCAATTCCGCTAACGCACCTTGGTTGTTAAGCATATCGACTTTCAGTTCAGCGATGAATTCTTTGTCGTACTCTTCAGACCAAGCAACAGCCATGTATTTGTCTGGTTCTTTTTGATAACCGCGTACGTTTGGACACGTTTCACGGTGTACCACAAGACCACGACCTGGCGATACGTGAGCGATAATGTGGTCATCTGGGATAGGGTGACAACAATTTGCGAAAGTCAGTAGCAGGCCTTCAGCCCCACGGATTGGCAGTTTCTTTTTAGATTCGTTTGGAATCGAACTTGTTGTGGTCAACTCATCGGTGTCACCTAGTAGGCGACGAGCGATGACGATACTCATCAATTCACCCAAACCAATTGCTGCAAGCAGATCATCAACGCTTTCTAAACGTAGATCCGTGAGCACTTCTTGGATGTTTTCTGGGTAGATTGAGTCAATCGAGTGGCGACCCAAGGCGTGATTCAGAAGGCGACGACCCAAGGTAATCGACTCTTCGCGACGCATGGTTTTCAATACTTGACGAATCTTAGTGCGGGCACGCGATGTCACGACATAGTTTAACCAAGCCGCGTTTGGACGAGCGCCTGGTGCACTGATGATTTCTACCGTCTGACCGTTCTTCAGTGCCTTACTCAATGGGTAAGGGTTGCGATCAACACGAGTACCAACGCAAGAGTTGCCAACATCAGTATGCACTGCATAAGCAAAGTCGACCGCTGTAGCACCTAACGGCAATTCAACGATCCGACCTTTTGGCGTGAAGACGTAAATTTCGTCTGGGAACAGATCCGATTTTACGTTTTCAATGAATTCGAATGAGTTACCTGCACTTTGCTGTAGCTCAAGTAGGCTTTGCATCCAACGCTGAGCTTTCACTTGCGCTGTTGTGCCAGACTTGTCGCCCTTGTCTTTGTATGACCAGTGTGCTGCAACACCTTTATCCGCCATTTGATCCATATCTTCGGTACGGATCTGAACTTCTACTGGTACACCGTGTGGGCCGACCATAGAAGTGTGTAGCGATTGGTAGCCGTTCGCTTTTGGTACTGCGATGTAATCTTTCATGCGACTAGGGCGTGGCTTATACAAGCTGTGTACTTGGCCTAGGACGCGATAACAAGTATCGGCAGTATCAACAACCACTCGGAAAGCGTAGATATCCATGATGGTGTGGAAACGCTGTTCTTTGGTTTTCATCTTGTTGTAGATGGAGAACAGGTTCTTTTCACGACCTAACACGCGCGCATTTAAGCCTACATCTTCGAGTCGGCCTTCAATTTCGCTGTGAATACGTTGGATCATCTCTTTTCGATTACCACGTGCCGCTCGCACCACTTCTTTTAGAACGCGGTAGCGGTTAGGGTAAAGCGCTTCGAAGCCAAGCTCCTCGAGTTCCGTTTTGATATTGTGAATACCAAGTCGGTGAGCCAGCGGCGCGTAGATTTCCAGTGTTTCACGAGCAATACGGCGTTTTTTGTCAGGGCGCAGGGCACCTAGCGTGCGCATATTGTGCGTACGGTCGGCCAGTTTGATCAGGATAACGCGGATGTCTTGCACCATCGCCAGAACCATCTTACGGAAGTTCTCGGCTTGAGCCTCTTTCCTATCGCGGAATTTGAGTTTGTCCAGTTTAGATACACCATCAACCAGCTCAGCGACGGTATTGCCGAATTTCTCTTCGAGATCTTCTTTTGTAACGTCACAGTCTTCGATGACGTCATGCAGCAAAGCAGCTTGGAGGGTTTCGATATCGAGGCGCATTTCGGCCAAGATTCGAGCCACAGCGACTGGGTGGATGATGTATGGTTCACCGCTTGAGCGGGTTTGCCCTTCATGGGCATCTCTTGCTACCACATAAGATTGACGCAGAGCCTCAATTTGAGGCTCTGTTAGGTATTCTTGGGCAACGTCTTTGAGGCTATCGAATAGATACAAATTATAGGCCCGGGAGGTTGTTGAATTCTAAAGTCAGAATTAACGGTTGTGAGCGATGCTGCTTACTGCCGCTAGCTCTGCCGCTTCTTGCTCTTGCTGTTCTTGACGTTCACGAGCGTCTAGAACTTCTTTAGTAATTAAACCTTCTTCGATTTCGCGTAGAGCGATAACCGTTGGCTTATCGTTCTCTTCTGGCACTAGTGCATCTTTACCGCCAGTTTGCATTTGACGAGCGCGGCGAGCCGCAATCAGTACTAGGTCGAAACGGTTGCCAACTTTTTCAACAGCGTCTTGAACAGTTACGCGTGCCATGAGGACTCCAAATAGTTAACTAAATTTTGAATGACGAGAAAGTATACAGTCTCAGCGTAATATTTACTAGCGATAAGACGTGCAACAACAATGACTTTCTATATAAACAATATAAGCTTCCTTACCGTAATAAAGAAGCGAAAATTTGTGTTTCCGAACAGAATTACTCTGCTAGAAGCGCATCAAGCATACCTTTATATTTAGCAGCTTGCTTTTCTTCCTTCAATCTTTCCGCACGTAGAATGGCTTTAAAGTCCATTAATGCAGTGTCGAAATCATCGTTTACGATTACGTAATCGTACTCGTTGTAGTGTGAGATTTCAGACTTTGCTTCTGCCATGCGTTTTGCGATTACTTCTTCACTGTCTTGACCACGAGTGTTTAGACGGCGCTCTAGCTCACCATTTGATGGTGGCAGGATAAAGATGCTTTTCGCTTCTGGCATTTGCTCACGGATTTGGCGTGCGCCTTGCCAATCGATGTCTAGGAATACGTCGATGCCTTTATTTAGCGTTTCTTCAATCCATACGCGTGATGTGCCGTAGTAGTTACCGAACACTTCTGCATATTCTAGGAAGTCGCCTTTAGCAATTAGAGTTTCAAACTCTTCTTTTGCTACGAAGTGGTAGTGCGTACCATTTTCTTCGCCAGGGCGCATGCTACGAGTAGTATGAGACACAGACACTTTCATTGCGTATGTTGGGTTGCGTTCCAACATTGCTGAGATCAAGCTAGATTTACCTGCGCCGCTAGGTGCCGATACGATATAGAGAGTACCTTTGCCCATTGTACTGTTCCACTTTTGGTTGGATTGAGTGAATGCCGAAAGAGTATCGACCTTGTGTCATGCTAATAACGCTTATTGGCGAAATTGGTATAACGATAGCACTGACGTTGATGATTTTCTCACCAAACCGCTTGAGATTGGTGATAAACCCGCCAGAAAAATGGAGGCGAAGAGTATCATGATCTCTTTGCGGTGGCTAGCCGATCTTTTGGATCTTTGAGGCTCAGTATAAATTCATATCTTTGTATACAGAAACGAAAAAAGGGGAAGCTTTCACTTCCCCAGGCGTGCGACTGACTCACACTTAATTTTCGGAGCAACCATAACCACTTTGGTTACTACTTTACAGGTGTTGGTGGCCTGTTAGCCTTGAGACTCTAAGAAGTTGATCCAAGGGCTAGCGACAGGCTTCATATCAGGCGATTGCGCTGCACTCTTCATTGCTTTTAATGCATTGCTTGGCTGATTTAATTCGAAGTACGCCATACCTCGAATGTAGTTCAGCTCACCTTTATCATCACGTTTGGCGTCTGGTGCGGCATTCTTAGCAAACTTAGTTGCTGCTGAGTACTGCTTGTCGAGAATCATCAAACGAGCAATCTTGATCTGCGTTTTTGCTTTTGGCGCTAACTTGTAGGCCGCTACATAAGTCTCAATCGACTTATCTAGTTCCTGTGCTTGTTGCCAGAAAGAAGCCAACTTCTCCAAGTTTTTAGCATCACGTGTGACCTTGCCTTCATCCATCGATGTTTGCATTGTCTTAGCTGCACGGAAAGGAACACCTTGATAAGCTTGGAAGTTCACTAAGCGTAGATACTCTTTCTCTTCTTCTAATAGGCCTAACTTATGGGCCATTTCCAAAGTCGAAAGGGCGTTACGTTCTTGGTTCAACTCCATATAAATACCAGACAATTGAGTCCAGTAGCGCTTATTTTGTGGGTACTTGGTGGTTAAAATTTTCAGTACACCAGCAACACTTTTGAATTGTTTCAATTCATAGTGTGCAGACATCAACAATTGATACCAAGACTCACTAGGGTTCTTACTCATTGCGATGGCTTTTTTGGTCGGCGGAATCGCATTCTTGTAATCAGATAGCTGAATGTAGGCACTTGCTAATGTGATGTAAGCGTGTGCTTGTGGCTTTTCTTCCGTTGTTTCAGCAATCTTGAACCACTCCTTCATCGTCACGACAGACTTTTTAAATTGGCCTTCCGCTAGATAAAGCTGAGCTAAGCTGTAACGCACTTGTTGCGCCACGGGTACCGGTAGAGCATCTAAACTCAAAGCTTGAGCAAAGTATTTCGCTGCCTTTGGGTAGTCATCTTTTAATGAATAGAGGAATCCCATTTGTTGTAGCAAAACAGCTTTGTCATATTGCTTCTTGCCAGAGCTTTCCAGCGCTGAATTAATCTTTGATATCGCTTTGGAATAATTTTCTTCAGCGATAAGTTCTTGAACTTTATTGACCGTTCGAAACGTTCTGTCAGACAACTCTGGTGTTTTTGCTAGGGCAGGTGCGCTGTACGCACCTGCAATAACCAATAGAGAAGCTAACAATTTTGTATATGTTTTCATGTTGCGACTCCTTAGTTAGTAGAGAACTCGATTTCTTGCGATAAGCGCGAAGTTACCGGCTTTCCATCAACCATTTTTGGTTTAAAGGTCCACTTTGATACGGTTTTTCTTGCTGCTTTACCCAAGCCTAACTTACGTGGTGTTTCTTTTAAGACTTTGACATCTTGAACACTGCCACGCTCGTTAACAGTAAACTCTACTAAAACGATACCTTTCTCAATCCCAGCTCGTGCCGCTTTACGTGGCATTTGAGGTTGGAATGTTGCAAGAGGAACTGGGCCTCCGCTTCCAGCCAGTTGAGCGCCACCACCTTGCGAGTAGTGACCGAGTACTGAACCACCTGTAACGTTCACTGGTAGGTCGAGTTTCGGCATATCCATTGGGATTTGATCCATCACCGGTTTGACCGTTGCTGTTACCTTCATTTCAGGTGGCGGCGGCGGGCGCTTCGGTGGTGGTGGTTTCGGGAGTTCGCGCTTTTTCTCCTGTATTTTTTCGTCCGGTTTAATGCGAATGAATTCCACCATACGGAGATCATCATTCGACACTAGCTCGTGGCGCTCTTTGTTTACTAGCTTGTCCATCCCCCAGAACAATCCAAGGGAGACAATGAGCGCCAGTGCAATTGAGGCCAGATACCGCATAGGCTTAATCCTTATTGGTTGCGGCAATGGAGATGCTTTCAACACCTGCCATCTTAATCTGGTCCATCACCTTCACGACTACGCCAGCATTTGCTTCTGTATCCGCTTGGATTACAACCGCACCGTCTGGGCTTTCAGCACGTAGACGCTCGATGTTGGCACGAACCGCATCGACTTCAATACGACGCTTATCTACCCACACATCGCCTGCTGCACCGATAGCAACCATGATGTTACCTTTCTTCACGGTTTGCGCTGAACTTGCCGTAGGACGATTTACTTCTAGACCTGCTTCCTTAACAAACGATGTTGTTACGATAAAGAAGATCAACATGATGAATACGATGTCTAGCATCGGAGTCATATCGATAGCAGCCTCGTCGCTGCTGTCATTGCTATAGCGTCTCTTCATGACCTATACCTCTAATTCCGTTTACTCAGGCAATGTGCTTCAGCTTGTCTTCAAGCTTCTGCGTGGTGACTTTGGCTAAATGATCAAGACGAGTACTAAAGAAAAGTCCTGATAGAGAAGCCACCATTCCCGCTAATGTTGGGATTGTTGCCTTTGAGATCCCCGAGGCCATTGCTCGGGGGCTTCCTGTTCCTGTTACCGCTAAGATGTCGAATACTTGAATCATACCGACAACAGTGCCGAGCAGACCAAGTAGGGGACAAAGTGCAATCAGTACTTTAACGATTGGCAGTCCCTTTCTATTCTCAATATCCTGACGAGAAACCATTTCTTGTCGGATCATCTTTGCGTTCCAGCTTTTATGTTCTGAACGCTCTTCCCAAAAGCTCACCGCTTTTTTCATTGCTTTGGGAGCGACAGCAGCGAAGTAAAACCAACGTTCTAACAAGACTGCCCATAACATAAAGCTGAGGATAAAGATGGCGACAAGTACATCGCCACCCATTCCCAAGAAGCGCCTAATTGATTCAAGTTCTCCAACTAACCACCACATAATGCCTCCTTAGCTTTCGGCTTTATGCAGTTTTTCCTGATAGCGAGCGATGAAGCCTGCACTCTGTTCTTCAAGAGTTTGAACCAAACGGCGACCTTTACTGTGTACGATGGTGTACAGGAACAGTAGAGGAATTGCGACAACTAGACCAAGCATCGTAGTAACAAGTGCTTCTGAGATACCGCCAGCCATTAGCTTCGGATCACCTGTACCAAATAGTGTGATTGCTTGGAATGTACCGATCATACCCATAACGGTACCTAGTAGACCCAGAAGAGGAGCTACCGAAGCAAACAGCTTGATTGAACTGATAAAGCGTTCAATGCTCGGTGCGTTGCGTAGGATGATTTCATCCAGCTTCGCTTCAAGATCCTCAAGGTTGTCACCTTTGTGATCTTGGTAAGCTTGGATTACTTCACCCAGAGGGTTACCTGGAATAACAGTGTCTGATTTCGCTTGCTTACGCATTTTGCCGCCGATAACCAATAGGCGTAGGTAACAGATAAGCGCGATAAGTGCACCGATAGCACCCATGCCTAGGATGACGTAACCAACGATACCACCTTGATCAATACGCTCCTGAACAGTAGGGCTTTGTACGAGTAGAGACAGAATCACACCACGAGATGGGTCGATAAACAAAGGTTCGTATGTGCCTTCTGCTGCTTCAAAACCACCAACTAGGCCAGTAATGTTTTTGCGTGGTTGGCGTGATAGTTCTTCAAACTTAGCGGTTTGAGGTACGTAAGTAACGTACTTACCATCTGCGATTGCGTTAAACTCACCGACAAGAGTGACGTCACGTACCGCTTCTTTACCTTCACCGTATACAACCGTTGCTTGTGCTGTTGTTGTCTCGCCTGATGCCACTACCTGTTGTAGGATCGTGTGCCAAAATGCTTCAAGTTCTTGCGTTGATGGAAGTTCCTTACTTTCTGCTAGTTTCGTAAGAAGCGCGTCACGCTCTGGGAAAAGAACAGCATTTTGTGAAGCGGCAAATAGGCCTTTAAATTCACCTGCATACTGACGAACCACACCAAACATTTCACCTAACGTACCTGAACGAACACGCAGTGTTTCTGTTAGGTCAGTTAGCTGTTTGTCGTTTTCATCAAATGTTGCTTTTAATTCGTCACCAAGAGCTTGCTGTGCTGCAAGTTCTGCACGTGCTTTTTCAAGAAGTGCAGCTTGTTGGTCACGGTTGTTTTTGAACTCAGCTTCACGAGCCTTGTTCTCTTTTGATTCAACGATACTTTCTGATTTTACGTTTTTCAGTAGCTCAGATAAGTTCTTAGGTGCTTCAGCTTGCGCACCGGAAATCATGAATAAGCTCGCTAGCAAACCAGCGGCTAGAGTTTTGAATCCTTTCATTTCTTATTCCTCCCCAGCAAATACAGGCAGTTTGATCAGCGCTGGTGGCGCTTGTTTCTTAGCGATACGAAGGCCTTGCTGTACAGCGATACGGTAGTTTTCTGGTAGTGATTCCCATTGACGGGTTTGTTGATTCCACATACCTGTTTCACCGCCATCCGGAGATTGGAATAGAAGCGCAGTACGACCAATACGTAGGAAGTCGTAAGTCACGGTCTCACCGTTACGCTCTAGGCTAGCTTTGTAAGATTCGATTGAGCGAGAGAAGCCTTCTTCAATTTGGTACGCTTCCATCACTTTACGGAATTTCTCAGAAGTTGTTACGTCTGCACGATCCATCAGGTCACGCAATTCGTTAACGCGCTTAGCGCGTTCTTCTTTTTGGAAAGGGAGATCAAGCACAACGAACTCATCAAGAGCGTCGATCATTTTTAATGTAAGAGGTACAACCTCAGTCGCGGTTTGATCGATTTGAGCAATCTGGCTGTTTAATGAATCCAATTCGCCTTGCTGCGATTGAACCATACGATTGATTTGCTCGTTGTAGATTTTCATGCTGTCGATTTGACGCAGTAGGCCTTTGTATTCAGCCAGCATGCTTTCAGCGCTTTCAGCATAGTTATCAATTTTTTGTTGTGAAGCCTGAGAAGACTTCGTTGTCTTTGCTTGGTTAGCGACAACGGTACCGGAGTCCGCAGCTACTGCTGCTCCACTTACCGTTAAAATCGCGGCAGTAACTGCACTTACGCCAAATTCCTTTAACGTCATAGTTGCATCCTTGTCAGTGTGTAAAAAGTCAGTCGAATAGGGCGCAGGAAAAGTTCCTGCGCCAAAGTTTTTAATTAAAAGTTTTGAGAGTAGTTAACGAAGAATACACGGCCTTGAATGCTGTACAGTTCATCGTTGTATGTAACTCCATCTGCTTCAAATGCTGGATCTTCGTCAGTTAGGTTACGTACACCTGCTGTTAGTTTTGCATCCCAAGGTGCCATGTAGTTGTAGGCTACGTTGAACGTTGTGTAGCTTGGGATCTTGCCGGTCTTGTTGTAGTTCTTATCTACGTCTTGTGCTTGAGAGGCAATGTGATCAGCCGATAGGTAAATATCGTGGTCACTCAAGACATTGAAGCCAACACCCGTTTGGAAACGGTACTCAGGAAGACCGTTGCGGCCTACTTTGTTGTTTGTTGGACCATCTACGTACTCAGGGCTGCTGTAATCTAGTACGTAAGTACCACCAAAGTCGTAACGTACAGTCGCTACATCGAAGTCATACAAGTAGTTCACTTTTAAGTCGATGCCTGATGTTTCAAGGTCGCCGATGTTTGATAGTGGAACCGTTGCGTGTGTGATGCTGCCTGCTGAATCACGAGTGATGTTTGAGTTTGGTTGACCGCTGCTACGCTCTTGGTCAATCATACTCTGTAGTGTGTTCATCACGATCGTATCTTCAATACGGATGTTGTAGTAATCCGCAGTTAACGCTAGATCTTCGATTGGCGAGTAGCTTACGCCGAAGTTAAATGACGTTGATGTCTCAGCATCTAGATCTTCATTTGATGTACGCGTTGTTGTGTACTGTTTCTCAGGACAATCTGCGTCAGAGATGCCTTGGTCTTCACAGTAAACATAGTCTTTTGCGAAATCATTTGATTCGCTATCCGCACCGTAAAGGTTGCTTAAAGAAGGAGCGCGGAAGCCCATACCTGCACCAGCTCGGAACATTAAGTTATCAAGTGGTTGGTAACGGAATGATGCTTTTGGTGAAACGGCACTACCAAAATCGCTGTAGTGGTCGTAGCGTAACGCTACGTTCATCTCTAGCTCATCAGTGAAAGCGATCAAGGATTCTGCAAAGAGAGCGTATGTTTGGCGATCACCAGCCGCTGAGTTACCAGCGCTACCAATGATATTACCTGCTTCACTTTGTGAATCGTATTGGTCAAAGTAGTCATACGTTGTTGCTTCAGCACCAATGTATAGTGGAATGGTTACATCACCGATATCTGCTAGGTCGAACTGTAAACCACCATTGATCTGGTGCATTTCCATTTGCGATTCACGTGCAGTTGTCGCGGCCAAATCTTTAGTCGCATCAGCACTAAATTCGCCATCTACGAATTCACCAGAGTTAGCAAGTGCTTCTGCAGGTGAACGTAGAACATAACCAGTACCGCGCTCGTTACTGTTTGAGTAGTTTAGGTGGTAGCCAGTTTCCCAAATTACCTCACCGAACCCGTCAGTATAGAAAGAGCCGTCTAGGCCTGCTTTCATATCCGCTTGGAAATCCGTAACGTTTGTGTCACGCGTACCTACGTTCGTGAAACGGTAGTAAACACTTGCCGGGCCCTTAGATGGGTCTAAGCCGTTTTCTGTAAAGAAATCAGCGCCGCCTGACGTTGATGGATCAACTTCAAAGTAACCTGCCGCTGGGGCAAAACGACCGAAACTTTCGTTACGGCTTAAAAGCATTTGTGCGTTAAAGGTCGTTGTATCTGATAGGAAAATATTACCATTTACAAAAACTGTATTTCGTTCAAGAGAAGCGGTTTGAGCTGCCTCTGAGGTGTAGTCGTAACCACACATAGGGCCAAGACCAGGGTATTCAGTAACACCCACGAAGCCTTTAGATGAGTCACACTTCGCATCAGTGTCATAACCGTTCAGAGGCTTTAGTTTGCCATCATGATATACGTTACGGCCGTAAATACTTACGCCAGACATATCAAAGTAGTTATCTGAACCAGTATTCTTTGAGCTCAAGTAATCACGGTCTCTTTGGTAAATCTCACCTTTCGAATCATGTTCAAACGAAAAGTAAATATTACCTTTTTCACCAGAAGTACCCGTTACGATAGAGAAGTTCTGTTCATCACCGCCTTCTTGCGAAGGAATGCCGCCACCAACGGTTACGTTAATGCCGTCGAACTCATCTTTTAGAATTACGTTTACAACACCTGCAACAGCATCTGAACCGTACACGGCAGAACCGCCGTCGGCCATAACTTCTACACGCTCAACGATAGCTGCAGGAATCACGTTTAAGTTTGCTGCGCCGCCACCCATGGTTGCAGAACCAGGTAGACGCTTACCGTTAATAAGAACAAGTGTTCGTGAAGCACCTAGGCCACGTAGCGACATTGTTGCTTGGCTCTGCCACGAGCTACCTGAACTTTCACTGTATGAACCGAAAGAGTTGAATGAAGATTTACGTAGTACATCAGCGATGGAGATATCACCGGCACGTTCAATTTCTGCACGGCCGATTACTGCTACTGGAGTGCTTCCTTCCATAGACGCACGTGTTAAACGTGAACCAGTAACTTTCATCTTTTGAAGTTTTTCAACTTGCTGCTCTTCTGCCTGTGCTGCTAGTGGGGCCACTGCCGCCGCCGTTCCCAGTGCAAGGCTGATCGCAACAGATAAAGCGGTTGTGTTTTTATACATCCTTGTTGCTCCGATTATTATTATTTCCTATGTATGGTCACTTAAAGACCAATTGTGACGTTAAGATTTCGTTAACGCTTGCCACATGTATACCTGAGGTGAAAAAAGGAAGTCAAACCAGTGGTAAACAGAGATAAGGAAATGTAAAAAAGATGTAAAATTCCAAAAGTGATGTAAATCACAGAATAAATGGCTGTGTTAGGAAGGGTGGGCGAGATCAAATATTAATAAAACACCGTATTTTGTGTTTCTTGTAAAGACTAATGACTTATGTGGCCTTTGGTTTTTAACTAGGCGATTGGTACTGAAAATGGGTGCTTATCTAGAGAATTATTCTGATTTGGTTTTTTTATGGAATGGTCTCTATGTTAACTCGATCGCAAGGGGTGGTATCAGAATATGATACCCACCATTATAAAAGGGCTCACTCGTATTTCAGGGTCAAATAGTAATGGGCGTTTTCGTCTAATTATTCTCTATATATGCATGTTTATATAGGGTTTTGGCTCTAAAGTGCCCAGATTGATATTCTGTATGAATTGGTTTTGTGGTTTTTTATAATTTTTTACAAAAACATTTCTATTTTTCGACCTCGAGGGAAGTTTGTCATGTTTTGGGTTCAAACACTTGAAGCTTCAGTGGATTCAAGATAAATATGACGCTGAAATTATTGCAGTAGTGGAAAAAACTGGCTTTTGAAATTCAGGGAGTGTGTTTCAACAGCTTTAGTTACTACGGGATAGAGATGCACCATTTTGGGCCGGATTCCTCCTCTCCAATTCCGCCTAATAATGGACAGTAGACAAGGAGCAAGTTGTATATGCTGTCGTACTTTTTACGCCGTTTGGCGTTGGTTATCCCAACGTTTCTCGGGATTACCATTCTTATCTTTGCTATCACGCGATTCGTACCTGGTGGTCCGGTTGAGCGCATGCTTTCTCAAATGCAAGCGCAAGGTGATGGCGCCGCGTCAATGACATCTGCTGGCGGTAATACCGCTCTCTCCGATGATCAAATCGCTGAGCTGAATGCGTTTTATGGCTTAGATAAACCAGTGATGGAAGCCTATGTTGAGTGGTTGAGTCGCTTGGTGACGCTTGATTTAGGTGAATCTACTCGTTATTACGAACCTGTGTCTGACATGATTGCAGAGCGCTTACCTGTTTCTTTGTTTTATGGCGGAATGACCTTTTTTATCAGTTATTTTATTTCGATTCCGCTCGGCTATTATAAAGCGCTTAAACACGGCTCCGTATTTGATTCCGCTTCTTCTATTCTCATCTTTGTCGGGTACGCACTACCCGGATACGTGGTTGGTGTCCTACTTATCACCTTGTTCAGTTATCACCTAGAGTGGTTCCCGATGGGAGGCTTTGTCGGAGACGACTTTGATGACTATGAAACCTTCTTTGAGCGCGCAAAAGACATCATGTGGCATGCGGTACTGCCTCTAATCTGTTACCTGATTGGTGACTTCGCAACGCTAACGATGACAATGAAAAATAACCTGATGGAAAACTTGTCATCCGATTACATTCGTACTGCGATTGCAAAAGGTTTGCCATTTAAGAAAGCAGTACGCAAGCACGCGCTGCGCAATAGTTTGATTCCAATCGCCTCTCACTTTGGTAATTCATTGTTGTTCTTTATGACAGGTGCATTCCTTATTGAAGTAATTTTCAACATTGATGGCATTGGCCTGCTTGGTTATGAGTCCATCATGGAGCGCGATTATCCTGTAGTTATGGGCATCGTAGCTATCAACGCGGTATTGCTACTGATCGGTAATATCATTTCGGATATCTGTGTTGCTTTAGTCGACCCACGTGTGAAGTTTGGAGCGTAATATGATTAAAGTTAGCCCATTAACTCAAAAGAAGTTCCGTCACTTTAAAGAAATCAAACGCGGTTATTGGTCATTTTTGATCTTATCAACCATGCTGATCCTTTCATTGTTTTCGGAGCTGTTGATCAATAGTAAGGCTCTGGTCGTTAAGTACGATGGTAGTTTTTACTTTCCTGTCGTCAGTGATGTCCGCTTGGGTTCTGAGTTTGGCCAAGCTTCTTCTAGTGAAGCAGACTACCGAGAGCTACAAAAGGTATTCGAATTAGAAGGTGGCGATAACTTCGTTGTATTACCTATTGTACCTTGGAACCCATACGAGCAAGACTTTAGTGGTGATTTCCCACCGACAGCGCCAAGCGCGGAAGATAAGCACTACCTAGGCACTGATGTGATTGGCCGAGACATTTTAGCTCGATTGGTTTATGGCTTTCGAACGGCAATGGGCTTTGCGTTGCTAACCATGGCCATCTCGTATGCGATTGGTACTGCCGTGGGTTGTGCGATGGGCTTCTGGGGCGGAAAATTTGACTTATTTGTTCAGCGTTTGATCGAGGTCTGGTCAATGGTTCCGTTTTTGTACGTCATCATGATCCTCGTCTCGATAGTGCAACCAACCTTTACTCTGTTCGTCGGTATTAACGTACTCTTTGGGTGGATGGGGATGACTTGGTACATGCGTACCATGACCTATAAAGAGTCGGCTCGTGAATACGTAATGGCAGCACGTGCATTAGGTGCGTCAACCGGCCGTATCCTGTTCAACCACATCCTGCCAAATACCATGGTAATGATTGTGACGCTGGCACCATTTACTATCGCAGCGAACATCACTGCACTGACAGCACTAGATTACCTAGGCCTTGGCCTGATGCCTCCGACACCAAGTTGGGGTGAGTTATTGCAACAAGGTAAGTCGAACCTAGACTCGCCATGGATCGTTGCTTCTGTTGTTAGCTCTATCGTACTGGTGCTAGTGATGGTGACCTTTATTGGTGAAGCTATCCGAGCTGCATTCGACCCGAAAAAATTCACGCGCTACGTTTAAGTAAGCATTGTGAGCAAAACATAAAAAGGGAAGTTTTATGAAAAAATTATTATTAGCGTCAACGCTGAGCGCCCTGAGTTTTGGTGCGATGTCAGCAACGCTTCCGACTGACTTAAACTGGCAAACAAACTGGGATGAGCCTCAATATGGCTCTCCTGAAGCAAAACGTGGTGGTACCTTCCGAGCGTATATGTCGAGCTTTCCTCAGACTTTGCGTAGTGTTGGCCCCGATGCCAACTCAGGTTTGCGTTCTTATATCCTGGATGAAACACCGGGATTGGTTGTACGTCACCCTGATACTCTCGAATTTATTCCGGAGTTAGCTAATGAGTGGGCGTTAGCGGGTGATAACAAAACCGTTTATTTTAAACTGAACCCAGAAGCAAAATGGTCAGATGGTAAACCTGTCACTGCCGACGATTTTGTATTTATGCTGAAGTTCTATCGCTCGAAAGACATTCTTGAGCCATGGTATAACGATTACTATAACAAGACTGTCGAAGATGTGATTAAGTTCGATGATTTAACGTTCGCGGTTAAAGCCGCGAAAGAACTCAATCCTGAAGAGTTGTTGTTGAGAATGGGCGCACTGCGTCCTCGTCCTGCTCATTTCTATGCGAATCCAAAGAAAGATGAGAATGGTGATGGTATTCACGACAACTTTGTTCGCTATTACAACTTTAAGAGTGAACCAACTACGAGTGCTTACTACCTAGCGGATATCAAAAAAGGTAAAAGCGTTACCTTTAAACACGTAGGCGAAGACTGGTGGGGTTACTCGAACAAGTACTACCAAAACCGTTATAACGTCGACAAGATTCGCATCACCGTCATCCGTGATAACGATATTGCCAAGAAGCACTTTGAGAAAGGCAGTTTAGATGCATTTGGTCTGGTTCTACCAAGCTTATGGCATGACAAATCCAATACCGCACCTTACCAAAAAGGCTACATTCAGAAGTTCTGGGGTTACAACCAATACCCTGTAGGGGCTGGCGGTGTTTGGATGAATACTGCAATGCCATTATTGGATGATTTAAACATCCGCAAAGGCATTACTCACGCGATCGACTTTGATGGCATGATCGAAAACATCATGCGTGGTGACTACAGTCGTAAACCAAACCCAACAGGTTACGGCCACGGCAAATACACGTTGCCAGATGCTAAAGCTCCGAAATTTGACCCAGAAAAAGCGGCACAAGCGTTTGCTGCAGCGGGTTTTGATAAGATTGGTTCGGACGGTATCCGTATCAATGACAAAGGCCAACGTTTGAGCTTCGAATTGACGTACGCGACACCAGTACACACGCCTCGTATCGCCTTTGTGCGTGAACAGGCTAAATTGGCTGGTTTAGACATTGAGCTTAAGCTGATCGATGGCTCGTCGATGTTCAAATATGTGCGTGAAAAGAAACATGATTTAGCGTTCCTTGATATGGGCACTTCTGAGATACCAACCTATTGGGAATACTTCCACTCAGTGAACGCGAATAAGCCTCAAACCAACTCGTTCACAAACTACAGCACGCCTGAACTTGATGCGAAGATCATCGATTATCGCTTCAATATGGACATGGACAAAAAGATCCAACTTGGTCATGAAATCCAGCGTGACATTATTGATGCGCACGTGATTGTTCCTGGTTATATGGTGCCTTACGTTCGTTATGGCCACTGGCGTTGGTTAAAGCTGCCAGAGAAGCCAATGAACCGCATGACGGAAGCACTGTTTAGCGGTGGCATCATTGGTGATGGCACTTACTGGATTGATACTGATGTGAAGAAAGAAACCCAGAAGGCGATGAAATCGGGTAAAACTTTTGAACCGGTTGTTGTCGTTGATGACACTTATAAGCTGTAAGGATGTGTTATGGAAAACGATGTAATCCTAAGTGTTAAAGATCTTGAGGTTGAATTCATTACGGATGATGGACCTGTCAAAGTACTGCATGGCGTGAACTTTGATGTTCGTGCTGGGCGTACCCTTGGTCTAGTTGGTGAGTCGGGCAGTGGTAAGAGTGTCACGTCGATGTCGATAATGGGTCTGTTGCCAAAACCATACGGTAATATCGTCAATGGTGAGGTCAATTACCGCGGTACAGACCTTGCCACATTACCAGCAGAAGAAATGTACGCCATGCGCGGTGACCGCATTTCTATTATTTTCCAAGACCCGATGACGGCTTTGAATCCCGTACATAGTATCGGGCGCCAACTGTGCGAAGTCTTGGAGTTGCACCGTCCTGAATTGGATAAGAGGCAAAGAGAGTCTTACGCGCTAGAAATGCTGGCCAAAGTAAAAATCCCAATGCCAGAAAAGCGTCTGAATGAATACCCACATAACCTATCGGGTGGCATGCGTCAGCGTGTGATGATCGCGATGGCATTAGCGTGTAAACCAGACATTCTTATCTGTGATGAACCAACCACAGCACTGGATGTAACCGTGCAGGCGTCTATTCTTGAACTAATGAATGAGCTTCAAGAAGAAACGGGCATGGCGATGATTTTTATCACTCATGATCTTGGTGTGGTTGCGGAAGTGTGTGATGACGTAGCCGTGATGTACGGTGGTCGTATTGTGGAAAAAGCCGAGATTTTCGAGCTGTTTGATAACCCACAGCACCCTTATACAGAACGTTTAATGGGTTTGATGCCGAGTTTAGATAACGAACCTAAACAGATGATCGATATTAAACCGATTGATGCCAGTATGTTTGCTAGCTAACTGGTGCAAAGTGAACAAGTCATAAAAGAGGATGTTATGGCAAAAGAAGTATTAAGAATTGAAGATCTTAAGCAGCACTTTGTATCAGGTAAAGGACTGTTTAAGAAAGGCTACACCATTAAAGCCGTTGATGGCGTGTCGTTATCAGTAGGTGAGGGGGAAACTCTAGGCCTAGTAGGTGAATCTGGCTGTGGTAAAAGTACCCTAGGTCGTACTATTTTGAAATTGTACGAGCCAACAGAAGGTAAGATTTTCTTTGAAGGCAAAGACATCACCAAATTGTCTGTGAAACAAATGCGCTCATTGCGTAAAGACATGCAAATTGTCTTTCAAGACCCGATGGAATCGCTTAACCAACGTCATACGATTGGAATGATTCTCGAAGAGCCGTACGTGATTCACAACATTGGTACGTCCTCAGAGCGTAAGCAGTGGGTGAAAGAGCTGTTGGTCAAAGTCGGTTTGCCAGAAACCGCGGTAAACCGCTATCCGCATGAGTTCTCCGGTGGTCAGCGCCAACGTATTGGTATTGCTCGTGCGATTGCCCTTAAGCCTAAATTGCTGATTTGTGATGAGTCGGTATCCGCGTTGGACGTATCGGTTCAGGCTCAGATCTTGAATTTGTTACTGCAACTTCAGCAAGAGATGAATCTGGCCATCATCTTCATCTCACATGATTTGTCTGTAGTGAAACATGTGTCCGATAAAGTGGCGGTGATGTACTTTGGCAAAGTGGTGGAAGCGGGTAACGCGAAAGAAATTTATGCGAACCCTAAAAACGACTACACCAAAAAACTCCTATCCGCGATTCCTATCACGCACCCTAAATACCGCAAGAAAAAGCGCGTGGCAGAAAAAAAGCAGCAAGTGGCGTAAAGTCACCTTCTAGGTAAAATGAAACGCTCCTATTAATTGGAGCGTTTTTTCTTTTTGCCGGTGAGGTTTGTCAGTTCAGCTTATTCAACTCTGCGTGCTACACTGCAAACTTACTCCTTTGATTTGTTTGGATAGTTGGCCATGCCGTCGCATTTACCTAAATCATTCAGTCGTCCTTTTCTGAAAATCTTTCATCTGCTTGAAGCTGTGCTTTTGGTTGCCATTACTCTGGCGACTGTTTGGGCTATGGTCGAAGAGTTTGTCCATATTTACGTGCAAAAGCGTGTTGCACTCGATGATATCTTATTGATGTTCATCTATCTGGAAGTGCTTGCTATGGTTGGGCAGTTTGTGATGAACGGTAAGATACCAGTTCGTTACCCAATTTATATTGCCATGATGGCCATTGCTCGCTACATCACGCTTGGTATGAAAGAGCTCGATTCCGTTATGATAGTATGGCTCTCTTTAGCTGCGTTTATTCTGGCTGCGGCAACCTTGGTTATTCGAGTCGGTCATCATTATTGGCCGTATATTGATAATCAAACCGCCGAAAAAGATGAATAATGTTAAGCCTCGCCAAGTGCGAGGCTTTGCTTTTGTGTGAAGGGGAATCACATCTACACGTCTTTGGGGTAAAAAAGTGTAAAGTCATCTCAAGCACTATTGTTTCTTGTCTGTTTGACAGTTATCTTCACGCTATCCCGTATTCTCCTTTTTATGAGACATTGTGATGCTGATGAAAAGCACATCCACAATTTGCTTCCTGCTCTCTGCTTTGATGGCTTTTATGCTGTCGAGTGGCGTAGCTCGTGCAGAGGTCTCACCCGGTTACTCAGATAACACTCCCAATGCAGAAGTGATGCACTTTAGCTATTGTGATATCGAGTTTAATACCGTCAACAAGGAAGAACCGGGTTGTTGTGAACCGGGCGGAACATGCTTCGAAAAACAATGTTGTTCCCATGGTCATGCTTCAGGCACGGCAGTTGTCGAAACCCAGCAACGTTCATATGAGGCACCATATCGTCATGAGCTTGCGACTAGCCAAACTTCTATCTATACCAGTGCAGATATGCACTCTCACTATCGTCCTCCGATAGCTTAATTCCTATCTCGCAGCATATCGCTGCCAACAATGTCACTGCACGCATTACCGTGCGAATTTGTTACGCGTGTAAATAGCTTTTTTATTTACACCGCCCTGTGATGGGAACTAAAAAATGAAAACCACTTTAATTGCTCGTAACGAGCTCCTTGCTGCGTATCTGCCAAACCTTGTTAATGCTCAACAAGCGGGAGGTCGTCATGACGTATAAGCATCTACCAATTATCTTGTTCGTGTCTGTGTGTTTGATTTGGGGCACCACGTGGTTTGCGATGGAAGTAGCGGTGCAAACTATTCCACCTATCTTTGCTACTGGACTGCGTTTTCTGATTGCCGCACCGCTATTAATCATGTTGGCGAAACACCTCAAACAACCTCTGTTCTTCCCTAAAGGTAAAGTGTTCTGGATGTTCGTCGTTGCGATTTTCTATTTCGCGATTCCGTTTACCTTGATGATTTTTGGGGAACAATACATTTCATCGGGCCTTGCTTCGATCATCTTCGCCAATATGCCGATAGCGGTGATGGTGACATCGAGTCTGTTTCTTGGGCTTAGGTTACGTAAATCCCAGATTGCCGGCCTTTTGGTCGCGGTTCTGAGCTTAATTCTGATTCTGGCGAAAGAAATGAGTCTAGGTGGGGAGGATTACCTGCTGGGCTTTCTCGCTCTAGGTGGAGCGGTCGCGATTCATGCAGTGATGTATGTGTTTGTTGAAAAGTTCTGTAAAGGCATTCCAGTACTGACTTACAACGCCTTTCCAAGCTTTGTTGCCTCAGCGTTGCTCTTTATCACCTCATTGCTCGTCGAGCGACCAGATATTTCTCAGTTCTCGGTGGACTCGATTAGCGCTGTGATTTATCTCGGTATGTTTGCTAGCGTAGGTGGCATTGTGGCGTACTTTAAGCTTGGACAAGTGTCGACGCCGTTTACTGCCTCGATCTGTTTTCTGTTTTTCCCGTTGATTGCGCTGAGTCTTTCTACATGGATTGCGGGTAACAGTTTGTCGTTGGTTTCTGTCGCTCTGCTGCTGCCATTATTGGGCGGTATTTTTGTCACTAAAGCTGAACCTACTTTCTGGCAGCGTTTTCGCCTCAAGTCTGCAGAGCAAAAGCCTGTGCTATGTGAGCATTGTATGAAGAACATCAATGCCTAAAACAGACTAAACGTCATGAAGAAGCCCCATTGGATTGGGGCTTTTGATGTGACTTTATTTACCTTGTTCGTTACGCAGATACATGATGGCAACCATGCTAAAGCCAATAAATTGCCATAGATATTGTCCATCACTTGCACCTGTAATGGTTTGGGTGAAAGCCATACAACCCGTTACGAACAGAGATGCAAAAGCCGCATAGAGTAGCCATGGACGCTCTTTTCCAGCCATAAACTCACCTGCCAGCACCGAGCGAATCACCAATAAAAACGGTAAGCACTGCAAAGCAATGAGGATCGGGAACATAAAGTCAAACGTTGGACTTAGCAGTGCATGACCGACTTGGCTCTTATCCCAAGTTCCAACGATATAACCTTTCCAGCCAGCCCAAGTATCGCCTGCATAGGCGGTGTCAGGCGTGATGAAGCCAAGTAGCACTCCCATCACTTTATCGATAAAGCCATTTTTGAACCAAAAGACGAACAGAAAGATCTGGATTGGAATGATCTGAAAAGCAAACTTCTTCAACATGTGTGTATCCCAAGAAATGAATGATTTGGTTTACAAGTATGTGGAAGGCGCGTTTTTTACGCTTGATGCAAGGCAAGCGAGTTGAACTCCAAACAAAAATCAAACATCCAGAATACCCATCAACGTTGGAGATGCCGACTTAACAATCGGTGAGAGCAGAGGTTTTCCGTTTCGGCTTATTTGAGGCTATTTGGCTGTTTGGAATAGGTTTGCTTTTTGTGAAGATTCAATAAGATCAAACAGTTGCCCGTTATGTTCTTTTTTCATCTCAGTATAGCGTTGGTAATTGTACTGCGAGCCTTTTGGGTTATCTGCGAGTTTGTCAGCCACACTGAGTAAGTAAAAACTGATCGGACTTGGCGTGCTTTCTGCTGCGTAAAACAAGTATGGGAAGGCTTGATTAGGGTGCTGGTTGATAAGCAAAGCAAGCCCCAAAGTGAGGTTGGCAATATCACAACGTGGGTTCAGTTCGAACGCTTGCTTGGCTGAGTGAAGCGCTTGCTCTCGGTCTTCTTCTTTGTGCTCGCGTAAGTAAGCTAAAGATTCAGAGTAAGACAACAAAGCGCTGACCAAATAGCTGTCTCGCCCTTGCTGTTGAATCGTATTTAGCTGCTGAGCAATATTCGAAAAAGCGGGACCACCTTTACCTTGATAGAAAAGAGAAATCCCTTCAGAGATCACTTTCCAATCGTCATAGTTACTGATGGACGTCACGCGATGGCTCGCCACTTCGTAATCGGAACTCATTGGGGCAATGATGGCTTTGATTTCTAAAATCACATCGCCAATAGCATCGAAGAAGTTATCTTGGTTAAATGTCTTCTCTACCTTTTGGCTCTGGTTGGGTTGATGGTTGTTTTGCACCAAGACGCTAAGCACATAATTGCCTTCTACTTTCTTAATCCAACTTTTGAGCTCAACACCGTGGTTGGCAAGAGACTGCTTACTTTGTTGGGATAACTGAGAATAGTGATAACCGGATAGGTTTTTGGCTGAATTTAGACCATAGAAGAGATAGTTATATACGCTTTCTGCCATTTCAAAGTTACTGCTGGAATCGAGCGTAATATCATGAATATAAACGGGCACTACGTCACTTTGTTGTGCTGTTATCACCGTTGTTTCATCTGTGGTGTCACCATTTTTTACTACCCAAGCCATAATAAGCCCAACCGTCAGGATTGCCGCTACAGCTAAAACCATACGTTTGTTTTTAGGCTTTGCGGTACGAGTAAGAGGAACCGCTTCTTCAGTGATAGGAGGGCGCGTTATGCTTGGCTCAGTCACTTCGATATCAAATAAGTAACCTTGCTTAGGAATAGTCTGAATGATGCGATACGGACGCGTTTTGTCCTGAAGCTGACTGCGCAGTAGACTAATGACTTGTCTCACCAAGTTGTCGGAAACTTGCGTCCTTTGCCAGACATCATCGGCGATTTGCTGGGTACTCAGTACGTTCCCACGGTTCTCGATAAAGCAGCTGAGCAATCTTGCTTGCAATGGCTCTAAATGAATCTCCTCACCATCAATCATCAACTGATTTTTATCAGGATAGAAAGAAATAGGGGAGTCATGTTGCAGGACGAAGCAATGCGGACGAGTCATGGCGATTCAATGGTTTAGAAGTAACCACACAAGACTATTGGTTTTATATATAGGAAGCAAGTGAAGCATCAGCAAATAAAAAGCCCCGCAGTGCGAGGCTCTTTAGATATCTCATCGAGGTCTTTATTATTCGATGTTCTGAATTTGTTCGCGCATTTGCTCAATCAGAACTTTCAGTTCAACACCTGATGCAGTGATGTCTGTGCTGATTGATTTTGACGCTAGCGTGTTCGACTCACGGTTGAACTCTTGCATCATGAAATCTAAACGACGACCGACTGCGCCACCTTTCTTCAGGATGTTTGTGGTTTCTTTTACGTGAGAATCAAGACGGTCTAGCTCTTCTGCTACGTCTGATTTCTGTGCCAGAAGGATAAGCTCTTGCTCAACGCGAGATGGGTCTAGCTCTACTTTCGCATCTTCAAACTTCGAGAACAGACGCTCACGTTGCCACTCTAGGATTTCTGGCATGCGTGCGCGCACTTTCACGACTTCTGATGTGATCGCTTCTAGGCGTTGTTCGATAAGCGCTTTCATGTTGTCGCCTTCACGGCCACGCGCTTCGATGAACTCACCAATTGCTTCATCAAATGCAGCAAGCAGTTCTTTGTTCACCTCATCCATATTTTGCTCAGGTGTTTCCATCACACCAGGCCATTGCATGACTTGGAATGGGTTGATGCGGCTTAGTTCGCCAGTCATGTGCATCACTTGCTCAGCAGCTTTGATCACTTGGTTTGCCAGTGCTTCGTTAATGCTAAGCTCTGCTTTTGCTGCTGGGTTTGCTTCAAAACGCAGATTACATTCTACTTTGCCGCGAGCTAGGCGCTTACGAAAACGCTCACGCAGTACTGGCTCAAGAGCACGGAACTGTTCTGGCATGCGGAAGTAAGTTTCTAGGTAGCGTTGGTTTACACTGCGGATCTCCCACACTGCGCTGCCCCAATCGCCTTTTACTTCTTTGCGCGCATACGCTGTCATACTGTAAATCATCGAATTTTCCTGTCTTTTAAATTTGCTGAAAATTACCACGCAATAGTAGCACAGCAAGATGGCAGAGGCTTTGCTATTCTGTGACGAGATTGTCCAGATAGCTTTATTTAATCGATTCCGTTATAATCTGCGCCCAACCAAATCGTCTTCTCCTCATTACTTAAGGTAGATGCCCATGCGTCCAAACGATCGCAAGGCGGACCAAGTTCGCCCAATCAAAATTACTCGTAACTACACAGCTTACGCTGAAGGCTCAGTGTTAGTTGAGTTTGGTAACACCAAAGTGTTGTGTAATGCGACCGTTGAAGAATCTGTGCCTCGTTGGCTAAAAGGTCAAGGTAAAGGCTGGGTAACGGCTGAATACGGCATGCTACCTCGTGCAACTCACTCGCGTACTCGTCGTGAAGCGGCGAACGGTAAGCAAGGTGGTCGTACGATGGAAATCCAACGCTTGATCGCACGTAGCCTACGCGCTGTCGTTGATCTACAAGCGATGGGTGAGTTCATGATCACGGTTGACTGTGATGTTATCCAAGCAGATGGCGGTACTCGCACTGCATCTATCAGCGGCGCAAGCGTTGCAATGGCCGATGCGTTCCAACACCTAGTGGATAGCGGCAAGCTAAAAGCAAACCCAATGAAAGGTCACGTAGCGGCAGTTTCTGTTGGTTTACTAGGTGATGATGTTCTGTGTGACCTTGAGTACGTTGAAGATTCAGCGGCAGACACAGACATGAATGTAGTGATGACAGAAGAAGGCAAGATGATTGAAATTCAGGGCACCGCAGAAGGTGAACCGTTCAGTCACGAGCAGCTGATGGCTCTGCTAGAGTCGGCGAAAGTCGGCATTACGGAAATTGTCGCAGCGCAGAAGGCGGCGTTAGCCAATTGATTTTAATAGCTCCCATTATGGGGGCTATTTTTTTATCTCCGTCGTATATGAATCTACAGCGTTGTTCGCTGCGCTTTTCTACTGGAGCGCCAGTCCGACCTATTTACATAGGAAGACTATGCTCATAGGGATAGAAAAACTTGCTGCCTAGCTGTAAATCCATCTACTTAGGAGATAACGCATTAGTGTTTATTAACTGCTTGGGAATATGGATACCAAGCCTGTATTTAGAGAGAAAATAATGAAAGCATACCAGCGTGAATTTATTGAGTTTGCACTTGAGAAAGAAGTTCTTAAGTTTGGTGAGTTTACTTTGAAATCTGGCCGTAAAAGCCCGTACTTCTTTAACGCTGGTCTTTTCAATACTGGTCGTGACCTAGCGCGTCTTGGTCGTTTTTACGCAGCAGCGTTGGCGGATGCAGGCATTGAGTTTGATGTCCTGTTTGGCCCTGCGTACAAAGGTATCCCAATCGCGACGACAACTGCAGTAGCGCTAGCGGATCACCACGACATCGACACGCCTTACTGCTTCAACCGTAAAGAAGCAAAAGATCACGGCGAAGGTGGCAACCTTGTAGGCTCTGCTCTTGAAGGTCGTATCATGCTAGTAGATGACGTAATCACAGCAGGTACCGCGATTCGCGAATCAATGGAAATCATCCAAGCAAACGGTGCGGACCTAGCAGGCGTGTTGGTTGCGATTGACCGTCAAGAAAAAGGCAAAGGTGAGTTGTCTGCGATTCAAGAAGTGGAGCGTGACTTTGGTTGTGCAATCATCTCAATCGTTAGCCTGACAGACCTTGTGACTTTCCTTGAAGAGAAAGGTACAGACAAAGAGCACCTAGAAGCAGTAAAAGCGTACCGCGCGGAATACGGCATTTAATTGTTCTTTCATCATTAAAGAAAAAGGGGCTGGTGGATATCCATCAGCCCCTTTCTTTTATCTTTATCACTTACTTATAGCGAATACCTTTTGGCGCAGTTTCATCAGCCATGGTCTTGTAGCGTTTGTGCAGCCACATCCACTGCTCTGGTGCGCGCAGAATAACTTCTTCTACAAAGGTGTTCATATAAGCCGCTGCTGCTACTTCGTCTTTTTTCGGATAGTCGGCTTCAATGCACTTATCAGCGATGATTTCATACTTACCATCTCCATTGCGGAAGCCTGAGCCCGGAATTATCGAGCACTTGGACGTGTAAGCCAGAATGCTGGTGCCAGTTGTAGTACAAGCGTCTTCAATTGCGAAGAAAGGCACGAATACCGATTTGTTACGACCGTAATCGTGATCCGGTAAGTAAAACAAACGTTCACCGCTGCGTAGAACACGAATCATTTGTTTAACGTCTTTGCGGTCAATGAGTTTGTTGCCGTTGTGCGTGCGTCCCCAGTACTGAATGAAGTTGTACGCTGGGTTGTTGTGCGGGCGGAAAGCGCCATAGCCTGCAACACCTAACACACCGAAAGCACGAGCGGTGATTTCAAGATTTAAAGCATGTACACAACACAGTAATACACCTTTACCTTCTGTGGCTTTCTCACGAAGTGCGACTAGGTCTTTCTCAATGATCAGAGTTTTGAAACGCCATGTCGGCCAAAACCAAGTGATACCGGTTTCGATCAGTGCCATACCGGTATTCTTGAAGTTCTCTTCAACAATGTGTTGGATCTCTTCAGGCGCTTTATCTGGAAAAGCCAGTTCAAGGTTACGTGTCGCGACATGGACACGACCTTTGCCGTAGCGCATACCGAGGTGGCCAAGTGTACGGCCTAACGACAGCAACATACGGTATGGAAGGATATTGACCACGATAGCCAAAAAGCCAAAGCCGAGCCAAACACCCCAGTTACGAGGGTGGAGAAGTGAAAGAGAAAACTCCGGCTTAGTGAATTTGTCTTTACTCATAATCTCTACTTAATTTGTGCGCTGAGAAGTGCCCAATACTCGTCAAAGTTCGCGGTTGGTTGGTATTTGAAATCACTACGAACAAAGCGGTTCAAGCTGCCTTCAACTTGTCCTAGGATTTGAGCTGCCAAAATGCGCTCTTCCACTGGGAACGATTTGCCTTCACGGATCTTACGTTCACGCAGGATCTGACGAAGCTGTGTTTCGATACGTTCAAACAGTTGGTTGATGCGATCGCGTAGGCGCTCATTTTCAAACATTAGAGCATGACCAGAAAGAATGCGTGTCAAACCTGGGTTACGTTCTGAGAATGCCAAGATAAGGTGCATTACCATACGAATGCGCTCTAGCGTGTCTTTCTCATCATCCAAAATGCGGTTGATACGAGTCATGAGTGCTTCTTCGATGAACTCAATCAAGCCTTCAAACATGCGAGCTTTACTTGGGAAGTGGCGATAAAGTGCCGCTTCTGAAACACCGACCTGTTTCGCCAATTTTGCCGTAGTAATGCGTGAAGCCCCTTCTGTAGATTCAAGCATCTGCGCGAGAGCTTGCAAGATTTCTTCACGACGATTGGATTTTTTACTGCCGGCCATTTAGTTACTTCCTTTCAAAATACAAAGTTGAGCGGAGGGGATTATAAGACGCTCTTTGGCATCAAACTAGACCAGTGAGGAGGTAATGGGAGCTTTAACACCCTCACTTGTCATGTTTGTACCAAATTTGTGCCAGTTTTCTATGAAAAGCGAATGGCAATTACATCAATTCGTGCATTTTTTCCAAAATTCTGAAACTTAGCGCTTCTTTGGATTCTAATGCCAACGCCTGTTCGCCTTCTGGCCAGAATAAAGTGATAGCATTGTCGTTACTGTTAAAACCTTGGCCTTCAACAGAAACATCGTTCGCACAAATCATATCGAGGTTTTTCTTTACCAGTTTACCGCGAGCGTAGGTTTCTACGTCGTTGGTCTCTGCGGCAAAACCAACTGTAAATGGACGTTGCTCTGTCATATTGGCAACGGTCGCTACGATATCAGGATTTTTGACCATGTTGATGGTCATCTGATCGTTGTTTTCGGTCTTTTTCAACTTTTGAGACGCTACATTTTCTGGACGGTAATCTGCTACGGCGGCGCAGCTAATGAAAGCTTCGTGGTTTGGCGCGTGAGCCATTACAGCGTCATGCATCTCTTGTGCACTCGCAACATTGATACGCTCAACACCTGCTGGCGTATTCAAGCTGACGGGTCCACTGACTAGCGTGACCTTCGCACCCAATTGCGCTGCGGCATTTGCTAGTGCAAAGCCCATCTTTCCTGAGCTGTGGTTAGAAATGTAACGCACTGGGTCAATCGCTTCGCGAGTTGGACCTGCGGTGATCAGTACCGATTTTCCTGCCAACAGGTTCGGTTGGAAGAACTGCTCACACAGATGCACTAGTTGCATTGGCTCTAGCATTCGACCTGGACCAACATCACCACACGCTTGCTCACCGGCCGCAGGGCCCCAAATGTGCATACCACGGCGTGCCAGTGTCGCGATGTTTTCTTGAGTTGCGACATTGCGGTACATCTGTTGATTCATTGCTGGAGATACCGCTACTGGTGAATCTGTCGCAAGTACTAACGTAGTAAGCAAGTCATTACCCATGCCTGCCGACATACGTGCAATCAAATCTGCAGTCGCAGGAGCAAGAAGAACCAAATCTGCCCATTTTGCCAGTTCAATGTGACCCATCGACGCTTCTGCTGCTGGGTCTAACAAGCTATCCGACACCGGGCGCCCAGAAACTGCCTGCATGGTTAAGGGAGTAATGAACTCCTTCGCCGCTTTGGTCATCACTACTTGAACTTGCGCGCCTCTTTCTATTAGGCGACGGGTTAGCTCCGCACATTTATACGCGGCAATACCGCCACTGATGCCGAGTAGAATTTTCTTTCCTGCTAGTGTTTGCATGTGAGATCTCCAATTTTTCTGGCGACGAGTTTAGCACAACTGAATCTATCATCGCCCAAGCAAATCTGATGAGAAGCTAATCCATATCAAACTACAGAATATTAATTATTGGGATTTCTAGAGCCTCAATAATGGTTTTTTGTGTTCAAATTTTAGAGAAGAGGTCTATGCCTTTTTAAGAAATCCACAGGAGAGAAAAGACGATCTGGTTGAACGCGGTACATTCTGATGGATTGCTAAATTACATAAAAAAGTTGCGGCTAACGGAAAAAAACAAAAGTCAGTTTCGAATTTCTGCTTTTGTTTTGTGCAATAGGAGTTCACTAGAGAAAGAGAGCTCATGATGACCCTTAAATCCTTACCTACTGATTCTATGCCACGAGAGAAGCTGCTACACAGAGGGCCGCAAGCTTTGAGCGATGCTGAACTATTGGCGATTTTTCTTCGCACTGGCACACAAGGTATGAATGTCATCGAATTGGCTGATTTTCTTATTCAAGATTTCGGTTCACTTCGCCAGCTTTTTTCTGCAACCGAAAAAGAGTTCTGCCAACACAAAGGGTTGGGACAAGCGAAATACGTGCAGTTACAAGCTGTCTTGGAAATGACGCAACGTTATTTAGCCGAAACCTTAAAGCGTGGTGATGCATTAACCAGCCCCGAACAAACTAAAATGTATCTTTCTTCTATATTAAGAGATCGACAAAGAGAGGCTTTCTACATTCTTTTCTTAGATAACCAGCATAGAGTAATAAAAGATGAGATTTTGTTTGAAGGCACACTAGATGCCGCGTCGGTTTATCCGAGAGAAGTGGTCAAGCGAGCCCTGCATCATAACGCAGCTGCTTTGATTCTGGCACACAATCACCCGTCTGGTGTTGCAGAGCCGAGCCAAGCAGACAGACGAATTACGCGACGATTAATCGATGCTTTAGCGCTGGTGGATATACGGATTTTGGACCATTTCGTTATCGGTGATGGCGAAAGCGTTTCTTTTGCAGAAAGAGGGTGGATATAACTGTGCATTTTTTAGGTTGTTAGTTGCTAAAAATCTGCTATCATCCTCGCCACTAAATTTTTAACTGAATTCAGCTTGGACTGCTAGAAAAAACCTGCTGTCTAAAAAAAGATCACGAAAACCTGTAAAAAGGATCTGTTCGGGTCTTGAGCAATGCATATCAAGTTAGTATAATGCGCGACCTTTGATAGCCTTGTATGGATTTTCCATAGCGGTTCTTAACCTCTAACTTCTTTCCGAGAAATAGAGAGGTTCGGCCACCAAGGTTGATATCGAGCTGAAACGATTTTGGAGAAGACATTCATGTCACGAGTATGCCAAGTAACTGGTAAGCGTCCAGTAACGGGTAACAACCGTTCACACGCACGAAATGCTACTAAGCGTCGTTTTCTGCCGAACCTACAAACTCATCGTTTCTGGGTAGAGAGCGAAAAACGTTTTGTTAAACTACGCCTTACTGCAAAAGGTATGCGCATCATCGACAAGAAGGGTATCGATACTGTTCTTGCTGATATCCGTGCACGTGGCGAAAACGTTTAAGAGGAAATAGGCAATGGCAAAGAAAGGCGTTCGTGAGAAAATCCGTCTAGTATCTTCAGCAGGTACTGGCCACTTCTACACAACAGATAAGAACAAGCGTAACATGCCAGGCAAATTTGAGATCAAGAAATTTGATCCAGTTGTACGCCAGCACGTTATGTACAAAGAAGCTAAAATCAAATAATTGGTTTTGTCTCTTTGACGATTTAAAAAGCCCAACTCTCGAGTTGGGCTTTTTATTACCTAAAATTCAGTAATCCTTCACTTCATCCCTTCTTTCACGTGTTTCCATACAGATGTTCTAGTCAAAATTCATACGCTTTGGTAGTTTGTTGATAACTACAGGAGATTAGGAACTGCTATGCGCGTTAGTCCGGCCCGTCGCCGTCGTTGGAACAATATTCTTATCCTAGGCATCATCGTTTTTATGGTGATCTTGAATGCGCCAACCTTGATCAAAACCTACCTTGTCGAAGAACCCGTGGATCCTTACCCCAATTTATTGCGCTCTGATCATGAAGTGAGTGCTATTTACTTCTCAGGTTGGGAATTAGAGAAACAAAATGGGCAATGGCAGTCGAACATTAAAGCTAATATTCCCGTACAAGAGATTGTGACTCGTTGGCAATCTTTGGAAGGGACTGAGCTGACCTCAGAACAATACGATAATTTAAAGTCTCAGTTGTCTTCTCCAGAAAGTATTGAGATCTGGTACCAAGACTTAGAAGAACCGCAACGAGTGACCTTTTATCGGCTTGGCGACTTTTGGTTGTTTAAAAACTGGCAAGATAAATGGATTGCGATTTCTGTTGATGGCAATTACATCATGCCCAAGTAAGCCTTACGAATAACCCTTTTCAAAGGCTGTGTTTGTCTTTGTTCTTTTCGATTATGCTAGCCACCCAATATCAATGCTCTTAGCGTTTTAAGGAGAATTAAATGCCTGAATTACCAGAAGTTGAAGTAAGCCGAATGGGCATCAGTCCACACATGGTTGGCGAGACGATTAAGGCATTTGTATTCCGAACCCCGAAACTGCGTTGGGATATCCCTCAAGAGTTGAAGAAGCTAGAAGGGCAGGTGATTCGTAATATCAGTCGCCGCGCTAAGTATCTGTTGATTGAAACGGACGAAGGTACTGCGATTGTTCATTTAGGAATGTCGGGTTCACTGCGTGTGCTTGATGCTGATTTTCCTCCAGCAAAGCACGATCATGTGGATCTCAAACTTACTAATGGAAAAATACTGCGCTACAACGATCCACGCCGTTTTGGCGCATGGCTGTGGAGCGCACCAAATGAATCACATGCTGTATTAGGTCATATGGGACCGGAACCTTTGACTGAAGAGTTCAATGCTGATTACGTAGCGGAGAAAGCCAAAGGTAAGCGCGTTGCGGTTAAACAGTTCATTATGGACAATAAAGTCGTCGTCGGAGTCGGAAACATCTACGCCAACGAATCATTGTTTAAATCACGCATTCATCCCACTCGCCCTGCAGGTAAGCTAACCAAAAAAGAGTGGCAATTGCTGGTGGAGAACATCAAAGTCACGTTAGAGATCGCCATTCAGCAAGGCGGAACCACACTGAAAGACTTCGCTCAAGCAGATGGGAAACCGGGTTACTTCGCACAAGAGTTATTAGTTTACGGAAAAGCCGGAGAGCCATGCCCAGAATGCGGCGAAGCTCTCCAAGAACAAAAGATAGGCCAACGCAATACCTTCTTCTGTGGGGAATGTCAGAAGTAAACTGCGTTAGTTATCAAACTTCTTTGGGCCGTATTCTCGGCCCATTTTTATGAGATGGTAGGCATTCATCACTAAATTTAACATCATACTTTTTGCTTTATTCAGCAGCTTCATTGTAGCCACGAGGTAGTCTTTATCTCCTTGGCGTTTTCTATTACCAATGACAGATGGTTTATTGCCTCCACGTAAGCCAGCTTGCCTTACGCCAAACATCGCTTGCTTATGAAGCCAAGTATTACGTAGGAAGACATCTACCGGGAATTGGAACGTTTTACTTGCTTCGATAAACGCTTGGGCCGCCTTGGGGTTTATTGCATAAGAGGTTGTACACTGTGGTACTTTTAGGTACTTAACCAAGCGTTGGGAGCCATATTGTTTCGTATCGTAGAACATGCCACGACTACTAGTGTTTTCTGTACGAATATAACCACAGTTTTCGATATTTTCTGCAACGGCTTTCAATGTGTTAAGGAATAGCTCGTCTTCGATGCTGAGATCATCTTCAAAAATGATAATAGGTTCATTTAATTCAACGCACTTTTGCCAAAGTAGGTAATGGCTCGCGTAGCAGCCCGCCTCACCGATGATGCATGGGCGACCCATATTAAATTCAAACTGGCGCCGATCTAAGTGTTCTAATAAGGGGTGAGCATCCTTACGTGCATCCACGCCATAGAAAACTTCACAATCTAAACCGATTCTCTTTAGGGTGTTTAATGTTGTTTCTTGCCTGTCTTCACAGCCTTTTAAAGTGATACAAAATGCTTTCATGGTGACTCAAAATTGGTGTTCTATCTAAAGTAAGGTAATTTTTTTATTTGTTTTACTGGCTCAGAAAGAAACTGATTCAGAGCTTCTCCATTGAGTACTTTTTCGTACTTCTCTATGTAAGCCTTGGCCATTGAAATATGATCAAACGTGTCTCGAGCGTATTCGTGACACAGTTTTGGATTGTAGCTTCCATGTTTAATTGCGTCTGCAAGTTCATCCTCAATATTTGACAGTAAGCCAAACTCTGGCGAGTTAATTAATTCAGGTAGTGATCCATATGGCGTAGCAAACACGGGCGTTCCCATAAATAGACTTTCCGTGATGGCCAATCCAAATGGTTCTTCCCATGTGACTGGAAAGATTAGGCCTTTAGAGCGCTCAAGCACTGCACACTTTTCTGTATTGTTGACCATGCCGTGGAATTTTACGTGGCGATCTAAGGTGAGTCGAAATCCCATCTTGAAGTTCAACCTGTATCCACCTAACACATCCAGTGCTACATTGGCTTTTTTCGTAATATCTATTGCCCCTTGAACGTTTTTTAAACGCCATGCCGCTTTGCCAAGGAAGTGATAGCGGTTTTCTCTGTTATTGAGTTCTAAGTTTGGCTGACGGTAATCACCCCAATCTAGACCATTGCACACAAAGGCTTCACAGCCGTGGTTTAGTGCATGTTTTTGAGAGACGAAAATTGAATTGGGGTCATTTTTCTTGGAAACGGTGTTGTTGCCATGACGAGTGATGACATAAGGTTTTTTGGTGCAACGACCACCAACATGGAAGTGAACGACATCCACCTCGTCAGGGATTTGTTCATCAATAGACAAGTCTGGTTGCTGGGTAATACACGTTGCCCAATCACATGTCATGGGTTCAGGATTCAGAATGTAAACGTTATGACCCAGTTGATGAAGCGCTTTCATTAAGCTCCATACAACACGTTCTGTACCACCATAAGCAACAGGGGGTAATGTGCCTTTACACACAATTAATACGTTCATAGCTATTCTTTTCTTTTGTTCGAGTAATTAGTTCTTTGTTTTTTGAGCAAGTGCGAGTTCAACTGGTGTAGGAACAAATCGGCTAATATCACCACCATGTAAAGCCACTTCTCTTACAATCGTAGAAGATAGGAATGCGTATTCGTCATCAGGGGTAAGGAAAACACTTTCGAGACCTGGTAAGAGTTTTCTGTACATGCTGGTTAGGCCAAATTCATATTCGAAGTCGACAGTAGTTCGCAGGCCGCGAATCAAAATGTTTGCGTTTTGATCTTTTGCAAAATCGACCAATAAACCAGTGAAGCCTTCAACGTTCACATTGGAAAGGTGACTGATAGAACTTTCTACTAATTGGACCCGTTCTTCTAAAGTGAACAGGGTCTTTTTGGAAGGACTTGCAGCAACGCCGATCGTGATAGAGTCGAACATCTGGGCCGCGCGTTCTATGAGGTTTAAGTGGCCATTTGTGATAGGGTCGAAGGTTCCCGGATAAATGACGTGTGTGGCACTATGACCTTGTTGTTTCATATGCAGCTCGTTGTGTTTGTCAAAAGTGTCAAAAAACGCTTAAAAGTAGTAATATGATACATCATCGAATCGAGAATAGATAACATCGACAAACATAGGTTTGATAAGGGCATAACGTTTTAATGAAACTTTTTTACTATATAAAAAACCTGCTGTTGACCATTGCTCCACGAGCGTATTTTGCTTACAACAAAAACAAACTAGAAAAGAAGTTTCAAGGTCAAATGGCGTTAGTTCAAGAACGAGTGGATTACTATTGTAAGATCAATACTCCGAGCGAACTAGATTCCAGTAAATCGACCAGTTTGAGTCGTTTCTCACACAAAGGGCAAAGTGCATACACCTATGATCTTAAAGAATTTCTTCGTTACTTTTCCGGTAATAATCCGTTTTGTTATTACTTTGGGGATGAAGTTGCCGTAGAAGATTGCCCGACGATCTATAAAGCAAGACCGATTGAGGGTAATAACGACAACTCGGTGTTGTTCAAACTCAACAAGCGCAGACACTTCCAGTTTGTAAACGACGCATTGGATTTTCGTGCCAAGAAAGATATGGCGGTTTTCCGTGGTTTTGTAAAACGGATTCACCGTATTCGTTTTATGGAAGCAATGTTTGAGAATCCAATGATGGATGCTGGTCAATCCAACCCCTCTCAAGAGCACCCAGAATGGCAAAAAGATTTTATGTCCATTCAAGAACAATTGAAGTACAAGTTTATCATTTGCCTTGAAGGTAACGATGTTGCAACCAATTTAAAGTGGGCAATGTCTTCGAATTCTGTCGTAGTGACGCCTAAGATGCGTTTTGAAACGTGGTTTATGGAAGGTACGCTACAACCTGGTGTTCATTATGTTGAAGTGAAAGATGATTGGTCTGACTTTGACGAGAAAATTAATTATTATCTTGAAAACTCTGATAAAGCTGAAGCTATGATTGAAAATGCGCATCGACACGTGGCCCAATTTCAGGATGAACAATTGGAAAGCTTAATTTGTATCAAGACGCTCGAGAAATACTTCAAGCTATGTCAGTAATGCTCTTAAACCAAAAGCCTAAATTATCATGAGTTTATTCACTTCACCTCCGTCTCATTTGTGTGTATTGCGTTTGTCGGCTATTGGCGATGTTTGTCATGCGATCTCTGTGGTTCAGGCGATTCAAAAGCACTGGCCGCAAACCAAGATAACTTGGGTTACTGGTAAAATAGAAGCGCAACTGATTGGTGATTTGCCTAACATTAATGTGATCGTTTTTGATAAGTCACAAGGCCTTAAAGGAATGAAGGCTGTGTGGCAGCAGCTAAAGGGCACTAAGTTTGATGTTTTGCTGCACATGCAGGCAGCCCTGAGATCGAGTGTTTTGTCTTTGGGTATCCAAGCAAAATACAAAGTGGGTTTTAGCAAGAATAGAACGAGAGAAGGGCAGTGGTGGTTCACTAACCGTCACTTACCTAATACAACGGCAATGCATGTGTTAGATAACATGGCTGACTTTGCTAAGTACATTGGTGTTCCATTCAGCCAGCCAACGTGGAATATCCCCTTACCCAGTGAATCAGTCGATTACGCTAAAGGCATTACCCAAGGTAGAAAGTGTGTCGTGATTTCTGCTGCGGCAAGCAAGGACTCTCGTAACTGGTTAGTGGAGCGATATGCAGCTATCGCCGATTACGCATCGTCTTTGGGACTTCATGTGATCCTATGTGGCTCGCCAGCGGAAAGAGAAAAGCAATTAGCACATAAAATTGAGTCACTGTGCGAACAGTCTGTCACCAATATTGTCGGTGAAACAAGCTTAAAGCAACTGACCGCTGTATTGCATGAGGCCACGGTTGTCATTAGCCCTGATTCCGGTCCTGCTCACTTGGCGACAACTCAGATGACACCTGTGATTGGTTTATATGCGCATAGTGACCCTAGACGTACAGGGCCTTATAACGATTTAGATAACGTCGTAAGTGTTTACCAACAACACGTTGAAGAACAAAAAGGCAAACCCGTAGATTCACTCACGTGGGGCACGCGTGCTAAAGGGGATAACTTAATGGCCGCAATTACCGTTGAGCAGGTGCAAGAAAAGCTCGATAAAGTGTTAGAGAATCTCTCTTAGCCAACAATAATAGGCTAAGAGAGTAATGCAATTTTACAGGAGCGTCATTCAACCCTAAATTAGGTGTTCACTGAGTGCTGCTTCATTTTGTATACCGCCAACAGCTGTTGGTAGTTTTTCTCCAGTACAGTCTCGACATCCATTGTTAAGGCCAATTCTCTACATTGTTCACTAACATTGGTTGTGCGTTTTTTATCAGCCCAGAACGCCATCGCTTTTGCTAGTTCATCTGGGTTCACCTCAGCCCCAATGACGCTCGACACTTCTGGCTTGAGGACCTCTTTCGCACCACAGTTTTCAGTGGTAATAGATGGAGTACCACATGCGAGAGATTCGATCACCGTAAAACCAAAAGGTTCATAGAGAGTTGGCAGGACATAGCAATCAGCCAGCGTAAAGTAGAGCTCTGGTCGTTTGTCTTCTCCCATAAACTTACATTTGTCTTGTATCCCAAGGTTTTCCGCAAATTTAATGTATTCGCCCTCGTGAGTCTCTCGACCAACGATCACCAATTGAGCATCAATGCTCAGTTTGGAAAATGCAGTGAGGGTTTGCTTTAACCCTTTCCTCTCGTAGCCTGTACCTAAAAATAAGAAGACCGGCTTGTTGGGATCAAGCTCCATTTGTTGCTTAAGCTCTAAAGCCTCTTTTTCGATTCGTTGTGCATCAAAGCGTTTCGTATCGACAAAGTTATGGATTACCGTGATTTTGTCTCTAGGCACGTGATGAGCTTCTTGGATTTCCTGAGCACTCTTATGTGAATTACTAATGACATGGTAGTAGGCTCCAGGAGCCATTGCTTTTTGCTCAATCAAATGTGTCACTCTATCTTTGATTCGCATTGGCTTATTTAAGGACCGTGCCATATGAAGGCTTGTGCCTGCTCCAATTCTCAATACATCGTGTGTCCAAGCGTGAGCTAGGCCGTACACCAAATCATACTCAGCTTCATTGACGTGCTTTTCTACCGCTTTCGCAAACTTCCAAAGGCGATGGCTTTTACCAATACTAAAACCGCGCAACTTCACAAACTTAACGTTAGGGTGTGGAGGAGTATCTGCATGAGAGCGGCAGATGATAGTGACTTCTTCCCCTTTTTCTGCCATGTATCTCGCCATTTGATTGAGGTACAGCTCAACTCCGCCAGAGTATGCGTGTCTTAAATGGACCAATGCAATCTTCATAAGTAATCCAGTAATTCGTTTGGTATTGGTTATTATGTTACTTGAAGCCTTCATTTTCTGAAAGAAGTCAGTTGACGAGGTCTTTCGTCGACGAAGAGTAGCAAAAGCTCCTTACTGGATTGTTCCCCCAATAGAACAATGTAAAATGGCGCTATGATGTAAGCACGAGAAATTCAAGTGAATAAGGACAACGAGAAAACAGAAACCGTTTCAGGAAAACCTGGAAATACGGGCATTCAAAGGATCTTAAAAGCCAGCATCTATTCACTTCAAGGTTTGAAGGCTGCATTGAAACATGAAGCTGCGGTTCGACAAGAATTAGCTTTGCTGATTACCGCTGTGTTGCTGCTCTGCTGGTTAGACGTTTCGCAAATACAACGTATCGTGATGCTCGGAACTGTTGTTTTGGTGTTGATTGTTGAACTGATTAACTCTGCGATTGAGGCGGTTGTGGATAGGATTGGTGTGGAAAAACATGAATTAAGCGGTCGAGCAAAAGATATTGGTTCTGCTGCTGTTTTTGTAGCATTACTGTTTGCTGCCTTTACATGGTCTTATATTCTCTTTTTCTGAGGGGCGTGATGAAGCACTATCAAGAAAATAATACGCATGTATGGTACGACGAAAGCTTGATCTCTGAGCCCATTGAAAGTTTGTTTGATATCAACTACTGGCGCAGTTGTAATGCCATTGTTGGCAGTGCTAGTGGGCGAGGCACTACGTGGTTTATCAAGCTTCAAAATACGGTTTCAGCGCTAAGACACTACCACCGAGGTGGCTTGTTTGGAAAAATCGTCCGGGACCAATACTTGTTTCTAAGCTTAGAGAGGACTCGCAGTTACGCCGAGTTCTCTCTGCTTCAAAAATTACGTAGCGCTGGCGTTAATGTTCCTCGTCCTGTTGCCGCTAAAGTAGAACAAACAGGCTTGTTTTATCGAGCAGACTTACTGAGTGAAAAAATATCTGAGGCAAGCGATCTCGTTGATAAGTTACAGGTAGAGTGCCTATCGAGTGATGACTACCAAAAAATTGGTGTAGAAGTCCGTAAAATGCACGATGTTGGTGTTAATCATACCGATCTGAATATTCATAATATTCTGCTTGATAGTGAAGGTAAGGTCTGGATTATCGATTTTGACAAGTGTAAGCAGCAATCTGGGGAACAATGGAAAGAACGAAACTTAAATCGTCTTCTTCGCTCATTTAGAAAAGAGCTTGGTAAACGGAAAATTCATTGGTCTGAAGATGACTTTGAATCCTTGATGTTAGGTTACAATCAGTCTTAAGTGAAACAAAAAGGGCTAAGGTAAGTTTGTCGTAATCACTCAGCTTAATTCGACTCAAAATGTTCTGCCGTGCTATAGAGAGATTGGTGCCGAGGCCGAATAGCCCGTAAATGTGGATGTAAATTTAAAATGAAAATCTTAGTGACAGGTGGTGCAGGGTTTATTGGCTCTGCTGTTGTACGCCATATTATTAATCATACGCAAGACTCAGTGATTAACTTAGACAAACTAACCTACGCAGGTAACCTTGAATCTCTTAGCGAGGTGTCCAGTCACGCGCGCTATGCTTTTGAACAAGTGGATATCTGCGATCGTGTCGCGCTAGAGCGTGTGTTTTCAGAGCACCAGCCTGATGCAGTTATGCACTTAGCGGCAGAGTCTCACGTCGATCGTTCTATTGATGGCCCTGCTGCTTTTATTGAAACTAACATTGTTGGTACTTATACCCTATTAGAAGTGGCTCGTGGATATTGGAGTCAGCTTGATGACGCTAACAAAGCGGCCTTTCGTTTCCACCATATCTCAACAGATGAGGTATATGGTGATTTAGAGGGGACAGATGATTTATTTACAGAGGAAACATCTTACGCACCATCTTCACCGTACTCCGCATCGAAAGCGTCGAGCGATCATCTTGTTCGAGCTTGGCTAAGAACATATGGCTTTCCGACCATTGTAACTAACTGTTCTAATAATTATGGCCCATACCACTTTCCTGAAAAATTGATTCCTTTAATGATCTTAAACGCATTAAAAGGTTCACCACTGCCAGTATATGGCAATGGTATGCAGATCCGTGATTGGTTATTTGTAGAAGACCACGCCAAAGCGCTCTACAAAGTCGTGACAGAAGGCGTTATTGGGGAGACATACAATATTGGTGGTCACAATGAAAAAGCAAACATTGATGTTGTGAAGTCAATTTGTGAAATTCTAGAAGAGCTTGTGCCCAACAAGCCAGAAGGTGTTGCACGTTACCAAGATCTAATTACTTATGTAAAAGATCGACCAGGGCATGATGTTCGATACGCTATTGATGCTTCCAAAATCGAACGTAAATTGGGCTGGACGCCAGAAGAAACCTTTGAGACAGGCTTACGTAAGACCGTTGAATGGTATTTGACGAATAAAGAATGGTGGCAACGTGTTCTAGACGGTTCTTATAGCTTAGAGCGTCTTGGTCAATAATTTTAGAATAAGGTAAGAAAATGAAAGGCATTATCCTTGCTGGTGGCTCTGGAACGCGTCTATATCCAATTACTCGTGGTGTCTCAAAGCAACTGCTTCCGGTCTATGACAAACCAATGATTTATTACCCGCTATCAGTTTTAATGTTATCGGGAATTAGAGAAATATTAATCATCACGACTCCTGAAGACCAAGAAGGATTTATGCGTTTACTTGGTGATGGATCTGATTTTGGTATTGCTTTGACCTATGCAGTTCAAGAAAAACCAGAGGGATTAGCACAAGCATTTATCATCGGCGAAGAGTTTATCGGAAATGATTCGGTTTGCTTGGTTTTGGGTGACAACATCTTTTACGGCCAAGGTTTTACACCAATTCTTCAGAAGGCAGCAAAATCGGTTGATGCTGGAGAAGGGGCAACCGTTTTCGGGTACAAAGTAAAAGATCCAGAGCGTTTTGGCGTTGTAGAGTTTGATGAACAGATGCGAGCTGTGTCAATTGAAGAAAAACCAGAACAGCCGAAATCCAACTATGCCGTTACGGGGCTTTATTTTTATGATAACGACGTGATCGAGTTGGCCAAACAAGTTAAGCCTTCAGCAAGAGGTGAACTAGAAATATCGACTTTGAATCAGATGTATTTAGATAGAGGTCGTTTAAACGTTAAGGTCTTCGGCCGCGGTTTTGCTTGGCTGGACACCGGTACTTATGCAAGTTTGCTTGAGGCATCCTCATTTGTCGAAACCATTGAAAATGTTCAAGGCTTAAAAGTGGCTTGTTTGGAAGAGATCGCCTTCAATAATGGTTGGTTAACGAGAGAGCAGCTGCTAGACCTAGCAAAAGGGTTAGAGAAAAACTCTTATGGCCAATACTTAAAAGCGTTGGTGAGCTAAATGAAGTTTGTAAATATCATCAATGACGATAAGTTTACAGCCGACTACATAAACTTTGTTGAAGATAATTTGGACATGAGTGAGCAGGTCTTTTTCGTGTTTAAAACTCATGACAAATTCCCTATCAAAGAGAGGGGTAACATCTTTTCTTATGATAAAAAGAAGCACAATTACTTCGACTACTTGGTGTTTCTAAAAAACTTGGTCAAGCATGGTATCAAGGCAGAGAAGATCATTATTCATGGTCTTTTTAAAATCAAGATAACCCAAATTTTATGGGTGCTGAGGTTTCTACTACCAAAATGTTACTGGGCAGTTTGGGGAGGAGATTTGTACAGCCGAGATGAGAACTTGTTAACTCGCCGCGGTCGATATAAAGAATTTTTCCGAAAAAAAGTGATAAAAGACATGGGATATATCATTACCAGCATTAAAGGTGATTATGAAAATGTTGTGAAATGGTATGGGACGAAAGCGCCTCACTTACCTTATTTTATGTATCCTGCGAGCCTGTATCACGATATCCCTATCGCCGATAAAAAAGATAACAAGCTCAACATTCTTGTTGGAAACTCCGCAGATCCAACCAATAATCATGAAGAGGCGTTTGCCAAAATTGCCCCATTTGTAAATGAAAATGTACGTGTTATCTGCCCTTTGAACTACGGCTCTAAGAAGCATGCAAGTGCCATGGTGGAGCTTGGGAATAAGATGTTTGGCAGTTCATTTGAGCCTATCCTCGATTACATCAAGTACGATGAATATATGTCGCTACTCACTACGATTGATATTGCAGTTTTCAACCACAATCGCCAGCAAGCTATGAGTACCACTCGTGTGTTGCTTGGTATGGGTAAGACGGTTTATTTAAGAAAAGAAACCTCATCGTTTGAAACTCTTAGTAACGTAGGGGCAATTGTTCATGATATTAATGAGTTTAATTTAGAAGTTTCTGTTAGCGATGGTGAGAAAAATGCACGTGCTATACAGCAGTACTATTCTAAGGAAAGCCTAATTAAGAACCTACAAGCTATATATTGATCGGTATTGCTGATAAAGAAGTGTACATGATGTGTAAGAAAGTAATGATTTTAGGTGCTGGTATTTACCAGCTTCCGCTTATCCAAAAGAGCAAAGAGCTAGGACATAAGACGATTGTTGTCAGCCCGAGAGGGGATTACCCTGGAATTGATGAGAGTGATATTTTTTTAGACATCAATACTACCGACATCGACAGTGTGTTTGAAGCGGCAAAACTTTATGACATTGATGCGATACTTACGACCGGAACAGATGTAGCTGTACCTAGCATCGGCTTTGTTGTTGATGAGTTGGGTTTAAAGGGGACAAATTACCAAAGTGCTCTCAAGAGCATGGATAAAAGCTTAATGAAGGAAGCTTTTAAGGATGGGGGCGTTCCGACTGCTAAATTTGGTATTTCCTCGAATCTCGCAGAAGCAAAACAACTTGCTAGTTCAATCGGCTTTCCTTTGATGGTCAAGGCTTCTGATAGCTCAGGTAGTCGCGGTGTTTACAAGGTTGAGGAGCTTGTTCAGCTTGAACGACTATGGAAAGCGGCTAAGGATGTTTCTCGCAATTCCTTGGTCGTAATGGAAGAGTTTCTTGATGGCGTTGAGTTTGGGGCGCAAGCTATCGTAGTTGATGGTACTGTTATTGATATTATCTTTCACAACGATACGGTTACTCCAGCACCGAATAACGCACCTCTTGGGCACTCCGTGCCGTGCTCAATATCGACTTCTATTTTGTCTGATGCAGAAGATATAGTAAAACGAGCCATTGAAGTTTTAGGGATTGATAACACCGTATCTAATGTAGATTTAATGTTAGTAGGTGGAAAGCCTTACATCATTGAAATTGGCGCTAGAATGGGTGCTACATGCCTGCCAGAAAATGTAGAAAATTACCTTGGCATAGATATCTACGGCTTATTATTGGATATTGCGTTAGGCAAACCGATTGTGTTTAACCCCAATACACAGCGTACAGCGAATGCAGCAAGACTACTTTGCGCTCCAAAAAGTGGTCAGTTAGTTGCGATAGATATACCTGATGAACTTACGGAACATCATAGTGTTATCCGCATTAAGGTAGATAAAAAGCCTGGAGATACCGTCAATGAGTTCAAAGTTGGGCCTGATAGGATTGGAGAGGTTATTGTTACTGGTGGCTCTTACCTAGAGGCGGAAGCACTAGCAGAAGACATAGCCAAACAAATTAAAGTACACGTGATCTAATGTTTAAGAATTACAAAAAGCTACTCTCTAGTATTTTATTATTTTTTCTTATTCCTCTTCCTAGTTATGGGTGGGGAATTAGATTGAGAGGACGAATATATAAAAGGCTTTTAGGTGAGTGTGGTAACAATCTCGCGCTATCGAGTTTGGTAAACATATACAACCCAAACACGCTGAAGTGTGGCAACAACGTTTATATCGGCTATTGCTGCTACATTGGTGATGGTGACATAACAATTGATGATGAGGTGGTCATTGGTCCTTATGTTTCAATCACAGGAGGAAACCACCTTTTTAAAGATGGTTCTGTGAGGTTTGGAGGCTATCAATATAAGCCTATTTCTATAGGCAAAGGTAGCTGGATTGGAGCACACTCATCGATCTTAGCTGGTGTGAAGATTGGTAAAGGATGTATTGTTGCAGCTGGCTCAGTTGTCAACAAGGACGTGCCTGACGGAATGGTCGTAGGCGGCGTGCCTGCTAAAGTCATTAAAGAAAATGATCCTGACTCAGGTTTAAATGGAACAGAGCAAGTTGGTATGCAAGGCAAACGTTAAGGCTTTTTGTAATACTGTCAGTGCTTTATGTGTTTAGATAGAGATCTAATTGTCATAACATTAGGCAGGCTGTGGTATTAAGAATTCCCCCCACTTTTTAAAGATAGATAGATGATTGAGTTTAATCGCAAGCCATACACTGGTAACGAAGACCAGTACATTCAAGAAGTGATGCAAAAACATTCCATTTGTGGTGATGGAGAGTTTACGAAAAAGTGCCATGAGTGGTTTCAGAATCACCTAGGTTGTGAACGCAGTCTTTTGACTCCTTCTTGTACACATGCTCTAGAGTTGGCCGCTTTGCTTATTGATGTTAAGCCGGGTGATGAAGTCATCATGCCAAGCTATACCTTCGTGAGTACAGCAAACGCATTTGTTCTGAGAGGGGCAAAAATTGTATTTGTTGATATTCGTCCAGACACAATGAATATCGATGAAACGCTGATAGAGCAAGCAATTACTGATAAGACGATTGCGATTGTACCTGTGCATTATGCTGGTGTGGCTTGTGAAATGGATACGATCATGGCAATTGCGCAAAGGCATCAATTGTTTGTCATTGAAGATGCGGCTCAAGGTGTTTTGTCCAGCTACAAAGGGCGTCCTCTTGGTACAATTGGTGATATTGGCGCATTCAGTTTTCACGATACGAAAAACTATACAAGTGGCGGGGAAGGTGGCTTGCTCGTCGTTAATAATCCTAAATTTGTTGAACGTTCTGAGATCTTACGCGAAAAAGGGACTGACCGTAGTAAGTTTAAGCGTGGAATGGTTGATAAGTATACTTGGATCGATCTCGGCAGTAGTCTGCTACCAAGTGAGCTACAAGCTGCTTACTTATGGGGGCAGATGGAAGTCGCTGAAAAAATCAATGAAAACCGATTGGCCTCTTGGAATCGATACTACAAACTGCTTTCTGAGCTTTCTCAACAAGGCAAAATTGCACTACCAAGTATGCCTGAGGGATGCCAACACAACGCTCATATGTTCTATATAAAAGTAGCGGACATTGAAGAAAGAACAGACCTTATTAATTTCCTGAAACAAAAGGAGATTATTAGTGTGTTCCATTATGTTCCATTGCACAGTGCACCTGCTGGTGAGCGATTTAGTCGTTTCTCAGGAGAAGACAATTTCACGACGCAAGAGAGTGAAAAAATTATTCGATTACCACTTTGGTATGGAATGGAAGAGCACAAAGTCGATGCAGTTGTTGGAGCAATAGAGTCGTATTTTGCTTGCAACAATGAATAAGCTGCAAAGTTTATAGCTCATTAGCAAAAAAGCGGCCTTTGGCCGCTTTTTTAATTAAGCACTTCTAAGATAGTATTTTTAAGTGCGCCCTGGTTCATATTGACGATTTTACTGCCTGCTGTATGGTAGGCAATACGTTTCTCAGGGCTCTCAATTAACTGAATGATAGTTTTAGCGAGAGTTGATCTGTCTTTGACAATGATTAATCCACACTCTTTAACAAATGAATCGACGATCTCTTTAAAGTTAAAGTAGCTCGGACCATTTATGATCGGAACACCCAAAGCCGCTGGCTCTAACACATTGTGTCCACCAACTTTATCACCAACTAAGCTACCGCCCATAAAACAGATATCCGCAGCGCCCATCAAGACCAGCATCTCACCCATGGTGTCTCCAAGGTAAACTTGGGTCGACTCCGTTACTTCTGTTCGGCTTGTGCGTCGAGCGGCTTCAAAACCTAGCTTTTGGCACAGCTCAAATACATTATCGAATCGCTCCGGATGGCGCGGAACAAGGATCAGAAGTGAAGTTGGGTGAGATTCTAAGATTTTCTTGTGAGCTTCTAGCACTTGCTCATCTTCACCTTTATGAGTACTAGCAGCTATCCAAATTGGTCGCTTTATCCCAAGATCAGTCCGTAGCGCTTTTCCTTTCTCTTTGACTTCTTCTGATATCTGAATATCAAACTTTATTGAGCCAGTAACAAAAAGTCGGGGCTTATCTACACCTAAGCGCTCGAAGCGTTCTGCATCAGACTCCGTCTGACAAAGTACTTTATCCAAGCAAGGAACTAATAGGTTAAATAGAGGCTGCACTTTTGCGTAGTTCTTACAGGACTTTTCAGAAAGGCGAGCGTTAACAACAGTAATCGGTATTTCTGAGTCATGGACAGTACGAAGAGTGTTCGGCCAAAGCTCAGTTTCTATGATCAACATTTGCTTTGGGCGTGTTGCTTTTAGAAAGCCTTTTACTGCAAAACCGAAATCGATAGGCATATAGCGGTGTTCAACTAACTCGCCCAACTTAGCAATTTGTTCTGCACCAGTGCTGGTTGTGGTGGTGACCAAAATAGGTAGAGCTGGGTTTTGCTTTTTCAACTCTTTAATTAGGGGGATAGCGGCGATGCTTTCGCCTACTGAAACCGCATGAATCCAAATAGGGCGCTCAGTTGTCTCTAGCTTTGGGGTTATACCAAAATGCTCTTTCCATCGTCGACCAAACTTGGGCTTGTTCGGTTTACTTTTATATAAACCAAACAATAGGAAAGGAGACGCAAGGGCAAGTAGCAATGTGTAAAAAGTGCGGACTAGCATGAACTTACCGTTATCGCTTCAAGTTTTTGGATGCTATCTAACACCTGTTTTGGTGATAACTCAGTTAAACACTTAAGGTGCTTAAACTCACACTCACGCTTAAAGCACGGACGGCAGTCAATGTCGGTATGAACAATCTCTACCTTTTCTGCAAGCGGTGGTGTGTATTTTGGTGAGGTTGAACCGTAGACTGCAACAACATTACAGCCAACAGCGGCCGCTACATGCATAAGACCAGAGTCATTGGCTACGACAGTTTGGCAGGCTGCCAGCAGATCCACCGCTTCAATCAAGCTGGTTTGCCCAGCGAGAACGTGAATTCTCTGTTGAAGCTCAGCCGGCACGAGCTGCTTAATGTTATTACAGGTATCAAGGTCCTTCTGAGAACCAAACAGCCATACTTGATGGCCGCTAGCCGCCATTTGAGTAGCGACTTCAGCATAATGTGTTTCTGGCCACTTTTTAGCAGGGCCAAATTCGGCACCTGGACACAACCCTGTGACAGGGAGCGTTTGGCCGAGAGAGAATTTGTTAAGCGTCTCTTGCTGAGTCTTTTTATCGATAGACAAGCTAGGTCTCGAAAGTGTTTCTAAGCCTCCCAAGGAGGACGAATCCAACATTTCAACCTTAGGATAGGCTAAAGCGACATAACGCTCTACCATGTATTGAAAAGGCTTTTTGTTAGGGCGAAGATCATTGAGTAGCCCATAACGCATTTCTCCTTTCCAGCCTGTACGTTGTGGGATGTTTGCAAACCAAGGTATCAAAGCAGACTTAGCTGAGTTCGGCAGTACGTAAGCATGATCGTATTGCTTTTCACGCAGTGACTTACCAATCTCTCTGCGGCCAAGAAGATTGAACTCACCATGGCCAAGAGGCATCTCAATCGCTTGATGGATCTCAGGCATACGTTCGAGGATCGGTTTACACCAGCCTGGAGCAATCACATCGATTTGGCTTTCTGGGTGTTGCTGCTTTAAAACGATGTACAGTGATTGTGACATCACCATATCGCCAACCCAAGACGGGCCGATAATTAAGATCTTTTTCATTTTTTTACTTGCCAGTCAGTGTCATATCTCGGCTTGAAGATATTGTAATAGTTATTGCCATCTTCTTGAGAGTGTAATAGCTGTAACACCCACATATATTGATCAGGCTTAGTGGAAACAAAGTACTCAATCGCTTTATTCGAAGTACGTGCGTCTTGCTCTTCGCCTTTGTCTAGCTCAAAGGCTGGCAAAATTTCGATATCGAACGACCCATCTTCTGTATTCATAGAAGCAAACATAGGGAGCACTTTAGAGCGTGATAGCTTTGCAATTTTTCCAAGGCCAGGAAGGGTTGCTTTTCGGGTGGCAAAAAAGTCCACGAACACACTGTGTTCTGGACCGTGGTCTTGGTCTGGTAAGTAGTAACCAATGTAGCCATCTCGGATAGACTTTAAGAAAGGCTTGATGCCACCAGAGCGTTCATAAACTCGACCGCCATACTGCACTCGCTGCTTATGCATCAACCAATCACCGACTTCATTTTTCTGCTTTTTAGCCATTGCGGAAACCGGCATTCCCATAGAGGCCAACAAAATAGCTGGAATGTCGATCGCCCATGAGTGCGGTACCATCAAAATGACTTTTTCATCATTTTCGATGTGCTTCTGCAAAATATCTAAGCCGCGAATTTGGCAGCGTTTTTGTAGCCACTTTGGAGAACGTAAGGTAAGTAGACTAAAGCGGAAAAAGAACAAAGCGGCTGTGTAAAGCGTCTTTTCGATGAGTGCTTCACGCTCTTCAAAGGTTTTGTCTGGGAAACACAGCTCAAAGTTAACGCGAGCTCGGTGGGCAGGGCCTTTGCGTGATTTAGCTAATTTTTTTGCAATAGCTTTGGCTAGCCATTTTTGCACTCCTAGCGGAAGAAGCGCCAACGGCATCGATAGTAGGGCGCCGAGCCAAGTTCCCCAATATTTAGGCGCAAGAAAGTGACGCTCAAATTCAGGGTTATAAGCTTTTGGATCGAAATCATCACGTTGAACGGTCATGCGGTTGTAAGCACCTATTTTCGGAAGAGATAACTGGAGATGTTTAGAAATGATACTCGTAAACGTATCAGAGTAAAGGTGGCAGAGACTTCACTACCACCTTTGACAGGTATTAACGATTTTGAATCGCAAGGTATTCAGCAACACCCTCAGCTACCGTCTTGAATTCTACATCGCAGCCAGCAGCACGAAGCTTAGTAAGGTCAGCTTGAGTGAATTCTTGGTAAGCACCTTTTAGGTGTTCAGGGAATGGAATGGTTTGGATTTCCCCTTTGCTGTGATGTTTGATTACTGCTTTTGCCACTTCTTCGAATGATTGCGCATTGCCGGTGCCACAGTTAAAAATGCCTGAGACTCCGCTTTCTAAGAACCATAGGTTCACTTTGCTCACGTCACCAACGTAGATAAAGTCACGCTTGAAAGATTCACTACCAGCAAACAATTTAGGGTTTTCGCCTGCGTTGATCTGGTTGTTCAAGTGAAACGCTACTGATGCCATGCTGCCTTTGTGGTCTTCACGTGGGCCATATACATTGAAGTAACGGAAACCCGTGATTTGAGAAAGTTGCTCGCCATGATCCTCTGCGTCTTTCCACAGACGACGAACGTAGTTGTCAAACTGCTGTTTCGAGTAGCCGTATACGTTAAGCGCGCCCTCAAATTCACGCTCTTCAACAAACGTTTCTGTCTCACCGTATGTCGCCGCCGATGACGCGTATAGGAATGGGATTTCACGATCTAAACAGTAATGAAGCAACTCTTTTGAGTACTCATAGTTATTTAGCATCATGTACTTGCCGTCCCACTCAGTTGTTGCAGAACAAGCGCCTTCATGGAAGATCGCTTCGATAGGGCCGAAGTCGTCACCTGCCATGATTTGAGTAAGGAAGTCATCGCGATCCATGTAATCAGTGATATCAAGATCAACTAAGTTTTTAAACTTCTTGCCATTTTTCAGGTTGTCGACAACCAGAATATCGTTAATACCTGCTTCGTTCAGAGCTTTAACAATGTTGCTGCCGATCATGCCGGCACCACCAGTTACGATGATCATAAGACTTCCACCATAGATTAAAATTTTCTCAGGAAGTTTAGCAGAGTTAAGGCTTTAGGTGTTAGAGGGAAGGTGTTGGCGTTAGATAAAGAAAAAGGAAGCCGAAGCTTCCTTTGCATAAGTAAGTTAATCTAAATCGTGGTTAGATTACTTTTCATCTGATGTATTTGGACGTTGGTACCAAGGGTTACGCTCATCCGTCAGTTCAATCAAGCTGTATTTACGACCTAGCTTCTGACCGCCATCGCGAGTCAATGGCTGCCAACTAAAGTTCGCACGGTTGTTGCTTGGCTTCACTGTCATGATGTCGAATGGAATCGAAATGTAGAAACCTTTGGTAAAGCTACCTTCGCCAAACTCTTCAGCTGAGAGGTCGGTAAATGAAGCAAACGCACCAGCGATCACGCCACTCTTGAACTGCTTAGATACATTCACTTGAGTTCCAACATCACCAGCTAAGAACTGGCCAACATCAACTTGAATCATCAAGTCTTGTAGGAAGTCCCATTGTGGGTAGTAGTAACCTGATACAAAACCAGTGAAGCCTTTGTCAATAACTCGGAATGGACGACCATACTCTGGAACGTTTTGCCATTCTTCATCGTATACACCGAAGTAGCTTTGCGGGTCACGTTGAGAGATCAAGTTAACATCTGCACCGATCGCCCAGTTTGCGTCTTTCGGTCGGTACAAGAACTCTGTACCCACACCCGCAAACATACTTTCTAGATAGCCAGCGTAGAATTGTTGGTCCATGGTATCTGAGTACTCTTGGAACCAAGTTAACTGCAGGTTAGACATGGTTACCGCGTGTTCATTCTGATAAGCACGGAACATAGTACGTACACGAGGAACACTTGTGCCGTCTGGTGGTGTTACATAGTTAAACTTATCGTAGTTATTGTACCAATCCCAGTACAGCGAACCGCCGATTTCTAAATTGTCAGTTAACCAGTAAGATGCACTACCGCTTAATCCAACACTAAATAGGTAGAAATCTTCCGCATTACCCAAGGTTTGAGCAAGCTTTGGTGCAAAACCCCAATCAAAACGCTCAAACCCATCGTAAGCAGGTTTGCCCTGAGGCTTATTGTTTGATGTGGCTGTCGCATCTTCAATATTCGGGTCGATGTAATTGACTTCAGCAAAGTCACGATATTTATCTTTAGAGATCACCGTTTGCTCGCCGAGCAAGCCACGGCTGCGTTCATTAATGGTGAAAGTATCAATGTTCTCAGGCATCTCGTTGTATAGAACTGCTGCCGCTTTCTCATGCGCTTGGTTACGGTCGCGATACTTTTTCTGTTCACCAACAACGGAGATAGTGTTGTCTTCAACATAAAGCTGCGTGTTTTGGTAGCCAGCTACTTTATCAAGTTCTTCTTTGACTCGTTCCCAATCCACGTCAGACAGTTGCTCTGGTTGTTTATTTTCTACTTCTGGTGTTGGTGTGTCACGCCAGAAAGATGGCATCTTGTTGAAGTTAGTGTAAAGGCTCAAGCCTGCAACCAGAGTATCCCCTCTCTCATAACTGACACGAAGATCTGCCATATTACCTAAACGATATAAGACACCGAAGTTCCACGGAGTATGAGGAGTCATATCAACACCAGCACGTACTACGGGAAAGTCTTCACTGTAGTCATTACTGTCGTATTCAAGTTTAAAACGTAGTGGGGCATGAAGGGTTTGGTATTCAATTCCCCCAAACAGCGCGGCCGGGCCTTTAAAAAAGCGGTCTGTATTTGTAGTTCCTCCAGTATCAAGATAATCGCTAGGTCTCTCACAAAAACTATCTGACAACTTGCAAGCTGGATTACTAATGTTGTCTCTTGTACCAAGGTAACCCCAGCCCATACCTAAGGTAAAATCGAAGGTACCGAGATTAGGGTTTGAGTAGCGTTTTGTTGCAGCAACGAACTCGCCATCAAATAATCCAGTACCAGCGAAGTCTCTAACACCAATAGAAAGTTCTGGCAAATATTCAGACTCTTCTAAAAGGCGAACCTTAAAGTCGATACCCTTATCGGTATACTTGGTGTCTCCAGAAAAATTAGGATCGCTACTATAAAAAATGTCACTAACCATCGTGTAACGAATAGTTGTTTCTAACCAAGGCATGACTTGTAAAGTAACATTATAAAAAAGATATTCATCACTACCCGTTACCGCAAAATTGAATTCACCTTCAGGAGCCATACGGCCCGTTGGCATTTGCATTAATCCAACTCCACCGAAATCCATTTGTGATGGTTGTAATAGTGGTGCTTCAAAAGGCATATCTTGAGCCCAAACCAATGCTGGACCCATTAAAGAAAGGGATAAACTGGTTCTAATTAGGTTCATTATTAATTCTTCGATGAGGTTGGCTTACGTTGTGAAAGTAGGGTTACAATGTCTTTGTCCATTTGTGAGTTTTCGAATTCATCAAACGGGATGTAAACCATGGTCAGCGGAGGCAAGTAATATTGAGTAGTTAACCAACGGCCATGGTGAGGGGTAACTACCTTGCCATCGGGATAAATTAGGATTGGTGGATAAGCGAGCTCACCGATATCGCTGGAACGTAGATTATTGACCTGTTCATGCAAAGCGATACCCGCTTGGTTTTCTACAGCATAGACTTTTTCTACATTACCCACATATAGCACTTTCTCTTCACGCTTTGGTGCACTTAATGCAAGCTGACCTTGTAAAAGAGGGTTATCAAATTTATCTAGACGGATCTGGTCAACATCAACGGCTGACAGTAAACGAGGTGCAAACTGGCTTTGTTGGATAAACGTGTAAAATGGGTGGGAAACTAAATTATGTTGAATCATTTGGTCCAACACTGATTTCTTTAAGGTAGTACTTTTTTGCAGTGCTGTTTCGGAATTATCAAACAAAGTCACAGCTAAAGGGTATTGCAGTGCTATTTGTTGTTCTTGTGCATGCTTAAGTACGTTATCTAAACGTACGGCTTGTTGAAAATCTAGTGCTTTTCCCGTACCTACAAGTTCAACATTAAGTGCTAAAAACTCGTTACTTTGAATTTGAGCTGAAGCTGGCATAGCCAACACTATTGTAGTTAAACTTAGACTCAATAACGATAACAGTCGTTTATTCATGATTTGCTGTAACCTTTCAAAATCGTCAATTCAACCGGCACCATATCTGGACCTAAGTGTTGACGTGTTTTTACTACTTCCCCCTGACTGTTTACCCAGTATTGGTTCTCTACGCTTTTTTCTAAGCTTGGAAAAGTCACGCTCTCGGTATAAACGTCAGTTTCTGTCGATGAAATAGGTGTAGTCACAGTCTCTTTGCCTTGGCGCGAGCGTTTAACCTTAGCTTGAAAGCCGTAACGGTATTGCTCAGACCAATCGTAAGAAAGTGCATATTGTGTAGATGAATCTGAGTAAGCGGGAACGTTACCGTAGACACCAGCTAGGTTGGTGGTTTGTAAGCCAATAGTTTTAACAATATGGCCATTCTCTGTCACTACCATCGCTTTATCAGCACTTACCCATTTGAGTTGAGTTTGCCCTGTTAGTGGGTTTGATTCTGCGAAGGCGAGAACAACAAAGACTTGCTTTTGATTGCCTATTTTTAGATAAGCGCTAGCATAAGGAACGGTTTCAATTTCTTCCGGTGTCAGTTCTACATCGATGTAGTTACCATAGGCTTCTTGAACGGTCGCCGAGACATCATTGAATTTCTGAGTACACCCAAAGATGAGGTTCAATACAGGTAAAACAACAAGTAAGCGCATCCATTTTTGCGATAGAAAGGTATTCATTATTCCCTCGTACAAATAAAATCGCCCTGAAACAGTTCAGGGCGATTTATCTAGTTCGACTTAAACGAATTAGTTCGTAGAAGTAGAAGTAGAAGTAGAAGTAGACGTTGAAGTTGAATCGCTGTCTGATGCTGCAACTGCTACTACAGTTACTGCTGCTGCTGCACCTACTGCTACTGCAGTTGTGCCAGTTGCAGATGCAGATGCTGCACCAGCTGAGCCAGCTTCTTCTGCTGCGAATGCAGTTGATGCGCTTAGAGCCATAAGAATAGCTAGAGCTGTGTTCTTCATTATTAATCCTTGTATTTCAGATTTTAAAACATCGATGTTTGGTTTGTTTATAACATACCATCTCTCATTTTAGTTAAAAAACAATCAACATGTAAATAGTTTCCTATTGGAATTTATCTAGTTCTAAAGAATGCGTCTCATTGGAAAGACAATTCATTTTCAGGTGGTTTTAGTTGTTTTAACTAGAGACCATAGGATAAATAGAAGGTAACTCGGCGTTAAGTAGCGGCAACTTGTTAATATCGAGGTAAGTAACGAATTGATATTCGATATAAGCATAACGTTACGCTTTGTAACACTTAAGCAAATGACGCTAGGAGTGTAACTGCTCTCAAAACAATAATACCCATTCTCAAACCTTAGAGTGAGTACCCTTGCCGTTTTGCGCTAATCCATGCATAATTTGCCAGCTTTTATGCCGCGCTTTTCAAGTATGAGTTTTTGTTTTTCTCGTCACAAAAGCGACGTTTGAAAAGCATCTATATCAATAAGCCGAGCAGCTCGGTAATCAGCGAACAGTGGCTTACGCGTAATGCCGCAGGGCGGTAGCGTGGAAACACACAAGCAAAACAGACAAAATTAACAGACATTTACTGCGTGCGTCATTTAGTGCAGCGGTCAGTCAACATCCAAGGAACACTTACGTGATTAATAAACGACCATGGTTAAGTGCGTTGAGTGCAATCAGCTTAGGCTTGTGCTCATTTACGGCCTCAGCAGATTTTTATGCAGGTGCGTTAGTGAGTTATTCTAACGCCGAATACCATCCTTCCTCTTCTGTCGTAGAAGGAAGTCCTTTTCTTCTTCAGGCGCAAGCTGGCTATTTCTTTAATGATTATGTTGCTTTAGAAGCTCGTTATGGCACGTCAGTTCAACGTGATGATGGTTTAGCTATTGATAGCTTGGCAAGTGGTTTTGTTAAGTTGAACATGCCTGTTTCTGAACGAATTGCATTGTATGGACTTGCTGGGTATTCAAGCGTTCAGATCGATCAACAAAGTATTGGTTCAGGTAAAGATCAAGGTTTTAGCTTTGGTTTAGGTATGCACTATGCGCTAGATAAGCACAATGCAGTTGTTTTCGAGTTTGTAGATAGTGTTTCTGAAGATGAAGTTCGCCTAAATGCTCTTACGCTCGGCTTCCAGCACCGATTCTAACTAAAACACCTGGTGCCTAGTTTTTAGTAGCTAGGGATTTTTAAACTCTCGATTTAGATAGCGGATTATCATGCTCAAAGGATACTTATCGTTTGCCGCTTGTGTGTTAGCAAGCTTATTTGCGTCATATTCTCATGCGCAAACCCCAACGCCTGAACAAATACAAATGTTTCAAAGTTTGCCTGCGGATCAACAACAAGCCCTTGCTAGCAAGTATGGAATGTCTATTCCTTCAGGAGCTACGACTCAGCCAAGCAATTATCAAAATCCTCAAGTTATTGAGCCAAGACAAGCTGTCAGCAATGCTGAGGAGACAGACTCTGCAGAGAATGAAGAGTTAAAACGTTTTGGTTTAGAACTGTTTGCTGGCTCCCCAACGACATTTGCACCAATAAGTGATGTGCCTGTCCCTACAGACTATACCGTAGGCGCTGGTGATGAGATTGTTATTCAGTTATTTGGTAAAGAGAATAGCACTTCCCGTCTTCGAGTAAATCGCGCTGGTGTTATTAACTTTCCTTCACTCGGTCCAATACAAGTCGCTGGGATGACGTTCTCTGAAGTGCGAAACTCACTGAACCAACGTGTAAAAGAGCAGATGATTGGCGTCCGTAGTGACATCTCATTAGGTGAGATGCGCACCATGCAAGTTTTTGTAATGGGTGACGCTTACAAACCAGGTGCTTACACCGTCAGTGCGCTAACCACTATTTCCCAAGCCATTTATTACAGCGGTGGTTTTGGAGATAGCGGTGCATTGCGTAACGTGCAGTTAAAGCGTAATGGCCAGGTGATTCGCAAGCTTGATATGTATGACTTATTGCTGAAAGGCGACGCGAGCAACGATGTTCGATTGTTACCTGGCGATGTGGTCTTTATTGGCGCGGTTGGTCGTACGATTGCTATCGATGGCGAAGTAAATCGTCCGGCAATCTATGAAGTGAAATCAGGGGAAACCTATAAGCAAGCCATTCAAATGGCCGGTGGTTTTACTGCTAATGCTTACAGTGACCAAATTGAGGTCAAACGTTACGCAGCGAAAGGTGCTCGTGATGCGTTAACCCTTAACTTCAGTCAGTCGCACGATCAGCAAACTAAGGTTAAAGATGGCGATGTCGTAAACGTATTGAAAAAGAGTGAAGAGTTGACACGTTACGTACAAATTGAAGGTGATGTTCGCCATCCTCGATTTGTTGAATGGAAGAGCGGTTTACGTATTGCGCATTTGTTCCAGTCACTTGATACATCATTCAACTCTACAGCCGATGTTAATTATGCAGTTGTAGTTCGTGAGATAAATCCACAGCGTGATGTAGAGGTTTATCAAGTAAACCTTGCAAACGCAATTCTTTCTCCAAGCAGCAAAGACAATTTACAGCTACAATCTCGCGATCGCGTCCTTGTTTTCAACCGCTTTAATAACGAAGATTTAGATACGTTAGCCGATCAAGAAACTGTCACGAAAGCAAAAACATTAGAGCAGGCACAACTTCAGGCCGAACAAGAGCAACAAAAAGAGCAAGAAGTAATGAGTTCATCAGTAGCGTTATCTGCTGCAACAGATAATTTGCTGTCCGGCCAAGCAATAGCTAAAAAGTCTGAGGAACCCAAAATAATGTTCCGCGGTAAAGAAATTACCAAAGAAGATTTTGAAGCTTTGAAGCAAAACACTCGTCGTACCTTATTGGCGCCAGTGCTCTTGCAACTCCAGCAACAATCTCGTCTAGGTTTAGCACCACAAATTGCAGAGGTGTTCGGTGAAGTAAAACACCCTGGCCGTTACCCAATTACACCACGAATGTCTGTATCGACACTTATCGAGGCTGCTGGTGGTTTAACTTACAACGCTTTTACCATCAATGCAGAACTAGCGCGAACAGTTATTAATAGTGCAGATGAGCGTGCTTCTATTGATGTTGAACGCATCGATCTTCGCCAAGCCATTCAAGGAAGCACAATAGATGATGCAGTTATTGTTGGTAGAGATCGCTTAAACATTCTTGAGAAACCAAACGTCAAACTACAAAGTACGGTAACACTCCAAGGTGAAGTTCGTTTTCCCGGTACATACACAGTACGTCAGGGTGAAACCCTCGGTGAATTGCTTGAGCGTGCTGGAGGTTTGACTGAATTTGCGCATCCACAAGGTGCAATCTTTACTCGTGAAGCGTTAAGGCTGCAAGAGCAAAAGTTGCTGAATCAATACGCAGCAGATATGCGAGCGGAAACTGCAAAGAAAACCTTCCGCGCTGATAGCAATATTAGTTCAGTAATTTCTGATCCTGATAAAACGCTCAAGTTTGTAGAGGAAGCTAGTCGAAGCAAAGCTCTAGGGCGAATGGTTGTTCAGTTAAATCGAATTATCAAGGATGACAACTCAGCAGACTTTATGCTAGAGGACGGCGATTTCCTCTTCGTTCCAACCTTCCGTAATACAGTATCAATCATGGGTGAAGTTCAAGTGCCTATTACCTATTTGTTAGACGACAAACTAGATGTGAATGATTACATGAACAAAGCTGGTGGTGCGAAAAAACAGGCCGATGAAGATCGTATCTTTGTAGTTCGTGCCGATGGTTCCGTTTATAAACCAACATCTGGTTACTGGTTTGGTAACAATAACGAAGAACTTAAAGCTGGTGATACTATTGTTGTACCAATTGACACTGATTATCGTGATGCGTTAAGTACATGGACAGCTGCGACGCAGATTCTTTATCAAACTGGTGTTGCAATTAATGCTTTGAAATAAGGTTTTTTGAGCTCTTAAGGATATTATTTCTTAAGGGCTCTCTTTGATAAGCATTAAAAGAAGTAGAGTGAACCTTACAACTTTACTTTCGAACCCTAGTTCGCAATGTAGTGTGAGTTCATTCAGAAAGTTGGATAACAAAGTTAGCTCTTATACGCAGCTAATTAGGTTGTAGCTATTACTCATTTCTAGGTTGGTATCTAAATATTAGACTCTAAACCGGTAGGACTTTATACCACTCATGGAATCGCAAAAAGAATCACATCCACAGTATATCCCATACCCTCCACATCAAACTCAAACACCAGAAGACACAGTAGAACTTATAGAGGTTTTCACTGCTCTATGGAAGAAGAAATGGGTTATCATTTCGGTTACTTTAGTTTCTGCAATTAGTTCAGTACTGTTTGCTCTGAACTTGCCAAATGTATATAAAGCTGATGCTATTCTCTCGCCAACAGAAAGTGCTAGTGGGGGGGGCTTATCACAGATGGCTGGACAATTAGGCGGGTTGGCAGCGTTGGCAGGTGTGAACATTGGCGGAACGGAATCTTCTAATACAGACTTAGCTGTACAAGTTCTTAAGTCTCGCCAATTCATTGGCTCTTTTATTAAAAAGCATGATTTACTTGTACCTCTAATGGCGGTTAGCGAATGGAACCTAGAACAAAACAAATTGATCATTAACGAAGATGTATACAACCCATCAAAGAAAGAATGGTTAAGATCTCCTCAGGGCTTAAGAGGCGCAACACCAACTGCACAAGAAGCATATGAAGAATTCGTGAAAAACGTTCTGATCATCAATCAAGATAAAGAAACGGGATTCTATACATTATCTATAAAACACTACTCTCCATACCTAGCTCAAGAATGGTTAAACTGGATAATTGCAGATATCAATAAAGTCATGCGAGAAAGAGCTATTTCAGAAACATCACAAAACCTGGCTTACTTGAATGAACAGTTGCAAAAGACTGCGGTAGCAGATATGCAAAGTGCATTTTACAAATTAATCGAAGAGCAGACTAAAAGTTTAATGTTGGCTGAAGTTCAAGAAGAATTTGTGTTTAAAGTTGTAGACCCGGCGGTTGTACCAGAAATAAAGGATGGTCCAAACCGTGCTTTAATTTGTATGGTTGGTACATTTTTAGGTGGATTGCTTAGTGTTGGTATTGTACTAGTGTTATTTATGTTTGAAAGAAATAGGAAAGTATCAATCACTGCTCAATAATAGACTGATTGTATAATCTGAGTTTATGAGAGATGTCGATTTTATAGAGAATAACTGCTACTAATGAAAAAAAAAATTTTAATAGTCAATACATCATCCTTTCCTAATATAGGTGGAGTTGAAAATTCACTTAATTTTATAGCTATAGAGTTTATTAAAAAAGGCTATCAAACCGAAGTAGTCAGCTTTTCTAACAAAATAGAGGAAGTAAGTTCAATAGAGAATAATGGGGTTAAATATGAAATTTACCCGTTAAAAACAAATTCTCTTGATAGGGTCTGGAATAGATATTCAATATATAAAAAAGCGAAAGTAGTACTAAAAAATAAGCTAAAAAATAACGAATATGAAAAAATATTAAGTCGCTCAACTTTATTGTCTTATTTGTTGTTAAAGGAAGGTGGGGAAGTTAACACAATCTTTCCAACAACGGCTAACTTGAACTACCTAGGCCTTAACGATAGCAAAAAAAGCTCAAATAGAAAAGCGGCAACCTTAAACAAGTTAAAGCTTAAGCTTGACTACTTAATCATGAGCTATATTGAGAATAAAATTGTATCGAGTAGATTTAATCGAAGCATTGTATTTAGTAATTTGATGAAATCTGAATTGATTAAATCTTACAAGTCAAAGTCTGTAGATGTCATTCCTCCTGGCATTGATAATGATTTATACTCAACAAGAAATTTGGAAAAAACGCATGATAGGAATTATTTTATATATGTTGGCCGATTAAGTGTTGCAAAAAACATATATGAAATGATTGATGAGTATATTAACTCTGGAGTTAAAGCAGAGCTAAAAATAGTTGGGGATGGAGTCGAGCGTCAAAGGCTAGAAGAGTACTTACATAAGAATGATACCTTTAAAGTGATTAGTTTAATCGGTAGTAAAAGCGCTAAAGAACTGCCGGAATTGTATCATGGAGCTATTGCCACAATATTGCCAACAAGAGTTGAAACATTTGGACAAGTCATCATTGAATCAATGGCTATGGGGACTCCTGTAATCGCGTATTCGTCATTTGCTGAAGAGACCAAGAATGCTGTATCCGAAATTATACATAGCAAAGAATTAGGTTATGTCATTAACGAATATAAAAATGGTGAATTGAGTAAGATGATTAAAAAAGTATTTGAAAATCATAAACAGTTCAACAACCTAAATTGTATTCGTGAGACAGAAAAGTATTCATGGGAATGCTTTGTAACAAAGTTGATGGAAAATGAAACGAACTAGTTTGTTAATAGTTTCACTGTTAAGTATCGGAACTGTTATATTTAGCTTCCTTAGAACATACCTATTAGATTTCTTTGATCATACTGGCTTAGCCTTAGGGACGATGTCTTTAGTTATCATTGTTTATGAAATGTCAGGTTCATTGCTCAACTTTGGTGGTGGCAACGCTCTTATAAAGAAACTGACAATTATAGAAGATAAAAACACCTTTACTAAAGCATTTCTATTTAAGGTTACAATCCCCCTCTTTATTATAGGGAGTGTTTTATATTTACCAGTATCATATTATTTCGAATATGACTTGCCATCAAGCCTTGTTTGGTTGGTTATTTTTGTAGCATTGTTAAATTCGATGTTTTTTTCAGTTGGTATTTCTAAGGGTGAAAACGAAAAGGCATATATTACTCAATCTTTATTTATTTTAATAAGTAGCTTTTCTACTCTTATTTGGGGGCTTTTCTTTAATCAGTCTAACTTCGAAAATACAGTATACTTAACGTGTTTGTTTAATGTTAGCGCTCTTATTCTGATGTATTTTAGAGAGTTAGTGGCAATTATTTCAACAGATTTGATAAAGTTAGATAAAGAATATTTAAAATCTTCCATATTTATTTATGTTAACTCTGTTTTGGCTTTTTTATATAAAAGAGCAGACCAAGTGATGATTGTCTCATTCCTTGGCATAAAAAAATTAGCTGCATATTACTTAATTTTTCAGTTGACAGAACTAATTAGATTACTTCCTCAAAAGTTTGCTCCAATAATATTGAAAAAACTAACAGGAGCGAACTCAAGTGGAAATAAAAACATTACAAGAATATATTTCTATTTTAGTTTATTCGCATCTATAGTGTTGTATTTCTCAATAAGTTTTATAAATCAGTACTTTAATGTCGACCTGCTCGCTTATCACACAGAGATATTGCTACTTTTACTATCTCTCGTTATAGGATCTTTAGGTAGTTTCAACAGTATGTTATGCATATCTAAAGATAAAGAGAAAGAAATATTTTTCGTTAATATTTTAGTGGTGTTAGTGCAGATATGTACAACTCTGCTACTCATAGGAAGTTATGGAATATTAGGTGCAGTAATAGGTAAGTGCGCTGGTTTGATTGTAGGTCAGGTCGGCCAATTTACAGTAATATTGAAAAACTCACTTTTAGAGATAAAAACAGAGTATTCAAAAGCATACTTTGTTGTTTCGTTTGTTTTGTTAATTTTTATGCTATTTAAGATCTTTGAGGCTGTTAATGTCTAAAATAAAACACTTAAGAGAACTGCCACACAGAATTTTGGTCGTCTTTAGTCAAATATTCCCAAATAATGCTACAGGATGTAAACTCAGAGGGTTTGTTTATAAGTACAAATTAAAAAGTGCTGGTAAAAACCTACAAATAGCTACTGGTGTGATAATTGATAATCCTAAAAATTTGGTCGTTGGTGATAATGTTTATATCGGTCATAATTCTTGGATAAACGCGATTGGTGAAGGCATTGAGTTTGGCGATGAGGTAATGCTAGGGCCAAGTGTCCATATTGTTTCCAATAATCATGGATATGATTTCGAAAGAAAGAGCTCTAGATTTGCTCCTGGTTGTTCAAAGAAGATCTGTATTGGTTCTGGAGTTTGGATTGGTAGTGGAGCTTTTATCGGTAATGGTGTCCGAATAGGCATTGGTTCCACAATTGGTGCAAATTCTACCGTAGTGAAAAGTCTTCCGGACATTTGCGTAGCAGTTGGCTCACCAGCAAAAGTGATTAAGCATCATGAAGAATAAAATAAAATCGGTCATTAAATCAACAATCTTATCCCCGCCGACAGTGACTTACTGTAGCCAAACGATATATCAGGCGTTACTGTTTACAGTAAGAATGTACGAGAATGAAAAGTCCGATCTCTGGCTGAACGAGGTCAATAAGTTAGCCAAGATAATGATTGGTATCCAAAGACCTGATGGTGGCTTTGACATAGGGTATGATTTTAACTTTGGGTTGCTTCATAAAAAAGGCGACAGTACTTCTCCAGAAATGTACGCAGCTTATTCCTTGGTTGAAGCTTACAAAGTAACGAACAGTCCCCAAATCAAAGAAGCTTTAGAAAAAGCTAAATATTGGATTGAAAAAAATGCAGTATATGTTTCTGATGATGAGGCATATACACCATACTCTCCCTACAATACTAAAGACGTTATGGTTTACAATGGAACATCTTTTGCGTTGGGAGCATATAGTTCTATTGGTCAGGTGATGCCCATAGATAAAAACCTAGAAGATGCATTAGCAAAATACCTATGTAGCAAATTGGTCAAGGAACCAAAGTATGGTTTGGTTTGGTTTTATAATGACCAAGATAGAACTGACTTGGCTGATTTTAAGAAAGATAAAATTGATTTTTATCATCAGGCTCAACAAATAGAAATGCACCTTCTGTACATCAAGTATAATAATAAACTTGAACAACTTCCGTTGATAAAAGATGCATTTATGTCATTAGTTCATCTTTCTAGAAAAGAGAATGTGCTCCCTTACACGAATGATAAAATCTATTTTGATAATAATATTCATGTATGGGGGCTAAGTAGCTTCATTGCTGCATATGCAGATATTTTAGGCTATCTAACTCAACAAGATACTGAACTTGCAAAGATAGAAGCTAAAAAAACGGCAGATTACCTCCTTAACGTCAGTTTTAATAATGATTACTTTATGCCAACTATGAAGGAAAATAATAGTCCTTTTGATGACCGTTATATGGTGAGATCTGATGCATGGGTAATTAACTCGTTATCTAACTACAACAATGTAAATAAACTGGTTGAAGAAGATTTTGATAAGTTAGTTCAAGCATACAACAAAATGGCATGTGCTGATTTTTCCGGCATTGAATCTCATGCATCTAATACAAGAGTAAGAATTTTTCGAAAAATCAGAGACAAACTCACAAAATGAGTAAAAAAGTATACCTAATAACACAGGAATACCCTCCAAAACTTGGTGGTGCGGGTAGTGTTGCAAAAAATAACGTCACTCAACTGAAAGAAATAGGTTTAGATGTAGTATTAATTACTTCCAAAAGTAAGTTCTGGTTGTTAGGTATGCTTATTAAGACCTGTTGGCATCTTATTCTTAGATCTAATAACCAAAAGTCGGTAATTATTAATGATCTTGGTGCTATTCTTGTTTGTGGGTTAGTGCTTCCTAAAAAACAGTTAAACAACTCCATTGTCTATCTTCATGGTTCCGAAATGGAGATAATAAACAATGCGAATAAAGGGGGGCTGAAAACAACCCTAATTAAATTCGCATTTACTCGTATAATTGAAAACGTGAAAAACATAATTTGCGTTAGCAAGTATATGAAAGAAAAATTTTCTGTAGAAGGCGCTACCATCTTTGAAGATATAGATAAACTTGAAGAAAAAGTAAAAGTAATTTATACGGTAAAAGAAAGGCGAGACATTAAGCAAGAAGATTTGGTGAGAACCGTTTTTTCCACACTAAATGATGTTGTAAAATTAGTGTCTGTTTCTAGGATAGAAAAGAAAAAGGGATACTTGGAAAAGTTAATTATAATAGAGAAACTTCTTGCTGACGGTATTCAAATTACATGGGATATAGTTGGAGATGGTAATTTTTTAAATGAATTTAAGAGTATAGTGGAAAATAAAAAACTAAGCGATACTATTAAATTTCATGGGGCTCTAAAGCATGATGATTTTCAAAAAATTTTGAAGCAATCAGACCTTTTCTGGCTTCTTTCTGAGTATAAGGAATCATTTGGCTTGGTATACATAGAAGCACATCAACTTGGTATTCCTACAATTGGATACAATAAGTATGGTGTAAAAGAGGTTATATTAAATAATTGTAATGGATACCTTATTAATGAAAGCTCTGAGGCTGTAGAAATCATTAAAAACTTCCAAGCATGTGACTTTTCTTCTCTTGATATTATTGAATCAACAAAAAGATTTGATAAGAAAGTAGAATTAAACAAACTATTGGATTGTATAAAATGAGAGAAGTTTCGATCAGATACTTTTTTAATCTGTCTTTTCTGCTTTTACTTACGTTGCTCTGTTTTTCTGATATACATATACCAGGAACATCAGTCAGAATTATTGAACTATTCTCAATTTTATTTGTATTTTGTTCTATATTTATAATATCTAAGTATGGTATTCCAAAGTTAAATGTTCTTTACCTTCTTCTATTTTCTCCTTTCTTTCTCTACGAGATAACTTACCCATTACTCAAGTTTAATCTGAGTGGAATAAGGTTTGTTATTTACTATATAACACCTTATTTGATGTTCTATTATTACTTTAACCACTTAAGAAAAGAAAGTGTCGTTAATAATGTAAAAACAATAGTTAAGTTTTTCATCATAATTAACTTTTCTATGTTGTGTTTTCAGTATCTTGATAGATTTTCTGGTTTAGATATTTATAAGACTATTAGGTTGATATTATCTCCTTTCTATAACGCAGAAGACACTGGTTTTGCTGGAACGCGAGCTACAGGTTTGTTTTCAAATGCTACTGGTTTGGCTGTTGCTGCTTATTTGGTTCATTTATACCTCCTTTCGAGTAAAAATGTTTCTAAGTTGTGGATATCACTAAATCTAGCATTGATATTCTTTTCTGGTTCTAGAGTCGTTATTCTTTGTGTATTACTTAGTTTTGTCTATTTGTTTCTTATCTCTAAGGCATCAAAAAAACTTGCAACCATTCTAGCCTTGATATTTCTCTGTGTGATCCTTTGGTATTACAATGTATTTGAATACCTCAGTATGTTTATTGAAAGATTTTCAAGACTTATTGAGTATGGTTTGCTAAATGACTACTCCCTGCACCACAGAATTAGTACGTTATGGGGGCCACCAATAGAGTATTCATTAGATAGGTATTACGGTACTGTTTATAACCCTGTCCAAAAATTTATTGTAATTGATTCTGGCTATATCACATACTTTGCACAAGGTGGTTTTCCGTTTTTGCTTGTTTTATGTGGTTTTTTAGCAGCTTTATTTATGAAAGTTATTATCCTAAAAAATGAAATTAACTCAAAGTTTAATATTAAATTCTTTGCAATAAATCTATATGTTTTCTTGATCATTGCGATGATAATTTCAAATCCAATGCGAGATTATTTGGTTTTGTTTGCAATCGTATTTGTTATACTTTATCCGCAAAACAAACAAGTGAACTATTTTCAACCGCCAAAATAGAGCTAAAGTTTTTATAAACACTAAGTATTAAGTTTGCCATTTCGTTAGAAAATAAATGTTTTAGAAAGGGTGACTTTAGCGAACAGGTTTCTCTATAGACAGCGAGAGAGCAGAAAAATTTAAAGTGATGCGATACACGCATATCACTACGCATTACTTATATAAACAAGTGGAATAAAATGAAGTTATTATTTATCGTTAGTAACCTGAGAAGAACCGGACCGACGAATCAATTATTTTATATCATAAAAAATTTGAGCGAAGAGTTTCAAGCAACGGTCTTAACACTATCCCCTGAACCTCAAGACTCTGAACTTAAAAAGTTTTTGGATGCAAATATTTCTGTGGATTCTTTAAGCTTATCCAGACTAAAAGGCTTTGTAAAAGGTAAATCATTACTAAAAAGTTATATAGACAACTTTAAGCCTGATATTATACAGACTCAAGGTATCAGAGCTGACGGACTGTTAGCTAGCTTGAGTACAAATGCTCCTTGGATAACGACTTCTCGAAACTTCCCTAAAGAAGATTATCCAACAAAGTTTGGTTTTGCCAAAGGAAAATTTATGGCAATTAAGCATGAACATTACCTTTCTTCATGTCCAAACTTAATCTCTTGTTCTCACTATATACACGATTGTCTATCTAGCGTAAATATAGAATCTAAAGTCATTCAAAATGGCACTTTGCCTTCTACCAACCAAAGCACTAAGGCTGTTGATAAAGAACATCTAAATATCATATCTGTAGGAAGTCTAATTCCCAGAAAAAATATGACAGAAGTTCTAGCAATTTCATCTAGCCTAACTGATTTAGGTGTGAGCCATTCTCTTAAAATTTTAGGTGATGGGCCGCAAATGGAGGAACTAAAGTTAGCTGCAAATGACAACGTAGAATTTTTGGGTAACATTAACAATGTAAGAGAGCACTTAAGTCAAGCAGATGTCTTTATTTCCACTTCATTGTCAGAAGGCTTGCCAAATACTGTGCTTGAAGCTCTTGCTGAGGGGGTAAATCTTATTTTGTCAGAAATTCCTTCGCATGAAGAGATTGTGGAAAAGTTAGATCATAGCCACTACTTCATCATACCAAAAGAGCGAGCTTTAGAAGAGTATATACAAGATGTCGTTACTTCTCTTGATAGTATGAGTTTTGACGTTCCTCATGTGAAAAACTTTTTAGAAATGGAATTTAGTGATAGAAAAATGTCTATTAACTATCAGGATTTATATAGAGAGTTGGTTTATGGGAAGTAGTTTTAATCCAATCGAAAAGAAAATTGCGGTTTTTTTGAGGAAATACCCTTTTGCAAAGAACTTTGCTAAGAGTATTTACTCTCGATTAATGTATTTGGTGCATAAGAAAAATAGCCCAATTATTTCAAACTTTGAAGTTCATTGTATCGAAAAGTCTGACTACGAAACTTTTTTTGGTTATTACGATAAATGTCCTGACAATGGAAATGGGCTTATTCTCGTACATCTTTCAAAGGGTGATACTAGTAAAAAACCTCGCAAGTTTACCGAGGTAGAGCTCAATGTTTATGACTTGAACACCCAGTCATTTATCTTAGAACACCCAATTCAAACCTCTGCATTTAACTGGCAGCAAGGTTCTAGGGCTCATTGGGTTAATGAGAGTACATTTATCTATAACGATTACGTTGATGGCAAGTACAAAGCAATTGAGTACTCATTAATTGATAAGAAGCGAGTCAACATCTACGATTTTCCGGTTCAAGATAGCTATAAGGAAGAGTACTTTCTCTCTCTTAACTATGAAATACTATCTGTCTTAAGGCCAGATTACGGGTACTTTTCACATGGCGATAGCATCAACGAAGACAGAGGGATCTATCAGTGCAATATAGGCACAGATACAACTAGTAGTATCGTTTCTTTGGAAAAGGTTCTCTCGTATGAATTTCCTGAGCCTAAAGGTAGCTATGAGCACAAGCTTAACCACATCATGATCTCACCGGATGGTTCTAAGTTTATATTCATGCACCGTTACTATAACGAATCAAAACAGCGTTTTGATAGACTTCTCTTAGCTGATAGAAACGGCAACCTGCTTAAAGTGCTATCGAAAGGAGACATGGTAAGTCACTGTTATTGGACTAATAATGATGAAGTGTTAGGATACTTAACTGGTCCTGGTGGCGTAGATAAGTACTGGAAGATTAATATCCATACTGGTAACTACTCGTCATTTGATGAGTTCAACAATGTACTTTCTGCTGATGGGCACCCTTCGGTTTCTATAAATGGTGAATATCTAACAGATACGTACCCAGATAAATCACGAATGCAGTCTCTCTATTACCTCAACGATTCAATGGAGAAAGCCGAAAACATTGCTAGCCTATACCATAGTTTTAAGTTTTCCGGCGAAACTAGATGTGACTTACACCCTAGGTTCTCTTCTGACGCTAAGTATGTTTTCTTTGATACTGTTTTTAATAACAAACGTAAATTGGCATTTATAAAACTAGATAAGTCATGAGCAATAACAATTTCATCGCAGTAGCAATGTCAATATACAAAAACGACAATGCTGACTATGTCAAAGAAGCTATACAGAGTATCCTGAGTCAAAAAAACGTAGACCTTGACCTATATATTCAAGTCGATGGGGCGGTTGGATCTAGTTTAAGTGACTTGCTCAGTACATACTCTTTATATGAAAATGTTTTTATAGAAAATTCATCTGAAAACAAGGGGTTGGCATATCAGTTAAATGTTATCATTAACAAGGTTTATTCTTCCGATAAGTATCGATTCTTAGCTAGAATGGATGCGGATGATATTTCTGATGAAATGCGCTTTACTACCCAAATCGAGTTTTTGAATAATAATCCAAAAATATCAATTGTAGGTAGTGACGTTATTGAGTTCAAAAATAGCACAGATTCAGATTCTTTCTTTTATAAAAAGATGCCTTCCGAGCATAAAGAGCTATTAGACTCTGTTATCAAAAGGTGCCCTTTGAACCATCCTTCGGTAATGTTCAATATCGAAAATATTTCACGAAGTGATTTGTGCTATAACGCTCGGTTAGCGAACACTCAGGATTACTACCTATGGGTGGATTTGTTTTCAAAAGGTTACCAGTTCGCCAATATCAATAAACCCCTACTAAAGTTTCGTATAGACGAATCTTTCTACAAGAGGAGAGGGTTCGCTAAAGCGATGAATGACTTTAAGTCTCGAATTTATGCGATGAATAAGCTAGGTCGGTGGAGCTTTAAATCCGTCATTTTTGTAATTCTTCTCTTCGTACTTAGAATTAGCCCTAGCTTTGTCAAAGAGTGGGCTTATAAATACATGAGATAACAGTTTTCTCTATCCTGACTAGAGGCTTCCTATATTTTAGGAAGCCTTTTTTGTATTGCTCTCTTGATGGAAAAGAGCAAAGCGTAGTAACTGTCAGTCAGAGGTCATTGGGGCTTTCGTAAAAAGCCCCTTAGCTGCTGTTTTAAAGTAGATCAGAACTTTTTTTGTTATCAATATTTGACAGTTTCTTACGAAGAAAAGTAGTTATTTTCCAGACGTAAGAAAGAATGCATGCATAGACGATAAAGCACAAAATGAATAAGGTAAACATGGTTACCTCTGGGATTTTTGCTATTTCACCGTAAATACCAAAACCAGCATACAGCGTGGCAATGAAACAAATCGCCACAAGCGTTTTTCTAGGTCCTAAGCCCAAACGTTGGAAAATATGATGTAGATGTTCTCGGTCTGGTTTGAAAGGAGAGTCCCCCCTGCGTACTCGACGGATCATGATAGCGGCCATGTCCATTAATGGTACTGCAATCAGCCACAGGGCCGTTACAGGTCTCATTAGTGACTTCCCTTCGCTCTGGCTGACACCTAGAAGTAACCAGATAACAGTGAAACCAATCATCATACTACCCGCATCACCCATAAAGACTTTGCGTTCACGCCCTAATATTCCTAAGTTCATAAAAATATAAGGTAGCATCGCCACGATGATGACAACACAGAGATAAGCTAAGCCATGTTGTGCGTCAACCTGTAATAGGTAAGCTAATGCGCCAAATGTAACAATCGATAGCCCGCCTAATAATCCATCTATGCCATCAACCATATTAAATGCGTTAATCGCTCCAATGACTGCCAAAACCGTGATAACAACACCGCTCCAGCCAAGAGATATCTCACCAAAGCCAAACATGTTCCCAAGGCTGTGTAGTTCAATTCCAGCAACATTGATCATAATTAAGGAGAGGCCAGCTTGAACAGCCATACGAATTTTGAAACTGAGGTCGACCTTATCGTCTATTGCTCCGACTAAAGTCAACGTGATGATTGAGCTAACGTACAGCCAACTATACTCAATGACTTCTGGTTTGAATGTTAGGAACTGCACCAAGACAATACAGATAGATATACCGCCAATAAGAGGTACTGCGCCTTCATGTAACTTTCGCTCATTTGGTTTATCGACCAAGCCAACAGTCCTTGCAACTTTTCGCATAAGGAAAAGTGTCGCAAATGAAGAGAAAAAGATAAATAGAAGCTCGAGAAACATAAAGTACGCCAACATCAGATATAGTTATTCGGCGACTATTCTAACGGAGAGTGTATCCATCTCAAGTAGAAATTTAGTAACAATGTGAAAGTTATAATAGATTTTATCTAAAACGTTACCGTTATTTTGATTATGGAAAGATGCGAATCAACACTTTACATTAAATCCCCTGTTCTTAAGGTGTCTGTATAGTTCCTCTTTAGCTTTTCGTTCTCCATGGATAAGGTGCACTTCTTTTGGTGCTGATTTTATGCCTTCTACAAAGCGCGTCAAATCTGTTTTGTCTGCATGGGCCGAATACCCCGACATTGTATGGACTTGAGCATTTAGGCTGATTGCGTTGCCCTCGATCAAGACACAGTGACTACTTTTTTGAATTTCTCTGCCCAAGGTACCTTCAGCTTGGTAGCCTGCAAACAATACGTCATTGCGCTTGTCTGGCAGTAGTGCTTTTAGATAATTTACCACACGCCCACCTTCACACATACCTGAGGCTGCGACCACGATCGCCGGCTCTGCTGTACTTGTAAGGCGATTCACCAAACGTAAATGTTCCGCATGATTCTCAATAGTAATACATTGTTCAAACGCCAGAGGATGACGATGACTCCCCAAGCGCCGCTTTGCTTCTTTTCCCCATAGCTTCTTAAATCGGCGGTAAGTCTTGGTGACCTTTTTCGCTAAAGGAGAGTCTAGGATTATGGGAAGAGAATGGTGTAAATCATGTTGATGAATAAGCTGTTCAATATCAAACAGCAACTCCTGCGTTCTGCCTACGCTAAATGCTGGAATAACTATTACACCACCATCTTCAAGCGCATGACGAATAATTGCGAGTAACCTTTGGCTTCGGCTCTCGACACTCTCATGCTGTTTGTTACCGTAAGTGGATTCGATAAACAGATAATCCGCACGACTAGGGGAGATAGGGTCTGGAAGAAGCGGTGTATTGCTTGGCCCCAAGTCACCAGAAAACACCACCACCTCATTGTTAGGAAGTTTAAACTCTACATAAGCAGAACCAAGAATATGCCCCGCTGGCTGAAAGCGAAGATAAGCTAGCTCTTTAAGCGGAAGCCATGTTTGGTAATCACAAGGCACTAACCGTTTTTTAATGACATTCAGGACTCGCTCTCTTTGCGCTTTATTCAATCCTAGTTGAAGCTTCAATCCATCTTCTAGCATTAGCGGCACCAGTTCTGCCGTCGCACGAGTGCAGTAGATTTTACCATTATAGCCTGCAGCTAATAGCCAAGGTAAGCGACCAATATGATCGATATGGGCATGAGTCAGCACCAAAGCTTTTATTCTGTGGACAGAAAACTCAATCTCTAATGAGCGGTGTTTGCCATTCTTCAATGCGTCTCGTCCCTGAAAAAGCCCACTATCGATCAAAATGCTGCCTTTAGGTAACTTAAGTTCGTGGCATGAACCGGTTACTGAATGCTTTCCTCCATGGTGTACAACCTGCATAAACGTTTTTCCTTTTCGCTATTAACCTAGAGCTTACTTGCTAAAAGGTAAGTCATTTTTTGTCGGTTTTAACTTAATTGATGATCTCATCGAAAAGGAGAAGGTAAGTGGCAAAAATAGACAAAATTAGACACACATAGACGAGAGTCATGATTACGACGTTAGGCGATTACTATAGAGTGTGAGCTGACACGAAGTTATGCATTGTCATGCGTCTTTGCTGCCTTATAGTTTATTTAACTGCATAAATAATTATTATAATTCTAATGTCATAAAATGTTGATTTGTAATAGATGAGTGCGTAGGAAGTGGATTTATAAATGTAACGCCAAAATAATGTCAGTAAAAGGTCATTATTTTGTAAGTTGGTGTCTTTTAGTTGCAACCAGTTTGCTATACAATTCCACACCTAGAGTACGTCAATATATTAAAGCGGATTGCATTGCCTTTAGGAGCCAGACCTAGGGGCGGTAGCGTACTCAAAGAGCAAATTACGAGCACATGATGTCGAATGTCATCAAGGAATGCCGTGATATATAAATATAATTAAGCACACAGTTGCACTTCTGGCAAGGTGCTCTTTCTCAAAAGTAGCGCTCGAACAAACAATTAAGTAAAGCCCCTTACGTCAGAGGGGCAAGTCAAAGCTGCCGTACAGCTTTGAGTGATACATTGGCTAGGCATTACAAGGTTTATCCCTTCTCTAAATACCTTTCTATCAACTATGCATTGCAATCAAGTTGCTGAATCTATTCGCTCTTATTACCATTTGCATAGAATGCCTTTACGCACCGTAGTTGACCTTCGTCTACACATCACTCTTACAAGCATTAAAAAATTCTAACGGATGATATATCATCTAGTGTATCTACGCCCTTGGAGTATCAAAAATCTCTCAATGGCGAATTAAGAAATATCTAAACTTGCTAGGAAAAAAAAATGAATCTTTCATTAAACAATGCACGAGTTGGCATTATCGGTTTAGGGTACGTAGGATTACCCTTAGCAGTAGAGTTCGGTAAAAAGTCGCCAACGATTGGTTTTGACATAAACCAAGCGCGCATTGATGAGCTAACAGCTGGTCGCGATAGCACGTTGGAGTGCAGTGATAGTGAACTTGCAGAAGCGACTCATCTTTCTTACACCGCCACTCTTCAAGACTTAAAAGAATGCAATGTTTACATTGTAACGGTCCCAACGCCAATTGATGAGCATAAGCAGCCAGATTTGACACCTTTGATCAAAGCGTCAGAAGCACTGGGCAGTGTTGTATCGAAAGGTGATGTGATCATTTATGAATCAACCGTTTACCCTGGCGCAACTGAAGAAGATTGTATTCCGGTTGTAGAGCGTGTATCGGGCCTTAAGTTTAATGAAGACTTCTTTGCTGGCTACTCTCCGGAGCGTATTAACCCAGGTGACAAAGAACATCGCGTCACTAACATCCTTAAGGTAACGAGTGGTTCTACGGCAGAAGTTGCTGAATACGTAGACCAACTTTACAAGAGCATTATCACAGCAGGTACGCATAAAGCGTCTTCAATCAAAGTTGCTGAAGCAGCAAAAGTTATTGAAAACACGCAACGTGATGTCAACATCGCGCTTATCAATGAACTTTCTATCATCTTTAACAAACTAGGCATCGATACTCTAGAAGTACTTGAAGCCGCAGGTACTAAATGGAATTTCCTTCCATTCCGTCCAGGTCTTGTTGGTGGACACTGTATTGGTGTGGACCCTTACTACCTAACTCATAAAGCACAAAGCGTTGGCTATCATCCAGATATGATCCTAGCTGGTCGTCGATTGAATGATGGTATGGGACAGTACGTTGTTTCTCAACTTGTGAAGAAAATGATGAAGAAACGCATCCATGTAGAGGGCGCAAATGTGCTTGTTATGGGCTTAACGTTTAAAGAAAACTGTCCAGATCTACGCAATACCAAAGTAGTGGATATTGTTTCTGAACTTCAAGACTACAACATTAACGTAGACGTGATGGATCCTTGGTGTTCTAGTGCGGAAGCTCAACATGAGTACGGTTTGGCTTTATGTGAAGAGCCAAAACAAGGCGATTACGATGCAATCATCATGGCAGTATCTCACGACGAGTTTAAAGCAATGGGCGTAGAAAAGATTCGCGCGCTTGGTAAGCCAGAGCACGTGCTATACGATTTGAAATACGTTCTAGACAAAGAAAGCGTAGACATGCGTCTCTAGTCTCAAACTTAAAATTCAGGAGTCTGATATGAAGGCTCCTGATTTTTCCATGAGGAATGAAAGTTACGTCACAACTGTAAAGCTTAAGTCTCGTTATTCTTAATAGCGATGAATGGGCGTGATTCAGAATCTTACAGCCCCTCTCCCCAACCTTAACGACTTCCCCATACGGAAAACACAATGACCAAATACGAACAAATCCAACAAGAGTTACTGGAATCACCAAAAACGTGGTTGGTAACAGGTGTTGCTGGCTTCATCGGCTCAAACCTATTAGAGAAGCTACTTAAACTTAATCAAACCGTGGTGGGATTAGACAATTTCGCGACCGGCCACCAACACAACTTGGATGAAGTAAAAGGCCTAGTATCAGAAGAGCAATGGACTCACTTCACCTTTATTGAAGGCGACATCCGTGATCCGAAAGTCTGTCAGCAAGCCGTAAAAGATGTGGATTACGTACTACACCAAGCGGCATTGGGTTCTGTACCTCGCTCTATTGCAGATCCACTAACGACAAATGCAGCAAACATTACCGGCTTTCTAAACATGCTTGATGCCGCAAGACAAGAGGAAGTGAAAAGCTTCACTTATGCTGCTTCTAGCTCTACATACGGTGACCACCCAGCTCTACCAAAAGTGGAAGAAAACATCGGCAACCCATTGTCTCCTTATGCAGTAACCAAGTACGTAAATGAGCTTTATGCTGGCGTATACGCTCGCACATATGGATTTAAAACAATTGGTCTGCGTTACTTCAACGTGTTTGGCCGTAGACAAGATCCAAACGGCGCTTATGCGGCGGTAATTCCAAAATGGACTGCAGCCATGATCAGTGGTGAAGACGTTTTCATTAACGGTGATGGCGAAACAAGTCGAGACTTTTGCTACATCGACAACGTTGTACAAATGAACTTATTAGCCGCGACTGCACAAGATGAAGCAAAAGACGAAGTCTACAACGTAGCTGTTGGAGGCAGAACCACACTAAATGACCTGTTCTATGCGATCAAAAGCGCGTTGAATGAAAATGGTGTGGAAGTAAGTGCTGAACCTATTTATCGAGAGTTTCGAACTGGTGATGTTAGGCATTCTCAGGCGGATATAGATAAGTCATCTAGAAGGTTAAGCTATTCTCCAAAGTTTGATATTTTTAATGGAATCGAGAGAGCTATTGAGTGGTATAAACATTGAAAGTAAAAATTCAATTACCATTAATTATTTCACTTCTTTTTTTTATTAATTTTAGACCTGTATTTCTATTTGATAACATCATATTCTTAACTTCGGTAATAGCAAGTTTGCTAGTACTTTCTTTAGTTTTCTTTAGCTCGTGTAAGATACAGAAAAACAAAAATATTAGCTTCTATATTTTTTCCTTTTCTCTATTGATGCTATATTTTTTGATATATTACCCAATTAGAGAGTTTGATAGTTTTTCGCCATTTTTCGTTCTGTCATTTGTAATGCTCGTCTTATTACTTATTTATCCTGAATCTTTTAGGGATAGCTATTGGTATTCTAGAAAGATAATGATTTTAGTATGTTGTCTTTCCTGTGTCTCCTTGATTTTATTCAGTATTGGGCTTCCTTTTCCTGACTTATTAACATTTAGTAGTTTGGATAATGGGCTGACATATAAAATGTATTATTTGTCATTTTATGCCACTAACCAAGAGTATAGTATTGCTGGATTTAGTTTGTATAGGAACTCTGCATGGTTTGCAGAACCAGGGCATTTTGCATTGTTATTATCCTTCTTTTTGTTTTTTGAAGTGCTTTATGGTGAAAATAGAAAGATAGAACTTTTATTTTTAATTTCTTTACTAACCACGTTGTCTTCAGCTGGCTTGATTGGATTTTCTTTGTATTTATCATATAAGATGATGAAAAATCTAAAAAAAGGTAATTCTCATTATATATATATATACTTGCTAATGGTTTTTGTCTTTTTAGTCTTATATTATTTTAACTTTCTTGATCAATTTCTTGATCAATTTCTTGAGAAATTTGTTTCTCTTAATATTATTGAAGTTCTAAACAATAGGGCTGTTAATCCTGTTACAATGGATGATATATATAAAGGTAATGTTCTAATCGGCGAAGGTAGAAATGCTATAGAAGAGTTCGGATTTCGAGCTTCAGATTTTAGGGTTTACATCTATAAGTATGGCTTTATGTCATTGTTTTTGTTTTTAATTTGCAACTTTATTATTTTGTCTGAATCAATAAGTAAGAAAATGTTAATAGATGCTGTGTCATTTGTTTTATTGGTTTTTGTTGTTTTCTTGCATAGAACTTGGATGGTTGATAAACCCTATTTTATTTATATTTTTAGCATTTTCTTTCTCTTGATGATAAGTGATAAATATGAGCGCGAGCACGGTTAAGTTCCTATCTTCTAAAGTTTTTTCTGCGTTTGGAGTTGTGCTTTTAACATATTTAGTTTCTGAAAGGTTTGATGTTAATACTAGCTCTGATTTTCTTAAAAGCTATATAGTCCTTGGTTTTTTTTCCATAATATCTACGTTTGGATTGTCAACGCTGGTTATTATTGATAGAAAATTAAAAATCATGCCAGGAGAGCATTACAGGTATTCTCTCTATTTATTTGCCTTGGTGTTCTGTCTGTGCTTATCTAGTTTTTTTGTATTCATGCTTATTAAGTTTGATTTGATTTCTCTGAACTATGTTATCTTATCAATTCCATTTCAATCTCTATGTTTATTTCTCTCCTCTCTTTTGAAGTCTAGAGGTCTTATTAATATTGGCAGTTTAACAGAGCCAGGTTTAATTTCATTACTATCAGCGCTTTATGTTTTTTCTTTTGATGTTGTTGATTCTGAACATGTGATGGTCAGTTATTTGTTTTTTTCAATTGTCATCGTTTTTTCTCAGTTACTAATTTCGTTTTATATTGGTGCTTTCAAAGTTCCGTATCGAAAAAAATATTTTTTAAGCTTTTGGTTGTTATTACGGAAATCCTATCATTTGTTTCTAAGTTCAGTATATATCTATTTGAATACATGGGTCGTTACACTTGTTATATCTTCAAATGAGAAGCTGTTTGTGATTTACAATATTGCAGTAAGAACGGCCTCGGTTTTTAATTTTATTATAAACTCTCTTAATAACTATTTTATGATTAAATCGACTGGTTTGAATCTTAAAGAACAATTTGATCTTGGCATGGGAAAAATAGAAAGGCAGACAATATCACAACGCCCTATTTTGTATCTTTTAATTGGTGTGATGACTCTTTTGTTTTTTTGTAGAAATACTTTTGAAAGTTTTATTTCACTTGATATTATTGTGCTTTTAATATGTATGCAATCAGTGTTTTCTTTTCTTATTGTAGGCCCGGCAGGTGCGTTATGTATATCACTAGGGTACTTAAAGTACTCTCATGCTGTTAACTTTCTGATATTAATGGTGCAGTTGTTGTTTTCATGTTCCTATTACTTTTTTGAAGTTAGTAGTTATAGTGCCCTGATTTCCCTGATATTTATTTGTCAATTTCTAATAGCAGCAAAGGATTGGATTTATAAACTATGTTTGAACAAGATAAAAGAACAGCTATATTAATAAATAGCCTCTCGTGTGGTGGAGCTGAAAAGGTTGCTTCTATCTTAGCTCAGGATATTAGTAATATAAAATGGATTTGTAAGATTATTCCAGGAGATGATTTCTTTCATATAAGTAGAGAAAAAGTAAAAGTTATTAATTTAGGATTCTATTCCGGTAGTAATGTGGTCTTTAAATTATTTAATTATATATATGCAATCTTTGCTTTTTTTATTTTCCTAGTGAAAGAAAAACCTATCAACGTGATGAGCTTCCTTCATGCATCACATATAATTCTATTTTTTTCAAATATTATAAATCCTAATTTAAATCGAATATATTGTGAGCGCTCTCTTATTGACAAATCTTATGCTGGATTAAAGAAGAAAATAATTATAGGAATTTTAAAGAGAGCTTTTTCTTCTAATTCAATAGTAATCGCTATCTCTAATGAAGTTATTGCAGGGCTTAAATGTAATGGTATTAATCCTAAAGAATACTTTGTCATATATAATCCAATAGAAGAAAGGGACAGTAACTTATATATGGAGTTTCATTCCCAAAAAGAAACTGACTTAGAATTAGATAGAAAAACAAAGTTAGTGACGGTTTCTAGATTAAATAAAATAAAGAATATAGATTTTATGTTGGACTTTATTAGTGAGAATAAAGAACACTTCACTTTGGATATAATTGGTGATGGGCCGGAGCTGATTTCTTTGAAAGAGCGCTGTAGTATGTTAGGAATAGAAGAGGCGGTTAGTTTTCATGGGGCTATCAACCGACCATTCGAAGTTGCTAAAGAATCAGATATATTTGTTTATAGTTCAAAGTACGAGTCTTTTGGGAATGTTTGTATGGAGGCTGCCTCATATGGAATCCCTGTGGTATTACCTAAATATTGTGGAGCTTTAGAAGAAATATTTTCAATTTCTAAAAACTCCGGAAGCTTTTTCTATAATTCTAATGACCAATTATCTTTTAAAGCTTCTATCGAAAACCTAAAGGATAATAAATCAAAATTGTTTGAAAGTAGTGATTTGCTTTTTAAGTACTCAAAGGAATTTTCCAGACGTAAAATTGTTGATCAGTATTACAATGTGGTGTTTTTTAAATGAAGGTATTAGTTATTGGAGCATTGCCATCCTCTCTTTATAATTTTAGAGGAGAGTTGGTTAAATTGTTTGTGAAATATAGTAAAAGTGTCATCGCTTCCGCGGCGAAAGCAAATGGTGGTGAGATTTATAAAATTGAATGCTTAGGGGCGGAATTTGTTGAAATATCAATTGAAAGGAATGGTATAAACCCTATTGATGATATAAAAACGTTACTCTCTATTTTTTCTACCTATATGAGAGTTAGGCCGTCCGTTGTTCTGGCTTATACAATAAAACCCATTATTTGGGGGGGCTTGGCTGCTAGGTTTGCTAATATAGCTTCTTTTTATGCAATGGTAACCGGTCTTGGTTATGCCTTTCAAAAAGGTGGCTTCGCTAAAAATTTGCTCAATACTCTCGTTAAATTCCTGTACCGTTCTGCATTGAAAAAGTCTAAAGCTGTCATTTTTCAAAATCAAGATAATATGCACGTGTTTATCGACGAAGGAATCGTCCCCCCAGAGAAGTGTTTTCTCGTCAACGGTTCTGGCGTTGACCTCAGCCATTACAAAACGTCCCCTCTACCTCCAAACCCTCACTTTTTACTTATTGCCCGGTTACTTGGGGATAAAGGTATTCGGGAATATGTAAAAGCAGCAGAGATCGTTAAACAACAATATCCGGAGGCTGTCTTTGAACTTGTTGGGCCGGAAGACCCTTCTCCTGATGGCATCAAGCTAGAGGAGGTCAACAAATGGGTCTCTTCTGGTGCTATTGAGTACAGTGGTGCAACAACAGATGTTCGCCCATTTATTGAAAACTGTTCGATCTATGTGTTGCCTTCATACCATGAAGGGATGCCTCGTACTGTATTAGAGGCTATGGCAATGGGGCGCCCAATTCTAACAACTGATGTTCCGGGCTGTCGTGAAACCGTTGTCAATGGAGAAAATGGTTGGTTAGTTGAGAAGACGAATATAGAGCAACTCGCGGAACGTATGATTTGGTTTATTGAAAACCAAGAGCAATGGTCAGTGATGGGAAATAAAAGTCACTCTATCGCACATGAAAAATTCGACGTCCATAAAGTGAACGCCGAGATTCTAAAAATTATGGGGCTATCCGATGAAAAGACTGTTTGATTTTCTCACGTCTCTTATTGCGCTTATTCTGTTGTCTCCCATTATTGCTTTAGTCGCTTGGAAGATTCGTAAAAACCTTGGTTCTCCAGTTCTGTTTCGTCAAACGCGTCCGGGCTTGAATGGAAAACCTTTTGAAATGGTGAAGTTTCGCACAATGAAGGATGCGGTGGATCAACAAGGGAATCCGCTTCCGGATTCTGAGCGCATGACTCCTTTTGGCGATAAGTTAAGAAACAGTAGCTTAGATGAACTTCCAGAACTATGGAATGTGTTAAAAGGGGAAATGAGCCTAGTTGGGCCTCGTCCGTTGCTCATGCAGTATCTCCCGCTCTATAACAAAGAACAAGCAAGACGCCATGATGTTCGTCCCGGTGTGACTGGTTGGGCTCAAATCAACGGCCGTAATGCTATTAGTTGGCAGCAGAAGTTTAGTTTAGATGTATGGTATGTCGAAAACTCTTCATTCTGGTTGGATATGAGAATTTTGCTCTTGACTATAAAGAAAGTATTCATCAGAGAAGGGATATCTTCTAATGGGCATGTAACAACAGAGTATTTCAAAGGGAACGAAAGTGAATAAAGAACAAATACTAGATGAACTAAAATTCTACTTTGATATGGTGAATAAGACATATAATGAGTATATCGCTAACGATTCGAAATACTTGTATGCTTTGATTATTAAGAAATACAACTTAGAAATTAGAAGGCTAATAATAAGTCTAACTGCTTATTTGCCAAAGGAGTTTTATGAGGGATGCATTGAACTCTGTCATCATTTGGATGTTTGGCTTACTCTTTTTGATGACTTAGAGAAAAAATGCGTCTTTTTGCTTGATGAACGGTTCGTTTTTGACAATGAAGTCAATTTTCCTTCGGGATTTGTAAATAAACTGAAATGTTTTGATTTTTAATGAACAACTCATGGTTGGCTAATATGAGTGATAATAAAATAAAAGTTCTCTTTATGGGAAGGAAAGATGTTGCAAAACGAAGTTTGCAATATTTACTAAATAGTGAGAGATATATTGTTGTTGGTGTTATAACTGACTCTCATTTAGAAGCTTCACCAACAGCTGAATTAGCACATGAATCTAATATACCTTTGTTCTGTTTCGACGAAGCTTTATCTAAATTGAAGAATCAAGAACTGAAGTTTGATCTAGGTATATCAATGCTCTTTTGGCGTAAACTAAAAGATGAATTTATATCCATGCCTAAGTTTGGAACCATCAACTTCCATCCTGCTCCATTACCTGATTATAAAGGAACCGCGGGTTACAACTTGGCGATCTTAGATGGCTTGGAAGCTTGGGGAATGACAGCTCATTATGTCGATGAGAATATAGACACTGGGGAAATTATAGAAGTTTTAAAATTTCCCATTTGTAAAGAAACTGAAACAGTTAAAAGTTTAGAGGCGAGCTCGCAAGAGTACTTATTTGAACTTTTTAAAAAGACAGTAGATAAAATCTCGACGTCGAAAACTAGTCGGTTGGATACAGTGCCAAATATTGGAGGTACTTATGTCTCGCGATCAGAAATGGAGCAAATGAAGGAAATAAAGCCTGGCGATGATATAGCAAGGAAAATCAGAGCCTTTTGGTTTCCGCCATATGATGGCGCTTATATCACGATTGATGGAAATAAATACAGTTTGGTCGATAGTAACATTCTTAGCACATTAGTAGACGGTAACGTTAGTAACGTTTTTGGAAAACACAATGCTTAATACACCATTTTCTCCATGGCCTTCTTTTACGCAAGAAGAGGCTGATGCAGTGAGCCGTGTGCTACTGTCAAACAAAGTCAACTACTGGACAGGCAACGAGTGTCGTGAGTTCGAACAAGAGTTCGCTGCATGGGCTGGTTGCGAATACGCGATTGCCCTTGGTAACGGCACGCTTGCACTCGACGTGGCATTGAAAGCCTTGGGCGTTGGCCAGGGTGATGAAGTGATTACCACCCCAAGAACGTTCCTTGCTTCCGCTTCGTCAATTGTGACTTCCGGTGCTGCACCCGTTTTTGCGGATGTAGACCTAAACAGCCAAGCGATTACGGCGGAATCGATACAAGCGGTACTTACGCCAAAAACAAAAGCGGTGATTGTGGTGCACCTTGCTGGTATGCCAGCAGAGATGGATGCCATTATGGCGCTGTCGCAGCAGCACGGTTTTTACGTAATTGAAGATTGTGCTCAAGCACATGGCGCGAAATACAAAGGCCGCAGTGTTGGGACTATTGGTCACATTGGTGCTTGGTCTTTCTGCCAAGATAAGATCATGACGACAGGCGGCGAAGGCGGCATGGTGACAACCAATGATAAGACATTGTGGTCAACCATGTGGTCGTACAAAGATCACGGTAAAAGCTTTGATGCGATTTACAATCGCGAACATCCACCGGGCTTTCGTTGGTTACACGAATCTTTCGGCACTAACTGGCGCATGACAGAGCTGCAAGCTGTGATTGGCCGTATCCAGCTTGCTCGTATGCCAGCATGGACAGCGCAGCGCCAAGCGAATGCAGCACAAATTGATGAAGCGGTTGCAGACCTAAGCGTGGTTCGCCGAGTTGAAGTGCCGGAATATAGTGAGCATGCAGCATACAAACACTATTTGTTTGTAGAGCATCAGAACCTTGTAGAAGGGTGGACACGAGATCGCATCGTAGAAACCATCGTTGAGCGCGGTGTGCCAGCTTACCAAGGCAGTTGCTCAGAAGTGTACCTAGAGAAGGCGTTTGACAATACACCTTGGCGACCAAAGCAGCGATTGAGCAATGTCGTGGCTTTAGGCGAAACAAGCTTGATGTTCCTTGTGCATCCAACCTTAACGGCTGAAGAAGTGTCTAAAACGGCTCAAGTGATCCGAGAAGTGCTTCTAGAAGCTCAGCGCTAAATATTGATTTGCAAATCTAATGAGAGTGCTTTTACTCTCCTCCTAGAACCTAGAACCTAGAACCTAGAACCTAGAACCTAGAACCTAGAACCTAGAACCTAGAACCTAGAACCTAGAACCTAGAACCTAGAACCTAGAACCTAGAACCTAGAACCTAGAACCTAGAACTAACCCCTGCGGCGCCTTCTGTGCGCCGTAATTTTGCGAAGGGACAAGGAGTACCGTTCCTTTGTTGCATTGCGTTGCGAACTCAACGCGACGTTGCTAATTATTATGCATCCGAGTGTTCTATTAATAGTCACTGAGTTGTATAATGTTTGTTCAGCGGCTGTATAAATTCAACAAAAAACATTACCACCAACTCTTACTAATAAATCTGGGGTAATGAGGCTTATTCTTCGTCATGATTGAACACAATTCCAAATTAAACGTCATTTGGTCGTTACCACGCTATAAAAAACGTGTCATTAGTGCGGTAGTAGACTTTTTCATTATTTCCAGTGCGTTTTTAATGGCGTACTGGACCAGAATTGGAGAGTTTACTCACCTACCAGATACAGCAAGCCAGTATGTGCTTTATTCTACTATCGCGATTACGTTAACGATTTTTGCGGCTTTAGGCTTATATCGAGCGGTACTACGCTATCTAGGCTTTCATGTGCTGGCGGTTGTTGGTTTAGGCACCATTCTTTCTGCGATGTGCGCGGCAACGTTTGCTTTTGCCTTCCATGCTGAGTTACCTCGCTCTGTCCCGTTTATTTATGCGGCCTTTCTGGCTATTGGCGTCGGTAGCAGTCGTTTGGTCGTGCGAAGTTTAGTTGCCCAATCAGTGCATAAAGTGGGAACACCAGTGCTGATTTATGGTGCTGGTAGTGCAGGCCGTGAATTGGCGTTCGCGCTGCGCCAATCAGAGACGCATCGTGTGATTGGTTTTGTTGATGAGGACAAAACACTCTATAACACTACCTTGATGGGACACTTTGTTTACACGGTAGAAAGTGCACCGAAAGCGATCAAAAAATACGACGTGAAACAGATTCTACTGGCAATCCCAAGTGCTTCAAATAAACGTCGTAAAGAAGTATTGGATAACATTTCTAAACTGCCTGTTGAGATTCAGACTGTGCCAGATATGCGCGATATCTTAACCGGTAAAGCAAAAATCGATGAACTAAAAGAAGTCCCAATTGGTGATTTGTTAGGTCGAGACGCGGTTCAACCTCAGCAAGTATTGATGGAATCAAACATCAAAGACCAAACCGTTATGGTAACGGGGGCTGGTGGCTCTATCGGCTCAGAGCTTTGTCGACAAATTTTAAATTACTCCCCGAAAGCACTGGTCTTGTTTGAGTTATCTGAATTTGCTCTATACCAGATACATATTGAGCTGAGCCAAATCGTTAAAGATAGAAAACTAAACATTGTGGTTGTCCCTTTGGTTGGGTCGGTACAAAGACAAAACCGCCTCGAAACCACCATGAAGGCGTTTGAGGTCGACACGGTTTATCACGCTGCCGCATACAAGCACGTCCCGCTTGTTGAATACAATGTCGTAGAAGGTGTACGTAACAACGTATTTGGTACTTACTATACGGCTTTAGCTGCCATTGATGCAGGCGTGAAAAATTTCGTTTTAATCTCTACTGATAAAGCGGTTCGTCCTACTAATGTGATGGGCACAACCAAGCGAATGGCGGAGCTAGGCTTACAAGCGCTGGCAGAGCAACAAAACCGCATTCGAGAGAACAACCCAAACCTAGGCACTCGCTTTTGTATGGTGAGGTTCGGTAATGTTTTGGGTTCATCAGGTTCGGTTGTACCGGTTTTCAAAAAACAAATTGCTAACCGTGAACCAATCACGGTGACTCACAAAGACATCACTCGATACTTTATGACGATTCCAGAAGCCGCACAGCTTGTGATTCAAGCTGGGGCGATGGGCAGAGGTGGCGACGTCTTTGTGCTTGATATGGGCTCGCCAGTAAAAATCGTCGACCTAGCGAAGAACTTAATCCACCTATCGGGTTTGGAAGTCAAAGATGAAGCCAATCCAGAAGGGGACATTGAGATCAAGTACACAGGCTTAAGACCCGGCGAGAAGCTGTATGAAGAGTTGCTGATTGGTGATGATAATGTTTCTGAAACCGCTCACAGCCGAATCATGACCGCGCAAGAAGACTTCTTGCCAATGAAGGAATACGAAACGCTAATTGATAAATTGGATGTGGCTTGCCATAACTTCCAACATGAAGTGATTCGTCGTTTGTTGCTTGAAGCACCGACCGGCTTCAACCCTGTCGATGGCATTGAAGATTTGGTCTGGAAGCAAACCTCCAGAACAGCAACTTTGTTTAACTTTGAGCCAAAGCAAAGTAATGCAGCTGAAACTTGATGCTTTCGTAGTGATAATAAATAATACGAAAATTAATTGTTTGTTGATGATGGCTTGAGAGGGAACGACTAGATTCCAATCATCATCAGCAACGAAATGACAAAAGTTAAAAGGCACCAAAGCGGTGCCTTTTTGTGTATTCATGACTTTAACAGTGGCAAAACTGATGGCACAGAAAATAATTAAAAAACGGATTGCAGCACTATCGCTACCGCTCTTTATGAGTGCGCCTATTGCAGCAGAAGGCTTAAAAACGCTCCCTTCTAATCAGAGTTTTACGGGACTAACGTTAACGCCCAATGCTCAATCTTTGGAATATGGGGACTTCTCTTTCACGTATGCTCAGGGGCTGCCATATAACACCGAAATCCAAGATTTTGATTCTCTCAAATTTTCCTTTGGCGTTTTGGAAGGGTTGGAAGCGCAGGGGCGGATTGTCACCGATGATTATACGTCAAATTGTTTCGATGATTGTGGCGATATTCGAGACCTTTCATTCTCTTTTAAGTATCAGTTACCCAATTTTTTGAGCTTAGATAATGTTGATTTAGCTCTCGGTGTCCAAGATTTGGGTGGCTCGGGAAACCGTTTCAGCACCAAATATGCCGTTGCTGATTACACATTTAATGCTGTTCCTGTGCGAATTTCTGCGGGTTATGGTCAATCTGATATCCCGTTAGGCGTTATGGACGGTCCATTTGGTGGTATTGAATATCAGCCATTTGATTTTGTTCAGCTTACTGGGGAATACGATGCTGTCGAGTTCAACTCATCGGTGAAAGTGTTCACGCCACAGGAACTGCTACCTTATGATATGACGGCTTCCTTGAGCTACCAAATTTACTCTGGTCATGAAACGGATGAGCAGAATATGTGGAATGCTGCACTATCTATTCCGCTCATCACCGATTACACCCGTTCTCGTGACTATGCTCGTAACAATATGTCACTGATGGAAAAGCTCTCTCTAGAGCAAAGCAAAGCTGATAATGCGTCAATCTCTGCTTTGGTAAGTGCACTGCGCAACGAAGGTTTTGTGAATATTCAAGTTGGCACCTTAAACCAGTCGGTTGTCGTAGCTCTAGAGAACCGCCGATACAATCACAACCAGATGGATGGTTTAGGTGTCGCGATGGGGATCATTTCAAGTCACTTCGGTTCGAACTCTGCACAAGAAATGGGCTTAAGCTCTGATCGTGTAGAGTTAATGCTATTGGCAAACCAGAAACCAGTGGTGAGTGTGCAAACGGATGCGACTTGTTACCAGAGTTTTGTGAATGGTTCTGCGGCATGTGATGACATCCAATTCAGTACCAAGAGTCTATCTGACAAGCTTGAGTTGGTGGAGTGGAAAACAGAGCGCGTAAACAGTGGAGCTTTAGACTCACAATTGGTGTTATCGCCAATGGTACGCCATGGTGTTGCGACTGAGTTTGGTGTTTATGATTACTCGTTTGCGATGTCGAGCAACCTTTATACCTTCTTGTGGTCTGGTGCTGCTGTTGATATTCGCCATATCCTGCCATTAGCAGAAAGCGACGATTTTGAAGAGGGTGGTTATTTTGAAGATAGCGCCTACGAAAACGAAATTGACCGTGCCATGGTTCATCAATTCTTCCGCTTGCCATATGTGGATGTTGCTAACCAAGTATCGTTAGGTCTGGTGAAAACCGATTATGTCGGTGCTCGCAGTGAATCTGCTTGGTTCTCTCCATCTGGTGCTCATGCTCTTGGTCTAGAGATGAGCTATTTCCAGCACATGGATGAGAAAGACAACAATGGTTATGCGAACCCAGATCGCCAAACGTTTCTAACTCGTTATACCTTTAGTATGCCGGAATGGGATTGGCAGTTTAATGCGACCGCGGGTGAGTTTTGGAAAGGGGATGTCGGCGCGAAGTTCACTACCTCACATTGGTTTGAGGACATTGAAGTTTCTGCGAGCTACCAAGTGACGAAGTTTAATGATACCGATGAAGAGCAGTTCGTTACTGTTGCGGTGAAACTACCTCTGACACCTTGGCGTGATATGTCTCCTAGCTTACTTCAGGTTCGTGGTAATGAAGCGTACGACTTTAATGTTTCGACGCGAGTTGGTAATGACCAAAACTTCTTAAGTACAGGACAAGGGGATGAACTGGTGATGGATAACAGCATGCTGCGCCGCTACTTCAACCGAGGTCGTTACGGTAGTGATTACTTTGAAGAGAACAAAATTCGTATGCGCAATGCTTATTTGAGATACCTCAGTACCCAGTTAGATTAACTACAATCGACGTGAAAAGCGGCCAAACGGCCGCTTTTTTGTTGTGTACGTAACTTCGGCGTAAAAAAAGAGCTAAAAAGCACCTACTTCTACCGCACACTGCGATGTTTTGGTATTCTTACGCCAGTTTTATATATGGGATAAAAGAATGAAAATTGCAGTTGCAGGTACAGGATACGTAGGTCTGTCAAACGCCATGCTTTTGGCTCAGAATCATGAAGTAGTTGCTGTAGACATCATCGAAGACAAAGTGGAGATGTTAAACAACAAACAATCTCCAATTGTAGATGCTGAGATTGAACGTTTTCTAGCAACTAAAGAGCTAAATTTTGTCGCGACTTTAGATAAAGAGCTTGCTTACAAAGGTGCTGAATTTGTTGTTATCGCAACACCTACAGATTACGACCCGCAAACCAACTACTTTAACACGGCATCAGTAGAAGCTGTGATTAAAGATGTAATGGCAATTAACCCAGAAGCCGTAATGGTAATTAAGTCTACAGTTCCTGTAGGTTATACCGCGCGTATTAAAGAAGAATTGAATTGTGAGAACGTCATGTTCTCTCCAGAGTTCCTTCGTGAAGGGAAGGCGCTTTATGACAACCTGCACCCTTCTCGTATTATCGTCGGTGAACGCAGTGAACGCGCAGAAACGTTCGCTGGTTTACTTGTTGAAGGGGCTGTAAAAGAAGATATTCAAGTTCTCTTTACTGATTCAACAGAAGCAGAAGCAGTTAAGCTGTTCTCTAACACTTATCTTGCAATGCGCGTAGCGTACTTTAACGAGCTGGATTCTTACGCAGAAGCTCACGGTCTGGATGCTCGTCAGATAATTGAAGGTGTGGGGTTAGATCCTCGTATTGGTAATCACTACAACAACCCATCATTTGGTTACGGTGGTTATTGTCTTCCAAAAGACACTAAGCAGTTGCTTGCGAACTACCAAGAAGTGCCAAATAACATCATTGGTGCGATTGTGGATGCAAACCGCACTCGTAAAGACTTCATAGCAGACTCGATTATTAGCCGCCAACCAAAAGTTGTAGGTGTATATCGTTTGATAATGAAGGCGGGTTCTGACAATTTCCGTGCCTCTTCTATTCAAGGCATCATGAAGCGCATCAAGGCGAAAGGTATTGAGGTTGTGGTATACGAGCCAGTACTTCAAGAAGAAGAGTTTTTCCATTCACGTGTAATCAAAGATCTCGCTGAATTTAAGCAAGAAGCAGATGTAATAGTCTCCAACCGCATGGTGGAAGAACTCGCAGATGTTGCTGAGAAAGTATACACACGAGATCTTTTTGGTAGCGATTGATAAGAATTTAATCCTGTAAGCCAGTCGTTATTGACTGGCTTTTTCTTTCATTAGGACTTTAGAATATGAAATATTTAGTGACTGGCGCTGCAGGTTTCATTGGCAGTGCGACGGCAGAAAAACTTAACGCTGCCGGACATGAAGTTGTCGGGATCGACAACCTAAATGACTACTACGATGTAAACTTGAAACATGCTCGATTAGAACGCATTGAAAACCCACTGTTTAAGTTTGTTAATGTAGACATTGCTGATCGTGCCGCAATGGAACAGTTGTTTACGGCGGAAAAATTCGATCGAGTTATTCACCTTGCAGCCCAAGCTGGTGTTCGCTATTCACTAGAGAACCCACATGCTTATGCAGATTCAAACTTGGTGGGCCACTTAAACATTCTTGAAGGTTGTCGCCAAAATAAGGTAGGCCATTTGGTTTATGCTTCTTCGAGTTCCGTTTATGGTTTGAATGCCAAGGTGCCATTTGCGACGTCTGACAGTGTTGATCACCCAGTATCGCTATACGCAGCGACTAAAAAGTCTAACGAGTTGATGGCTCATAGCTACTCGCACTTATACGATATTCCAACGACAGGTCTTCGTTTCTTTACTGTCTATGGCTCTTGGGGCCGACCTGATATGGCACCATTTATTTTCACTAAGAAGATCCTTGATGGTGACACTATCGATATCAACAATAATGGTGATATGTGGCGTGACTTTACTCATGTGGATGACATTGTTGAAGGTGTGGTTCGTATTGCAGATGTGCTTCCAGTTCGCAATGATGACTGGACGGTAGAGGAGGGAACTCCGGCAAGCAGTTCTGCGCCATACTCGGTTTACAACATTGGTCACGGCTCTCCAATCAATCTTATGGACTTTGTTAAAGCGATTGAAGATGAGCTTGGTATTGAAGCGAAGAAAAACTTCCGTGAGATGCAACCAGGTGACGTTTATCAAACCTATGCAGATACAGAAGATCTGTTTGCTGCAACGGGTTACAAACCAAAAGTAACAGTCAAAGAGGGCGTTGCTGAGTTTGTGACTTGGTACAAAGAGTTCTACGGAAAATAAAGTCGAGATTAGGGTTCTAAAAACAAGCCCCTAAGTTTCTAATCTCATACTAATCAAAACAAAAAGGGATGCGTGATGCATCCCTTTGTTATTTCTGCTAGTAAAAAGCGAAATTAAGCTTTAGCTGCTGCCGCTGCTTTAGCGATAGCTACGAAGCTCTTAGCGTCTAGAGAAGCGCCGCCAACTAGAGCACCGTCGATGTCTGGTTGTGAGAAGTAAGCTTCAGCGTTTTCTGGTTTAACAGAGCCGCCGTATTGGATGATTACTTGTGCTGCAACTGCTTCGTCTTTCGCTGCGATCAGTGCGCGGATAGAAGCGTGGATGCGTTGTGCATCTTCAGCTGTTGCTGCTTTACCAGTACCGATAGCCCAGATTGGTTCGTAAGCGATGATTGCGCCGTTTAGAGCTTCAACACCGTAAGTGTCGATAACTGCGTTGATTTGACGTGCACATACTGCTTCAGTTTCGCCAGCTTCGTTTTGAGCTTCAGATTCACCGATACAGAAAACAGGCGTTAGACCGTTTTCTTTTAGGAAGTTGAATTTCTTCGCGATGAACTCGTCAGATTCGTTGTGGTATTCACGACGCTCTGAGTGACCGATGATGATGTGAGAAGCACCGAAGTCTTTCAGCATTTCTGGAGACATGTCGCCAGTGAAAGCACCGCTGTTGTTTAGGTCAGTGTTTTGTGCGCCTAGGATAACTTTGTTATCACCTTCTGCGATTACACACTCAGCTAGACCGATGTAAAGAGCTGGTGGAGCTACTGCTACGTCAACACCTTCAACGCCTTCAAGTTCAGCGTTAATACCAGCTAGCAGCTCAGTTACCATTGCTTTGCTACCGTTTAGTTTCCAGTTACCCATCACTACAGGACGACGCATAGGAATATCTCCCTTATCTTTAATGTAAATAGTCTATTAATGTAAAAAATCTACGTAGGAATATAACAGAATAATGTGAACAGATCATGATTGGCGTCATGTCTTATTCGGCTTTCTTCATCTGGTCGGTGCTGCATTTGTTCTATACCCAAGTAACCTCGAGATGCTAGGTTCAGCGAGAATGGCTTGGTTTGCAGGCGAGGCAACAATTTGAAGATCTAGTGGTTCTAAGTTAAAAATTGTTAACAAAGTATGCAGACCATGACAGTTCGCCCTTCGGGAGCGTGTCATTGAACCGATGTTGCGTTGTTTTCCTAGCTTGCTTTTTCGGTAAACAGGGAATCAATGACAACGCTCTGGACCCTGTATCTTGAGGTCAGTTGGGTCTATCCATTTTGTCAAAAGCAATCGATTGGTGATCGCGTAGACAGAATGATAGTCCATTCCTCGGAAATTGCCGCTTAGATTGGTATTACTACGGGTTAAAAGTTAGCCGTAATAAGAAAGGAATCAAAATGCCAAACTTAGTTTTAGAATATTCCAACTCGGTCGATGAGCGTGTGAATGTTCAAGGCCTATTAGAAGACCTACACAAAGTGACTTTAGACAGTGGTTTGTTCGAGTTGGCGTCCGTCAAATCTCGTGCGCTTCGTTACCACAACTGGCTGGTAGGGGAAGAGGGCGATAGTGTTGACTTCATCCATATCAACTTTGATTTGCTCGCAGGAAGAAGCTCAGAACAGAAGCGGGAATTATCAAGAGCACTGATGGTGGTGTTGCAAGAACAAGCGAGCCATGTTCGCAGTTTGACTGTGAATGTTCGAGATATGGATATTGATTGCTTCCAGAAGGTGGTAAATTAGACACACTAGATTTACGTAGTGCGGCCAAGGAGTTGTCGCACTTTCAATATGTTGAGTGTTTCGATGTCGATTAAAGAATTACTGTTTTCTTTCCAGGGCCGTATAGGCCGTAAAACTTACTGGGTGTGGAATATCATCTACTACATCATGATCTTGGGCTTCGGTGCTGGCATCAGTAAGTTATTCCCTGCGTTCTCTTATATTCTTTTGCCTATCTTCCTGCTAATTCTTCTTATCCCAGATTTGGCGATCACTACTAAGCGCTGGCATGACCGTAACAAGTCGATTTACTGGCTAGCGTTGAATATCCCGTTGATCATTGGGCGAGTTGCAACGCCAATGACTAACCCAGCAGCACAAGACCCCTCGACACCGCAAATGATGATCGCTTCGATTTCTCTGATCTGTGGTCTGTGGATTCTGGTGGAGTGTGGTTTCTTGAAAGGCACTGTGGGTCAGAACAACTACGGTTCTGAGCCGAAGTAAGTATAGCTCTCTAGGCTTTAAATAAGGTTCTAGGATTCTAGAGCCTTATTCCTATTCCTTAGTAAAAATCATCCCTATCTTTAAATGCTTTCAACTCAACTACATCAGCTTTTTGAGTTGGTGAAGGTTCTCCCTGTAATGCCTCTCTGAATTTTACGACTTGTTTCTGTAGTTCATTCATCAACACGACATTAGTGTGATTGGGGTTTTTACAGTTATGGATGACTCTGTCTATATGGCTTTGTTGCGCCCATAACCTTGGCTGCATCTGCTCTGAGGCACCTTCGATCATCTCTTTTGCCATATCATGACGGAACTGCTCAAAGGCTTCGGGATCGCGTTCCGCCATTTTTACCATTTCATCGAATGAGGGTAAAACTTGTGGTTTGTGGGTGCTTGGCATGGCTATCTCCAAATCCATTGGATGTTGCTCCTAGTTACTAAAAGCTTAATCCATGCAGAAACGGAGATAGAAAGAATTACAACATCGTCTCATTAATAAGAGCGTATGTTCATAATAAAGTGGAAGAGAGTCGAAATACTAGGCTTGAATGCGGTACACGCAGCGACGCTGGCCACTGATGATGTGCTCATCGCGCTTTATTTTTGTGTCACTGCCGAGAAGTGACTGGAAGACGTTGAGCTCAGATTGGCACAAGCTTGGGCAGCGAGTCGCGGCTTTGCAAATAGGGCAGTGGTTTTCGATGAGGATAAAACCATGTTCATCTTGTTCTAGTTCTGCCATGTAGCCTTCTTGTTCACGCAGAGTAACCAATGTCTTTAGTTTGCTCTCTAGAGAGTCACACTGCTCTAGATGCTGTTGATAGTTTTGTAGAGTGAGCTTTTCACGCTCTGACGTGACTTTTTCCAACCCATCTTTACCGAAGATGTGCTCTACGGCTTCGATAAACTGAATGGTCAACTCACCATGGCGATCTGCAAACTGCTCGTGACCTTTTTGGGTCAGAGACCAATGGCGGGCAGGGCGACCCACTTTGACTTTTACATCATAAATCGACAGGATGCCGTCATCTTCCAAACCTTGCAGATGCTGACGCGCACCCATGGTTGTCATACCCAGTTCAGAAGAGAGTTGTTTCGCTGTGACAGAGCCATCACGCTTAACGATTTGCAAAATCCTATCTACGGTCTTCATATACCCACCATTTATACGTCAGTACATATTATGCGCGATAGGGTTAGTAAAGAAAAGTGTTGACTTAATTTGTGTGTGGATTTGTTGAATCACAAATAAAAAGGGTTGGCACTTAGCCAACCCTTGGGGAATCAATATACGTCGAGATTAAAGAATAATATCGCGAACTTCTGGGTCTTTACGCTCTAGGTAGTGCGTAGATTTGATTCGACGAATAGTACGACAACGACCGCGAATCAATAGGGTTTCTGTTGTTGCGATATTACCTTGGCGAGAGATGCCTTCTAGCAGGTCACCTTTAGTAATCCCCGTTGCAGAGAAGACTACGTTGTCGCTGCGCGCCATGTCTTCCATCTTCAATACAACATTCGCTTTTACACCCATCTCTTCACAGCGTTGTAGCTCTGCTGAGCCGTAGATGCGGTTTTCTTCCGTATCGCCTTTTACTTCATGACGAGGAAGAAGACGACCATGCATGTCACCGTCTAGTGCACGAATCACCGCTGCCGATACCACGCCCTCTGGTGCACCACCGATGCAGTACATCATGTCGACTTCACTGTCTGGCATACAAGTTAGGATTGAAGCGGCTACATCACCGTCTGGTACAGCGAATACGCGAACGCCCATTGCTTGCATCTCTGCGATCACTTCATCGTGACGAGGCTTCGCAAGCGTAATAACGACTAGCGTATCAAGAGGTTTATTCAGTGCTTTTGCTACGTTTTCTAGGTTTTCTTTAAGTGGCTTACCTAGGTCGATAACACCTTTAGCGCTAGGACCGACAACCAGTTTTTCCATGTACATGTCTGGTGCTTTAAGGAAGCTGCCTTTCTCACCCGCTGCCAATACTGCTAGTGCGTTAGATTGACCCATTGCGGTCATGCGAGTACCTTCGATCGGGTCTACAGCGATATCGACTTCGTCGCCACCAATACCCACTTGTTCACCGATGTACAGCATCGGTGCATCATCGATTTCACCTTCACCAATAACGATTTCACCACTGATGTCTGTTTTGTTCAGCAGGGTGCGCATTACTTCAACAGCAGCACCATCCGCTGCGTTTTTGTCGCCACGGCCAAGCCATTTGTAACCAGCCAAAGCGGCACCTTCAGTAACACGGGAAAATGCCATTGCTAAATCGCGTTTCATGATGTCTCCAAGTAACAAGAGGGAAGAATAATTTGCGCGGCGATTTTATCACATCGTCAGTTAAACGTTTGCCTTTTTGCTGAGCTTTTACTTTAACTAAGTTGAATTTGATCAATACTTGGGTGAGTTTATGGGGTAGTGATGGGAAAATACATTGCTCAAAAATGCTTCTAGGATAAGAAAAGTCAGCGTTTAGTGAGATTGCGCCGATTTTTTAACCGAATGATGCAAAATATCGAATATAGTAAGTGTTTCTCATCGCTACGCTGAGTAGAATGAACCTCATAGGTAAGGTGCAAGCGAACGCTCGCCATCGTCCCACGGAATAACAATAGGTAGGCCAAGATGTCTTTTGAAGTACTAGAAAAACTAGAAGCGAAAATTCAAACTGCAGTTGACACAATCACTCTTCTTCAGATGGAAGTAGAAGAGCTGAAAGAAGACAAAGTGAAATTAGAAGCTGAAGCTAACGAAATGCGTTCTCAACGTGAAGAGCTTGAGCAAAAATCTCAGCAAGCTCAACAAGAGCACGCTCAGTGGCAAGAGCGCATTCGTGCACTACTTGGCAAGATGGACGAAGTGGAATAATCCACTTAAGTATCCAGAATCAAAAACACCCGCTTCGGCGGGTGTTTGCGTATTTGGCTAGTAGCCGTCAATAGCGTTAGGTTAGTTTAACCTTTCCTCATCTTCCTCTTCATCGTCATCCAACTCGAGGTCGATATTGAGCGGTTCTGGAGAAAGAATGATGCCAGTGCTATCTGCATAGATGTAATCTTCCGGTAGGAAGCTAACACCACCAAAGTTTACTGGAACATCGATTTCACCAACGCCTTGGTTAGCAGCGCCAACAGGAATAGAAGCGAGCGCTTGAATGCCAAGGTTCATGTCTTCTAGTTCATCCACTTCACGAACACAACCGTAAACGACAATGCCTTCCCATTCATTTTCTTCTGCAAGGGTTGCGATTTCTGCATCGATTAAGGCTCTGCGTAGGGACCCTCCGCCGTCGATCAACAATACTCGCCCGATTCCGTCTTGTTCTAGCGTTTCGCGGATCAGTGCGTTGTCTTCAAAGCACTTAACCGTCGTCACTTGCCCGGCAAACGACGCGCGGCCGCCAAAGTTACTGAACATCGGTTCAACTACATCTACCTGATCAAGATAGATATCACAGAGTGCTGAGGTATTGTATTCCATAGCGTACCTTTCTAAACAGAAACTGTTGTCTTTGAGTATATCTAGGCATTAAGTCAATGCAATGACAATCCCTTTTTAACTCATCAGAGTTTGAGCTACCACAACTGTTGCAAATAAAACGTTAGTAACGAGCGAGCACTTCACAACAACGGGCATCATTGGGGCAATTTGTGCGGGTTTTTCGGTATCCCAAACCGCTTTGCCATGATTCGCTATCACGTAGATGCTTAGCAGGAAGGGTAAGCTGATCCAAACCGGCTTGTCTTGAATAAGTAAATAAGCTGCAAAGGCGAGTAGGGCGCCACCGAGTAAGATGAAGTGGTATTGCTTTGCTTTACGTTGACCAAGTCGAACTGCCATCGTGCGTTTACCACATTCGCTGTCGTTCTCAATGTCACGCATGTTGTTGATGTTCAGCACTGCTACGGCTAACAAACCGCAGCCTAATGCTGGTAAGAACAATGTCGCATCCACATGACCGGTATGCAGGAAGTAGGTACCGGATACGCCAAGTAAACCAAAGAAGATGAAGACAGACAGGTCGCCCAAGCCGACGTAGCCGTAAGGCTTACTACCCATTGTGTAAGCGATCGCCGCGATAATGGCAAGAATGCCTAGACCGATAAATGTAATGATGCTTTCAAAAGAACTCAGTGCGTAAAACACCAAAGTAAGGCCTGCAATCGCGGTCAGAACGATATTAAAGATGATCGCCATTTTCATCTGCGCGGCAGTTACAGCGCCAGACTGCATCGCGCGCTGAGGGCCCAAGCGGTTGTCATTATCTGTACCTTGGACTGCATCGCCATAATCATTGGCAAGGTTAGATAGTATTTGCAGTAACGTAGCTGTGACGAAAGCCATGATGGCAATGGTCAGAGAAAAGTGTCCCGCTGAATAGGCGAGTACGCTACCGGTCAAAATTGATACCAGTGCAAGCGGTAATGTTTTAGGACGCGCGGCTTCAAGCCAGATCTTTAGAGATTGTTTCATGGATATTTCGTGCTAGTAACCAATGTGCCCAGTATAAGCACAAAGCGACAGATACGCTATTGACCTAAAGCAAGTCAATTAAGAGTCAAAGGGTTACAAGTAAGGAACACAGTTTTCATATTTGAGGTAATAAAGTGGCGCTTTTTGGGAAAGGGAAGGGTACGGCGCACGTTGTTATTAGATCCTTAGTCTCGCTTGAGCTCGCTAGGATGACGAACTTTTTTGGTTTAGAGTTTCTTAAAGTCCCATCATTTAAAAGTCCCGTCATTTTGAACAACGAGGGACGAGGTGATTCAGAATCTATTGTTCGTTTGCGCTTTGATTTAAGGTCAATGCTGAAGAGTTGGAGTGCGTTGTTACTAGAACCTTAGTCTCGCTTGAGCTCGCTAGGATGACGAACTTTCTTGCTCTAGAGCTTGCTAAAGTAACCGTCATTCGGAACGAAAAAACCCAGAAGCATAGTTCTGGGCTTTGGTCTCTACACTGGGCTTATTACAGAATGAAGCGGCTTAGATCTTCATCTTCAATCGTATCGCCTAGGCGGTTTTTCACGTAAGCCGCATCAATGACGAACTTCTCTCCCGCTTTTTCAGTTGCGTCGTAAGAAATCTCATCCATCAAACGCTCCATCACGGTATGCAGACGACGAGCACCAATGTTCTCAGTAGTTTCGTTCACGGTCCATGCCGCTTCTGCGATTTGAGTGATGCCGTCTTCAGTGAATTCTACATCCACGCTTTCTGTTTTCATTAGCGCAACGTATTGTTCAGTCAGAGATGCTTTTGGCTCAGTAAGGATACGTTTGAAATCGTTACTGGTTAGTGCTTCTAGCTCTACACGAATAGGCAGGCGACCTTGCAGTTCTGGAATCAAGTCAGAAGGTTTCGCTACTTGGAATGCACCAGATGCCACAAATAGGATGTGGTCTGTTTTCACCATGCCGTGCTTAGTTGATACGGTGCTACCTTCGATTAACGGTAGTAGGTCACGCTGAACACCTTCACGAGAAACGTCAGGACCAGAGCTTTCGCCGCGCTTACAAATCTTGTCGATTTCGTCGATGAACACGATACCGTTGTTCTCGACGTTGAAAATCGCAGACTCTTTCAGCTCTTCTTGGTTTACCAGCTTCGCTGCTTCTTCTTCTGCCAACGCTTTCATTGCGTCTTTGATTTTCAGTTTGCGTTTCTTCTTCGTATCGCCAGCAAGGTTTTGGAACATACCTTGTAGCTGGTTGGTCATTTCTTCCATACCAGGAGGTGCCATGATCTCCACACCCATTTGCGGAGCTGCTACGTCGATGTCGATTTCTTTGTCATCTAACTGGCCTTCACGCAGTTTCTTACGAAAGATTTGGCGGGTGTTCGATGTGTCTTCTTTTTGCTCAGATTGACCCCAAGCATCACGCGCTGGTGGTAATAGGGCATCTAAAACGCGCTCTTCTGCTTGCTCTTCAGCGCGGAATTTTACTTTTTCCATCGCTTGCTGGTGTGTCATCTTCACTGCAACATCGGTAAGATCGCGGATGATGGTTTCGACTTCTTTACCAACATAACCCACTTCGGTGAATTTGGTTGCTTCGACTTTGATGAATGGTGCATTAGCCAGTTTGGCAAGACGGCGAGCAATCTCTGTTTTACCTACACCAGTAGGACCAATCATTAGGATATTTTTGGGTGTCACTTCTACACGCAAGCTTTCTTCAAGCTGCATGCGACGCCAGCGGTTACGTAGGGCAATCGCAACCGAACGTTTTGCTTTCTCTTGACCAATGATGTGGCGGTTCAGTTCATGAACGATTTCGCGAGGAGTCATTTCAGACATATTCTTTCCTTACTTCGTTACGATTACGCTTAAGCCGTTGGCTTAGGAAGCTCTACTGTAGATTCTAGTTCTTCTACAGTGTGATTATGGTTGGTGAATACACAGATGTCGCCAGCGATGTTCAGTGCTTTCTCTGCAATTTCGCGTGCGTCTAGGTCTGTGTTTTCTAATAGTGCGGTTGCTGCTGCTTGTGCGTATGCGCCGCCAGAGCCAATGGCAATCAGATCGTTCTCTGGCTGAACTACGTCACCGTTACCTGTGATGATAAGTGAAGCCGTTTCATCCGCTACAGCTAGCAGCGCTTCTAGTTTGCGAAGTGCACGGTCGCTACGCCAGTCTTTTGCAAGTTCCACTGCTGCCTTAGTTAGGTGGCCTTGGTGCATTTGTAGTTTGCTTTCGAAGCGTTCGAATAGGGTGAAGGCATCCGCAGTACCGCCAGCAAAACCGGCAAGTACTTGGTTGTTGTATAGGCGGCGAACTTTACGTGCATTGCCCTTCATTACGGTATTGCCTAGCGACACTTGGCCATCACCCGCGATGACGACTTTATTGTTTCGACGTACAGATACAATGGTAGTCACAGTCGACCTCTTAATTATTTCTCTTTGGATTTAATTAAGTATATGGGGTAAGTGAGTGGGGGATTCAAGGGGGCGAAAAGAAAGGCCCTAGGATCTTAGCTCCTAGGGCCAGTGTTTAAAGATTCTCTTTCCAAATCGCACAAGGTTCGATCTTCGCGCGTTGCAATTTGTGGCGATCTTTCTCTGCTTCACGTTTGAACTTGTATGGGCCAAGTACAACACGGTACCAAGAGCTGCCGTCTTTTTTGATTACTCGGCTTGTCATGCCTTGGAAGGCGATCGCTAACTTACGCTCTTCTGCTTGGCTTTGGTTCTTGTAAGCGCCGCATTGCATAACGTAAGGGACTTTGGATACCTGAATTTCTTTGGCGACGACTTCGACTTCACGTTTTGGAAGCGTATCGACGTATTCCCACTTTTCTTCCGGTGGAGGTGGAATGTCTTTCTTCGGCTTTGGCTTGCTGGTGGTATTTGTTGTTGGTGTTTCAACAACCACTGTTTTTTCCGGCTCAGGGTCTGAACTTAATAAATACAGCCCATAGCCAAAACCGCCCACGAGCAAAATTGCCAGTAGACCACTACGCCAAGGTTTTTTTCTTGAAGGTTGTTTTTTTGCAGACTTTTTCGGAGCGCCGCGTCCGCGTCTTACATAATCTCTATTTGCCACGGTTACTTCAGGTCATCAAGGATTCTGGCAAATATGTTAATCCAGATTGAAAAGATAAAACACCCTATTCGTGTAATCTTGTTAGTTACGTGCAGGAAAGTTGAGAATAAAAAGCGACGCTAAATGCGTCGCTTGGGGAGTCTTGCGTTGCTTATCGTAATGGTGGAGGCGCAGCACTACCACGAACGACAAGCTTAGTATCGAGCAGTCGAGAGCCAGCATGTACATCATGGCCTTTCAGTAGCTCTAGCATCATCAGCATCGCTTGGCGACCAATCTCGTAACGAGGTTGAGAAATGGTGGTCAGTGGTGGATCGCAGTATTGCGCGAACTGAATGTCATCAAAGCCGACAATAGACAAATCTTGAGGGATACGCAGACCAAGACGCTTTGCTTCTTGAATGGCTCCAATCGCCATGGTGTCACAGTGACAGAAGAGTGCCGTTGGGGGCTCTGGTAATTCAAGCAGTTTGCGAACAGCTTGTACGCCACCTTCAAAGGAGAAGTCTGCAATCACACTGTATTGTGGTTCTTTATTGATGCCTGCGCGACGCAACGCTTGTTGATAACCTTGCTGACGGAATTGGCAAAGTACCGCAGTGTCTGGGCCAGAGATTTGCGCGATGCGTTTATGACCAAGTTGCGTCAGGTAGTTCACCGCTTCAAACGCTGAAGTCAGGTTATCGATATGAACAGTTGGTAACTCCAACTCAGGGGCAAACTCACAGGCCATCACCATAGGTGGTAGGTTCTTTTGCTCAGGCTTGCTGACGTCAAAGGGTAAGTCTGTACCCAACAGCAACATACCGTCGGCTTGTTTGGTGAAGACCAAGTTTACAAATGAGCTCTCACGTTTCTTTTGTTGACCGCTATCGCCAAGCAGAACCAGATAGCCATGTTCCATCGCTGCATCTTCGATACCGCGAATGATCTCTGAGAAGTACGGATCACAAATATCCGGAACGATAGTGACAATGGTTTTTGATTCATTTCTTCGTAAGTTACGAGCTAATGAATTTGGTGAATAACCAGCTTCTAGTACGGCATCTTCCACTCTCTTTCTTGTTGAAGAAGAGACTTTTTCTGGATTCATTAATGCTCGTGATACTGTCGCAGTAGATACCCCTGCAAGCTGGGCAACATCCTTCATTGTCGCCATAGTTTTTACCCTCTTAAAATATTCGCCAAGGTGACGTTTGTCATTGTTCTAATTGAAGCCTATGTGACTGATCCACTTTAGACTTTACTAATTTGAATAGTCTATTCATTTCTAAAGGTAAAGTTACGGTCTGTTTAACAAAAATTGCAATCCTATTGTGATTTTACTCACATTAAAAGGCAATTCATTACATGGTTAAACGTTTGCTAGCTGAGATCTTGTGGCTCTATGTCTAAATTCCAGCGAACTTTCTTGGCATTTGGCAACAACTCAATAGCAGGTTTGGCACTGGTTAATAACTTTTGCATCAATGAGCGATGCTGAGTTTGCAAAAGTAACTGCCAGCGATACTTACCTGCACGTTTAGCAAGTGGTGAAGGCGTTGGCCCCAGCACCATGCAGGAATCATCGAATAGCGGATGTGATTCAAGAGTAAAACGCACCTGACGAAGGAAATCCTCGACAATTTCACTTTGGTTCGCTTCGGCTTTAAACAGCGTTAAAAAGCTATATGGTGGCAGTTGAGCTAACTTGCGTTCTTCCAATGCCGTCATAGCAAAGTGTCGGTAGTCTTTATGTAAAAGGGCTTGCAACAAGCTGTGCTCGGGGTGGTGAGTTTGAAGTATCACTTCACCAGGCTTGCTAGCTCGGCCAGCTCGGCCTGCAACCTGAATAAATAGCTGAGCCAGTCTTTCAGAAGCACGGAAATCACTACTATAAAGAGAGCCATCGACATCTAATAGTGCAACAAGGGTGACGTTAGGGAAGTGGTGACCTTTCGCCAACATCTGCGTTCCAATCAGAATTTGGTATTCGCCTTTGCGAATTGACTCAAGCGCATCTTCTAAACTGCCTTTGCGGCGCGTGCTGTCTCTATCTATACGAATAGCTTTGTATTCAGGGAAAAGATCGGCCAGTTGCAACTCAAGTTGTTCGGTTCCCACGCCAACTGTCACAAGCTGGGTCGAACCACAGCCCTGACATTGATGAATTATAGGTTGTTGTGAGCCGCAATGATGGCAGCGAATCTCGTTACTGTATTGATGGAAGGTATAGTACGCATCGCAACGTTTACATTCCGCAATCCAACCACACTCATGACACATGAGTGCAGGCGAGAAGCCACGACGGTTCAAGAACAACATCACTTGGTTGCCTGCTTTTAGGTGCTTGCGCATTTCAGCAATTAGAGGAGCCGATAAGCCGCTGTCCAAATACAGCCCTTTGACATCGAGGACTTTATTTGTGGTCGGAACCGCTGAACCAGCACGTTGTGTCAGGGTCAGATGATGATATTTCCCCGTAAGTGCGTTGTGCAGCGTTTCCAAAGCAGGGGTTGCAGAACCAAGCACAATAGGTACTTGCTCTTTATGGGCGCGCATCACGGCGACATCACGAGCGTGGTAACGCAGACTGTCTTGTTGCTTGTAAGATGCATCGTGCTCTTCATCGACAATAATAATACCGAGATCGGCAAAAGGTGTGAGTAGGGCCGAGCGGGTTCCAATAATGATGCCGGCGGCTTTGTCTCTTGCAGAAAGCCACGCATTGAGCCGCTCGGTATCATTCAATCCAGAATGAATCACATCAACAGGAACATTAAAACGGTGTTTAAAGCGGTTAATGGTTTGTGGTGTTAGACCAATCTCCGGTACGAGAACGAGTGCCTGCTTGCCTTTTTCGAGTACAGGTTTGATCAGGTTCAGGTAAACTTCAGTCTTACCAGATCCCGTTACCCCTTCTAATAAATAGCAAGCAAACCCGGTTTGGCTATTCACACTGGCAATCGCAAGCGCCTGCTCATGATTAACCTTGGGCTTTTCTACATCGCGCTCAACGTGATTACCCCATTTGGTGATAGTCGGCTTTTTCTCTATGCGCTCAACCCAGCCCTTTTCTTCCAAGGTCTTTAGCACTGTTGAGGGAATTTCTTGGTTGATGAACTCTTGATACGGAACTGCGCCATCAACTAACATCTGCAATGCGCGCTGCTGTTTAACCGCTCTTCCCAAGCCTTGCATTAATTTATTTTTACCTGATTCGGTGATCTGCCATTCTTGCAGCGTTGCGAAGTCCGCTGGCTTCCCTTTACGTAGCGCCGCCGGCATTGCATTGTGTAAGGTATCGCCGAGAGGGTATTGATAAAAGTAACTGCACCACGTGAGCAAGGAATATAAATTCTCTGGCCATAGCGGTTGAGCATCTAATACGGCTTTGATTGGCTTAAGTTGCTCTTTAGGAAAGTCAGAATGGTTCACCATCGCTGTGACTACACCAACAAGGGTCTGTCGGCCAAAAGGAACAGATACTCTTCCCCCAATGAGCGGAAAGAGATGCCCAGGAATGACGTAATCGAACTGTTTGTCGAGTGGGACCGGCAGTGCCACTCTAGCGATGGATGGGCGCATAGAATCTTAACTATATAAAAGAGGGAAGAAGAGGGTATAGTCTATTAAAACCCTCGGCGAAATTCGAGTAAACCTCAAATAAGGCGGCAGAAAGCCTTCAGTACATACGTACTGGTGAAAAAAGTGGCGAAAAAATTGCCAAATGTGTTGATCCCAGCAAAGTGATTCATTACTATACTGCGCCTTGAGCTATGGCTTCGGCAATTGGCCGATGCGGTACTCATTTCTATTATTAATTACGTGTGGTGTGCGGCTTAGACTCGTATAGCGACACGGCCTACTATTGAGGTTATCCCATGAAAGCTGGTATCCACCCAGAATACAAAGCAGTAACTGCTACTTGTTCTTGCGGCAACTCTTTTGAGTTCAAATCTACTCTAGCGAAGGAATCTATCCACCTAGACGTATGTGACAAGTGTCACCCATTCTACACTGGTAAGCAACGTATCGTTGATACAGGCGGCCGTGTTGATCGCTTCAACAAGCGTTTCGGTGCACTATCAAGCAAGAAGTAATAGCCAGCGCTATTATCATTCCTGTTTAAAAAAGGGCGCTACGGCGTCCTTTTTGTTTATGGCGAAAGCAAAAACTGAAGGATAAATCGAGTGGTTAAAATTTGTTCGATTATTTTTCACTCAGGTCTTGCATCCTAAAGTGTGATCTGTATAATGCGTCGCACTGGTTAAGCCAGTTGTGAACCAATGAGCAATGAGGAGCGAGTAAATCTTCGGATTTACGAGGTAATGTAGACTCAGCTTATGTTCGCGGTTAATACAATTAGCTATCTTTTCTTCGGAAAAACTATCCCCAGACGTGACTCTGGTATGTAGGGGTAGTTAATCGAAAATTAACTGACAATGTGTCCTAATCTTGGACGCTACGGTTTCACATAAATCAATCGGCATTCTCTCGTCTTAACGAGTTTGAGTGGCGATATTGTTTGTGTAATTTTTAATATTGGAGCTCTGTCTCATGCAGAACCAACGTATCCGTATCCGCCTAAAAGCATTCGATTACAAACTAATCGACGCTTCTACAGCGGAAATCGTTGAAACAGCTAAGCGCACTGGCGCACAGGTTCGTGGTCCAATCCCACTGCCAACTCGTAAAGAGCGTTTCACAGTTCTTATCTCTCCACACGTTAACAAGAAAGCACGTGACCAGTACGAAATTCGTACTCACAAGCGTCTAATCGACATCGTTGAGCCAACAGACAAAACTGTTGATGCTCTAATGCGTCTAGACCTTGCTGCGGGCGTTGACGTTCAAATTAGCCTAGGTTAAGGGAGATTAGAAGAATGATTGGTCTAATCGGTCGTAAAGTGGGCATGACCCGCGTATTTACTGAAGACGGCGTTTCTATCCCAGTAACAGTTGTTGAAGTTGAAGCAAACCGTGTTTCTCAAGTTAAAACTCTTGAGACAGACGGCTACGCAGCAATTCAGGTAACTGCTGGTTCTAAGAAAGCTAACCGTGTAAACAAAGCTGAAGCAGGTCACTTTGCTAAAGCTGGCGTTGAAGCTGGTCGCGGTCTTTGGGAATTCCGTTTGGAAAACGGTGAAGAGTTCGCAGTTGGCGCTGAGCTAACAGTTGAACTATTCAACGAAACTAAGAAAGTAGACGTTACTGGTACATCTAAAGGTAAGGGCTTCCAAGGCGCTGTTAAGCGTTGGAACTTCCGTACTCAAGATATGACTCACGGTAACTCATTGTCTCACCGTGCACCGGGTTCAATTGGCCAATGTCAAACTCCAGGTCGCGTATTTAAAGGCAAGAAAATGGCAGGTCACATGGGTGCTGAGCGTGTAACGACTCAAAACCTAGAGATCGTACGTGTTGACGCTGAGCGCAATCTGCTTCTTATTAAAGGTGCAGTACCAGGCTCAACAGGTGGCAACGTGATCGTTAAACCAGCTGTTAAAGCATAACGTCTCAGGAGTAAGTAATGGAACTAATGGTTAAAGGTGCTGATGCACTAACTGTTTCCGAAACTACTTTCGGACGTGAGTTTAACGAAGCTCTTGTACACCAAGTAGTTGTTGCGTTTGCAGCAGGTGCTCGTCAAGGTACTCGTGCTCAAAAAACACGTTCAGAAGTTTCTGGCGGTGGCGCTAAGCCATGGCGTCAAAAAGGTACTGGCCGTGCGCGTGCTGGTACAATCCGTAGCCCAATCTGGCGTACAGGTGGTGTTACTTTTGCTGCGAAACCACAAGATCACAGCCAAAAAGTAAACAAAAAAATGTACCGCGGTGCTATGAAGAGCATTCTTTCTGAGCTAGTTCGTCAAGAGCGTCTAATCGTTGTTGATAACTTCTCAGTTGAAGCGCCAAAGACTAAAGAGCTAGTTGCTAAGCTTAAAGAGCTTGAGCTAACTGACGCTCTAATCGTGACTAGCGAAGTAGATGAGAATCTATTCCTAGCGGCTCGTAACCTATACAAAGTTGACGCACGTGATGTTGCTGGTATCGATCCAGTTTCACTAATCGCGTTCGACAAAGTTGTAATGACTGCTGACGCAGTTAAACAAGTTGAGGAGATGCTAGCATGATCACTGAAGAGCGTATCCTAAAAGTTCTACGTGCTCCGCACATCTCTGAAAAAGCAACTATGGCAGCTGAGAAAGCGAACACTATCGTTTTCAAAGTAGCTAAAGATGCAACTAAAAAAGAGATCAAAGCAGCTGTAGAAAAGCTTTTTGAAGTTGAAGTTAAGTCTGTAAATACTCTTATCACTAAGGGTAAGACCAAACGTCAAGGTCTACGCCAAGGTCGCCGCAGCGACGTTAAGAAAGCGTACGTTACTTTGAAAGAAGGTCAAGATCTTGACTTTGTTGGCGGCGCGGAATAACAGGAGTAGTTAAGAATGGCTATTGTTAAATGTAAGCCGACTTCCCCTGGTCGTCGTCACGTTGTTAAAGTTGTTAACGCTGACCTACACAAGGGCAAGCCATACGCACCTCTTCTAGAGAAAAACTCTAAGAACGGTGGTCGTAACAACAACGGTCGTATCACAGTACGTCACATCGGCGGTGGTCACAAGCACCACTACCGTGTAGTTGACTTCAAACGTACTAAAGATGGCATCCCAGCGAAAGTTGAGCGTCTAGAATACGATCCAAACCGTAGCGCAAACATTGCTCTAGTTCTTTACAAAGACGGTGAGCGTCGCTACATCCTAGCACCTAAAGGTGTTAACGCGGGTGATGTTATCCAATCTGGTGTTGATGCACCGATTAAAGCTGGTAACACTCTTCCAATGCGTAACATCCCAGTAGGTTCAACTGTACACAACGTTGAACTAAAACCTGGTAAAGGTGGTCAGCTAGCTCGTTCGGCTGGTGCTTACGCTCAAATCGTTGCTCGCGACGGTGCGTACGTAACTATCCGTCTACGTTCTGGCGAAATGCGCAAAGTTCTTTCTGAAGGCCGTGCAACAATCGGTGAAGTTGGTAACTCTGAGCACATGCTACGTGAACTTGGTAAAGCTGGTGCTTCACGCTGGCGCGGCGTACGTCCAACCGTACGTGGTGTAGTAATGAACCCGGTTGATCACCCACACGGTGGTGGTGAAGGTCGTACTTCTGGTGGCCGTCATCCAGTATCTCCTTGGGGTATGCCAACTAAAGGCTTCAAGACTCGTAAGAACAAACGCACTGACAAGTACATCGTACGTCGTCGTAACAAGTAATCTATATAAAGAGGAATCGCCATGCCACGTTCTCTCAAGAAAGGTCCTTTTATTGACCTACACTTGCTGAAGAAGGTAGAGAAAGCGGTGGAAAGCGGAGACAAAAAGCCTATTAAGACTTGGTCCCGTCGTTCAATGATCATCCCTACGATGATCGGTTTGACCATCGCTGTCCATAATGGTCGTCAGCACGTACCAGTATTTGTAACTGAAGAAATGATCGGTCACAAACTGGGTGAATTCGCACCAACACGTACTTACCGCGGTCACGCTGCGGATAAGAAAGCTAAGAAGCGTTAAGGAGTAAATGATGGAAGCTATTGCTAAACATAACTTTGCTCGCATTTCGCCTCAGAAAGCTCGCTTAGTTGCGGATCTAATTCGTGGTAAATCTGTTGACCAAGCTCTAGAAATCCTAACTTTCAGCAACAAAAAAGCTGCTGTTCTAGTTAAGAAAGTTCTAGAGTCTGCTATCGCTAACGCGGAGCACAACGAAGGTGCAGATATTGACGATCTGAATGTCGCAAAAATCTTTGTAGATGAAGGCCCAACCATGAAGCGTATTATGCCTCGTGCTAAAGGTCGTGCGGATCGTATCTTGAAGCGTTCAAGCCACATCACTGTTGTTGTAGCAGATCGCTAGAGACTAGGAGAGTAAGCAATGGGTCAAAAAGTACATCCTAATGGTATTCGTCTTGGCATCGTTAAGCCTTGGAATGCTACATGGTTTGCTAACACCAAAGATTTCGCTGACAACCTAGACGGCGACTTCAAGGTACGTCAGTTCCTTACTAAGGAACTACAAAAAGCATCTCTTTCACGCATCGTTATCGAGCGTCCTGCTAAGAGCATCCGTGTGACTATTCACACTGCTCGTCCAGGCGTTGTAATCGGTAAGAAAGGTGAAGACGTTGAGAAACTACGCACAGCTGTAGCAAAAATTGCAGGTGTACCAGCGCAAATTAATATCGCTGAAGTACGTAAACCTGAACTTGATGCACAACTTGTTGGCGATAGCATCGCGTCTCAACTAGAGCGTCGTGTTATGTTCCGTCGTGCTATGAAGCGCGCGGTACAAAACGCAATGCGTCTAGGTGCTAAAGGCATCAAAGTGGAAGTAAGCGGTCGTCTAGGCGGCGCTGAAATCGCACGTTCTGAGTGGTACCGTGAAGGTCGTGTGCCTCTACACACTCTACGTGCAGACATTGATTACGCAACTTCTTCGGCTCACACTCAATACGGTGTGATCGGCATTAAAACTTGGATCTTCAAAGGTGAGATTCTAGGTGGTATGCCAGCAGCTAACGCTGTAGAGCCTAAAGGCGATAAGCCTAAGAAGCAGCGTAAAGGCCGTAAGTAAGGAGTCGACAGATGCTACAACCTAAACGTACTAAGTTCCGTAAGGTTCAGACAGGTCGTAACCGTGGTCTAGCTAAAGGTACTGATGTAAGCTTCGGCGAATTCGGTCTTAAAGCTGTTGGCCGTGGTCGTCTAACTGCTCGTCAAATCGAAGCGGCACGTCGTGCAATGACACGTCACGTTAAGCGTCAAGGTAAAATCTGGATCCGTGTGTTCCCAGACAAACCAATCACAGAAAAACCACTTGAAGTTCGTCAAGGTAAGGGTAAAGGTAACGTTGAGTACTGGGTAGCCCAAATCCAACCTGGTAAGGTTATGTACGAAATGGGTGGTGTACCTGAAGAATTGGCGCGTGAAGCGTTCCGCCTAGCGGCTCGTAAACTGCCATTCAAAACTACATTTGTAACTAAGCAGGTGATGTGATGAAAGCACAAGATCTACGCGAGAAAAGCGTTGAAGAGCTTAACGCTGAGCTATTGAATTTGCTACGCGAACAGTTCAACTTGCGCATGCAAGCTGCAACTGGTCAGCTACAGCAAACTCATACTCTGAAAGCTGTACGCCGTGATATCGCACGTGTGAAAACTGTTTTGACTGAGAAGGCAGGCGCATAATGAGCGAAGTAAAACGTACTCAACAAGGTCGTGTAGTTAGCGACAAGATGGACAAGTCTATCGTTGTTGCTATCGAACGCATGGTGAAACACCCAATTTACGGTAAATACGTAAAGCGTACGACTAAAGTACACGCACATGACGAAAACAACACTTGTGGCCTAGGCGACAAAGTTGAAATCGCAGAGTGTCGTCCACTGTCTAAGACTAAGTCTTGGACATTGGTAAAAGTCCTAGAAAAGGCGAAGATGTAATCTTCACTATTCTATAGGTAGGAAAGCGGCTCCAAAAAATTTTTGGGGCCGTTTATTTTTTGACTACCCAATCACAAAAAAGGGTGGTACAATCCGCGTCTCTTTTAAGAGGCAGCCCGACCCGTGATGGGTCTAGTTATTAATATTTAGCGGAGCACTAACATGATCCAAATGCAAAGTATGCTGGACGCAGCTGATAACTCAGGCGCACGCAGCGTAATGTGTATTAAGGTTCTGGGTGGCTCACACCGCCGTTATGCACATATCGGTGACGTCATCAAAGTTACTGTTAAGGAAGCAATTCCTCGCGGTAAAGTAAAGAAAGGTGACGTTATGAAGGCGGTTGTAGTGCGCACCCGTAAAGGCGTACGTCGTCCTGACGGTTCTGTCATTCGCTTCGACCGAAATGCTTGCGTACTGTTGAATAACACTACTGAGCAACCAATCGGTACACGTATCTTTGGTCCTGTGACACGCGAACTTCGTGGCGATAAGTTCATGAAGATCGTTTCACTGGCTCCAGAAGTTCTGTAAGGAGCACGTAGAAATGGCAGCTAAAATCCGTCGTAATGACGAAGTAATCGTTCTTGCTGGTAAAGACAAAGGCAAGAAAGGTAAAGTAACTAAGGTCCTAGCAACTGGTAAAGTTATCGTTGAAGGTATCAACCTTGTTAAGAAACACCAGAAACCTGTTCCTGCACTAGGTATCCAAGGCGGTATTGTAGAGCAAGAAGCAGCTATCGATGTTTCTAACGTGGCGATCTTTAACGCAGCTACTGGTAAAGCTGACCGTATCGGTTTCCGTTTTGAAGATGGTAAGAAAGTTCGTTTCTTTAAATCTAACAACGAAATCGTTTCTAACTAATAGAAGTAATTTGGAGTTCTACTATGGCGAAACTGCATGATTACTACAAGTCGTCTGTAGTCGCTGAACTGACCAAACAGTTTAGCTACACAAGCGTCATGCAAGTCCCTAGAATCGAGAAAATCACCCTAAACATGGGTGTTGGTGAAGCAATCAACGATAAGAAACTGCTAGAAAACGCAGCTGCTGATATGGCAACGATCTCTGGTCAAAAGCCACTTATCACTAAAGCTCGTAAATCTGTTGCAGGTTTCAAAATCCGTGAAGGCTACCCTATCGGTTGTAAAGTAACCTTGCGTGGCGAACGTATGTGGGAATTTTTAGAGCGTTTAATCTCTATCGCACTTCCACGTGTACGTGACTTCCGTGGTGTTAGCGCTAAGTCTTTTGACGGTCGCGGTAACTACAGCATGGGCGTTCGCGAGCAAATCATCTTCCCGGAAATCGACTTTGATAAAGTTGATCGAGTACGCGGTCTAGACATCACTATTACGACGTCTGCTGGTACTGATGAGGAAGGCCGTGCTCTGCTGGCTGCCTTTAACTTCCCATTCCGTAAGTAAGGTGAAGGGTTACTGTTATGGCTAAAAATTCAATGAAAGCACGTGAAGCAAAACGTGCGAAGCTAGTAGCTAAGTTCGCTGAAAAGCGTGCAGCGCTAAAAGCTATCATCAGCGATGTAAACGCATCTGAAGAAGATCGTTGGAATGCGGTTCTTACACTGCAATCTCTTCCACGTGATTCAAGTGCATCACGTCAGCGCAACCGTTGTAACCAAACTGGTCGTCCACACGGTTACCTACGTAAGTTCGGTCTAAGCCGTATTAAGGTTCGTGAAGCTTGCATGAAAGGCGAGATTCCGGGTCTTCGTAAGGCTAGCTGGTAATTGCCACTTAATCATTTGGAGTAAATCATATGAGCATGCAAGATCCGATTTCGGATATGCTGACCCGCGTTCGTAACGGTCAGGCAGCAAACAAAGTTGCTGTTAAAATGCCTTCTTCAAAGCTTAAAGTTGCAATTGCTGCACTACTAAAAGCTGAAGGTTACATCGTTGACTTCGCTGTTGAAGGCGAAGCAAAACCTGAGCTAGAAGTTACACTTAAGTACTTCCAAGCAAAACCAGTAATCGAGCAACTTAAACGTGTTTCTCGTCCAGGTCTACGTGTTTACAAGAAGAAAGATCAACTTCCTTCTGTAATGGGTGGTCTTGGTATTGCTATCGTTTCAACTTCCAAGGGTCTTATGTCAGACCGCGCTGCACGTAAAGCAGGTCTTGGTGGTGAAATCATCTGCTACGTAGCTTAATAGGAGTAGAATATGTCTCGTGTTGCTAAGGCACCTGTCGCTATTCCAGCTGGCGTAGAGGTGAAACTAAACGGCCAAGAAATCACTGTAAAAGGTGCGAAGGGCGAACTAACACGCGTTGTTAACAATGCAGTTGTTGTTGCTCAGGAAGAAAACAACCTAACTTTCGGTCCTAAAGAAGGTTTTGCTAACGCATGGGCACAAGCTGGTACAGCTCGCGCTCTAGTTAACAACATGGTTGTTGGTGTTACTGAAGGCTTTACTAAGAAGCTAACTCTTAAAGGTGTTGGTTACCGTGCTGCTATTAAAGGCAACGCTGTAGGTCTAACACTAGGCTTCTCTCACCCAGTTGAGCACGAGTTGCCAGCGGGTATTAAAGCTGAATGTCCAAGCCAAACTGAAATCATCATTACTGGTTGTGATAAGCAACTAGTTGGTCAAGTTGCGGCTGACATTCGTTCTTACCGTCAACCTGAGCCTTACAAAGGTAAAGGTGTTCGTTACGCAGATGAAAATGTGCGTACTAAAGAAGCTAAGAAGAAGTAAGGTAACACTATGGATAAGAAAGCATCTCGCATCCGTCGTGCTACACGCGCACGTCGTAAGATTGCAGAACTGGGTGCGACTCGCCTAGTTGTACACCGTACTCCTCGTCACGTGTACGCACAGGTTATCGCGGCTAATGGCTCTGAGGTTATCGCAGCAGCTTCTACTGTAGAAAAAGCGATCCGTGAGCAAGTGAAATACACTGGTAACGTTGATGCAGCTAAAGCAGTAGGTAAAGCTGTTGCTGAGCGCGCTCTTGAAAAAGGCGTAACTGCAGTTGCATTTGATCGTTCTGGTTTCCAATACCACGGTCGAGTAGCGGCGCTAGCAGAATCTGCTCGCGAAGCTGGTCTGAAATTCTAAGGTAGGGTTGGAAGATGGCTAAAGAACAACAAGTTCAAGCGAATGATTTGCAAGAAAAATTAATCGCAGTTAACCGTGTTTCTAAAACGGTTAAAGGCGGTCGAATCATGAGCTTCACTGCACTAACAGTAGTTGGTGACGGTAACGGTCGTGTAGGTTTCGGTTACGGCAAAGCTCGTGAAGTACCTGCAGCGATTCAAAAAGCAATGGAAAAAGCGCGTCGTAACATGACTACTATCGCGCTAAACGAAGGCACTCTTCACCACCCAGTGAAAGGTCGCCATTCGGGCTCTAAAGTTTACATGCAGCCTGCTGCTGAAGGTACTGGTGTTATCGCAGGTGGTGCGATGCGTGCAGTACTAGAAGTTGCTGGTGTACACAACGTACTATCTAAAGCATACGGTTCTACGAACCCTATCAACATCGTTCGTGCAACGATCGATGCACTAGGTAGCATGAAGTCGCCAGAAATGGTTGCTGCTAAACGTGGTCTAACTGTTGAAGCTATTTCGGAGTAAGAACACCATGGCAACTATTAAAGTAACTCAAACTAAAAGCTCAATTGGTCGCCTGCCAAAGCACAAAGCTACTTTGCGCGGTCTAGGCCTTCGTAAAATCAACCACACAGTAGAACTTGAAGATACTCCGTGCGTGCGCGGTATGATCAACAAGGTTTACTACATGGTTAAAGTTGAGGAGTAATCAGAAATGCGTTTGAATACTCTATCACCGGCTGCTGGCTCGAAAACTTCTCCGAAGCGTGTAGGTCGTGGTATCGGTTCTGGCCTAGGTAAAACTGGTGGCCGTGGTCACAAAGGTCAAAAGTCACGTTCTGGCGGCTCTGTTCGTCCAGGTTTTGAAGGCGGTCAAATGCCTCTAAAACAACGTCTACCTAAATTCGGTTTCACTTCTCGCAAGAGCCTAGTGTCTGCTGAAGTTCGTCTAGCTGAGCTAGCGAAAGTAACAGGTGACGTAGTTGATCTTAACAGCCTAAAAGCTGCTAACGTTATCACTAAGAACATCGAATTCGTTAAGATCGTTCTTTCTGGTGACCTAAGCAAAGCTGTGACTGTTAAAGGTCTACGCGTGACTAAAGGCGCTAAAGCTGCAATCGAAGCTGCAGGCGGTAAAATCGAGGAATAATCTCGAGGAACGAGGTACAGATGGCTAAGAAACCAGGACAAGATTTTCGTAGTGCTCAGAGCGGCTTAAGTGAACTAAAGTCGCGCTTGTTATTCGTAATTGGTGCACTTTTAGTATTCCGAGCCGGCTCATTTGTGCCGATTCCTGGTATTGACGCTGCTGTACTTGCCGATTTGTTCGAACAGCAAAAAGGTACCATCGTAGAAATGTTTAACATGTTCTCCGGTGGTGCACTTGAGCGTGCATCTATATTAGCATTGGGCATCATGCCGTATATTTCGGCATCTATTGTTGTCCAATTGCTAACTGTAGTTCATCCAGCGTTAGCGGAACTCAAGAAAGAGGGTGAAGCAGGCCGTCGTAAGATCAGCCAATATACACGCTACGGCACGCTTGTACTTGCAACATTCCAAGCTATTGGTATTGCAACTGGCTTACCAAACATGGTCGACAATCTGGTTGTAATGAACCAAACCATGTTTACGCTAATTGCTACCGTAAGTTTAGTAACCGGTACCATGTTCCTAATGTGGTTAGGTGAACAAATTACAGAGCGAGGAATCGGTAATGGTATTTCCATTCTGATTTTTGCAGGTATTGTTGCTGGATTGCCTTCTGCAATCGGTCAAACAATCGAGCAAGCGCGTCAAGGTGAATTGCATGTACTTCTTCTACTGTTAATCGCGGTATTAGCTTTCGCAGTAATTTACTTCGTTGTTTTCATGGAACGTGGTCAACGCCGAATCGTCGTTAACTACGCTAAGCGTCAACAAGGTCGTAAAGTATTTGCTGCACAGAGCTCGCATCTGCCACTTAAAATTAATATGGCAGGTGTTATTCCAGCGATTTTCGCATCAAGCATTATCCTGTTCCCAGGAACACTGGCTCAGTGGTTTGGTCAGAACGGTGAGAGCAGCGCGTTCGGTTGGTTAACTGACGTGTCTTTGGCTCTTAGCCCAGGTCAACCTCTGTATGTAATGCTTTATGCAGCAGCGATTATCTTCTTCTGTTTCTTTTACACGGCGTTGGTTTTCAACCCGCGTGAAACAGCGGATAACTTGAAGAAGTCCGGTGCATTCGTACCCGGTATCCGCCCAGGTGAGCAGACAGCGAAGTACATCGATAAAGTAATGACACGTTTAACCCTAGCGGGCGCACTGTACATTACCTTTATCTGTCTGATTCCCGAGTTCATGATGGTCGCGTGGAACGTACGTTTCTACTTCGGCGGTACATCACTACTTATCGTAGTTGTTGTTATCATGGACTTTATGGCACAGGTACAGACTCATCTGATGTCTCAACAGTATGATTCTGTGTTGAAGAAAGCGAATCTGAAAGGCTACGGTCGTTAATAGCGACGGTAGACTCAGTTTCAATTACGGAGTTTAGCAATGAAAGTTCGTGCTTCCGTTAAAAAAATCTGCCGTAACTGTAAAGTAATCAAGCGTAACGGTGTCGTTCGCGTGATTTGCAGTGAGCCAAAGCACAAACAGCGCCAAGGCTAATTAGCAGAAATTTTTACTTGAAAACGAAGGTTAGGTCGAGTATATTCCTCGGCCTACCTTTTGCGTGCAAAAGAAGTAGTATCCCGCAGCGTATCCATAACGGGCTTTGCTGCGGCTAATTCTTTTATAGAACCACTTAGGAGTGAATAATGGCCCGTATAGCAGGCATTAACATTCCTGATCAGAAACACGCTGTAATCGCTCTAACAGCGATCTACGGCATCGGTAAAACTCGCTCTCAAGCTATCCTAGCTGAAGTGGGTATTGCTGAAGATGTTAAGATCAGTGAACTAACTGAAGATCAGATCGATCAACTGCGTGATGGTGTAGCTAAGTACACTGTAGAAGGTGATCTACGTCGTGAAGTATCTATGAACATCAAGCGTCTTATGGACCTTGGCTGTTACCGTGGTCTTCGTCATCGTCGCAGTCTACCACTACGTGGACAGCGTACTAAAACCAACGCTCGCACCCGTAAGGGTCCGCGTAAGCCGATCAAGAAATAATCGGGAAGGTAGAGTACAATGGCTAAACAACCAACTCGCGCTCGTAAGCGCGTACGCAAGCAAGTTGCAGATGGCGTTGCGCACATCCATGCTTCTTTCAATAACACAATCGTAACCATTACTGACCGTCAAGGTAACGCTCTAGCTTGGGCTACTGCAGGTGGTTCTGGTTTCCGCGGTTCTCGTAAGTCTACTCCGTTCGCTGCACAGGTTGCTGCTGAGCGTTGTGCTGAAATGGCTAAAGAATACGGTCTAAAGAACTTGGAAGTTATGGTTAAGGGTCCTGGTCCAGGTCGTGAATCTACTGTTCGCGCTCTGAACGCTGCTGGTTTCCGCATCACAAACATCGTTGATGCTACACCAATCCCTCATAACGGTTGTCGTCCACCTAAGAAACGTCGTGTATAACGTTTTTTAGATTACTGGAGAAAGATCATGGCAAGATATTTGGGTCCTAAGCTGAAGCTTAGCCGTCGTGAAGGCACTGACTTATTCCTTAAGTCTGGTGTTCGCGCGATCGATACCAAGTGTAAAATTGATAACGCACCAGGTGTACACGGCGCTCGTCGCGGTCGTCTATCTGAGTATGGCGTTCAGCTTCGTGAGAAGCAAAAAGTTCGTCGTATGTACGGCGTTCTAGAAAAACAATTCCGTAACTACTACAAAGAAGCTGCACGCCTTAAAGGCAACACAGGTGAGAACCTGCTTCAGCTTCTTGAAGGTCGTCTTGATAACGTAGTTTACCGCATGGGCTTTGGCGCAACTCGCGCAGAAGCACGTCAGCTAGTTAGCCACAAAGCTATCCTAGTTAACGGTAAAGTTGTAAACGTTCCTTCTTTCAAAGTAGCGGCTAATGACGTTGTTTCTATTCGCGAGAAAGCTAAACAGCAAGCTCGTATTAAAGCGGCTCTAGAAGTTGCTGAACAACGTGAAAAACCAACTTGGATTGAAGTAGATGGTGGCAAGATGGAAGGTACATTCAAGCGTATGCCTGAGCGTTCTGATCTATCAGCTGACATCAACGAACAATTGATCGTCGAGCTTTACTCTAAGTAAGGTTTAAACTAAAGAGAGGACACAATGCAGGGTTCTGTAACAGAATTTCTTAAGCCACGTCTAGTTGACATCGAACAAATCAGCTCGACTCACGCAAAAGTAACTCTTGAGCCATTAGAGCGTGGCTTTGGTCATACTCTGGGTAATGCACTTCGCCGTATCCTTCTATCTTCTATGCCAGGTTGTGCTGTGACAGAAGTAGAAATCGAAGGCGTACTTCATGAGTACAGTACTAAAGAAGGTGTACAAGAAGATATTCTTGAAATCCTTCTAAACCTTAAAGGTTTGGCTGTACGCGTTGCCGAAGGCAAAGATGAAGTGTTCATTACTTTGAACAAATCAGGCTCGGGCCCTGTGGTTGCAGGTGACATCACCCATGATGGTGATGTAGAGATCGCTAACCCTGAACACGTTATTTGTCACCTAACGGATGACAATGCTGAAATCGCAATGCGTATTAAAGTAGAACGTGGTCGTGGTTATGTTCCAGCTTCTGCGCGTATCCATAACGAAGAAGACGAGCGTCCAATCGGTCGCCTACTAGTAGATGCTACTTACAGCCCTGTAGACAAAATTGCCTACGCTGTAGAAGCAGCTCGTGTAGAACAGCGCACTGATTTAGACAAGCTAGTTATCGATATGGAAACAAACGGTACTCTAGAACCTGAGGAAGCAATCCGTCGTGCAGCTACTATCCTAGCTGAACAATTGGATGCGTTCGTAGATCTTCGTGATGTACGTGTACCTGAGGAGAAGGAAGAGAAGCCAGAATTCGATCCGATCCTACTGCGTCCTGTAGACGATCTTGAACTAACAGTTCGCTCTGCTAACTGTCTGAAAGCAGAAGCGATTCACTACATCGGTGATCTAGTACAACGTACTGAGGTTGAGCTACTTAAAACGCCTAACCTTGGTAAAAAATCTCTTACTGAGATTAAAGACGTACTTGCGTCACGTGGTCTGTCTCTGGGCATGCGCCTAGAAAACTGGCCACCTGCATCAATCGCTGAAGATTAATCGATACTAGTTAGAAGGATTAGGTCATGCGCCATCGTAAGAGTGGTCGTCAACTCAACCGCAACAGCTCACATCGTAAAGCGATGTTTAGCAACATGGCTAGCTCTCTAGTACGTCATGAAGTTATCAAGACTACTTTGCCAAAAGCAAAAGAGCTACGTCGCGTAGTTGAGCCTTTGATTACACTAGCTAAGACTGACAGTGTTGCTAACCGTCGTCTAGCATTTGCACGTACTCGTGATAACGAAGTAGTTGCAAAACTGTTTAACGAACTAGGTCCACGTTTTGCTGCTCGTCAGGGCGGTTACACTCGTATCCTAAAAGCTGGCTTCCGTGCTGGTGATAAAGCTCCAATGGCTTACATTGAGCTTGTAGATCGCCCAGCTGCTGAAGAAGCTGCTGAGTAATCTCAGTTCGTAAGAACAAAAAAAGCCGAGCAATAGCTCGGCTTTTTTGTGTCTGAAATTTGTTTCCTAGAGATAATCGAGTATCGAAATTTTAGCGGACTCACTCCCTTATCTCACATTTAAAATCACTACTGCTGGTTTTAAGTTTCCTGATTTTACGTTTTTTAGCTTTCCGCTCCCCAAAGTCCACTAAGGGAATTTAGCAACCCTTCACTTGCACCTTGGTCGCCTAAGTATCCTAAAATGACTGGAGCAAACTGGCTGATCATCGATGGGTCTAAGCCTAGTTTGTCGAAAGTGCTTTGGACAGCGCCTAAGTTTTCAATGCTCCCAAGTAGACTTTGAGCTCCTTGTAAATTTGCCATTCCCGGAATGAGCGATTGAAGCTCACTGCTATTCTGATCCGATAATTGGCCTTGCGCTAGAGCTAACAGTGCACCTGTGCCGCCGGCAGCTTGCTCAGTCGAGACGGGAAGTTGGCTCGTCAATAAATCCGTCAGCGGTGAAGATTCCACACCCATTCCCTCACTGACCATATCCATCAAACCACTTTGGGTATCTTTATCGGTAACGGCATCGAGAAAAGCGTGGGCAGTGCCAATGCTCATTGAGAGCAAGGTTAAGGTGAGAAGAGTTTTACGCATAATACCTCCGTGTGGCTTGCGATTATTATTGTTGTTTCTTAGCCCAAGCATTTAGAGGTCACTTGGGAGACTACTCAAGATCGTTGAGCTCAAGTCTGTTTATTCTAGACAAAAAAAGCGGCGCTAGTGAGCGCCGCTTCGAATTTGTTATTGAGAGAGGTCTCAATTATAGGATGTCTAGTAGTTCTACTTCGAATACTAGAGCTGCAAATGGAGGGATTGCAGCACCTGCGCCACGCTCACCATATGCAAGGTCTTGTGGGATGTATAGTTTCCACTTAGAACCAACAGGCATTAGTTGAAGTGCTTCAACCCAGCCTTTGATTACGCCAGTTACTGGGAACTCAGCTGGTTGGCCACGAGAAACAGAGCTGTCGAATACAGTACCGTCAGTTAACTCACCGTGGTAGTGAACGCGAACTTGAGCTGCAGCTGTTGGGATTTCACCAGTACCTTCAGTGATGATTTCGTACTGAAGACCAGAGTCAAGAACGTTTACTTCCGGACGTAGAGCGTTGTCTTTTAGGAAAGCTTCGCCGTCAGCTGCTGCTGCTTTTGCTGCTTCTTGACGAACGGCTTCTGCGCGAGTGTGAAGCTCTTGCAGTGCGTTGTTGATTTCGTCAATTTCGATTGATGGCATGTCGCCAGTTAGTGCTGTAGCGATACCTGCTGCGATAGCGTCAACGCTTAGACCTTCTAGACCAGAACCAGCAAGTTGCTGACCCATTTGCAGACCAATACCGTAACTTGCTTTCTGCTCTGCAGTTTCAAATTTAATTTCAGACATGAATGTCGCTCTTATTAGGAGTGATAAAGGTAACAGGATAGCAGTTTCGCGCTTAGGTTTAAATGATTGCGCATCAATGTGTCGATGTGAGGTTTAGGGTGTGACTTATCTCTTACTCCAAGTGAAATTTCTGCTAATTTACGCCAAATTACATTTTACTTTGGCGAAAAACATATACTCTCCGCGCTGGTATTTTTATACTGACACTAGAAGTATTAAGGGACTCATCAGAATGAATCGTCGCAGAAAGAAAAAGCAGCAAGTCGACCAAGTCGAGTTGATGAAGCAGAAATTCGCTGCTATCGACTGGAAGCAGCCTTTCAATAAAGAAAAGTGGCAAGAGCGAATGCAACCTGTCACCGAATTTTGGCATCGTCTTCCAAAGCTACATCAGCGAGCTTTAATGGTATTGGTACCTGTGGTGCTGGTACTTCTGATTATTCCAGTACCTAAAGATACTGAGCAGCTGATCGAGCCCCAAGCTGAGAAAGAGACTCAACGTGTGGCGATTCAACTTAACGCGCAAAGCTTGAGTGAGCAACGCTCTGCACAAAACGCAGAGCAAAAATTGGAACAGTGGAAAGAATACACGGTGAAAAATGGTGATACTCTTGCTCAAGTGTTCCGTAGTAATCAGCTTTCGATGGGCGATTTGAATGCCTTGGTGAAAATTGAAGGCAGCGACAAGCCGCTAAGTCGAATCAAGCAAGGGCAATTAGTCCGCTTTAAGCTCGCCGATGATGGTAAGCTAGACATGCTGCAACTAGAAAAAAGTGGTGAGTCGGTGATGTTTTTCCGTTTATCTGATGGCACATTCGGTCGCAATAAGTAACGTTAAAGAAGAACTCCTAGAAGGCGCGATGATTCGCGCCTTTTTTGTTTCTAACTACTCGTTGCTTGTTCTCTGCCATTTACTATCCTTTTGTCTTGTTCCTGTTAAGAGGTTAGTTCCTTTTCTTATTCCAAGGAAGAAGAGGCAACACGATCATCAAAATTCCCACTGCAGTGAGCCAGTCTGGAATCTCATCAAACCACCATATTCCAAAGAGTGTCACGAATACGAGCCCTGAGTATTCCGCCAAGGCAATCTCTCCGGCGGGGGCTTTTTGATATGCCAATACTGCCAGACCGTTATAGCTCAAAATACAGATCGCACTCGCGATTACCAGCGTTAGTTCCTGCCAAGTCATAGGTTGCCAATAAACCCCAGCTAATAGCGTTGACACTGGCAGGGAGAATAAGGTTGTCCACCAAAGCGTCGTGACGACAGATTGTTCGCTAGGCAGTTTTCTTACCAATATATTGAACATCGCCAGCGTTGTTGCTGTACCGAGTGCAAACAACGCAGCCCAATGGAAGTGATTTGGCCGGAGTACCACTAAGACACCAAAGAAACCAAAACCAGTCAGTAATACTTTTCTTAATGGTGGATGTTCTTTGAGAAACAGTATTGACAGTGGCAACATTAGAATTGGTGCGGCGTAAAAGACGGCGTTGGCGGTTGCGAGGGGCAGGTAAGTGACTGCGACCATCATGCACCCGCTACCAATCAATATTAGGTGCGCTCGCAACAAAGTAATAGGAGCTTGCTTGAGGCTGCGTTTACTTGGGTTTTGTTTGAGGTAAAAAGGTAAGAGGATCAACAGTGAAGCCAATTGGCGCACAAACATGTATTGGAAGGGGGAAATTCCACCTTCGATCAGTTTAACGGCAACATCGGAAAGTGATGCTGCCAAGTTACCGATAACCAGTAAGAATAGCGCCAAATAATGAGGTGACATTTAGTTTACTCGGCGCATATCCACATGAGGGATACCATCCTCAAGGTAGCTTTCAGAAATAACTTCAAAGCCATGAGTCGCATAGAAAGCCACTAGGTGTTCTTGTGCGCCGATATCTATCGTTTGACCTGCCCAAAGCAGTTGGCAACGTTGTAAGGCTTGCTCAAGTAATTCATGTCCCAGACCTCCGCCTCGTGCACTTTGTTTCGTCACCACACGACCAATACTCACATTGTCGTAAGTGGTGCCTGCAGGTAATAAACGAGCACAAGCGACGAGTTCATCTCCGTTATAACCCAACAAGTGATAGACACCATCAAGCGTATCTTTGCCATCGAGCTCTGGGTAGGGACAAGTTTGTTCTACGACAAAGACATCCACACGCAAACGCAGCATTTCATACAGTTGAGTCGTGGTCAGTTGAGTAAAAGGGAGGGCTGTCCAGTTGATCATTTCCAGTATCCATTAATAAGCGAATGCAGCTGACTTTACGTCGTTTTCTGCTATTACTCATTAACAATGGTTAATTTTAACTGGTCTTCGTGACAAATCTGGCGATAATGTGCCCTCTTTTCCATCCCACCTGAGGATATTTCCCTGTGATCAAACAAACTTTTGACCAAGTAGGGCTTAATCCAGCGCTACTAGAGACGCTTGAATCATTGAACTACACCCATATGACGCCAATTCAAGCGTTGAGCTTACCTGCGATTTTGAATCAGCGCGATGTGATTGGTCAGGGTAAAACAGGCTCAGGTAAAACAGCGGCATTTGGTCTCGGCGTATTATCAAACCTCAACGTAAAGCGCTTTCGCGTGCAGTCGTTGGTGCTATGCCCAACCCGTGAGTTGGCTGATCAGGTGGCGAAAGAGATCCGTACACTAGGTCGCGGTATTCACAACATTAAAGTTTTGACCTTGTGTGGCGGTATGCCAATGGGGCCTCAAATTGGTTCTCTAGAGCATGGTGCACACATCTTAGTAGGTACACCTGGACGTATCCTTGATCATCTAGATAAAGGCCGCATTAACCTTGAAGAGTTAAATACGCTCGTGTTGGATGAAGCAGATCGCATGCTCGATATGGGGTTCCAAGATGCGTTGGATGCGATCATTGATGCAGCGCCTAAACAGCGCCAAACTTTATTGTTTAGTGCGACATTCCCAGAAAAAATTGAGCAGATTGCTCAACGTATCATGCAATCGCCAGAAATGATTAAAGTGGAAGCGACACACGATACATCAAGTATCGCGCAATACTTTTACAAGGTCGAAGGTTCGGAAGCTCGCGATGAAGCGCTGGCTAACCTGTTACTGACTCACCAACCGGAATCAGCTGTTGTGTTCTGTAACACCAAAAAAGAAGTGCAGAACGTGACCGATGAGTTGCATCATAAAGGGTTCAGTGTAATTGACCTTCATGGTGACCTTGAACAGCGTGAGCGTGACCAAGCATTGGTTCAGTTTGCGAACAAGAGTGTTTCTATCCTGGTCGCAACCGATGTTGCCGCTCGTGGTCTTGATGTAGATAACCTTGATGCGGTATTTAACTTTGAATTGTCTCGTGATCCTGAGGTTCACGTGCACCGCATCGGGCGTACAGGTCGAGCGGGCAGTAAAGGCTTAGCATTTAGCTTCTTTGGTGAGAAAGATGGCTTGCGCGTAGCTCGTATCGAAGAATACTTGGATATGGATGTGATGCCAGCAACATTGCCAGCAAAGTCAAACCAGCAACCATATCAGGCGAAAATGGTGACCATTAATATCGATGGTGGTAAGAAACAGAAAGTACGTGCTGGCGATATTCTCGGTTGCTTAACGGGCAAAGGCGGCATTACTGGTGCGCAAGTAGGTAAAATTCAATTGATGGCGATGCGTTCTTATGTGGCTGTTGAGAAGTCTGCTGCGAAGAAAGCATTGCAAACCATCAGCAACGGCAAGATGAAAGGTCGTCAATTTAGAGCTCGAATTCTGAAGTAGAGCGTTATTTTTAAAATAAAAGCGGCTACTTAGGTAGCCGTTTTTATTCGTTCTTCTATGCTACAGCTTTAATCCTTCCATTACGGCCGTTGGTAGCTGTTGCTTAAAGTCGGCGATGAGTTCGACTTTGTCTTCTGATAATTCAAGTAGTTCACTACGAAGGTGGAACATACAGGTCCCAAATTTCTCGTCAAAGTTAGGCACCATAGAGGTTACGCCGGACGATGCGGCCTGTAGAGCAACTAAAGTCGGTTCAATGACGTGGCTTTGATACGTGTCGTCTTCCATAATGATGGTCGGAGAGAACCCTTGAATTTCCTCCATAACAGGTTCTACATGTGCAGTGATCAATGTTGCTGCTTTATTGTTGGCGGCATCACCAGCTGCTGCTTTTAGTTTTCCAAACATAATCCTCTTCCTTTATTCGTATTGGTTCACTCGCGTATAAAATCGGCGAGTGAGGTAAAAATATGGTTAAGGAGGGTGTGGTATATTCGGGTGTATATCTAGGTGGTAATTTTAATTTTTGCTTATACTTCAAAGTAATAGCCTTGCTTAGTAATAAGGCTATGACTATTTGTTTCGATTGTTTTCTGTCAATATTATTTTAGTTTTACTTTTCGTGATGTGTTTTTAATCGAGATTTAATACGACTCAAACTGATGGCGGTAATTCCCAAATAAGCCGCGATTTGACTATCAGTAATGCGCTGTTCTAGATCTGGATAGTGCTGGCAAAATAATTGGTAGCGCTCTTCTGGAGAGTAGAGCAACATAAAGCGTTCTTTGTTTTCTTTATGCATTAATTGAGCTTCGAGCAGCTTGAGGTAAATAGGGTGCTTCTCTGCTCGCCATTGATGTAGTACCTCTATGGGCAAGCAAAATAAATCACAAGGCGTTAGCGTTTCTAATAAATAAGGGGAAGGCTGGCTCTTAATTAGTCCCTCAAAACCAATCACCCAATCTTTTTCCCAGTAGAACTCTTTACTGAATTCCTTACCTTTGTCGGTCAGGTAACTCGCGTGGCATAACCCCGCTAAAACAAAGTAAATATGAGAGCTGAATTCACCTTGGTGGTTAAGAATATGACGTGTCGGAAGTTCGAGTTGCTGACCGTGTTCAATAAGTTGGTTTGCTTCGCTTTCGAGGAAGCCGTGATTGATTAGGTCAGAAAAAAGATCGTTGTGCATGTGATGACTCAGAAGCGGTTTTCTATATTCTAGCGGAACAAAAAAGCGGCTCACAAGAGCCGCTTAACATCATTGCCAAATAAGACTTATTTTTGGTTTAAGTCGATTTGGTAAATCGCGAAACCTACCTCGTCAGTTGCTACACGTTTCATCGGGTATTGTCCTTTTTCTTTGATGAATTGCGCGGCTTTGTCACTTGGTGACGTTTCAAAGCGAACATCGAGTTTGTTGTTTGATTTAATTGGCGCGAAAGACCAGTTGTTGTCTGCACTCGGTGTTACTTCCCCTTGCTCTTTACTAATGCGAGAGATGTATGCGGCAACCACAGAACGGTTCTCGTCTGGAGAATCAAATGCGATGAAGTCCGGGCCAGTACCCGGGAAGGTTGCACTGTAAGCGCGGTAGTTGTTGGTTGCGATGATGAAGTCTTGCTTCGGATCAACCGGTTTACCGTTGTAAGTCAGGTTCAAGATACGCTGTGAGTCAGGGTTAATCACTTTACAATCAGCATCGTATTTTGGAGGTTGAGTCACGTCGATCTGGTAACTAACACCATCGATCACGTCGAAGTTATACGTACGGAAACTATCCCAGTTGATCAAAGACTGAGGTTTAGTGCTATTCACATCAATATGGTTGAACTGACCAGCACTACACTCTAGCCACTCGTGTACTTCTTTACCTTTAACCTTCATTGCAACAAGCGTGTTCGGGTACAGATAAAGATCTGCGGCGTTACGGAAAGTCAGCTGACCAGACTCTACTTCAGTGAAACCGTTTGGATCGTCTTTGCGTCCACCTACTTTAAATGGTGCCGCTGCACTCAATACCGGAATGTCAGCAAGATCTGGGTCACCTTGGATAAAGCGTTCCACGTAATCTTTCTGCGCTAGGTTGACGATTTGAATCGTTGGGTCATCTTGCACAAGTGCCAGGAAGCTGTACATTACGTCATTTGCTTTACCAATTGGTTGGTTAACAAACTCGCGCGTGCCTTTGTGGTCCTCTACCAATGCATCCACAATGCCTTTATCCGCTTTAGCCAGAGACTTCTTGTTTGCTTTGTCAAAGATAGGACGAGCTTCTGATTGACCCTCTACGACCTGCCACTTGCCGTCTTTCTCTTTCAGCATCAAGTCCATTACACCAACGTGGCTACCCCAGCGACCCGGCATCACAGCCGTTACGCCATTGATAGTACCTTTTGCGTTGTCAACGCCTTGTAGGTTGGCAAAGTCTCTACCCGGGAATACCGCGTGAGAGTGACCAAACGCAATGGCATCAATGCCTTCTACTTCCGTTAAGTAGTAGACTGAGTTTTCTGCGCCTAACTTGTATGGGTCAGTGGAAATGCCAGAGTGAGGTATAGCAACAATCACGTCCGCGCCTGCTTTTTTCATCTCAGGGACCAGTTTTTTCGCTGTCTCTGTGATGTCTTTTGCAAAGACTTTGCCTTCTAGGTTGTTTTTGTCCCATACCATGATTTGTGGTGGTACGAAGCCAATGTAACCCACTTTGATTTCATGGCTTTGACCGTCGGTATCTTTGAACGTATGCGTTTTGATTAGATAAGGCTTGAAGTAGTGCTCGCCAGTCTTTTTGTCGAAAACATTCGCACTAATATAAGGGAAGTTCGCACCATCAATTGTTTTCTTCAGGAAGTCGAGACCGTAATTGAATTCATGGTTACCAATATTACCCACATCGTAGTTGAGTTGGTTCATTGCTTTGTAAACAGGGTGAACTTCGCCAGTCTTAATCCCTTTCGCTGCCATGTAATCGCCCATTGGGCTACCTTGAATCAAGTCTCCATTGTCGACTAAAACACTGTTCACTGCTTCTTCACGAGCTTGTTTAACCAGTGTTGCAGCGCGGCTTAAACCAATTTGTTGTGAAGGTTGGTCTTTGTAGTAATCATAATCCATCACATTGGTGTGAATATCGGTGGTTTCGATGATTCGAAGCTTGATGGTATCGGCCATTGCTGGGCCTGCAAGCGTCAACATACCGCTCAAAACTGCGACGGATACGGGATTAACTGCCATTTTCATGAGGTGCTCCAATTAAATGGGATAGAGGGGTCGTACAGCGTAATGTAACAAATATTAGTGCAAGCTCAGGCTAAGATGCAGAAAACTGTGAACATTAGGCAATTAAATGCGAAGGAATGTGTAAAATTGATGCCTTTTTCACCATTTTGAATGAGACCTAACAAAAGCTTCTTAGCAGTTTTTTGAATAAAAAATGAAATTTTAGAATTTCCGGTAATATAAACCCACCGCCATAATGCCTTGCATAACGATATCAATGGATGATGAGCAAGCACATGGCAGTTAAAGATTCAGTAACGACTTTCCCAATCAATAGGCCTCGGCTGGTTTCGGATAACCAAGCTGCCGATCTTCCGCGTTTCAGCAAACAATCTCTTCAATCTGGTGAAGTCGCCCTTGTAGGTGCAGGTCCGGGTGACCCTGAGCTATTGACGTTAAAAGCACTTAACTGCCTGCAACAAGCTGAAGTCATACTTTACGATTATCTGGTTTCTGACGAGATCATGGCGCTAATTCCAAGCGAAACCATTTTGGTTTGCGTGGGTAAACGTGCAGGTCATCACAGCGTGCCGCAAGAGAAGACCAATCAACTGTTGGTGGATTTTGCTAAGCAAGGTTACAAAGTGGTGCGCATTAAAGGTGGCGATCCATTTGTGTTCGGGCGTGGTGGCGAAGAGTTAGAAGTCTTGGCTGATGCGGGCGTGCGTTTTCAAGTTGTGCCAGGTATTACAGCTGCTGCGGGTGCGACGGCTTATGCTGGGATTCCATTGACTCATCGCGATTACGCGCAATCGGCCTTATTTGTTACCGGCCATCTCAAAGAAGAAAGTGACGATATGGATTGGTCGACACTTGCACGCGGTAATCAAACTTTAGTGATCTACATGGGTTTGATGAAATCACACTATATTCAGAATCAGCTCATCAAACATGGTAGGGCGGCCTCAACACCTATCGCCATCATTGAACGTGGCACTCAAATTCAACAAAAAGTTTTCTCGGGAGATTTGTCCCAACTATCTGAAATATCTAAAAAAGCTCAGGCTCCTTCTTTGATCGTTGTCGGTGAAGTTGTGCGTCTGTCTCAAAAGTTGGACTGGTTTTTGTCTAGTACTGAAATCAACAAAAGTGCTATTGCCAGATCCATATAATTTCAGACCAAAGATTAGGGACGTAATGAGCCTTCAAGCTTAAAAAGGAAATACTAAACATGGACCAACAACGTTTAACTCACCTTAAACAACTCGAAGCGGAAAGTATTCATATTATCCGTGAAGTTGCTGCTGAGTTTGATAACCCAGTCATGATGTATTCGATTGGTAAAGACTCCTCAGTCATGCTGCATCTTGCACGCAAAGCCTTTTATCCGGGCAAAATTCCATTCCCTTTACTGCACGTAGACACGGATTGGAAGTTCCGCGAGATGATTGAGTTTCGTGATCGTACCGCAGAAAAATATGGCTTCGAGCTTTTGGTTCATAAGAACCCAGAAGGTCTTGCAATGGGGTGTAGCCCTTTTGTACACGGGTCTTCCAAGCATACAGATATCATGAAAACTCAAGGTCTTAAACAAGCTCTGAATAAGTACGGTTTTGATGCGGCATTCGGTGGAGCGCGTCGTGATGAAGAAAAATCTCGTGCTAAAGAGCGTGTTTATTCTTTCCGCGATAAGAACCATACCTGGGATCCTAAAAACCAGCGTCCTGAACTTTGGAAGACATACAACGGTCAGGTGAACAAAGGGGAAAGTATTCGCGTATTCCCGCTTTCAAACTGGACTGAGCTAGATATCTGGCAATACATCTATCTAGAGAACATTGAGATTGTCCCACTTTACCTTGCTGACAAGCGTCCAGTTGTTGAACGTGATGGCATGTTGATCATGGTGGATGATGAACGTATGGAGCTTCAACCTGGTGAAGTGATTGAAGAGAAGAGTGTTCGTTTCCGTACTCTTGGGTGTTACCCACTGACGGGGGCTATTGAATCTGAGGCAAATACGCTGACGGGCATTATTGAAGAGATGTTGGTGGCAACCTCAAGTGAACGTCAAGGGCGAGCGATCGACCACGATCAGTCTGGATCGATGGAGCTTAAGAAACGCCAGGGTTACTTCTAAAGGATCTAAGGAAAGATAATGAACAGTGCAGTTGAAGCTCAATTAGCCGAGCTTGGAATTGAAGGCTATTTAACACAACACCAGTACAAGTCTCTGCTTAGATTCCTGACTTGTGGCTCGGTAGATGATGGTAAAAGTACGTTGATTGGACGTTTGCTCCATGACTCAAAACAAATTTATGAAGATCAATTAGCAGCGGTTCACTCAGACAGCCAACGAGTGGGTACGACAGGTGAGAAGCCTGATTTGGCATTACTAGTTGATGGACTGCAAGCTGAGCGTGAACAGGGAATCACCATTGATGTCGCTTACCGTTACTTCTCGACTCAGAAGCGTAAGTTCATCATTGCAGATACGCCGGGACACGAGCAGTACACGCGTAACATGGCAACTGGTGCATCGACCTGTGATCTTGCCGTGATCTTGGTTGATGCGCGTAAAGGTGTATTAGATCAGACTCGTCGTCACTCATTCATTTCTAATCTATTGGGTTTGAAGCACTTTATTGTTGCGATCAACAAGATGGATTTGGTGGATTACTCACAAGAACGTTTTGAAGAAATTCGCGACGAGTATTTAGAGTTTTCTGAGAACCTTGAAGGTGAAACGGACATTCAAATCATTCCAATCTCCGCATTGGAAGGCGATAACGTGGTAGACAAGGGGCAGAACCTGAGTTGGTTTGAAGGCCCGTCGCTACTAGAGTTGCTTGAGAATGTGGATGTTGACCAAGAGAAAGGCGCAGGTGATTTCCGTTTTCCTGTCCAGTATGTGAATCGCCCTAATCTCGACTTCCGTGGCTTCGCTGGCACGATTTCATCGGGCTCGGTGAAAGTTGGTGATGCCATTAAAGCACTGCCGTCTGGGAAAACATCGACCGTTGAACGTATTGTGACTTTTGATGGTGATGTACAAGAGGCGCAGGCTGGTTTAGCGGTAACTCTGACGCTCAACGATGAGATTGATATCAGTCGTGGCGATTTGATTGTGCTGGAAAACGCGCAAGTGGAATCGACAAACCACTTACTTGCTGATGTGGTATGGATGACAGAGCAACCTCTGCAACCGGGTCGTGACTATGACATTAAGATTGCCGGTAAGAAGACCGTTGGTCACGTTGAGGCGATTCGCCACCAATACGATATTAACAACCTTTCAACTCATAGCGCACCAGAGTTACCTCTCAATGGTATTGGCTTGTGTGAGTGGTCACTCAACGAATCCGTTGCGATTGATAACTATCAAGAATGTGCTGATACCGGTGGTTTCATCATCATCGACCGTCTGACTAACGTTACCGTTGGTGCTGGTATGGTGAAAGAGAGTCTCGCGGCAGTTGAGCGAGACTTAACCGATGTCTCTGCGTTTGAACTTGAGCTAAATGCACTGGTTCGTAAGCACTTCCCACATTGGGAAGCCAAAGACCTGAGCCAGTTACTGAAGAAGTAATGAGTTCATTGAGCCTGACCGAATTGCGAATGCAGTCAGGCTGATTTCCCCCCGAACCCAGAATGCTAGGAAGCCCAAGAAACCAAGCATTCTGGCGTTCTTTTTCGCTTGCTTTGCTTTTTTATCTTGTGACTCATTTGTCACTCTGTGCAGCCAGTATGCACATGTCGTTGTTATGCCCGAATCGGGCTTGTTGGTAAGGAAAGGCTATGTGGGAACAAGGATTTGTATTAGCGATATTGCTTGGCATTATCACTTGTTTACTTGTAACCAAACTGAAGCCGAGTTATGTGTTTGCTGGCGCTGCCTTTATTGCGTTTATGGCGGGCATGTTAGAGCTCAATACCATTGCGGCTAACTTTACTAACTCTTCTCTTCTGACGCTGGTCTTGTTGATTCTCGCATCGAGCGCATTAGAAAAAACCTTATTGATCAGTTGGGTAAGTCGCAGTATTTCAGAGGGCAATCTTGGTAGCGTGATTGCCAAGTTAGGCTTTTCTACCGCGCTGCTTTCTTCTTTTACTAATAATACCGCGGTTGTGGTGTCGTTAATTGGTGCGATCAAACGTAATCAGCAGCACGCACCCTCTAAGCTATTGATCCCGCTTTCTTATGCCGCGATTTTTGGTGGCACACTGACACTTATTGGCACCTCTACCAACTTAATAATCAACAGCTTTGTTGAGGATGCGGGCTTACCAAGTCTCAACTTTTTTACACCGACCATGATTGGTTTAGCCGTGCTGGTTGGGGGCGTGCTTATTTTGATCCCGTTGAGTTATTTGTTGCCTAATTATGATGATCAAAGCCAAGAAGATTTACCTTATTTCTTAGAGTCTCGAGTTGAGCCGGGCTCACCTTTGGTTGGGCGCACTATCACGGAAAATAATTTACGAGCATTAAGAAAGCTGTTCCTTGCCGAAGTCGTTCGTGATGGCGTGACCGTACCGTCAGTTGGGCCTGATTTTGTTCTCAACGCAAAAGACCGATTGTTGTTTTGTGGTGATGTTGAAAGCGTTGCTACGTTGCAAGAGATCCCTGGACTGACGCTCTTTGGTCATCAGCATCTCAATGGCCAAAACTTTATCGAGGTGGTAGTAAGCTCTTCAGCCACGTTCTGTCACAAAACATTGAAAGAGAGTCGATTTCGGGACCGATTCGATGCTGTAGTCGTGGCGATTCGCCGTGGTCATGAACGACTTGAAGGTGGTTTGGGTAACATTACCCTAGCGGCAGGAGATACGCTGGTTTTGGTACCCGGAAAGCGTTTTGAAACTGAACGTCGAGCCCATCGTAAAGAGTTTGTTCTGGTTAACGATTTGGATTCCAGCGCACGTTTGGATGCCAATAAATCGGCATTAGTGCTTATTGGCTTTTCCGCTGTGATTGCCTTTGCTCTATTGGAGTTGGTGCCAATTATTAAAGGTTTGGCGGTTTATCTTATTGCTCTGCTCGCGTTTGGTGTCATTCAGCTTTCTGAGCTGCGTCGTCGTTTCCCAATCGATATTGTGGTGATTGTTGGTTCTGCGTTATCTATCGCTCAACTGATGATTTCCTCTGGACTGTCCGTACGAATGGGCGACATGTTTATTGAAGCGTTCAATGGTTGGGGTGTGTTTGGTGCGCTGGTGGCAACCTACATCATGACCTTAGTATTGACTGAGCTTGTAACGAACAATGCGGCAGCGGCGCTGTCTTTCCCTATTGGCTATAGCATGGCGGTAGGTTATGGCGTTGACCCTATGCCTTTTATCATGGCGGTGTTATTTGGTGCTAGCGCAAGTTTTATTTCTCCTTACGGATACCAAACCAATTTGTTGGTGTACAGCGTAGGGAATTACAAATTGACCGATTATGTGCGAATTGGCGTGCCGATTTCCATCGTGTATTCAGTGTTAGTACTGACGCTGATTCCGGTCTTTTTTCCGTTTTAATCTGTAAATTTACAAGGATACGTTATGACTGCCGAAACTCCGGTAAAAGATGAAAACATCGTTTGGCATCAGCACTCGGTTGATAAACAGTTTCGTGCTGGATTAAAAAAACAGAAGCCAGCGGTACTTTGGTTTACCGGGCTATCTGGTGCGGGTAAATCAACGGTGGCAGGCGCCTTGGAAAATCGCTTAGCTGAACTGGGTTACCACACTTATTTGCTGGATGGCGACAATGTGCGCCACGGTTTATGTAGCGATTTAGGCTTTTCTGAACAAGACCGTAGAGAAAATATTCGTCGCATTGGTGAGCTCGCTAAGCTGATGGCAGACGCAGGGCTAATCGTATTGTCTGCGTTTATTTCTCCTCATCGTGCTGAGCGCCAATTAGTGCGTGATTTAGTTCCTGAGGGCGAGTTTATTGAGGTGTTTGTCAACGCCTCTCTTGATGTGTGTGAAAGTCGCGATCCTAAAGGTTTATACAAAAAAGCGCGTGCAGGTGAAATTCCTAACTTCACGGGAATTGATTCGGAGTATCAAGCGCCAGCAAATCCAGAAATTGATTTGCCTGCGGGTGAGAAGAGCGTCGAAGAGCTTGTTGAGTTGTGCTTAATTGACCTCAAACAGCGCGGAGTGATCCGATAAAAAAGCATTTGGATCATCGGTGACCAAAAAGTCATTGTACTGCTCAGGGAGCTTTTGGATCATAGGTGGCCAAAAGCTCTTTTGACATCGTTTAGACGGTGTAATTAACATGACTTTTGGTGTCGCTATGTACACTAAATTTATGATTTAAAAGCGATAACATTTGGTCGTAATATTGATTGTTTGGTTTGTTTCCGAGTAATTTACACAACTCATTGCCCGTCGGTGTAAAACGGTAATACAAAAGTCGTACACCTTTGGTATTCACTTGCAGTGATAAATTCTTGCCTTGATAGTTGAGCATCAATGGTGTCTCAATGCCAATCTCTCCAGACTCTAATTCAGTACTGTGAAGTAAGCCCAATTCAATCAACACTAATAAGCTGGAATAGGGAAGTTGGAAACTCCCCATATTGAGATTGCTGGTGGTGTCACGTTTACCAAAGCTGAACATTCCGCCATGTGCTTTGTAGCCAATCAGTAACTTTCTACTGGTATCTCCACCAAAGCTGCATGCTAACGTCGCGGCTCTTTGTAGGGTTTGGGCTTCCCGTGGTGACATGTCTTTCAGCACTTTTAACGCTTTCATGGAAGTCGAACCAGGGTTGGTAACTTCTCGCTTCATGACTTGCGCCCAGAGTTTTTGCATTGAGCTGTTGTGGATGTCTTGCGCCATATCGAAAAATCGATACAACCAATCTTGATCAGGCTCTCCGGCGGTTTCATCACGGCATGAGCTGTGCGCGAGTTTAAGGATTTGTTCGAGGTTTTTTTGTCTTTGTTCTTGGCGACGTTGTTCGCGTAAATGTGCCCGTTCTAATGCAGGTTTTGCTGGAGGTTCGTTTTGCAGCAAAGCATCGAGCCCATAGATCTGAGCAATGCTTTGAACACGACTTGCGCTGTCTTTGATATAGCCAGACTTTTTCTCGTGATGTGTTTGTTTTTGTGTATTCGATTCGTGTTCGATGACAACGGGTTGCTTTGTCGGTTCTGCCATTTGTTTTCCTGCCAAGAGCTTGCGGTTAACGCTTGCTTAAATTTACACCTTTCTGCTTTTTGCGACTAGAGAGGCACGTCCGGATTTTGACAGAATAAAGGCTATTCAAAATGATAATGAGTTGTTAAAATTGTTATCGTTATTTTGGAGGGGCGATGAAATATTCAGACGCAAGTAAACTGAAAAAGCACCTGTCGATAGCGCTTCTTTTGGTTCTTTATGTTGGTGTATTAGCGTATTTATCTCGCTATATAGTCTAACTGACAGGCATAAAAAAGGCGCCAAATTGACGCCTTGTTGTGAAATTAAAACAAACTACATATCGTCGTAGGCTTCAATACTCGTGCCTTCGATCTCGTATGCGGTTTCTGCGAGTTCGTGGTTGATGGTCTCAGTCTTCAATTTGCCCACCACATAAATCACATCCCACAACTCTTGTACTGGCGCTCCCTTAGGAAACTTCACATAGATGATTTGGTTCGGTGGCGGTGGCGGCACGTGAATACAAGCACCAAAATAAGGCACTAACAAAAACTCCGTGACGGTATTTGCATCGCCTTCTAATGGGATGACAAAACCAGGAATCTTGACTGTGCTTCCGTTCAATTCAGGACGAACGTTACCGACCTTAGATTGCATTGCTGCACCACCGCTGTGGTCTGTGGCTGGCATTCCCATACTATCGAACATCTTGCGTTCGGCTTCTGGGACGAGATCTATCCAATCAAGCTTTAATGGTTCGTCACTGGCCATCACAGGCGCGGTAAACGAAATCATCAGCAAACAGCTAGCGAGTATTTTTTTCCACATTTTTACTAAATCCTTATTGTCATTCCATCACTTAGCGATTGTCGGTAAGCGCGAAATGCCGGGATGAAGCCAATCACAATGCCTGCACATTGTACAAAGCCAAGCAACATCCATTCATACGGCGACAGTGCCGTTAGTGTTAGGTGTATACCATAACTTTGTTGGATTATTGGTTGCAAGAGGGCAAGCATGGAATAAAGACCCACTAATCCCGTCACAATACCTGCGAAGGTCAATAAGCTGGCTTCACTTATCAGTAAGGAAAAGACGTGTTTTGGTCTTGCCCCCATGGCTCGCAGGATCGCCATTTCACGACGACGCTCTTGCAGACTGGTCAATAGGCTGCTTAGCATGCCTAATAACCCTGCCACAACCACAAAGCCTGATACAGCCATGAGTGCTTGCTCGGCAACGGACATCATGCCCCATAATTCATGCAAAGCGACGCCTGGCATGATGGCACTGAGAGGTTCTTTCGGATAGGTGTTGATCTGCCTCTGTAGGGCAAAGGTTTGAATTCGTGATTTTAACCCAACCAACATGGCAGTGATTTGTTTAGGTTGGAAGTCGCGTGATTTTAGCTCATTAGCACTTGGGGTCGGACCTAAACGGGCACCGCTTTCCCAACCTACGTGAATCGCTTCGATCGCCTCTAAAGAAACGTGTACGGTTTTATCGACAGGAGTGCCAGTAGGAGCAAGAATGCCGACCACCTTAAATGGTAAGTTGTCATGCCGGCTAAAACCAACGTCACTGATGCCGTGTGCAATGATGATTTCGCTACCGATTTTATATCCAAGCTGTTTTGCGACATCAGAGCCGAGCACAGTTTCAAACAGGTCATTGAACTCCCTGCCTTCGGACAATTTTAAAGGCTGTTTATTTCCGTATTTATAGTGTTCGAAATAGCTCTGGTTGGTGCCCATTACGCGGAACCCTTTGTGGGAATCTCCGAGTGAGATTGGAATTGCCCAATCGACGGCACTGTGGTTAGCAAACTCTTCGTAGCTTTTCCAATCTATGTTGTTGGTGGCATTGCCGATTCTGAATACTGAGTACAGTAGCAAGTTGACTTGTCCAGAACGGCCACCGACGATTAAATCGGTACCAGAAATGGTGTTAGCGAAGCTGTCCTTAGCTTGGGTTCGAATGCGTTCAACACCCAATAAAAGGACAACTGAAATCGCGACTGTCATGATGGTGAGAATAGCCGTCGCTTTGCGGTTCATCAGGCTTTTCCAAGCGAGCTTTACTACGGCACTCATGATGCGGCTCCTAGGGTTTGCGCTTGATTGATTTCAGGCAAGTTTAGTGTTCTGTGGAAGAGAGATTCCAGAGTTGGATCATGGCTAACAAAAACCAATGTGGCGCTGGCAAGATTGGCTTGTTCCATCAATAACTCAATAAACGCTTTGCGGTTGTCGTGGTCCAATGCTGAAGTTGGCTCGTCAGCAATCACCAGTTCAGGTTGGCCGATCAGTGCACGGGCGGCTGCAACGCGCTGTTGCTGGCCAATACTCAGCTCAGAGACAGGCTTATTGTGTAGTGCTTTCGGAAGATGTAAACGTTCTAGCAGTGATGTTGCTTGCTCTTCAAGCGTTGCATTCGAAGCGTTTGGTGCAACGCGATCTCGGCGAATTTTGCTGAATTGGCATGGAATTAGGACGTTTTCGATCACATTCAAATAAGGCAACAAATTGAATTGTTGGAAGATATAGCCAATGTGATCGGCACGAAATTTGTCTCTTTGGCTTGCTCTTAAGCTTGCAAGATCGGTATCAAGTACAGACAGAGAACCCGATGTAAGAGTATTGATTCCAGTTAGTAGGGCAAGCAGAGTCGATTTACCACAGCCGCTAGGGCCTTTGATAAAGACATGCTCACCTTGAGCGATGTGTAAGTGTGGAATATTAATGGTCGCGCTTTCTGAGCCGGGCCAGACAAACTGGGCATTATTCAGCTCAACAACGTTTGACGTGGTTTCAGTCATAATAAATTACCAAGGCAATAGCGTGTGAGCACTCACTCACACGCTATGTGATTTATTTAATTGCGATCTTAGTGTTGTTTTTGCTTAGGCTTGTCGCAGACTGAGTTGTGTCAGTAAATAAGTTGACGCTGATGGACTCTGTTGCTGGGAATTGCTTGAACCAAGTCGTATCAATGCTATTTAGATCGGCGACTGAATCACAGTGGAAACGGTACTCAACGGTGAACTCACCGTGACCGCCGTGATCGTGTCCTTCGTGGTCATGACCTGCGTGATCGTGGTGGTCATCATGAGCATGTTCGTCATGGTCGTGACCTTCATGGCCATCATGATCGTGTTTATCGTGGTCGTGACCCTCGTGGTCGCCATGCTCATGTTTGTCATGGTCGTGACCCTCATGGCTATCGTGGTCGTGCTTATCATGATCATGTCCTTCGTGGTTACCATGATCGTGGCCTTCATGAGAATCTTGGCCAAGCGTATGCGCGACTTGAACTTCTTCAATCACACACTTCGCTTGCTGGTTAATTGCAAACAGTTTGTTTGTGTCTTTTAGTGCGGCAACCGCTCGTTTTAAGGCTTGCTCTTGCTCTGCATTTTCAGGTGCGTGCTCAAAACCAACCACGTCAGCACCTGGAGAAGTGATTTCAATTAGTAAGTCTTTTCCGTCTTGAGCAATGTTGAATTCGACATGACCATGAACGTGCGCTTCATGTTGACGATATTCTTCTGCGTTAGCAGTAGCTGATAGAGAAAGTCCGATAACAAGAGCTAAAGCGTGTTTAGATGGCATTTTCTTATTCCTAATTTTGTTTAATTTTTTATGTGTTACTTGCTCAAATAGCAAAGTGAATAACAAAGTTTGTTCTTAGTATGGGTAGTGGTTTTTAGAACGCAAAATTAGGTGGTGCACGCGCGGTATACGTGACGTCCTCTAAATGAGAGGTGATTTCGGCTACATCTACGTGAGCGAGTCTAGAGAAGGTGGGCGCACTGAGTTCTGGCTGAGCCTTCGCAAGCCCTTGATGCGCTCCGGCAAACATTTGGCAATGATGTTCACTGTGGTGTTCGGGAATAAGGTCGAGTTGATGAGCAATAGTGGCAAAGTTCCAAGCGATCAACAACGCAACACTGAACAATACAACAGTGCGATGCCAATGATGTGTAATTGCTTGCCAACGACAGTGCATCTTAAAGCCCGAAACGATACCTAGTGTTATAATATAACACCCATTTTTATGAAAAGTTCACTCTTTTGTTCGTATAGAGCAAATTATCTATGCAGGAATAAGAACTTACGCAGAAAGAAAGGAATGACGCTCCCCGCTTGAGAGTAACAAGGAGCGAGTGAGTATTAGATGCTTTGTTTAATGAGGCCAAGTACTTGGTTGATTTCATCTGCTGTCAATGCGCCTTCTTTGATAAACAGGATCTTACCTTGCTTATCTTGCACTACGATTGCCGAGCTTTCTTCTTGTAGTGCCCAAGTGCTAGCCACAACACCGTTCTCATCTAAAACCATTGATGACCATGGGAATTCTTTTTTACTGTCTTGTGCTGATGATTTCACAAAAGAGCCCGTTCCCCAGATTGAGTCGTCTTGGTTGATGATGGTTGTAGTTTGGTAGGCATCTTCCGGGAACTTAGCGTCAGTTAGCGCTGTCATCAACGGCGCGTTCATTTCTTTCGAGCTGCTGCGTCCTGCAATGGCATGAATCACTCGTACTTTTCCTAGCATTTGTTGTGTCGCCCAAGGCTGGTACGCCACACCTTCACCTTGCAGTACGATTTCGCCGTACGCGTCTACTTTTGCTGCTGGAACTGCTTCACCCATTGAAAGGTTGTGAGCAAGCGCAAGACCAGGTGCAAGAGCGAAGAAAATAGGAAGGAGAGTCTTAGTTTTCATATTGTTATGTTCCGTATGGGTTGTGAGACTTACCAAGTATATACTTACGATGCATAAAAATGTAGAACTGCTTATAACAATTATTTAACGTACAGAGTTAAGTAATGTTGCGTTTAGGTTGGAATTTGGTACAATGAACCTCGTCGCAAATAGCGCATAAAGATTGCCAAGGAAAGAGCAATCATGTTTTTCTCAAAAGGATATTGAGGTGGTTATGCTTCGTGAGTTTGCTGTTTACCGTCCACGTCAGGTGGCGCGTTTCGTTAAGACTTTATTCAAAGGTCAGTTCTCAATTGCTGGAGTTGGTCAGTTCCGTTTTGATAACGGTAAAGTGCTACTACCAGACATCAAAAACCCCCAACAATTGTCGGTATTCAAAGAAGTTAACAGGGCCATTTTATCTCTACCTGTTTAATTGTCAGAATTGTAAAAGAGCGACTTTCGTCGCTCTTTTTAGTTTGGGACTAACCTTGAAGGCTTGGTGGGAAGCAGACCCCCGTGCCGCCTAAACCACAGTAACCGTTTGGATTCTTTGCTAGGTATTGCTGGTGGTACGTCTCAGCGAAGTAATAAGGCCCAGCGGCTTGAATTTCTGTGGTGATGGCTGCGCGTTGATCTTCTTGTAATGCTTGTTGGTATTGTGTTTTCGATTTTTCTGCCACTTTTAACTGTTCTTGTGAGTAGGTATAAATCGCAGAACGGTATTGAGTGCCGAGATCGTTACCTTGGCGCATGCCTTGAGTTGGATCGTGCTTCTCCCAAAATGCGGCAAGCAGTTGCTCTAGAGAAATTACTCGTTCATCGAAGATGACTCTTACGACTTCTGTATGTCCTGTTTTTCCGCTACACACTTCATCGTATGTTGGATTCTGCGTATAGCCTCCGGCGTAGCCTACAGACGTCGACATCACACCTTCAAGTTGCCAGAAAAAACGTTCTGCTCCCCAAAAACATCCCATACCGAATAATATTTGTTGTTGGTGAGCTTGCGGTGATGCCGTTAAGCTTGATTGATTAACAAAATGGGTGTCATCAATCTGCATTGATGCCTCTCTACCTGGCAGTGCATCTTCTATACTGATCATTGTCTGTTTGTTGAGCATAGTATTCGTCCTTCAATACGTGTCTTAATTTTGCGAACTTTAATATTCAGTCTGAATCTGATGGTGTAATGACATAGACCGCGGTAAACCTATTAATATTACAGACTTAGCCTTTATTTGGCGTTATTATTGTTTACGTTTATTTAACCTCATCCAGCTAAAAAGCATGATAAAAAAAGCTATCCCAATTATTGCTAGCCTACTTGTTTTTTCTCATAGCGCTTATGCCGATGTATCCCTGACTGTAAAAGGGATCGATGGTGCGCTAGAAGACAATGTGAACGCTTACCTATCATCGATACCAGAAGATGATTATTCGACGTCTTTACGCTTTCAGGCGCGATTGAGTCAAAGTATCACCGAAGCGATGAATGCGCTTGGCTATTATCATGCGAAAATTTCATACTCTATTACGAAAGATAATGATGAATTGATCGTCAACGTTACACCGGGCGAGCCTGTAAGGGTAAAGGTCATGGATGTGGTGATCTCCGGTGAAGCAGAAAAAGATGAAGAGTTTACTAACCTCATCAACAAATCACGATTGAAAGAGGGCCGTATCCTTAATCAAGGGGAATACGATAGCCTCAAATCCAGCATTCGTAACTTAGCTTTGCAGCGTGGCTACTTTAATGGTGATTTTACGCTGAGTAAGTTGGAAGTGGTTCCAGAGTTGAATGAAGCCAATGTTCGCCTGCACTATGACAGTGGTATCCGATATCACTTTGGTACAGTGGAAATCTTGGGGAGTCAGATCTGGGAAGACCGCGTGGACTCTTTGCGTCCATTTAAAACCGGTGAACCCTACTTAGTGTCTGAAGTGGGTGAGTACAACCAAAACCTGTCGAATACCGATTGGTTCTCCTCCGTGTTTGTTGAACCAGACCTCAGTAAACTTGATGATGGTCGAGATCTACCGATTAAAGTCTCGTTAGCTCCCGCAGCAAAAAACCAACTCGAAACTGGTATTGGTTACTCTACCGATACCGGTGTGCGTGGTACGTTAAAGTGGAAAAAACCATGGGTAAGTGCGCGTGGTCACAGCTTTGATACGGCGCTATCTCTTTCTAAGCCTGAGCAGACGATTACCGCAGGCTACAAAATCCCTCTCGATGATGTACTGCATGAGTATTACCAATTGCAGTTTGGTTTGAAGCACCTCGATAACCGCGATACAGAGAGTTTGGAATCGAATCTTGCGGTAGAACGTCACTGGATCACCGATGGTGGTTGGCATAAGACGTTATACGTTCGTCACTTGTACGAAAACTTTTCACAAGGTTTGCAAGAAGACGGAGTGCAATTTGTTCTGCCTGGTGCATCTTTCTCACGGACTCGAACTCGCGGTGGCAACATGCCAATGTGGGGAGACAAACAAAGTGTCACCGTTGAATACGGCGATCCAGCCTTGTTATCTGAAACTCGCGTTCTTCGTTTGTTAGGTCGGACGTCGTGGATTCGTGGCATTGGTCAGAATCATCGTGGTTTATTCCGCTTAGAAGGTGGTGCCAACATCACCGAAGAATTTGAAAAACTATCACCATCGCTGCGTTTCTTTGCTGGTGGTGACAACAACATTCGTGGTTATGGATACGAATCTATCTCGCCTACAGATGCCAGTGGAGCATTGACTGGTGCGAAATACATGGTGACCAGTACCCTAGAGTATCAGTATCGCGTTTATGGCAACTGGTGGGGTGCAGCCTTTTATGACATCGGTGATGCGTTCAATGAAACTCCAGTGTGGAAATCGGGTGCAGGTGTTGGCATTCGCTGGGCATCCCCTGTTGGACCCGTGAGTTTTGACTTTGCTTGGGGCTTAGACGCTGAGCCTAAACCAGAATTTCGTATCCACTTCTCATTGGGGCCTGAACTATGATGAAAACAACGCTTAAGTGGACGAAGTGGTTCTCGATCAGTCTGCTGAGTTTGGTGCTCTTGCTGGTGATTTTCATCGGTACAGTCTTGTTCACCCATCCCGGTTTAAAGCTGGCTTTGTGGGGAGCAGAAAAGGCACTACCACAACTGAAGGTCGAAGAGATCAAAGGATCTTTGTTCCCTCGTTTTGCTTTGCACAACGTCAGCTTTGTCGATGAATCGTTGAATGTCGATGCAAAGGTTGAAAGCCTTACCCTTGCGATAAATTTCCGTTGTTTCTTCGATCCAAAAGTGTGCGTGGATGAACTTGCACTCCAAGGTGTGAACTTCCAAATGCCGGAGTTGCCGCCGAGTGAGGAACCAGTAGAAGAAACGCCGCCACTGCGTTCAATTAGCACACCAGTACCTATTTTCGTAAATAAAGTTAGCCTGAATAACATCAACTTGAATATTTTGGGTAACAAGATTGATTGGCAAGATTTTTCTACAGCGCTGTCGATGCAAGGCGACCGTTTGGTAATTGCTCCCACGGCATTGAAGGTGATCAATGTGGCATTGGCGTCAACAGACGAAACGCCAAAAGAAGATCAATCATCGACAACGGCACAAGCGACAGCTGTTGATGAATCGGGCAGCGCTGCGAGTAATCAGGACGATGCTGCGAAGACATCAAAGCAGGCTGTGAAACAAAAAGAAAAACTAAAAACTCAAGATGTTGCGGTAAAAAAAGAAGCGGAAAACAAAGCGGCGAAAGCTGAGTCTGAACCCAAGGGCATTGTTCTGCCTGAAGTGTGGATCCCCCTAACGATAGAAGCGCAGCGACTGGATATTCACGATTTCAAATTGGCTGGTGACACTCCGGTTATTGTTCATCACTTAGGGCTCGAAGCCAAAGCTGGTGGCGATAAAGTTGAGGTAAAAACGTTAGAACTCGACATGCCTGAAGTGGAAGGCAAGTTGAGTACGCAAGTGACGTTATCTGGCGACTATCCAATTCAAGCACAAATTGACGCGCTCGTTAAACAAGCTGATGTGAAAGGTCAGAAACTGTCTTTATCAGCTTCAGGGTCTGTCGGTGATTTGTCCTTGCAGGCAACGCTGTCTGATTTGGTTAAAGCGAAGATTGAAGGGCAAATCCAACCACTGAAAACGGAGCTGCCATTTGATATCAAGCTGAACAATGTTGAGGCGCAATGGCCATTGAGTGGTAAGAGTGACTACCAAGTTTCGGTGCCTAGCTTAGCGGCTAAAGGTTCACTAGAGGGCTACACCGTTGCATTAGAAACCAAAGCATCTGGTAAGGATATTCCTGCGTTAGATGTTGCTTTGAATGGTAAAGGCACTTTAGAACAGATTGACCTAGACAGTATTGTGGTGAAAACCTTAGGCGGTGAACTGGCTGGTAAAGTGATGGCGAATTGGGCTTCACCTATCAACTGGCAAGCGGACTTGAACCTGAAGCACATTGAACCGGGTTTGCAGTGGCAAGAAGCGGAAGGGGACATCAGCGGTAGTTTATCTACTTCAGGCTCTTTAACGGAGCAAGGCGGTTGGCAAGTGAGCCTTCCTAAGCTTGATATTGACGGTATTTTGCGTGGTTATCCGCTGAATATAGAAGGTCAATTAGAGGCGTCTGACAAGAATGGTAAGGGCGAAGATATCCAGCTAAATACTCAAGGTTTAGCGTTATCGCATGGTCCTAACCAACTGCATGCCAAAGGTAAAATTGACAAGCAAATCTTGATGGATGTTGAGGTGAATTTCCCTGACTTTTCGAAAAGTGTGCCCGATCTTAGCGGTAAGATGAATGGTACGGTTGCGCTACGTGGCAGTTTGAAGCAACCAGACATCAACCTGGATCTTGCGCTGAACCAACTCGATTGGCAACAGCAAGCAAAGGTTGAAACTATTACCTTGAAAGGTGATGTGACTCCTCTACCTGCGCCAAAAGCGGACGTGAGCTTAATTGCCAAAAACATTACCTATGACGACATCAAAATTGATAGTGCAGATCTTGAAGTCACTGGTGACGAAAAGCTGCACCAACTGACATTGGATGTGGTGTCTGACATTGTTTCAAGTAGTTTAGAAATCGAAGGTTCTTTTAAGCAAAAGCCCGAGATGATCTGGGATGGAGCGCTGCGCCGTTTAACGTTGAGTACACCACAAGGTCCATGGGCTCTGCAAAAATCGACGGCAGTTAAAATCAACATTGATAAACAGATCGCCGATGTCCAAGCACACTGTTGGTTACAGTCTGATTCAAGCGTATGTCTGAGTGAAGACATTAGTGTCGGCAAGAGCGGCGAGGCGAAGTTAGCCATTACTAACTTTGACTTCGACCAAATCAAACAATTCTTACCTGCAGAAACCAAGCTAAATGGTTCAGTGAACGCGAATGCGTTTGCGAAATGGGCACCAGACATGAAACCTGAAGTCACGGTGAATGTCGATATGCCAAAAGGTCAGGTAGAGCAAACGCTAGAGCAACCAGTGAAAGTCGGTTGGGAAAGTGTGAGTTTTAAAGCCAAATTGGCGCAAGATAAGCTTGATGCTGAGTGGTTGCTTGATGTCACGGATAATGGGGATTTGTCTGGTAAGGTTGCTCTGAATGATGTGTCGTCCGAGAAGCCTACGATTAACGGTAAAGTGTCGTTATCGACGTTCCACTTGGACTTCTTGGCGCCACTTATCGGTGAGTACAGCTTGTTCAAGGCGAACATGAACACGGATCTCGCTTTATCTGGTGATGTGATGCATCCGAAGGTGAATGGCCAGTTTTTGATTGACCAAATGAAGCTGCAAGGTGAAGTAACACCAATTGACATCGACTCAGGACAAGTTGCGATTAACTTCAAAGGGCATCAAGCAGACTTAAATGCGGGCATCATCACGCCGGATGGCAAGCTGGAGATCAATGGTGACGCGGATTGGCGTGATTTAGAAAATTGGCACACGAAGGCTCGCGTATTTGCGAAAGAGTTGAAAGTGGATATGCCGCCAATGGTAAGAATCAAAGTCGAGCCAGACATGACCATTGATGTGACCCCTAAGCTCGCTAAGGTTGAAGGCAACATCAACCTCCCATGGGGACGTATTTTGATTGATGAGTTGCCGCCAAGTGCCGTTGGTGTGTCGAGCGATACCGTTATATTAAATAAAGACATGCAGCCGGTAGATGGTGATGAGGCATTACCATTTAACGTAGAGACAGATATCAACATCAAAATTGGAGATGACTTCCAGTTGTCAGCATTTGGTTTGAAGGGCGATTTGCAAGGTAACCTAGACGTTACTCAGAAAGATAAAGGGCCATTCATCGTTGGTGAGGTGAACATCATTGATGGTTCATACCGTTCATTTGGTCAGGATTTGGTGATCGAAGAAGGTAAGATCATGATGAACGGTCCTGCGGATCAGCCTTATGTTTCTATCAAAGCGATTCGTAACCCAGATAACACGCAAGATGACGTGACGGCTGGTGTGCGTGTGACTGGCCCGGCAAGTGACCCTACGGTAGAAATTTTCTCCGACCCTGCGATGCCGCAAGCGAACGCGCTGTCTTACTTATTACGTGGTCAAGATATTGATGCTGAGTCTGGCGGTAACGCGATGACAACAACACTGATTGGTTTGAGTTTAGCGAAGAGCGGTAAAGTCGTCGGTGAGATTGGCGAAGCCTTTGGTGTACAAGATTTGCAGTTGGATACCGCAGGCTCTGGTGATGATTCTCAAGTGACGGTAAGTGGTTACATACTTCCTGGCCTACAAGTTAAATACGGTGTAGGTATCTTTACTTCATTAGGTGAGTTCACCGTGCGATACCGATTGATGAAAGATTTGTACTTAGAAGCGGTTTCTGGCGTGGATAGTGCTGTTGATTTGCTGTACCAATTTGAATTCGACTAAGCTTAGCTTTTTATCGCAACTAAGGAATGGTTATGCAGCATTTGATTTTTGTGTATGGCACTTTGCGCAAAGGAGAGGGAAACCATCACTTTTTGAATAGCGCCGAGTTTTTAGGTCACCATGAGACCGAGGCTCAATTCGCACTGTATGATTTAGGGCGATACCCTGCTTTATCGGTAGGACAGAAGGCGATACAGGGTGAAGTTTATCTGATTGATAATGAAACGCTGGTGGAGCTCGATAAACTTGAGGATGTACCTGTAGAGTATCGCAGAGAAAGCATCATCACGCCGTTTGGCCAAGCTTGGATCTATTTGTACCAAGATACCGAGCAATTGACTGAAGAGATTGCACCTGGTGATTGGTGTCAACGAGTGTGAACTATAATTAGAGCAGTAACGTATGCATTGACGATATATACAACAAAGACTTGGGAGGTCTGCGATGAAATATCTATCACCAATGATACTGCTGCTTTTAGTGGGGTGCTCAAGCACGACACCACCGAGTAGCAACGACAGTATGGAGTGGAAGCAATATGGCATGCAGCAAGCTGAAGCCGGGGACACCAAACTGTCAATGCAAGAGTTCAACAATGGCGACGAACTCTACGTGGCATACAGCAATGGTTATGAAGCGGGGCGCTCAAACTACTGCGCACAAGATGCATTCTCGTTGGGAGAAAGTAGGCGCTACTATCGCGGGATATGTGATGATGTTGATGATCGCTTCCGCCGAGAATATGAATTAGGGCGAACTGCAAAGGGCAGTAAACGCTACTAGATTTTAAGGGGTGAACATGAGGTTATTTGCTATCGGTGCAGCGCTAGTCTTGCTCAGTGCTTGTGCGCAAACATCACTACCAACATCTGCCAACGTCACAGATTGGCAGGCTTTTGGTAAGCAATCTGCCCTTGATGGTCTAATCGAGCTATCGGAAGAGCGAATCGCCAAACTTGATGAAACGAATCGTGCTACACCCGAATTGGTTATGGCTTATCAATCCGGCTATCAGGAAGGTAAAAAAGAGTACTGCGAACAGAGTGCTTACATGCTAGGTGTGAGAGATATGCCGTACTTCGGTATTTGCGATGACATTGACCCATTCTTCCAACAAAACTATGAATCGGGCAGACACTCAACCGCAGGCGAGTACTGATCAAAGCCATAAAACTAAAAAGAGCTGCTAACGTGCAGCTCTTTTACTTTTAAGCGTTCGCAGTTATTTGTTTTGCGCGCGTTCGTAAGATTCTAGGATTTCTGCTTTTGCTGCGGCCACATCTGCCCAGCCATCAACTTTCACCCACTTACCAGCTTCCAGCTCTTTATAGCGCTCAAAGAATTGTGTTATTTGTGCCTTCAATAGTTCCGGGATGTCACCGACATCTTGAATGCCCTCGTACTCCTTTGAGATTTTAGAGTGCGGGACAGCGAAGACTTTTGCGTCTTCACCTGACTCATCCGTCATCTTCAATACGCCAACTGGGCGACAACGAATCACAGAACCTGGCATCAGTGGGTAAGGAGTCGGAACCAGTACGTCTACTGGGTCACCGTCTAGAGAAAGGGTGTCGTTCACGTAACCATAGTTGCAAGGGTAAAACATAGGTGCAGACATGAAACGATCAACGAATACAGCACCAGTGTCTTTATCTACTTCGTATTTGATTGGATCGGCGTTAGCAGGGATTTCGATCACGACATAGATATCGTCAGGCAATGATTTACCCGCTGGTACGTTGTTTAAGCTCATTTGAATAGTCCTTTTCAGTGAGGATGAGTCAGGCTCATCTTACGATTGATTCGTTACTCACTTTAGCGACAAAAACGCGGCAGGTAAACACCCGCCGCGTTGGACAAAGGTCTGAAATTATTCTTCGTCGCGATGCAGTTCAAGGAACGCTTCGACTTTGTTCACCATGTTTTTAGAACCGACAAAGAAAGGCACGCGTTGATGCAATTCTGTTGGTTTCAAATCCATGATGCGATTAACGCCGTCAGACGCTAAACCACCTGCTTGCTCAATCAAAAAAGCCATTGGGTTGCACTCGTACAACAAGCGAAGTTTACCTTGAGGGTGGCTTTGCGTGCTTGGATACAAGTAGATGCCGCCTTTCAGCAAGTTGCGGTGGAAATCAGCAACCAGCGAACCGATGTAGCGAGAGGTGTATGGGCGATCATCTTCAGGTTCGTTTTCTTGGCAGTACTTAATGTACTTCTTAACGCCTTGTGGGAAGCGGATGTAGTTGCCTTCGTTGATCGAGTAAATCTTGCCATCTTCAGGGATCATCATGTTTTCATGAGAAAGACAGAAGCTGCCTATCGATGGGTCATAAGTGAAGCCGTTTACGCCATTACCTGTGGTGTAAACCAGCATGGTGGATGAACCGTAAATTACGTATCCAGCTGCCACTTGCTTGTGGCCTGGTTGTAGAAAGTCTTCTTCTGTTGGTGGGGTTCCAATAGGAGAAACTCGACGGTAAATAGAGAAGATGGTCCCGACTGATACGTTCACATCAATGTTTGATGAGCCATCGAGTGGGTCCATAAGTACAACGTACTTTGCGTTTTGATTGAGTTCTTTATTGAACGCAACCGCTTCATCTTCTTCTTCACTTGCAACGCCACATACTTGGTCGCGAGCTTCGAGGGCCGCTTTGAATTTGTCATTCGCATACAGATCAAGTTTTTGTTGGTCTTCGCCCTGTACGTTTTCCGTACCTACAGCGCCAGTGATGTCACCAAGACCGGCCGCGTTGATTTCGCGGTTAACAATTTTTGCAGCTAAGCGAATAGAAGCTAAGAGAGATGAAAGATCACCGCTAGCGTGGGGGAAATCCGCTTGTTTCTCAACAATGAATTCGCCTAGGGTGCGCAGTCCTGACATGGTTTATCCTTACATTTTCATTTCGTTGGGGGTGTCGCGCAATAGAGGCATCTCTTTATGGATGTTAAACGATTGCGCTAGATGTAAGTTTATGACGCAGATCTTATTAATGGTAATGAAGTAACCGACTGAGATCGCAAATTATTTGTCTTATTGCATAAGAAGGGAATCTCTTGGTTAATGCTTGGTCAGTCAGTGCTAAGCCCTGTCAGATTTGTGAAAGAGACTGCACGAACAGGGCGAAAGGCACTCGCTTTTCTGGTAGTTATCACGATAATGAAAGGATTAAAGAACGCATTACAAGGTTAAGTTTATGCACATTCATATCTTGGGTATCTGCGGCACGTTTATGGGCGGTGCGGCAATTTTAGCGCGTCAGCTAGGTCATAAAGTGACGGGTTCGGATGCCAACGTTTATCCACCAATGAGCACCCTGTTGGAGTCTCAAGGTATTGAAATTATTGAAGGCTTTGACCCTTCTCAGCTTGACCCTCAACCTGATCTTGTGGTGATTGGTAACGCGATGAGCCGTGGTAACCCATGTGTTGAACATGTGCTGAATACCAATATGCGTTACACCTCTGGCCCGCAGTGGTTACAAGAGTTCTTATTGCACGATCGCTGGGTTCTGGCGGTATCGGGTACTCATGGCAAAACCACCACTTCAAGCATGCTAGCTTGGATCTTAGAAGACTGTGGCTACCAGCCTGGTTTCCTTGTCGGTGGTGTGTTGGGTAACTTTGGTGTGTCGGCACGCTTGGGCGAAAGTATGTTTTTCGTCGTTGAAGCGGACGAATACGACAGTGCTTTTTTCGATAAACGATCTAAGTTTGTTCACTACCATCCACGTACATTGATCATGAACAACCTTGAATTTGATCATGCAGACATCTTCGACGATCTAGAGGCGATTAAACGTCAATTCCACCACTTAGTGCGCACTGTTCCGGGCAACGGCTTGATCCTAGCACCTAAGCAAGATCAGTCGCTGCAAGACGTGATCGAGCGCGGTTGTTGGACTGAAAAGCAGTTCTCAGGTGTCGACGGTGATTGGCAAGCGCACAAATTGGTTATCGATGGCTCTAAATTTGAAGTTTCATTGCAAGGTAAGAAAGTTGGCGTCGTGGATTGGGATCTTGTCGGTGACCACAACGTGGATAACGCTTTGATGGCGATTGCTGCTGCTCGCCATGTGGGTGTTGCACCAGAACTTGCATGTCAGGCTATCGGTCGTTTTATTAACACCAAACGTCGCTTAGAACTCAAAGGCGAAGAGCAGGGCATCACAGTTTACGATGATTTTGCTCATCATCCAACGGCGATTGAACTGACATTGGGCGGTTTACGTAACAAGGTTGGCGAAAAACGTATTCTTGCCGTTTTGGAGCCACGCTCTGCGACGATGAAACGCGGTGTTCATAAGAATACTTTGGCGGCTTCTCTGCACAGTGCTGATGAGGTGTTCCTCTTCCAACCAGACAACATTGATTGGTCGGTACAAGAGATTGCAGACCAGTGTAAACAACCTGCTTTTGTGGGTGCAGAGATGGACAGCTTTGTCGCAAAAATCGTAGAGCAAGCGCAGCCAGGTGACCAAATCCTCGTAATGAGTAACGGTGGTTTTGGTGGTATCCACGGCAAGCTTCTAGAACAACTGAAACAAAAAGCTTAATGACATTTATGCAACAAAAAGTAACCCCTAAAAAAGCCATCACATTAGCATTAACGGGCGCCTCTGGTGCCCCTTATGGTCTTCGCCTTCTTGAATGCCTAGTTGCTGCGGATTACCACGTTTACGTGTTGATCTCTTCGGCTGCTCGTGTCGTGATGGCGACCGAGCATGACCTGAAACTACCAAGCGGCCCTGAAGCGGCGCAAAAGGCGTTAGTTGAGCATCTCAACTGCAATCCAGATAATATCACCGTTTGTGGCAAAGACGATTGGTTCTCGCCAGTGGCCTCTGGTTCGGCTGCGCCAAAGCAAATGGTGGTGTGTCCATGTTCCGCGGGCAGTGTCGCGGCCATTGCACACGGCATGTCAGATAACTTAATTGAACGTGCTGCAGACGTGGTGATGAAAGAGCGTGGGCAACTGTTACTTGTGGTGCGTGAAACGCCGTTCTCAACACTGCATCTTGAAAACATGCACAAACTTTCGCAAATGGGCGTCACCATCATGCCCGCAGCGCCGGGGTTTTATCATCAACCAAAGAGTATTGAAGACTTGGTGGATTTTATGGTGGCAAGAATTCTCGATCACCTTGGTATTGATCAAGGCTTGGTGCCACGCTGGGGTTATGACCAACGTTGATTGTGTAATCAATAAAAGATCTTTACAATCCATCCAACTCATCGGGGAGCAAACCCATCAGGTATTGACCTTGTCAATGCCAAGGAGCGCTGAGACCTAATTGTTTAACATTGTTGAGCAGGCAGGGACCCGTATTACCTGAACCAGATAATGCTGGCGTAGGAATTGAGTCTGGATATTGGAAGTCCTAAATACCGCCTCAACCCTGTGCCGCTCAACTCATGTTAATAATGCAAATGGAGAGCGAGCAGTGAAAACCACTCTTAGTCTGATTGCCCTTGCAACCATCACTTCTACTTCGGCGTTTGCCGCTGAAAACACCCTAACTGTCTACACATACGATTCTTTTGCTGCCGATTGGGGACCGGGTCCTAAAGTCGAAAAAGCATTCGAAGCCAAATGCGGTTGCGACGTTAATTTTGTTGCGCTGGACGACGGTGTTTCAATCCTTAACCGCCTTCGTTTGGAAGGAAACAATAGCAAAGCGGATATCGTGTTAGGTTTGGATAATAACCTGATGGCGGAAGCGAAAAAGACCGGGCTTCTGGCTGAGCATAATGTTGATACCTCAAAGACTACGCTACCTAATGGTTGGGACGATAAGACCTTCGTACCGTACGATTACGGCTACTTTGCGTTTGTATACAACAAGGAGAAGTTGGTGAATCCTCCAAAAAGCATGAAAGAGCTGGTGGAAGAGCGTGATGATCTGAAAGTGATTTACCAAGACCCTCGCACTTCGACTCCGGGTCAAGGCTTGATGTTGTGGATGAAGTCCATCTATGGCGATGATGCGACTCAAGCGTGGAAGCAACTGGCAACGAAAACAGTTACGGTTACTAAAGGCTGGTCAGAAGCTTACTCTATGTTTTTGAACGGTGAGTCCGATCTCGTGCTGTCTTACACGACCTCTCCCGCGTACCATTTGATTGCAGAAGATGACGCGAAATACGCAAGCGCAAATTTTTCCGAAGGACACTACATGCAAGTGGAGGTGGCGGCTAAGGTCAAAGGCTCAAAAAATTCGAAGTTAGCAGATGAGTTCATGGACTTTATTTTGAGTGATGATTTCCAATCTGCGATGCCAACAGGTAACTGGATGTACCCAGTAACTAACGTTGAGTTACCAAAAGGCTTTGAAACTCTGAGCGTACCAAGCAAACCATTGAGCTTTAGTGCAGACGAAGTCGCGAAAATGCGCAAGACTTGGATTCGCGAATGGCAAAGCGCATTGACGTTCTAACATAGGTTCTACTTTTGAATTCTGTTCCGAAAATAGGGTTAGGGGTCGCGATGATTATCGCGACCTTTGTTATTTCTGCCCTGGGTGCTTTGCTTGTCCAAGCGCCTTCACTTGATGTGTCTATGGTATGGGGAGACCCATACTATCAGCACGTCACCAAGTTCAGCTTCTACCAAGCTTTTCTCTCTACACTATTGAGTGTTGGCTTTGCTATTCCCGTTGCGCATGCGCTTTCTCGACGTGAGTTCTTTGGTAAGTCTCTACTATTAAAATTGTTTGCGTCCACTTTAGTTTTGCCTGTACTGGTTGGCGTATTCGGCTTATTGGCGATTTACGGTAATAGCGGTTTGCTAGCTCAATGGCTGAAAAGTATCGATGCGGAGCTGCCGTTTTCCATTTATGGTCTGAACGGTATTCTACTTGCGCATGTGTTCTTCAATATGCCTTATGCCGCGCGCTTACTTTTGCAGGCATTAGAATCTATCCCAGCAGAGCAACATAAACTGTGTGCACACCTTGGAATGAGCCATTGGGATAAATTTCGCTGGGTGGAATGGCCACGCCTAAGGCAGCAATTGCCACACGTAAGCGGCTTGGTGTTTATGCTTTGCTTTACCAGTTTTGCCACCGTGATGGCGTTAGGCGGCGGACCGAAATCGACCACTATTGAGCTTGCCATTTATCAGGCAATTAAGTTCGACTTTGATCTGCAAGCCGGGGCGCTTTTGGCACTGTGGCAAATGTTGTTGTGCGGCTTGTTAGCAATTGGCGTACAAAAGTTGACGAAGCCAGTCTCAGTAAGCACTGGCAGCACATCGGTACAGCAATATTTAACGAAGGATCATGGGTGGTCAAAAGCTTGGGATAGCTTTTGGATCATAGGTGCCTTTTTACTAGTAATACCGCCACTTTTGATGGTGGTCTTCAGTGGTATCAACCAACAAGTTTGGCCAGTATTGAGTGATGAGCGTTTTTGGTCTGCACTGTTCAATTCACTCAAAGTTGCGGTACTGGCGAGTTCTCTTGCCGTGGCCGCTGGCGTATCGATTTTGCTGACTAGCCGACGTTGGCGTTTGCAGTATAAAAATACTCGCGCTGATCAAATTGAGCTTATTGGTACCATCATTTTGGTGACGCCGGGCTTAGTGATCAGTACGGGATTGTTCCTATTGCTGCGCTCATTTACCGATGTATTCAGCTTAGCGTTTTTTGTGGTTATTTTGGTTAATGGTTTGATGGCCTTGCCATATGTCATTAAGACTTTATCTCAACCTATGTTGCACATTGAGCAGCAATATCAGTATGTCTGTGCCAGTTTGGGTATGCGTGGTTGGCAACGTTTTAGAGTGGTGGAGTGGCAAGCACTGCGCAAGCCATTTGCACATGCTTTTGCTATCAGCTTTATGTTTGCGATTGGTGACTTGAGTGCGATTGCTTTGTTTGGTGGGCAAGAGTTTAGAACCTTGCCGTTGTACCTATTCCAATTGCTCGGCAGTTATCAGATGGATGCTGCGGCTGTTGTGTCGGTTACCTTGTTGTTACTCAGCGTCGGTTGTTTTGCTGTGATTGAAAAAGTATTGAAAACGAAGGAGAGAGCGTAATGTTAGTGTTGGAAGATGTGCAGTACACCTATCAACGTGAACTGTTTCGTTTTAACTTAGACATTCAACGTGGGCAAATCGTATCACTGATGGGACCGAGCGGGGCTGGCAAATCAACCTTATTGGCGTTAGTTGCTGGTTTCATCAATCCAGACCAAGGCGATATTCTGGTTGATGGTGAATCTATCGTAAGTAATGAGCCGTATCAGCGTCCGTTCTCAATGTTGTTCCAAGAACATAACCTGTTTGCTCACCTGTCAGTAAGAGACAACATCGGTTTGGGCTTGCATCCGGGGTTAAAGCTTACGGCAGACCAAAAGCTTCTTGTCGAGCAAGCGGCAAGACAAGTGGGTGTAGCAGAGTATCTGGACCGCTTACCTGAACACCTTTCTGGGGGCCAGCGTCAGCGTGTGGCTCTCGCCCGATGTTTTGTTCAGCCGCATCCGATGTGGCTGCTCGATGAACCTTTCTCAGCTCTCGATCCCGTGTTGCGTGAAGAGATGCTGATATTGGTTAAACAGCTTGCTGCTGAGCGTGGCATTACCGTTTTGATGGTGACGCACCACTTAAGTGACGCCAGAGCGATTGCTAGTCATTTTGCATTTGTGGCAGGTGGTCAGGTAGAAGCGTCAGGTGAGATTGGTGAATTAACGTTATCGCACTCTAGCGATGTTTTAACCGCGTTTGTGCGAGCGGCAGGGTAGAGCGTTGTTTATATTGATGAATAAGGCGTAAGAAAAACAAAAGGTTGATGCGAGCATCAACCTTTTTCTATTTTGGGAGTTTGAATGAGTACGTTAGCCTTGTGGCTTCACTACCATCACATTGATTGGTGAGTTTTCAACAACTTTGCTTGCGACTGAGCCTAACATCACTTTATTGATCTTCGAACGTTTGTGGCTTGGCATAATGATGAGGTCTGCGCCTAAGCGCTCAGCGTAATCAAGGATGGTTGCATACGCTTTGCCTTCTGCAACGTGGACTTTGTAAATCACTTCATCATCGATGTGTTGATCGGCAAATGTTTTTAGCTGCTGCTTCACATCTTGCTTCATCTTCGCCGCCGCATCTTTCGGGAAGTAAGTCGCGACCATCGACATGTGGATACCGGGCAGTACAGTCAGTAAGTGAACTTCCGCGTTGGCTTGTTTAGCTTGCCAAACAGCCAACTCAACAGCTCGGTCAGAGAAGCCTTGGTCATTTAGATCAACCGGCACAAGAATTTGTTTATACATTCAGTGTCTCTCATCATGGCCCCTTATCCTCGGGGCCTAATCGGTTATGCGCTCAACTGTTCCTTACGAGCACGACGTTTTTGGTTCATGGCAAGTACCAGCAAGATCATTAAGCAAGGCACAAATACCCATTCTTTCATTGGGCGCTCAGCGTCTTGAACGATCCATTTGATCTCCCAGTCGAAGTCGACGCCAGACGATTCTGCCGGACTACCAAACTCGACCATGTCTACGATCATTTTGCCGTCGTTCTCGGTTAGCATTAGACCCATAGAAGAGATGCGCTCTTCAGCGGTTTTTGCTTTATCTTCGAACGGAAGACGTACCGTTTTCTCTACGTAATCACCTTCTAGATTTTCACCTGCGACTCGTAGCTCAATGGATTCTCCTACATTTAGCCCTTCCGTGATTTGAGCTATCTCAACCCCAGGGGAAAGAACTTTCGCTGGGTACAACATGTCCCACCAAAATCCAGGGCGGAAGAATGAGAAGGTCAATACCAATAGTAAGACGGTTTCCCACCACTTATTACGTGTGAACCACCAACCTTGTGTTGCCGCTGAGAAGATTAACATCGCAATGATTGAAGAGATCACGGTCAATGCTAAATGCCACCATGAGTCGATACCCATCAACAATAGCTGAGTATTGAAGACAAACATGAAAGGCAGGATTGCGGTTCGAATATCATAGGTAAAGCCTTGAATACCAGTTCGAATTGGATCTGACTTTGCAATCGCTGCGGCCGCAAATGCCGCTAAGCCAACAGGTGGTGTATCATCGGCCAGAATACCGAAGTAGAACACAAACAAGTGGACCGCAATCAGTGGGATGATCAAACCGTGTGCCGCACCAAGCGTTACGATAACCGGTGCCATCAAGGTTGAAACCACAATGTAGTTGGCCGTCGTTGGTAGGCCCATACCCAGAATCAAACTAATGACCGCGGTAAACAGCAACATTAGGATAATGCTACCGCCCGAGATGAACTCGACAAAGTCGGTCATGACAAGGCCAATACCAGTCAGCGTTACCACACCAACAACCGTACCGGCAGCAGCGGTTGCGACACCGATACCGATCATGTTGCGCGCACCAGATACTAAGCTTTCTGCTAGGTCAACAAAGCCGTTTTTGGTTTGTTCGACAAGATCGCCTTCTTTAGATAGCAACGCAATCAAAGGGCGTTGTGTCAGCAAGATGAAGATCATAAACACCGTTGCCCAGAATGCAGATAGACCTGGAGAGAAACGTTCCACCGTCAAACACCAAACCAGTACCACTATAGGCAATAAAAAGTGCAAACCAGATTTAATCGTCGGACCTGGGTCTGGTACCTCAGTCAGTTCAGCATCGATTTCAATCGCCCCATCTTTTGCGTGGTTAGCGGAAATCTTTACAAGACCCACATAAGCAATTAGAAGTACGACGGTCACGATAGGGGTTGCTGCATCACCAAAGACATCTTTCGTCCAACCCACACCGTAGTAAACCAAAGCGCTGATAACACATAGGCCCAAAATCGTACCAGTGAAGGACAGCAAGCTCTGCACAAGCGTAGGGGTATGGCGACGAGGAAGTCCTGTCATGCCTGCTTTACACGCTTCAAGGTGAACGATGTAAATCAGTGCAATATAAGAGATAAGCGCAGGGAGTAGAGCTGCTTTGATAACTTCAACGTAGGAGATACCAACGTATTCCACCATTAAGAATGCGGCAGCACCCATGATAGGCGGTGTCAGCTGACCGTTGGTTGATGCTGCTACTTCTACCGCACCCGCTTTCGTTCCCGGGAAGCCAACACGCTTCATGAGTGGAATCGTAAACGTACCTGTCGTTACTACGTTAGCGATGGAAGAACCTGAAACCAGACCAGACAAGCCAGAAGCGACTACCGCAGCTTTCGCAGGGCCACCTTTCATATGACCAAGTAGCGAGAACGCGACTTTAATGAAGTACGCACCTGCGCCCGCACGCTCTAGCATGGCACCAAACAGTACAAACAAGAATACGAAAGAAGTTGATACACCCAGTGCAACACCAAATACGCCTTCAGTTGTTAGCCAAAGGTGCGACATGGCTTTGTTCAAGCTCGCGCCTTTATGAGCAATCACATCTGGCATGTATGGGCCAGCAAAGGTGTAAGTTAGGAATACCGCAGCAACCACCATAAGCGGTGGACCGAGAGCTCGACGAGTTGCTTCAAGTAGTAACGCCATACCTGTGACGGATACCACGATATCAACCGTGGTTGGGGCGCCAGAACGGCCGGCGAGTTCGGTATAGAAGATGTAAATGTAAGCCGCTGCAAAACTGCCTGCGAGTGCCAATATCCAATCAATAAGAGGGATATGATCTCGTGGAGAGTTTTTCATGGCTGGATAAGCAGTGAAAGCGAGAAAAGTAGCAAAAGTTAAATGGATTGCTCGCGCTTCAGTGTCGTTGAGTACGCCAAAATTAAAAATAAATGGTAGCGGAGACGCGTACCATAATTGAAATAGCGACCAGCACAGTGGAACGAACCATAAGATTCGACCTTGCAAGCCCATTGGGCTACGTGCACCTGTGTCTGCCTGAGCCACCATTTCTTGCACATCTTGTGACGGAGTGTTGTTCGTCGCCATGTACTTTTTCCTTATTATTGATGGTCCTGTCTGTATTGTGTATCGAGAACCGCGCTTCGCTTTAACAGTGTAGTGAATAGAGCGAAGTTTGCTTTCGAGTGAATCGCTACAGTCCTTCAACTCATTGATTTATGAGAGGAGGGCATGTGCGTTTTCTTTTTTTAGGTGTGTGAGCGCGACTTCCGAAAAAGAAATCGGCAGATTGCATAAAGCAAATTGAACAAAGCATGCTGGAAGAAGGTGTTCGACCAGCATACTCAATCAGGCAGAAAACCATCCTTCTCTGCCTGAGCTTGGAGTCAGTAGCTGCTTACTTAAGCAGACCTACTTCTTTGTAGTACTTCTCTGCACCTGGGTGAAGAGGGATTGAAAGACCAGCTTTCACCATGTCTTCTTTTTTCAGGTTTGCAAATGCAGGGTGTAGACGTTTGAATGTATCGAAGTTTTCGAACACAGCTTTAGCAACGTTGTAAGCCACGTCATCTGAAACATCAGAAGTCGTTACCATTGTTGCCGCAACACCAAAGCTGTTTACGTCTTTATCTGTACCACGGTACATACCAGCAGGCACTGTGCTGAATGCGTAGTATGGGTTGTTAGCAACGATTTTCTCGATTTCTGGACCAGTTGCAGGAACTAGCTTCGCATCACAAGAGGTTGTTGCTTCTTTGATTGAACCGTTCGGGTGGCCAACCATGTAGATAAACGCGTCGATCTTGTTATCACACAGCGCTTGAGAACGTTCTGAGCCTTTTAGTTCTGATGCAAGTTTAAAGCTGTCGTTAGTCCAGCCCATTGCATCCATCACTACGCCCATTGTCGCGCGGTCACCAGAACCAGGGTTACCGATGTTTACACGTTTACCTTTTAGGTCTTGAACGTTTTCGATACCAGAATCTGCACGTGCGATGATGTTAAAAGGTTCTGTATGAAGAGAGAACATTGCACGCAGTTTTTTGTACGGGCCTTGTTCAGCAAACTTGCTCGTACCGTTGTAGCCATGGTATTGCCAGTCCGATTGCACGATACCAAAATCTAGCTCGCCAGCACGGATAGTGTTGACGTTGTAAATTGAGCCGCCAGTCGATTCTACTGAACAACGAATGTTGTGATCTTTACGACCTTTGTTTACCAATTTACAAATAGCACCACCAGTAGGGTAGTAAACACCTGTTACTGAGCCAGTACCGATAGTAATAAACTCTTGAGCGTTAACTGCGCCTGCACCCATAACTGCTGCAGCGATTGCGCCTACTTTAAGAAGTTTGTTAAATGCCATGAATTTCCCTTCCTTATATTCATTATTAACCCAGAAATAACTGTAAATTACTTCAGGAGTTTCCTATTTGGAAACGGCATCTTTTCCAATCCAATCGTTTGAAAAAGCGAGCGAATCATAACAAAAAATTGGCAGAAAATTATCCGATTGTTAAAAGTTATAGCGAATAAGTCTAAAGCTTGCGACAGTATGTGGGGATAAATTCGCAAGCTAATCTGTTTTATAACAGTTACTTATGCCGATTTTGTGTGAGGGTGTTAAAAAAATCAATAGCGTGATAATGTTCACAAATAAGGTGGGTAAAAAATAGACGTTGGAATCATTTTGTTTACATAATTTATGGGCTACAAAATTCAACTAATTTCATAGCCCACAAACAGTTACTTAGCCTGTGTATTCGAAAAGCTCACACACTGATTTGAACAATTGTTCTGTTGAAACTGGCATTGTTGGGGTAATAAAGATGGTGTCATCACCTGCAACGACACCCAAAATGCCTTCTGATTTGCCTAGTGAATCAAGTAGGCGAGCAATCAATTGTGCAGCACCTGGACCAGTATGGATAACGACTAACGCAGCGTTGTGGTCAATATCCAGTACAAGTTCACGTAAAGAGCTGCTTACCGTAGGAACTCCAAGCTCTGCTGGCAGACAGTAAACCATCTCCATTTTTGCGTTACGTGTACGTACCGCACCAAATTTGGTCAGCATACGGGAGACTTTAGATTGGTTGATGCTTTCGAAACCTTGTTGTTTTAATGCATCAACGATCTCACCCTGTGAGCCAAAGCTTTCTTCTTTTAATAAGGCTTTAAAAGCGCGAACTAAGTTATCTTGTTTTTCTGAATTGCGCATAGTCGTTATGATTCTCTTATTACAGGTCAGCAATTTTGCATATTCTCGCATAGATATTCATGCAGTGCCAAAAACTCACGGCATTATGTTAATTCCATCACTGTAAACCCTAAACAGGATAGGGTTCTTTAAGTATGAAATCGTTGACCTATTTATTGCATTGAATTTCTTGTCATTTCAACAGAATAAACCAATAATCAGACCTTTGTTTGTAGCACGATAACAGCGAGTTGCGCGAGGTCGCAAAGCTGGCGTTAATTGATTGTAATCAAGTTGTGATTCCGATAGCTTTATTTCAGTTGGTTACAAAATACCCTACGAATACGTTTATAAGAGAAATACTCTCAAGGAGAACTACATGAAAGTAGCCGTTATTGGTGCCGCTGGCGGCATCGGTCAAGCTCTGGCCCTTCTACTTAAGAACCGTCTTCCTGCAGGTTCAGATTTAGCCCTATATGATATTGCTCCAGTAACTCCTGGTGTGGCTGCAGATCTTAGCCATATCCCGACACCAGTATCTATTAAAGGTTACGCTGGTGAAGATCCAACGCCTGCACTAGAAGGTGCTGACGTGGTTCTTATCTCAGCTGGTGTCGCACGTAAGCCTGGTATGGATCGTGCTGATCTATTTAATGTAAATGCTGGTATCGTTAAGTCACTAGCAGAAAAGATTGCAGTAGTATGTCCAACGGCATGCGTGGGTATTATCACTAACCCAGTGAACACCACAGTGCCAATCGCTGCGGAAGTATTAAAGAAAGCCGGTGTGTACGATAAGCGCAAACTGTTTGGTGTTACAACGCTAGACGTTATCCGCTCAGAAACCTTCGTGGCTGAACTAAAAGATAAAGATCCAGGTGACGTTCGCGTTCCTGTTATCGGTGGCCACTCTGGTGTGACTATTCTTCCTCTTCTATCTCAAGTAGAAGGTGTTGAGTTCACCGCTGAAGAAGTAGAAGCGCTAACGAAACGTATCCAAAATGCGGGTACAGAAGTTGTTGAAGCAAAAGCGGGTGGCGGTAGCGCGACTCTGTCTATGGGTCAAGCAGCATGTCGCTTCGGTCTTGCTCTAGTACGAGCACTTCAAGGTGAAGAAGGCGTAGTAGAATGTGCATACGTGGAAGGTGGCAGTGAACATGCGACTTACTTTGCACAACCAGTTAAACTGGGTAAAGACGGCGTAGAAGAAGTACTAAGCTATGGCGCACTAAGTGACTACGAGAAGTCAGCACTTGATGGTATGTTGGAAACGCTAAATGGCGATATCAACATTGGTGTTGAATTCGCTAAATAAGCGTCTCTACAAAGAGAAAGCTATATAAAGAAGAAAGCCGATCTTAGATCGGCTTTTTTGATCCTTTCATTTTATCTCGCGTAACAGAGTCTGAATCAAACAACTTTGTGAGGGAGAAGATGATGGAAGCCAATCGAATCCGTAAAGGTATGGTGGTGGAATGCCAACAAGGCGTCGGAACAATCTTAGTGGTTGATCAAGAGGCGGAGACAGTGCTTCTTGCCAAACAAGGTTCGGAAGAGCAGTTGGCGGTCAGTTTCGACGAAATTGAAGATAACCCACAGCTTCACGATAGCTGCGATAGATACTATTAGATGGTAGCGGTGAGAAGAATTTGAGGTACACAAAAAGGAAGAGCCATGCTCTTCCTTTTTATTGTGGGTCTATTTTATGCCGTTAACTAGTGCGGTTCACTGACATGTGAGCCAGTGTAATAAGCGCTTGCTTGTACTCTGACTCTGGCAAGATTGCGAGTTCTGCAATCGCTTTGTCTGCTTCTTCTAGTGCTTTCTGCGTTGTGTACTCAAGTGAGCCGGCTACTTTCATTACAGCAAGAATGTCATCCAAGTGATCCATACCGTTGGCTTTTTCGATAGCCTCACGGATCATCTGTGCATTCTCTGGGGTGGTATTGCGCATGGCATGAAGTAGAGGAAGCGTTGGTTTGCCTTCAGCTAAATCATCACCAACATTCTTACCCATATCCTCACCGTCAGACGTGTAATCCATCACGTCATCGATCAGTTGGAATGCTGTACCCAAATATTTACCGTAGTTTTGGAAAGCGACTTCTACTTCTTCAGGAGCATCGTTAAGAATCGCACCAATTTGGGTTGCAGACTCAAACAAACGTGCGGTCTTAGAGTAGATGACCTGCATGTAGCTTTCTTCTGTCGTGTCAGGATCATTGCAGTTCATTAACTGCTGAACCTCACCCTCTGCGATTACATTAACTGCGTCACTCATTAGTTTAAGGATCTTCATTGATCCTAGCTCAGTCATCATTTGGAATGAGCGAGTATAAATAAAGTCCCCAACTAACACGCTAGCGGCATTACCAAACGCAGCGTTTGCTGTCGCTTTACCACGGCGCATGTCTGATTCGTCTACCACATCATCGTGCAACAGTGTTGCTGTGTGGATGAACTCGATAAACGCCGCTGCCATTGTATGGCCGTTACCTTGGTAACCAAGAGCACGTGCTGACAATATCGCCAGAAGTGGTCTTAAGCGTTTGCCTCCACCACTCACGATATAGAAACCGAGCTGGTTGATTAAAGAGACATCAGAATTTAGTTGGGCTTGAATTGTTTCATTCACTTTTGCCATGTCATCGGCAGTAAGCGCTTGGATAGTTTTAAAATCCATCGTATATCCGGCTGAAGTTAGACCCTGCAAGGCTTATTCGATTTATATAATTGTCGAATAATACACTAAAAAACGTTGATTAATACATTACTAAAGGGCATGATTGCCGCACTTTTCTTTGGCGATTAGCTTTTCGCCAATTTTTTCAAAATATGGCTTGTCATAGGGGCATCTCTTCTGTAGAATCTGCGCCCTATTGATGATTAGTTTAGCGCACACCCTCATGAAAAGGCTGTGCGGAAAAAGCGGAGTAAAATATGTACGCTGTTTTCCAATCTGGTGGTAAACAACACCGTGTAAGCGAAGGTCAAACTCTTCGTTTAGAGAAATTAGACGTTGAAACTGGTGCAACTGTTGAATTTGATACAGTTCTTCTTGTTGCTAACGGCGAAGACATCAAAGTTGGCGCTCCTCTTGTAGAGGGCGGCAAAGTTGTTGCTGAAGTTGTACAACACGGTCGTGGCGATAAAGTTAAAATCGTTAAGTTCCGTCGTCGTAAGCACTCTCGTAAGCAACAGGGTCATCGTCAGTGGTTCACTGAAGTGAAGATCACTGGTATCAACGCTTAATCTATTAGGAGAGTTTAACAATGGCACACAAAAAAGCTGGTGGTTCTACTCGTAACGGCCGCGATTCAGAAAGCAAACGCCTTGGTGTTAAGCGTTTCGGTGGTGAGTCTGTTCTTGCAGGTAACATCATCGTACGTCAACGTGGTACTAAGTTCCACGCTGGTAACAACGTAGGTATCGGTAAAGACCACACTCTATTCGCTCTTACTGAAGGTAAAGTGAAGTTCGAGGTTAAAGGTCCTAAAAACCGTAAGTTTGTAAGCATCGAAGCTGAGTAATTTACCTTTTAGGTTAATTATTTAAGCTTTAAAGCTGAATTCAAAAGCCCTGCCGATTCGGCGGGGTTTTTTATTTGTAGCAGTCGACATATTCAAGTTTCTCGTTTTTACCTTATTGGTAGGTTCAGGGTGCTTAGATCTGTCATCTGCTAAAATTGTTTGATGATAAGTCAGATTAAATCCACGCACGAAGTAGTCGGAGTAAAAGATGAAGTTCGTAGATGAAGCGGTAGTAAAAGTTCAGGCTGGTGACGGCGGTAGCGGCGTTGTAAGTTTCTGGCGTGAAAAATTCATCACTAAAGGCGGCCCTGATGGCGGCGATGGTGGTGATGGCGGTGATGTATACATCCAAGCCGATGAAAACCTAAATACCCTGATCGATTACCGTTTCCAACGCTTTTACGAAGCAGAACGCGGTGAAAATGGTCGTGGTGGTAACTGTACGGGTAAACGTGGTAAAGACATCACAATGCGTGTTCCTGTAGGTACGCGCGCAGTTGATATCCACACTAATGAAATCGTTGCAGAAGTTGCTGAACACGGCAAGAAAGTGATGGTCGCGAAAGGCGGCTGGCACGGTCTTGGTAACACGCGTTTTAAATCTTCAGTAAACCGCGCTCCTCGTCAGAGAACGCTAGGTACTAAAGGTGAAATTCGTGAAATCCGTCTAGAGCTATTGCTATTGGCTGATGTTGGTATGCTTGGTCTACCTAACGCAGGTAAATCAACCTTTATCCGCGCAGTATCAGCAGCAAAACCAAAAGTAGCAGATTACCCATTTACTACGCTAATCCCAAGCTTGGGTGTAGTGAGTGTCGTACCTGAGAAAAGCTTTGTAGTTGCTGATATTCCTGGTCTAATCGAAGGTGCCGCTGACGGTGCTGGTCTAGGTATTCGCTTCCTTAAGCACCTAGAGCGTTGCCGCGTATTACTGCACATGATTGATATCATGCCGATCGATCAGTCAGACCCAATTCAAAATGCCCTAACCATCATTGATGAGCTAGAGCAGTACAGTGAAAAACTTGCTGGTAAACCTCGTTGGTTAGTCTTCAACAAGACTGATCTTATGCCGGAAGAAGAAGCGAATGAAAAGATCCAAGAGATCTTGGATGCGCTTGGTTGGGAAGATGAGTTCTTTAAGATCTCTGCAATCAACCGTAACGGCACTAAAGAGCTTTGCTACAAGCTAGCTGACTTTATGGAAAACCTACCTCGTGAAGAGGAAGAAGTTGCTGAAGAAGATAAAGTGAACTTCATGTGGGATGATTACCATAAAGATGCCATCGCTGGTAAAGATGTGATCACTGAAGAAGATGACGACGATTGGGATGACTGGGACGATGAAGAAGACGACGGTCACGTTGTTTACGTCCGTGACTAATCGCTAGTTATTTCATTAAGCCGCAATGTATATTGCGGCTTTTTTTGTATCTAAATCATGTTTAGACGATGTGTTTTACGGCACAATAATAAAATATACCCAAGTGACTTCAAGATGTAGGATTCAGAGCGGGGTCAATGACACCCTCCCAAGGGGGAGGTTACTTGGGTATAAATGGACTTAGGAAGTATTTATGACATCGGAAGCTATGCCGCCTGAAGAAGCTATGGCGGCGTCCAATCAAAGAGCCATTTCTCGGCTCGTGGCTCAAGCCGGGCAAATGTTATTAGCACACGGTGCAGAAAGTACGCTGGTGAGCGATATTATGCAGCGCATTGGGTTTGCGAGTGGCGTTAGCGATGTTGCTGTTGCACTGTCTGCCAATGCCTTGGTGGTCACAACGGTGATGGACGATCATTGCATTACTACCACAAGAAGCTGTGCCGATCGTGGAATTAACATGCGTGTCATTACGCAAATTCAGCGTATCTGTATCATGATGGAGCGCGGTTTACTCGATGTGAAAATGGCACAGAAGAAACTCAATACCATCAGCCCAGAGCGCTATAACCGCTGGTTAGTCGTATTTATGATTGGTCTTTCTTGTGCTGCCTTTAGTCATCTAGCTGGAGGAGATTGGGGAGTCTTCGGCATGACGTTCCTCGCCTCTGCTGGTGGTATGATCGTCAGACAAGAGATTGGGCATCGACATTTTAATCCTCTACTTAATTTCGCCGCCACAGCATTCGTCACAACGCTGATTTCCGCTCAAGCCGTGATCTTTGAAATTGGTAATTTACCTACGGTAGCAATGGCATCTTCGGTCCTGATGTTAGTACCGGGCTTCCCTCTGATTAACTCCGTTGCAGACATGCTTAAAGGCCACATCAATATGGGCATCGCGAGATTTACCATGGCAAGTCTACTGACATTAGCAACTTCACTTGGCATCGTAGCAGCGATGGAAGTCACCGGTATTTGGGGGTGGATGAGCTAATGAGTGTATTTGAACTCGCACTTGGCCTGCTGAATGATATGTTTTTTGCGGCGATTCCTGCAGTGGGTTTTGCCATGGTGTTTAACGTGCCACAGCGCGCTTTAGTTTATTGTGCCGTAGGTGGTGCGATTGGTCATGGCAGTCGCTATTTGATGATGCACTTTGGCTTGCCGATTGAGTGGGCGAGCTTTTTTGCTGCGACCCTTGTTGGCTTAATCGGCGTACATTGGTCGCATCGCTTTCTTGCTCATCCCAAAGTTTTTACTGTTGCAGCTTTGATCCCAATGGTGCCCGGTGTATTTGCCTTTAAAGCCATGATTGCTATGGTGGAGATAAACCACTTGGGTTATTCGCCAGAGTTAATTGCGACATGTATGGAGAACTTTCTTAAGGCGATGTTTATTATTGCAGGCTTAGCGGTTGGCTTGGCGGTTCCGGGGCTGTTATTCTATCGCCGCAGACCCATAGTATAAGGACCCAATATGATCATCAGCATGATTGCCGCGATGGCAGACAACCGTATCATCGGTAAAGACAACCAGATGCCTTGGCATCTTCCGGCAGACTTTGCATGGTTTAAGCGTTGTACAATGGGTAAGCCTGTTGTGATGGGACGTAAAACTTATGAATCAATCGGACGTCCTTTACCTGGCCGTTTGAATATTGTCATCAGCCGTGATACTTCACTTTCCATTGAAGGTGTCACGACTGTTACGTCGATTGAGCAGGCGCTTGAGGTTGCTGGTGACAGTGAAGAAGTGATGATCATTGGTGGTGGCGCGATTTACGCTGCATGCTTGGCAATAGCAAATAAGCTATATGTCACTCATATTGAAGCTGAAATCGAGGGTGATACTCAGTTCCCAGATTGGGGGAATGAGTTTAAAGAAACATACTCTGAAGCGTATCAAGCGGATGAAAAAAATGCGTATAACATGCGTTTCACCGTTCTAGAAAAGTAACCAGCTAGAATAAGAGAAGCACCGTCAATACGGTGCTTTTTGTTTTCTAGTCCGCTAATTCGAATTGTTAACTGAGTGCTTCTTGGGTGAAAACTTGCTTATCTTCCCAGCGAATCATAGTTAATGAGCCACCCCAAACACAGCCCGTATCAAGGCCAATAATGCTCTCTTCAATGTAGCCTTGCAGTGCTGCCCAGTGACCAAATAAGACCGCTTTTTCTAAAGGCACACGTTGTGGCAGTTTAAACCAAGGAACAAGCTCATCTTCTGAAACTTCTTGTGGTGGAAGTTTACAGTCCATATCCAAGCGGCCATCGGGAAAGCAAAAGCGCATACGGGTAAATGCATTGATGGTATAGCGATAGCGATCTAAGCCTGATAGAGATTCCTCCCAAAGATCAGGTTGGTTGCTGTACATATTTTCCAGTAACCAATGCAGTTGCTCACTCTGAATTATCGCCTCGACCTCACGTGCACATGCTCGAGCCGTCTGTAGATCCCATAAAGGTGAGATGCCCGCATGACACATAACGAACTCATCGTGTTCCGCCATGAGTGGTTGCTGTGCTAACCAAGTGAGTAGATCATCTTTATCTGGTGCGGAAAAGATAGGTGCGGTTTTATCTTTGTCCTTCACCTTCTTTAAGCCTTTAGAAACCGCCATTAGGTGCAGATCGTGATTGCCGAGGACAACTTTAGCGCTGTCGCCAAGGGATTTAACAAAGCGCAGTGTTTCTAATGACTTCGGCCCTCTTGCCACCAGGTCACCAGCAAGCCAAAGTTGATCGTGTTGAGTTGAGAAATTAACGTGTTCTAGTAACTGTTGCAGTTCATCGAAACAGCCTTGAATGTCACCAACGATGTAGGTAGCCACTGACTCTCCTGATTAATTTAGGACATTGGGAACAGCAAGTCGGAAAGGGTCTATTTCGGTGAGAAACTCTTGTCCCTTCTCATCCAACATCATGTAGTGTCCTTGCATGACACCTACTGGAGTTTCTAATGCAGTACCGCTACTGTAGGTGTATTCATCATTGCTAGGAATAAAGGGCTGTTGTCCGACAACACCTTCGCCTTCTACCGTCATTTGTTTGCCATTTGAATCCGTAATTAACCAGCGACGACTGAGTAATTGTACGGTTTGTTGGCTGAGGTTTTTGATGGTGATGACGTAGGCGAAAATAAAACGTTGCAGTTCTGGGTTGGACTGTTCTTCAATGTATTTGGTGTGAACTTGAATCTTGATGCAAGGTTGAATGACGTCCATGTGCACTCCTCGAAAAACGGATTATCTCAATAATAATAAGCCAAACCGCGAAGGGTTTGGCTCATCGTTTGAGTTATTGGTGCTGCGGGTTATCCGCAAGCCAGTTCGCCATGGCGACAAACTGTTGTAGCGTTAGGTTTTCTGGACGCATACTTGGGTTTACGCCCAACTCTTCCAATACTTCTGTACTCAATAGCGACTTGTAGCAGTTACGAACGGTCTTACGACGCTGGTTAAAGCCTTCGCGACATACGCGCTCCAACAAACGCAAATCTTTCGCAGGGTGCGGAAGGACTTCGTAAGGCACTAAGCGTACGACTGCTGAATCAACTTTCGGTGGCGGTACAAACGCTGTTGGTGGTACTTCTAGAACAGGTACAACTTTACAGTAGTACTGAGCCATTACCGTTAGGCGGCCGTAAGCCTTGCTGCCTGGGCCTGCGGCTAAACGGTTTACCACTTCTTTTTGAAGCATAAAGTGCATGTCTTGAATGTCTTTATGGAATTCAAATAGGTGGAACATCAATGGTGTCGAGATGTTGTATGGCAAGTTACCGAAGATACGTAGCTTGTTGTTTGGCTTCACTAACTGCGTGAAGTCAAAGCGCATAGCATCGCCTTCATGAATAGTCAGTTTGTCAGCTAACTCTGGATGGTTGCGTAGACGTTCTGCTAGATCTCGGTCGAGTTCAATAACCGTGAACTTGTCGACTTCGCGACCCACAGGTTCTGTAATTGCACCAAGGCCTGGACCGATCTCAACAAGGTTCTGGCCAGGTCTTGGGTTAATTGATGATACGATACCGTCAATAATGTATGGATCGTTCAGGAAGTTTTGACCAAAACGTTTACGCGCTTTGTGTCCTAAATGGACATCATTTCTCATTGTTTCTTCTCTACCAATTCTATCGCATGCGTGAGCGCTGTTCGGAAGCTCCCTGTATCCGCTTGACCTGTCCCTGCCAGTTCTAATGCAGTACCGTGATCCACCGAGGTTCTTATAAATGGTAGACCAAGTGTAATGTTTACTGAACGACCAAAGCCTTTGTATTTTAATACAGGCAACACTTGATCGTGGTACATACCTAAAACAGCATCAGCATCGTTTAAATACTTTTCATTGAAAATGGTATCTGCCGGCAAAGGGCCAATCAGATTGATTCCTTTTTCTTGTCGAATCTTTTCCAATGTCGGAGTGATGGTTTCGATCTCTTCGCGACCTAAACAGCCATCTTCTCCCGCATGTGGATTTAGCCCGCAAACATAGATGTTTGGTTGCGAGATGGCAAATTTTTCTACAAGATCTTTATGAAGAATATCGATGATTTTTTCTAATCGCTCTTCCGTAACGGCTTTTGATACGTAAGCCAGAGGAATATGCGTGGTGACGAGTGCCACTCGCAGTCCTTCAGTCGCTAACATCATCACGACCAATGGTGTATTGGACTTTTCAGCAAAGAATTCAGTGTGACCACTGAATGCAACACCTGAGCGATTTATCACCCCCTTATGTACAGGGCCGGTGACAATAGCATCAAATTCATCATTCATACAGCCCAAAGCGGCTCTTTCTAACGTTTTTAATACGTAGTGGCCGTTGGCTTCATTAAGTTGACCTGCAACCGCGGTTTCAGCGATTTCAATGTGGTCTACGATTAATGTGCCAGCTTGTTGCGCTTTTGGTGCTTCTTCTGGATTGTAATCAAACAGTTGAACGTCTATGCCGAGCTGTTTAGCTCTTTCTGCTAAGACATTCTTGTCTGCACAAACGACGATTTGGTGCGCCCAGTCTTCCTTTGATAAGGCCAGCACCAAATCAGGGCCGATCCCCGCAGGTTCCCCTGCGGTTACGACGATTCTTCGAATCGAATTAGTTGCCATCATTGTTATCCACGATTTCAACAAACGCGCTTGCTCGTAGTTCTTGCATCCATGCGCCTGCTTCTTCGTTAAACTTACGGTTGAAAAGAATGCGGTAGGCTTTGTTTTTCATTGCTGAGTCAGTGCGGTCAACTTGACGACGGTCTAAAACTTCAACAATGTGCCAGCCGTGTACAGTTTTGAATGGTTCACTGATTGAACCTACAGGCAATGTTTCAACTTGGTGTTTAAATTCTGGTACGTATAGGTCTGGTGTTTGGTAGCCCAGTTCACCGTCTTGTGCTGCAGAACCTGGATCTTGGCTGTATTGTGTTGCCAATTGAGCAAAGGTTGCTTCACCCGCTTTAATGCGACGAATGAATTCATTTAGCTGCTTCTTCGCACCATCATCACTTAGGATAACGGTCGGTTTGATCAGAATATGTCGAGCATTGACTTCTGTGACCGCGACTGTTTCTAGGCCTTTTACATCTTCTACTTTTAGGATGTGGAAGCCAATACCGCTGCGGAATGGACCAATGATGCTGCCTTTGTTTTGCATTTTGATTTGGTCTGCGAAGATAGTTGGCATTTCTTCTTTACGCATCCAACCCCAGTCACCACCTTGCAAGGCTTTTGGACCTTTTGAGTAGGTGTAGGCCATTTGCGAGAAATCCGCACCATCTTTCAATTTTTTCACTAATGCATTCGCTTCTGCTTCGACTTCTGACTTGTCTTTATCGTCAGAGAAACGCAATTGGATATGACCGATTTTGTATTGAACGGTTGCATTGGTTTCTGTTGCAAGTTGTTCTGCTAGGCTATCGACTTCCGCTGGGAGAATGTTGATACGACGACGTACAAGTGCATTACGAGCTTCAGACGCGGCGATCTCTTTACGAATTTGTTCGCGGAATTCAGAGTAGCTTAACCCTTCAGCTTGGACAGAGGCGGCAAGTTGCTCAACGCTTTGGTTGTTGTTACGAGCGATTTCTGCAATCGCTTGATTCAAGCGGTTGTCATCAATTCGTACGCCGATACGTTCAGCCTCTTGACCTTGAAGCGTATCAATGATCAGTTTCTCAACCACTTGGTCTTTCAACACGCTTGCTGAAGGTAAGCTCTTACCGCTCTGACGAGCATTAGCTTGAAGTGTTTTCATTGCAGTGTTGATGTCGCTTTGTAAAATCACACCGTCGTTGACGATAACAGCAACCTGATCAAGCTCTACAGGTGCAGCATTAACACCTAAAGAGAATAGGGTTGTGAAGATGATTGATTTCCAAATTTTCATTTAAAATTCCGTCAGTATTATAGAGTTGAGCGTCTTACTAGTAGTTAAGACGCTCAATTCGATTAATTGTTCAAATAGAATGGACGACCGTATTTGATCGCGTTGTCCGAACCATCAAGTTCTTTTTCTGCGGTAATCGCACGTTGATTGGTGGCAAAGCCTTGAATACCGAAGTTAACGCTGATGTTGTTTTCGTATTCTGGAGAAGCACCGTCGCTTCCGATTGCTTTGTCATCCCAGCCCAATAATTGGTTTGAGTAAGTTAGACCGAAGTACCAACAATCTGATTGGTAGCGGAGGCTGGCAAGCCATTCCATATCGATGTTTTCGTTTAAGTCGTAGTAGTACTGGCCGCTTGCCGACCAACTCGGGTTGAATTCATACGCGGCTACGATACCTGCTTGTGAAATACCTTTACGAGTGATTGTGTCGAGGTTTTCGAGAATGATCGTATCTTCAATGTATTCACGAGTAACGTAACGGTAGTTACCTTGAATGAAGCCACCGTTAAATTGGTATTCCAGAGTGCTGTTCGCCAACTGCATCGAGCTCAGGTCGATGTCATACTGGATACCACCGTGATAGAACAAGTAATCGTTGTAGTTGAAATCAGTTTCAACCGCCCATGATGAGTAGTTTGAGGTCTCATCCGGTAGGCTCGGATTATTGCTGATCTTGGTTTTCTTATCGAAGTAGTAGATCTGACCAAACGAAACGTTAAGACGTTCTTTGTAATCATCATCAAAGAAACGCGTACTTGCACCGTAGCTTAACTGGTTTGCTGACGCGATTTTATCGATACCACTGTATTTACGACTGCGGAATAGACCGTAGTAGTCAGTTTGCAGTAACGTCGTATCGTAGTTGTAGATGTTAGTTTGGTCTTCATCTGGTACATACAAATACTGAAGCTGTGGTTCCAATGTTTGTGTGTAGCCTTCTATCCAGCTGGTATCACGCTCCAAGTACATCTGAGCATGTGTGCGGAATTCTGGAATAACACGCGATACGGTCTCATCGAGTTGATTTCTTAGATCGGTGTCTGTTAAGCCACTCAGATCTTGGGAGTAGTAGGTCGATAATACGCGAGCTTCTGTGGTCCATGTCGCCCAAGAGTTTGATAGAGGAATCGTGAGGCCTGGCTCTACGTGCACACGAGTCGCGTCAGGCTTCGCTGTATCGTCAGTGTCAAAACGGCTGATCTGGCTCTTCACGTCAAAGTTGACGTAGTTACCCAAAAGTGGGGTGTAGTAGTTCAAGTCCAGCTGCGGCAATAGACGGTACGGTTGGTTTTCTTCTTTCAAAAGTATCTGGAAATCTCGGACAGACAAAGAGGCGTCCCAGAAGTCTGAACGGTACTGTACTTCGCCTTCTTGAAGCAATTGGCCGTCTTCTCGGTTACCAATGTCAGAATCCAGGTCACGGAAGTAGTCGATGTCACTCACTTTTGAGTAATCAACACTGACCACCCACTGTTTGTTGATGATGCCATCGTGTTTGAATTGGTAACCCCAACGAGATTCGTCCTCGTAGCGTTTGTCGCTGCTCATGTACTCGCCTTTGATTTCACCTTCACCCCAACCTTCGGTTAGGTAACGGAAATCAGAGTCAAGCTTGGTGCCACGTTTCTGCATGTAGAGCGGAGTAAGTGTCATGTCGTATTGCGGCGCGATATTCCAGTAGAAAGGAAGTTCAACTTCCATACCGTCGCTAGAGCCGTATGACATGGATGGGAATAGGAAGCCCGTTTTACGCGTGTCACCAATTGGCATCGTCATGTACGGCACGTAGAAAACAGGGACGTCCATGATCTCAAAACGTGGGTGATGTAACGTTGCCGTCTCTTCATCTTGATCAACATCGATGCCCGAAGCAACTAAGCGCCAAGAGTTGTCACCTTGAGGACAAGAGGTAATCGAACCATCTTCAAGTTCGTACACTGACTGACCAGTACGGGCGATGTACGCAGCGGTACCGCGACCTTGTTGGCACAAGAACTGGTAGTTGGTGTTTTCAAGCGAAAACGTATCTTGATTGATGTCGTTGGTAACACGATCTGAACGTGCTTTAACCTGACCGTCATTGAAGGTTACATTGCCTTCTGCCACGACCACGTTATCTTGTTGATGAAGCGTTACGCTATCGGCGGTGATTTTCTTTGGACCTTGCGTAACTTCTACGTTGCCAGAGTACTGAGCCTTATCGCCATTGATGGCTTGTAGACTATCAGCTTGAACAACCACTGGGGAATTAAGCGCGTCCTCCTCACCACTTGTCTCGACCAAACATTGATCTGTGGTGGGCATTTCCTGCACACTATCATGGATATTCGCTTCAGCTTGAGTGGTGGGTACAAACAAGGCGGTGCTGATAGAGGCCGCTAAACATGTGCGGGAGAAATGTTGCATTGAATTGAACTTTCCTGTGTCACTACTACTCGATGGCTATAGGGCTTGTTGTACCCTCGCTATATAGCCAAATGAATCAACTATAGTTTGCAATTATCCCAGAGCATGGATTCGCTGTGGCATAATGCCAATATAAAATAGCTGCAAAGATAAGCAGGCGAAATAGCCTGACCGTAATAAAACTAATTCCATTATCATAAAGGAAATCGTTGCGTCCGGCACTATAAGACCGCCGTCGTCGATAAAAATTCATTGATAGAGAACACATAATGCATATTTTTGGCAAAATCTTGGGTGCCTTTTTTGGCTTGTTACTCGGTGGCCCATTCGGTTTATTGTTTGGTCTATTTATCGGTCATCAATTCGATAAAGCACGTCGTTTAAGCCAAGCGGGTTTTTCGACGGGGGGCTTTGGTAAAGGTCCTAGCCAGGCACAACGTCAGGAAGAATTTTTTAAAGCTGCATTCGCAGTTATGGGACATGTGGCTAAAGCCAAAGGTCAAGTCACCAAAGAAGAGATTCAACTAGCGTCTGCGATGATGGACCGTATGAGTTTACATGGCGAGCAACGTCGTGCGGCACAAGAAGCGTTCCGTGATGGTAAAGAGAGTGATTTTCCGCTTGAAGATGTATTGGTTCGCGTGAAAATCTCTTCAGCAGGGCGTTTTGATTTATTGCAATTTTTCTTGGAGCTTCAGATCTCTGCTGCGTTTGCTGATGGCTCGATTCATCCGAGTGAACGTAATGTCCTGCATAAAATTGCCCGCGGTTTAGGTTTCTCTTCAGAGCAATTAGAGCGTCGCCTGCACATGCAAGAAGCCGCGTTTCGTTTTCAAAGCCAAGGTGGTTTCCATGGCCAGCAGCAGGGACAATACCAATCAGCTGGTTGGCAACAAGCTTCACAAGCGGATCAGTTGGCTGATGCCTACAAGATTTTGGATGTTAACTCAGATGCGGACAGTAAAACGGTGAAGCGTGCTTACCGTAAGTTGATGAATGAGCATCACCCAGATAAGTTGATGGCGAAGGGCTTACCACCTGAGATGATGAACGTCGCAAAAGAAAAATCGCAAGAAATTCAAAATGCTTACGATCTGATAAAGAAAGTGAAAGGTTTTAAGTAGTCGGACGTTTTCTATCAAGCTTCAAAAACAAAAAGGGCACTCAGTGCCCTTTTCTCGTTCTTATACTCAGCGTTTGGTTTACTGGTGTCCTTTTGCTTTTCGGTTATGGGAAGCCCAAAGCGTATTAGCCTATTAGTAACTTCTTTAGTTAGCTTGATTTAAGGTCCAATCGTATTCGTATTTCACTTTGCCAGAGAAGTTTTTGTATTGTGGTGCGTACTTTGCAATGTGTTTGAAGATTTGTTTTTCTCCACCAAAGTCCGTTGCAAACCAATCATAAATAGAAGACAGCTGTGCCGTGTTACCTTGGATAGATACGCCTTTGCTGCTGTTGATAAATGTTTTAGCGGCACTATCCAGTAGAGCTTGCGTGTTGTCAGCAGTGAATGCTTGAGACTGCAGGTTAGGGCATCCTAAGCTGGCACAGTTAACCGCGTAATGGGTTCTTGGGTCATTCCAAATCGGGCGCAAAATACGATGCTCAATATCGTTTAAAGTCAGATCCTTCCCATTGACCACGACCACATCATCCCCCCAAGGACCAAAGCTAAATAGCCCACCAAGTTTGGTAATCGACTCGACAGGATAGTTATCTAGGATTAAGTTGACAGTGATGGCGTTGTAAAGGTTTACCCAGTAGGCGTATTGCTCCGCTTGGTTGTACTGTAGAGGGCCGAGTTTTGCGAGCCTTTGGATGTACTGCTTTAACTTCGCTTTGTCGGAGGTCGTGACTTTGCTATAGCGAAACAAAGTATTCTCACCTTGTTCAACTAAATAAGCATCGAGCAGTTGTTGCCACTCTTGATGAGAAATCTTGGTTTGGCTAGCTTGATTCGATTGTTTCCAATACGGCCACAAATCCGATTTAGGTGCGGAAAATGTTGAGAAAGAAACGAGAGCACACAAGAGCAATAACAGACGCTTCATAGAGATACCTTTGGGTTAAAACCTTATTGATATTGTAGACCTGCATAAGGCGAAGTTTCTTTCTTGAGGCAATGAAAATAAAAGAAAAAAGGCTGGCATAAGCCAACCTTTTATTTGTTTAAATTGCGATTTTAATTAGCTTAAGAAGCTCGGGATCTTCGCTTCGTACTCGGCAATCTTATCTTCGTGTTGAAGGGTTAAACCAATGTTGTCCAAACCGTTTAGTAAGCAGTGACGACGGAACGAATCGATTTCAAAACCATATTCTTTGCCGTTGGCACGAACCACATTCGCTTCTAGGTCCACTTCCACTTCTGCGCCTTCGTTAGCCTCAACAAACTGGAAGATTTCATCCACTTCTTGTTCAGTCAAACGAACTGGCACCATTTGGTTGTTGATCGAGTTACCGTAAAAAATATCGGCAAAGCTTGGTGCGATCATCGCTTTGATGCCGTAATCCGCTAGTGCCCACGGCGCGTGTTCACGAGATGAACCACAACCGAAGTTTTCACGCGCTAGCAGGATAGAAGCGCCTTTGTAGCGAGGAGCGTTCATCACGAACTCTGGGTTCGGTTGTTCGCCAGCATCATCTAGGAATCGCCAGTCATGGAATAGGTGCTTACCAAACCCTAGGCGAGAGACCTTTTGTAGGAACTGTTTTGGAATGATGGCATCAGTATCTACGTTCGCTGCATCTAGAGGAACAACTAAGCCTGTGTGTTGTTTAAAACCTGACATCTGTTCTCTCCTTAACCTAATCCAACTCACGAATATCAACAAAGTGACCAGCAATTGCCGCTGCCGCTGCCATCGCAGGGCTAACCAAGTGGGTACGGCCATCACGGCCTTGGCGACCTTCAAAGTTACGGTTTGAAGTAGACGCACAGCGCTCATGAGGCCCCAAACGGTCGTTGTTCATTGCTAGACACATCGAACAACCCGGTAGGCGCCACTCAAAGCCCGCTTCTTTAAAGATGACGTCCAAGCCTTCCGCTTCTGCTTGCGCTTTTACTTGCTCAGAGCCAGGAACGATTAGCGCTTGAACGTGAGACGCGACTTTGCGACCTTTCGCCACTTCTGCGGCTGCGCGCATGTCTTCAATGCGAGAGTTGGTGCAAGAGCCAACGAAGACTTTATCGACGTTGTAATCAGAAAGTGCTTTGCCTGCTTCTAGGCCCATGTATGCCAATGCTTTTTCAGCAGAAGCTTTCTCTACTGGGTCGGTAAAGCTTTCTGGTGCTGGGATCGGTTGATCTACCGCGATCACTTGGCCTGGGTTAGTTCCCCAAGTGACTTGTGGCTTAATGTCTGCTGCGTTTAGCGTCACAACTGCATCAAACTGGGCATCATCGTCCGTTTTCAATGTCTTCCAGTATTCTACTGCTGCATCAAAATCGGCACCTTGAGGTGAGAATTTGCGGCCTTTGATATACTCGAATGTGGTTTCATCTGGCGCAATTAGACCGGCTTTAGCACCTAGCTCAATCGCCATGTTACACACGGTCATACGGCCTTCCATTGAAAGGTCTGTGATCGCTTCACCGCAGAATTCAACCACGTAGCCTGTTCCGCCAGCAGCTGTGGTTTCACCGATGATCGCAAGTACGATGTCTTTAGCGGTGATACCAGGAGTTACTTTGCCTTTCACTTCAATCTTCATCGTTTTAGCGCGGGCTTGTTTTAGCGTTTGAGTTGCTAATACGTGCTCAACTTCAGATGTACCAATACCAAAAGCGAGAGAGCCGAATGCACCGTGTGTAGCAGTGTGCGAGTCGCCACAAACAATGGTCATGCCCGGCAGGGTAATACCAAGCTCTGGGCCCATGACGTGCACAATGCCTTGGTATTTGTGGTTGATGTCGTAAAGCGTAACGCCAAACTCTTCACAGTTTTTCGATAGCGTTTCCATCTGGATACGAGCCATCTCACCGGATGCGTTGATGTCTTTGGTGGTTGTCGAAACGTTGTGGTCCATGGTGGCAAAAGTTTTGCTGACCTGACGCACTTTGCGACCTTTTTCACGCAAGCCGTCAAATGCTTGCGGAGACGTCACTTCATGTACCAAGTGACGGTCGATGTACAAGATTGGGTTTTCCCCTTCTGCTGCGACGGCAACGTGTGCGTCGTAGACTTTTTCGTATAGTGTTTTGCCCATTGTTTGCTTCCTTTCCTCGTTGCCTTTGCCGCAATAACTGCGTTAGCGACACCCATTTATCCAGTTATTTAGCGAACTAAACGCCTTAAGATAAATGGGCTTGCTGCCTTGCTATTGCACCAATGACTTAGAGGAAAGCCATTGGTTGACCGAGGATTTAGTATTTATTATGAATCTGTTTTGTATTAAGAGTTTAAGATGTACTCAGCGATTTTATCGCCCATCTCAGACGTCGAAAGTGCTGGGTTGTCACCAGCAAGGTCACCCGTTAGCTCACCCGCTGATAGTGCTTTTGAAACGGCCGTTTCGATGTCTTGTGCCGCCGTTTCTTCACCTAGGCTGTAACGCAGCATCAGTGCAGCAGATAGGATTTGTGCCACTGGGTTAGCGATGTTCTTACCTGCGATATCTGGCGCACTGCCGCCTGCTGGCTCGTACAGACCGAATTTGCTTTCGTTTAGGCTCGCTGATGGCAACATACCCATAGAGCCAGTGATCATCGCGCACTCATCAGAAATGATGTCGCCGAAGATGTTTGAACATAGCATTACGTCGAACTGTGCTGGGTCTTTGATAAGCTGCATGGTTGCGTTATCAATGTACATGTGTGACAGCTCAACATCTGGGTAGTCTTTTGCGATTTCTTCGACCACTTCACGCCATAGGATTGAGCTTTGTAGAACGTTCGCTTTGTCGATTGAGCACACTTTCTTGCGACGTAGACGAGCAGACTCAAAAGCGATTTTTGCAATACGTTCGATTTCGTAGCGGTGGTACACCTCAGTGTCGAACGCTTTCTCTGTTGGACCTTCACCTTCACGACCTTTTGGTTGGCCGAAGTAGATGCCGCCCGTCAGTTCACGGACAACAACGATATCAAAACCACGACCGGAGATGTCTGCACGTAGTGGTGAGAAAGCTTCAAGACCTGAGTGGATTTGCGCTGGGCGTAGGTTACAGAACAGTTGGAAGTGTTTACGTAGCGGCAGTAGGGCACCGCGCTCAGGTTGGTCGTTTGGTGGTAAGTGTTCCCACTTAGGGCCGCCAACTGAGCCGAATAGGACTGCATCAGACTCTTCACACGCTTTCACGGTGCTTTCTGGAAGTGGGCAACCGTGATTATCAATCGCAATGCCGCCCACATCGTGCTCGTCACGCTCAAACGCAATGCCGTGTTTCTTTTCGATTGCATCTAGCACCTTGTGTGCTTGCGCCATTACTTCTGGGCCGATGCCGTCGCCTGGTAAAACGGCAATTTTGTATGATTTGTCTGTCATGGTAATCCTTTAATTTTTCTAAATTTTTGAGTTTGTCTAAAACGAATTTGGTTGGAGCCTGAGTTGTGAGGCTCAAGCTCCAATGAATTAATCATTAAACCGTCGCAATTCTCTTTTGCTTCATCTCTTCAATCTTATCGGCACGATGAATGCTGTTGATAACGTGTAATAGCGCTTGGCCAGATGCTTCTACGATATCGGTAGAAACACCGGTACCGTGGTACTTACGACCTTTGTAGTTAGCGATGATGTCTGCTTGACCAAGACCATCTTCACCTTCGCCTTTTGCCGTTAGGTCGAACTTGTCTAGGACGATCTCGTAACCTGTCACGCGGTAGATACATTGGTATAGCGCATCAACTGGACCATTACCGACGGCAGCTTCACACATTTCTTCATCGCCACATTGCATTTTGACGCTGGTGGTTGCCATTACGCTGCCAGATTGCACGCTTAGGTAGTTCAACTTGTAGAAATCGTCTTCTTCGCGCAAGTTCGAGAAGTGCATTAGCGCTTCTAGATCGTAGTCGAACACCTGACCTTTACGGTCAGCAAGCTTCAAGAAGTCTTCGTACAACGCATCTAGGTTGTACTCTTCTTCTTTGTAGCCCATCGCGTCCATGTGGCTCTTAACCGCAGCACGGCCACTGCGACTGGTTAGGTTCAATGCTTGGTTCTTAAGGCCAATCGACTCAGGCGTCATGATCTCGTAAGTGTTTTTGTTCTTTAGCATGCCATCTTGGTGAATACCGGAAGAGTGGCTGAATGCGTTAGCACCAACGATTGCTTTGTTGCTCTGGATTGGCATGTTGCATAGTTGACTCACCAACTTACTGGTTCGGTGGATTTCGTCGTGTTTTAGACCCGTATGCACACCCATGAATTCTTGGCGCGTTTTTAGGATCATCGCGATTTCTTCAAGAGAACAGTTACCCGCACGCTCACCGATACCGTTGATGGTGCCTTCTACTTGGCGAGCACCCGCTTGAACAGCGGCGATAGAGTTAGCAACCGACATGCCCAAGTCATCGTGACAGTGAACAGAGATGATCGCTTTGTCGATGTTTGGTACACGGTTGAATAGAGTTTCAATGATGCCACCAAACTCACTTGGTACAGTGTAGCCAACGGTGTCTGGAATGTTGATGGTGCTTGCGCCAGCATCGATGGCTGCTTCAACCATGCGGCACAGGTTGTCGATTGGCGTACGACCTGCGTCTTCGCAAGAAAACTCAACGTCATCGGTGTAGTTACGCGCATGTTTTACGGCTTTTACGCCCATTTCTACAACATCGTCGTAGCTACGGCGTAGTTTGTCTTGAACGTGAACAGTCGAAGTTGAGATGAAAGTGTGGATTCGAAATGCGTCCGCGACTTTTAGCGCTTCAGCAGCAGCATCGATATCTTTCGCAACGGCACGCGAAAGGGCACAAACTCGGCTGTTTTTGATGTGTTTTGCAATGGTTTGTACGGATTCGAAATCACCTGGAGAAGAAACAGGAAAGCCCGCTTCGATAACATCAACGCCTAGCCTTTCCAGCGCATAGGCAATCTGCAGTTTTTCTTTAACCGTCAAGCTTGCTGACAACGCTTGTTCGCCATCACGCAATGTGGTGTCGAATATAATGACCTGATCGTTCATGTTTGCTTCCTTCATGATTTCTGCACTTTTCGCGCAATTTAATCGTTTACTTCCGGTATTTAGATATAAAAAAACCCGCATTTGCATGCGGGTTTCTTAGAAATTGGTGTGGTTATTTTTCTTCCACAGCCTACCCGCGCGAATTGGTCACGATCAGGAGGAGGCTAAGCAGGATAGAAAAACGTGCTGACATAGTTGTTAAGCATTCCACAAAATTAAGTTAACAAATTAGTACCGCACTCAATGGAACACGTCAACCCTAAAGTCCATTTTTTATTCATATCGGATGAGTGGATTTCTGTTAATGGCTTTTAGGAGGACTCAGACGTTGGCGGTTATTCGCAGCGTGAATCGTTTTTATTTTGCTCAGAGGGTGCGACTTTTCAGTCTCATAATAGCTTTAAATGCAGGTGTTTATTGCGCTTTGATACTAAGTGTAACAGTTTGTTTTTAATCTGATTAATTGTTTTTTGTTTCTTTGTTCTTTTCGAGCAAGTTCTTAATATTAGTTTTGTGAATGCCTTACGGTACATTAAGAGAAGGATTTAAAATGGAGGGCATATTAGTCAAGGAAGGTGAGTTATGTTCTATAAATCTCGGGTTGCACTGGCGATCAGTAGTACTTTGGTTTTGTCAGCCTGTGGTGGTGAAGACTCTAATCAACCAACGGTTACCGACAATGTGTTAACCGTTAAGGTGATTGATGGTTACATTCAAAGTGCGCAAGTATGGTTAGAAAGAAAAGACAGCGTTAACTACATTTTGGAAGATGGAGAAGTGAGTGGTACCACCGACGAAACTGGTACGGTATTTCTGGATCTCACACATATTGATGACATTAACAACTACCAACTCATTTCCTTCGCAGAAGCTGGGATTGCGATCGATTTGGATCATGGTAAGCCGATAGCTAAAGATCTGCTTATGACAGCTTATCAAGGCCGTGTTGTGACTCCTTTAACAACATTGGTTGAAGCTAAAGTGCGTATGGGATTGGCCAGTGCCAGCGAAGTCGATGCCTATCAGCAAGCAGTAAGCGAGGTTGCACAAGCTCTTGGGGTAAGTGAAGCTGCGGTGGTGGCTGACTATGTAGCTTCTCAAACTGAAGAAGCGAAGAAGGTGAAAAAAAGCGCCGTCTCTTTAGTCGCTTCTGGCGCAATGCCTGCTTCTGTTCAAGAGCTTGAACAAGCTCAAAACATCATCTCAGACTCAGAGCAAGTGAACCTCTTGGTTGAGAACGCGGCTGATGATCATATCGTAATTAAAGATCCTGAAACGGACGAGCTGACGCTGGTTTCTACTCATGACAGCGATGGCGATCTTGTCATTGATGCGCTTGATGCTTTTCCCAATGATAATACTGAATGGTATGACAGCGACGGTGACAAAGTAGGGGATAACCAAGACCTTTTCCCTCTCGACCCAAATGAGAACAAAGACACGGATAAAGATATGGTTGGTGACAATGCTGATGCCTTCCCTAACGATCCTTTAGAAACAAAAGACAGTGATAAAGATGGTGTCGGTGATAACAGTGATGTCTTCCCAACTGATGCATCCGAATCTAAAGACAGTGACAAGGATGGCGTTGGTGACAATAGCGATGCTTTTCCAAATGATCCATCAGAATCTAAAGACAGCGACAAAGATGGCGTTGGCGATAACAGTGATGCCTTCCCAAATGATGCTTTAGAGTTTAAAGACAGTGACAAAGATGGTGTTGGTGACAACAGTGATGTCTTCCCAAGTGATGCCTCTGAGTCGAAAGATAGCGACAAAGATGGTGTTGGCGATAACAGTGATGTCTTCCCAAGTGATGTCACAGAGTCTAAAGACAGCGACAAAGATGGCGTTGGTGATAACAGCGATGCATTCCCAAGCGATGGCACAGAGTCTAAAGACAGTGACAAGGATGGTGTTGGTGACAATAGCGATGCTTTTCCAAATGATGCATCAGAATCTAAAGACAGCGATCAAGATGGTGTTGGTGACAATGCCGATGCATTGCCAAATGACCCAACAGAAACGCTTGATACCGATGGGGATGGCATCGGTAACAATGCAGACAACGATGATGATGGCGATGGTTACTTAGATAGTGAAGACAACCAGCCTCTCGAAGCTCTAAATGTACCGAATACTTTAGCGCAGTGTATTGCCTCTTTGCCGGAAGGCCAGTTTGCAACAGTGGCTGTTGATGAAAGGCGAGATAGTAAGCTTTATGCTATTGAGCGTGAAATGATAAGCGGTGATATCCAACAGTTTTCTCGAGCAGAAGTCTTACTCGGTCAGCAATCTGGACTACCTAATGGATTGCTATCGGATCGAACTTTCCATGTTACCCAAGCGACTCTTGACTTTGGTGGGGCCGTTAGAGAATGGAGTCCGATTGCGGAGTTAGAGTATACCGATGTCGAAAGCGGTATACATTATGGTTTCCATGAAGCTTATTATCGTTGGTGGGGCTTTGTCCCGACGATTCAACAAGCTCATGACGTGGTACTTGATATCCCATTTGTTGTTGACTATGTGCGTATTAATAAATGGAACCCTAGTGCAGAATCACCAACCTTTAACCAAGATGCCAGTGCTCTGTTCTATAAAGGAAAAGACATTTTAAGTGTGGATGCTAATCTCATTGAAGTTTGTGTTTCTGGATATGAGGGCAATTATGCTCTTGTGAATAATGATGGAGATGATGAACCTGCGGCAGTCTATGTCTCGGAAGCAACGACTAATTACACCGCTAGCCAAGATCTGGTGGTGAAAAGTGAGCGCTCATACATGGAATATGCAGATGAGGCCAAAGTGACGCCTGTTTGGGGGTGGACGAACTACACCAAACAATTGGAAGGCTTCATTATCAATAATCAAGCCTATGGTAAAGACCCTGTGCTCTCAAGAATTCCTGAAGGCGAATTTGCTACTTTTGAACAATGTTTAGCGTCGCTGGAGCAAGGAGAGTATGTTGCTGAAGTTGGAGATGTTAATACTTATCGAATGCTGCGCTCTCGTTTCAATGAATTTGATGAGTATGTGGAACAGGAAGCGAATTACGAGTGGCACCTATTAGTGAATGAAAACTATCAGTGGAATGACATGAATGTTCGTCTGGAGCAACTGTTTGCGATTTTACTCGATAGTACCGCCTGGTTTAAAGAGCACTACCATCGTGGTCAAAACGGAGATTGGCTGGGCGTAGAAGGGTATGAGCCGAATAGTGATGTTGATATTAAATGGGGTTCTCGAACGACTAAGCAACTAGCGTGGAGCGAAAATGCTTATTATCGAATTCCTAATGTTACGTACAGTCAATTCTCAATCCATGATCCTTCCACTCAGTATGGCAGCGATAGTGATGACGACCAGCTCGTTGATTGGCGCACTGGTAACGTGATGTACAGCCAAACCTACGCGGGCAAGAAAACGATTAATTACGATGTGGACGGCCAGCAATATCAGGCTGAGGTATGCCAGCAGTTTAGCTACAGTACTTCGGAGTACTTTGATGAAGCAGGAACAAAGCTCAACGATATGACGGAATGGCAGCGACAAATCGATAGTTATGATAGCAAAGGTATTGTCCAAAGAGAGAGAAGCAACAATACTTGGTCTACGGAGGTTTGGAACCGAACTTCAACCAACCATTAACGAGTCGAAAAGCGGTTACTTTGGTAGCCGCTTTTTTTGCACACTTATTAGTGCGTGGAAAATTGTACTCGAGCAAGTCTTAATCATGAGAAGAGTAATAGAGAGAGAAGTTTTATACCGCACGCTTTGCGAGCTATCACACAAAGGGGTTAATTGATTAGCCTAATTCCATTAGAGCGTTTTATAGTAGAGCGGTTGCATGGATGGATTTTACAAGCAAATAGGTTGAGGATTGATGGATTTCGCGAAACAACTCGGACGTTCGACACTGGCGATAGCGGTACTTTCTCTGTCTGGCTGTCAGCTGCTTCAGCTTGGATCGGCTGAAGCAACGGCTTCTTCTGTGATGAGAAATGATCATGCCCAAAGTGTCATGGTGATTAATCATCAAATGGATCAGTATTTAAGTGAAGATGGGCGCGAGTCCTTTTTAAATCAAATGCTGGTGGCATTGGAATCAGATAACCGCGATAAGTTTAAAGGTAAAGACCCGGACACTTACACATGGTGGAAGATTCGTGTTCAGCCAAATCAATGGAAAGAGGCTGAAGTCAGCCGTCCCGTCGTTGAGGGTGTGGACACATCAAAAACGTTAGAGTTTATGGATGTCTCTTATCGTTCGAAAACCACACTTAACTTGCGATCTAATCCTAGCTTAGATGGAGAGAAGTTGGGGGAGCTAACAAAAGGTGAAGTGTTTAACGCGATTGCCAAAGTGGAAGGAGAACCTTGGTTGTTGGTTGAACAAAAAGGCCTGATCAGAGGTTATGTCCATAAAGACTATGCTCGCAGCAATGTCGTGAATCGCGATATTCTTTCTATCAAACCTAACCCTCTGTTAAGTGACGAAACTTCATCGGTAGATAAGCCAAAAGATAACGAGTTGTTCGGTAGTTACACCTGTCGTGATCTCAGTTACGAACTGACCAAAAATGGCAATATCACCACAGGCTCGCTTCGAGCCTGTCGCAAGCAGAGAAAAATCTGGTATATCGATGCGCCAGCTGAGAGCTCGGATCGATCGTAATTCGCAACGCCTATCATTTTGAATCTTCAGTGATACCAATATTGTGTCACTGAAGCCTATGCCTCTTCAGGCTTTTCCCCTCTCTCTCTGAAACATCATTTGTCATCAATTGTCCAAATTCTCGTCATGTAGCTGTCACTTTCAGCACCTACTTTTCATACAAAGGTATTGTCAAAGTAAAGGGAAGTAACATGCGAGCTTTAGAGACAATTTCACAGCCAATCGCCACTATCGCTAAGTTCGATTTGGCGTTTTCTAGTGTGTGCTTACAGCACCGTTTTAATCAGCAGGTCGCCAACATCAGTAAAGGGGTCTCACACAGCGGAGATGGGCACCTTTATGTTGTACTTGGTTTGTTAGCCTGGTTTTTAGATCAACAGCAAGGGCTGTGGTTTTTACTCGCTGGTCTGATTGCATTTGCTATCGAGCTCCCGATTTATTGGACGTTAAAGAACAGCTTTAAACGACGTCGGCCCGAAGAACTGAGCGCAATGCTTCCTGCTTTTATTACCCCTTCAGATCGCTACAGCTTACCTTCTGGACACACGGCTGCTGGTTTTGTGATGGCGACCATCATCAATCATTTTTACCCAGAGCTTGGAACTTTCGCCTTTGTGTGGGCGAGCTTAATTGGCACGTCGCGCGTTTTGCTCGGGGTGCATTTTTTCACTGACATCATCATTGGCGCTTTGTTAGGCGGCCTTTGTGGTTCTATTGCTTTGGCCATAGTAGGAGGCTAATGAATGAAAATCCTGTACGGTGTTCAAGGAACGGGAAATGGTCACATTGCTCGAGCGAGAGCGATGAGTGAGGCATTTAAAGCGCATGAAGTTCAGGTTGATTTTCTATTTTCAGGTCGTGAGCCAGAGAAATATTTCTCGATGGAAGCGTTCGGTGATTATCAGACGTGTCGAGGTTTTACTTTTATCACAGAGAAAGGCTCGGTAAATTACGCCAAAACGGTATTGAGCAACAATCTGATTCAGTTTTTCAAAGAAGTTCAGCAACTGGATTTGTCTCGCTATGACTTGGTTATCAATGATTTTGAGCCCGTTTCAGCTTGGGCGGCTCGTAAGCAAAACAAACCATGCATTGGCATCAGTCACCAAAATGCGTTCCGTTATCCAGTACCACTGAAAGGCGCGAGTTGGTTCGATAAGTCTGTCATTGAGCATTTCGCTCCTTCGCAGCATCATTTAGGGTTGCATTGGTATCATTTCGACCAACCGATATTACCTCCGATTGTGCATACGTTAGAAAACACCATGGATAACGACGACTTTGTTTTAGTGTATTTGCCATTCGAATCGATAGAAGACATCAGTGATTTGCTGTTTCATTTTAACCAACAGACGTTTGTTTGCTATCACCCTAACGTGATTGAGTGTGAGCGGATTGAGAATATCGAGCTGAGACCGCTGTGCCACACCAACTTCCAGCATCACCTTCAACGTTGCAGTGGTGTGATTGCCAATGGTGGGTTTGAATTGCCATCGGAGGCGTTGTCATTGGGCAAAAAACTTTTGCTCAAGCCACTCGCTGGACAATTTGAACAGCAGAGCAATGTTGCAACGTTAGAAGATCTTGGTCTAGCTACATCGATGGAGAGTCTGGATATTTCAATTGTTCGTCAGTGGTTGAAAGAGCAGCAAGCTGAAAGCGTTAAATACCCAGACGTAGCGAAAGCCATCGCATCATGGGTCTTGCAAGGTGCGTGGGACACACCAGAGAAGCTCTCTGAAGAGCTGTGGGAGCAAGTTGATTTTCCTAGCTACGTCTCCAATATATAACCCATTCATTTGTCTTTTCAATAACAGCAGTTTCTTTGCGAAGCTGCTGAATTTTTATGCCCTCAATATCATTTCTATTCACTGTGATTTTGCTGCCTCTTTAACTGATTTGTGCACTTTGTGAACCAAAGTATTGACGCTGGTTTTTGAAGTTAACTGCAAAGAATAAGTTGGGCAAATGAGTTGTGTGAGCCTTGTAGAATGTCATTAACGTGCTAAATAGGTTGTCAGAAATCTCTGATTTAGTCGTTTTATACTTTTTTATGTTTTTCTCAAGGTTATGATAATTAAAGGTTAAATACCTAATTGGCTAAAATTTAATGATTAAATATCAATCTAGTTGCGAAACCTTGATTGATTAGTTGATAGTACAGTTCAAGCCGGAAATATCCGGACGATAAATATAATACAAATTCGGTGTTCTATTCCTGAAAATGATCTGAATCCAGCCACGGTTGTTTGTGCGCACAGAGATTCTATTCGTTAAGAATTCATTGAACCAAATTGACGATTACAAAGAGGCGCACTCAATGTTAGATAAAAAAGACGCGATGAGCGCAATTGCTAGCTACCGTATGGAAAGCACATTGCGTGGTGTAGATTTAAACCTATTGACCGTATTTGATGCTGTGATGCAAGAGCAAAACATTACTCGTGCAGCGCACAACCTAGGCATGTCACAACCAGCAGTAAGTAATGCGGTTGCACGTCTAAAAGTGATGTTCAACGATGAGCTATTTATGCGTCAGGGTCGCGGTATTCAGCCGACTCAACGTGCTCGTCAACTGTTTGGTCCAATCCGCCAAGCACTGCAACTTATCCGTAATGAACTACCAAGCTCAGTATTCCAGCCAGAGTCTTCAACTCGTCTATTTAAGCTAGCGATTTGTAGCCCATGTGACATGCGTTTTGCACCTCGCATTATGGCGAACGTCAACGAGCAAGCGCCAAGCGTACAGCTTCACCTAGATGCGGAATTTGATCGTCTTCTATCTGAACGCATGCGCTACCAAGAAATCGACTTCGTAATCGACTACGCACGTTTCGATGACCAAGGTTTCTCAAGCACTGAAATCTTCAAAGATGAGTTAGTTGTGATTGCATCTAAGACGCACCCTCGTATTCAAGGTGGCGTATCCGCTGAGCAACTGATCAACGAAAAACACGCGAAACTTTCACGTGTACATGGTCAACGTAGTTTCTCTGAGCAAGCGTACCGTGAGCTTGACTGCCAAGCTGCGTACGAAGGTTCAAGCCTAAGCAACCTGCTATACGTAGTAAGCCAATCTGAACTTGTTACGATTGCACCACGTTGGATGGCTGAAAACGCAGTAAACAGCGATCAACTACAAATCCTAGATTTCCCGTTTGAAAACAAAGAAATCAGCGGTTACCTAAGCTGGCATGAATCAAGCGAGAAAGACAAAGGCCACATCTGGCTACGCGACCAGCTAATGATCACTTGTGGTGAAGTGGTTGCGCTTAAACAAGCTTAATTTATCGTCTGACTAACTGGTCAGACTGGATTTGTAATCATCAATTTTTACAATTCCTTGGCCCCGAGAGTACTCTGTCTCTCGGGGTCTTTTTATTTCTGCTAATTAATAACCGAAACAGCGACTTAAGTTGATTAAACCTTCAACAGTTAAAGACTTGCTATGCTCTCATTAGTGATAGTGCTCTCTTAATAATGATAAGTTTGATAATGGTCAGTTGCGTTTTTAGGCGTCGAGGTTACACTTGTGCGCTCAAATAGCTTACGCCTGTAAGCCAAAAGGTAATGTAGAGAATGGCCAAGTTAGATTTTCATATCGTTAAACGTATTCGTGAACAAATTGCGAAGGGTGGTACTCGTGTTGCACTCAAACATAAAGTGGGTGATGCATGGCAGGGTATTACTTGGGAGCAGTTTGGGCAGCAAGTAGATGCTTTGTCACTTGCACTTTTGGCTCAAGGATTGGGCGTTCAAGATAAGATCGGTATCTTCTCGAACAATATGCCGCAATGGACCATCGCTGATTTTGCAGCGCTGCAATTGCGTGGCGTAACTGTACCTATCTACCCAACCAACACAGCAGCGCAGTCTGCTTACATCATCGACAATGCAGACGTAAAAGTACTGTTTGTCGGTGAGCAGCCTCAATTTGACGCAGCCGTCAGCATCTTTGGCGAATGTCAGCAGCTAGAACTGATTGTCGCGATGTCGAATGACATTGAACTTGGCGAACACACGTTTGCAATGACGTGGGATGATTTCATCGCTAAAGGTGACGATAGTCATCAGAGCGAATTAACTTCTCGTTTAGAGCAGGCGCAAGAAGAAGATCTTCTTACATTGATTTATACCTCTGGTACCACGGGACAGCCAAAAGGTGTAATGTTGGATTACGCTAACATTTCGGCTCAGCTTGAAGGCCATGATGAGCGTTTAAGTTTAACGGAAGATGATGTGTCTTTGTGTTTCCTTCCGCTATCACATGTATTTGAGCGAGCTTGGACGTTCTATGTGCTCTACAAAGGCGCGACTAACTGCTACCTACAAGACACCATGCAAGTGCGTGATGCACTAAGCGAAGTGCGTCCTACCGTTATGAGTGCGGTACCTCGTTTCTATGAGAAAATTTTCTCTGCTATCCATGAGAAAGTATCCCGTGCTCCAATCCACCGTAAAGTGATGTTCACGTGGGCAGTTAACATGGGCGCGAAGATGGCGGCATGTCATCAAGAAAATCGCAAGCCATCGTTGATGCTGCGTAAGTCATACGCTCTGGCGGATAAACTGGTTCTGAGTAAGCTACGCGCATTGCTGGGTGGCCGTATCAACTTCATGCCATGTGGCGGTGCGAAGTTGGATGAGACGATTGGTCGCTTCTTTCACGCAATCGGTATCAACGTAAAGCTTGGCTACGGCATGACAGAAACGACAGCAACAGTTTCTTGCTGGGATGACCAATGCTTTAGTCCTGACTCTATCGGTATGGCAATGCCTGGCGCACAAGTTAAGATCGGTGAAAACAACGAGATCTTAGTGCGTGGTCCAATGGTGATGCGTGGTTACTACAAAATGCCAGAAGAAACCGAGAAGACTTTCGACGAACATGGTTTCTTGAAAACGGGCGATGCAGGTTACATTGATGAAAATGGCAACTTGTTCATTACTGACCGTATTAAAGAGCTGATGAAGACCTCAAATGGTAAGTACATTGCGCCTCAGGTTGTTGAAGGTGCGATCGGTAAAGACCACTTTATTGAGCAGATTGCTGTGATTGCCGATACACGTAAGTTTGTATCTGCGCTGATCGTACCGTGTTACGACTCGCTAGAAGAGTACGCAAAAGAACTGAACATCAAATATCACGACCGCGTTGAGTTGATCAAACACCACCAAGTGGTAGAAATGTTAGAGAAGCGCGTCAACGACCTACAAAAAGAGCTAGCGAAGTTTGAGCAAGTTAAGAAATTCAAACTGTTACCAAAAGCTTTCTCGATGGATGAAGGTGAATTAACACCGACTCAGAAATTGCGTCGTAAAGTGATTAACGATAAATACCAAGATGAAATTGAAGAAATGTACAACGAAAAGTCAGATAAAAAGTAACTTAAGCTGACTTAGATTTCAGATTGATGAAAAAATCCCCAGCTGGCTTGATTATGCCGTTGGGGATTTTTTTGTGCCCGTATTTCACACTTATTAATCCCCTTCTTGAAGGAGAAATTGTTCTTTTTGGTGATTTTTGGTGAAATTATTCACTTTATTTCTTCCTTTAGCATGGTCTTGATTCTAATTTGTGCTTATTGGTTAGTGCCTAATCCTAGTTTTGTTCTGATTTATAGCATCTTGTTTAAATTTTGACTCAACTCTCATTAGACCCGTTGATAATAAAACGTTACATTTGTTGTGTTACCTTGCGTTTTGTTATGACAAGCGCAGGACATAGCTGAAAAAGTGGAAGTATTTCTATTAGGCTACGAATAAGACCTAGACTATGTAAAACCAGCCCAATCCGTTGGCCTTACGGAGAGGAAAACTGGTAAGGAGAGCAATTATGACAGCAATGTTGTCAGGCGCAGAGATGGTAGTGCAATCTCTGATCGAAGAGAGCGTAGAGCAAATCTTTGGTTACCCTGGTGGATCCGTTCTGGATATCTACGATGCACTGCACGCAAAAACCGACCAAATTAAACACGTATTAGTACGACACGAGCAAGCTGCGACTCACATGGCCGATGGTTATGCTCGCGCAACCGGTAAGCCGGGCGTAGTGCTAGTATGTTCGGGTCCTGGTGCAACCAATACCATCACGGGTATTGCTACAGCGTACATGGACTCGATCCCAATGATCGTTATTTCAGGTAACGTGCCGAATAATCTTATCGGTAACGACGCCTTCCAAGAGTGTGACATTGTGGGTGTATCTCGCCCTGTCGTAAAACACAGCTTCTTGGTAAAAAAGGCAGAAGACATTCCTGAGACGATCAAAAAAGCGTTTTATATCTCGACAACTGGCCGACCTGGTCCGGTTGTGATTGATTTGCCGAAGGATATTTTGAATCCGCAAATCAAGCTTCCTTACGAGTATCCTGAAAACATCTCGATGCGTTCGTACAAACCAACGACCTCAGGCCATAAGGGCCAGATCAAAAAAGCGCTTAAAGCTCTAGTAGAGGCGAAGAAACCGGTTCTTTATATTGGTGGCGGTGCGGTGATTTCCGGTGCGCATGAGCACATTCAAACCTTATCCGATGAATTGAATCTGCCTGTTGTTAGCACTCTGATGGGTTTAGGTGCCTTTCCAGGAACGCATAAGAACTCGTTGGGAATGTTAGGTATGCACGGTACTTATGAAGCCAATATGGCGATGCATGAAGCCGACTTAATCTTTGGTATTGGTGTGCGCTTCGATGATCGTACGACGAATAACTTAGAAAAGTACTGTCCTAACGCGAAGATCATGCACATTGATATTGACCCGTCTTCGATTTCGAAAAACGTCAAAGTGGATCTTCCTATCGTAGGTTCTGCCGATAAGGTGCTCGCGACCATGGTTGGCTTGCTGAATGAGCAAAACAGCAGTAATGATACGCAAGCCATCGCTAAGTGGTGGGAAGACATCCAAGTATGGCGTGAGCGTGATTGCCTAGCATATGAGACCTCTCCGGAACGCATTAAACCGCAACAAGTAATTGAAACGCTGCACAAGCTCACCAATGGTGATGCTTACGTGGCATCGGATGTAGGTCAGCACCAAATGTTTGCCGCGTTGTACTACCCATTTAATAAGCCGCGTCGTTGGATAAACTCTGGCGGTCTTGGCACGATGGGCTTCGGCTTGCCTGCTGGTATGGGTGTGAAATTCGCGATGCCAGAAGAAGAAGTGGTGGTTGTCACTGGTGATGGCAGTATCCAGATGAACATTCAAGAATTGTCGACGGCAATGCAATACGACATTCCAGTGAAGATCATCAACCTAAATAACCGATTCTTAGGCATGGTAAAACAATGGCAAGACATTATTTACCAAGGTCGTCACTCTAACTCGTACATGAGTTCTGTTCCTGATTTTGCTGCAATTGCAGAAGCTTATGGCCACGTCGGTATCCGTATTGAAACGCCAGATCAACTTGAAGCGGGTCTACAAAAAGCGTTGGATATGAAAGATCGTTTGGTGTTTGTCGACATCAACGTAGATGAAACCGAGCACGTATACCCAATGCAGATTAAAGGCGAGGGTATGGACAAAATGTGGCTAAGCAAAACGGAGAGAACGTAATATGAGACACATTATTTCTTTGTTAATGGAAAACCAACCTGGTGCATTGTCTCGCGTTGTCGGTCTGTTTTCTCAGCGTGGTTACAACATTGAATCGTTGAACGTATCTCCAACCGATGATGAAACCTTGTCGCGTTTGAACATCACGACCAACTCTGATGAGATGCAATTAGAGCAGATTCAGAAACAACTGCATAAGCTTATTGATGTGCTTAAAGTTCAAGAGGTGACAGAGTTTGAACACATTGAGCGTGAGCTGATGATGGTGAAAGTGAAAGCGAGCGGCTTTGCGAGAGCAGAAGTGAAACGCACGGCTGACATCTTCCGTGGGCAGATTGTTGATGTGACCGCTTCTCAATACACCGTTCAGTTGGCGGGAACCAGTGAGAAGTTGGATGCGTTCATTCAAGCTATTTCAGAAGTGACTGAAGTGGTAGAGGTAGCACGAAGTGGTGTGGTTGGGGTTGCTCGCGGAGAGCGCTGTCTTAAGCCGTAATAACTGAAACCTTCTATCCAAGTCATTGGGTATTTGTGATAAGCCATCGTGAAATCGATGGCTTTTTGTTTAGAAAATAACAACTGATGATATAATTGATGGTTTCGTAAACAAAATGGGCAGTAGTACGCGTGAAAGTCAGAAGGTTAGTCGGCTCTTTGTTGGCGACAACGCTATTTTTTAGCGCGTTAATCTCTACCTATTATTATCAAAAATACCAAAGCTTGTTGGCTAATAATGTAGAAAATACGGCCAAGGAAGCACTTCATCAATTGGCCTATTCTGAACGTGAATACAATAACGTTCAGGACCAAATATCCTCCATTAGCGACCTGCTCGGTCACAGTCAAAGTCTTTATGATTATTTACGACACCCTAATCCCAAAAATTTAGCGATTCTAGAAGAGGTGTGGAGTTCAGTTGCGGTGAACCAAAAGTGGTACACGCAGATCCGCTTTTTAAACCTTGCTGGTCGAGAGAATGTTCGTATTAATTACGACTTCAAAACTCGTACTGCGGCTCCTGCTCGTAAGCTTCAAGACAAGTCCGAACGAGAATATTTTCTTTATGCGCAAAACCTTAAAGACGATCAAATTGGGTCTTGGGGTATTGAATTAGAAAAAGAAAATGGTGACTTGATTCATCCATATCGACCATCAGTTCGAATCATGATGCCTGTCGCGATGAATGGGGTACGAGAAGGGTACTTGGTATTAAATATCGACGTTCAATACCTTTCCTCCCGATTGAACTATTCACCGGTTCGAGATTTCAACATCGAACTGATTAACCAGCCCGGTTTTTATGTCGCGAGCTTACACAGTGATAAATTGTATGGCGATATCATTCCAGATCGTGATCGCTTTAATTTTGGCCTAATGCACCCAGACATTTGGCAAAATATGGGCTCAGAAAAAATGGGTTTTGGGTATGACGGTAAACACCTCATTGCGTTCAACACCATTGAGTTTGTCCCTGGTGAACCATTGCATCTGATCATCGATCTTTCTCAAGAACAACTGCTTGAACGAGCAGAAAGAGATATTGATGACTTAGCCCAAGAAGCCTTATTTGTCCTCAGTTTGATGCTGGTGTTCGCTTTGCCGATTACCACGTTGGCACTCCATTACCGCCGGCATAGTATCGAATCCAAGTTGGCACGTGCCGCGTTGGATGGCATGACCGCTGTGATGATTTCAGACACCTCACATCGCATCATGATGGTGAACCAAGAGTTTGAGAACATGATGGGCTACTCATCAAATCGATTGCGAGGCTGGAACGCTCATAATCTGATTTTCTTGCCGGAAGACATTGAAAACATCCTTTCGATTTGGAGTAAGTTGGGTGTGGAACATGTTTGGGAGGGGGAAGTTCGTTGTCGAACGAAGCTCAACCATGTATTTACTGCCATCATGCGTATCCAAGCTATCATGGCCAAATCAGGAAAAGTCAGTTACTACATTACGTCGTTGGTGGATATTTCTGAACGAAAATTGTTGGAAGAAAAATTACGTAACTTGAGTGAAAAAGACGGTTTAACCAGTCTTTGGAACCGTAGGAAGTTTGAAGAACAATTGACGCAGCATGCCAATATGTTTGAGCGTTATCCTGATACCCCCACAACTTGTTTGGCGTTGTTTGATATCGACCACTTTAAGCGCATCAATGATGAACTCGGTCATGATGAGGGTGACAAAGTGATTCTTAGTGTCGCGGAGACGTTACAAGAAGGCGTTAGAAATACCGATTTTGTCGCCCGTGTTGGTGGTGAAGAGTTTGCGGTGATCATGCCTCATACTTCGACACAAGAGGCGGAAGTTGTATTGAACCGATTGCGAGTTGCGGTAGAACAGAATTCAGAACACTCGGTGACGGTGAGTGTCGGCTACAGTGATTTAACCGCGGATCGCACTCGCACTTATAAGTGTGCTGATATTGCTTTGTATGAATCGAAAAGTGCAGGGCGTAATCGAGTCTCGATTCGCCACAGCTTTGATGATATAGCGTAACCTACGTCGCTTTGAAGGCGAATACAAAAAAATCGGGTACTTCCCGATTTTTTTATGGCTAGACTTTGTGCGATTTAAGCGGTTTCAATCGCCAATTCAATACGCTCCATTGAGCTTAGCAAGTGCTTATCAAGTAAGTCCATAGCTTCTTCGCTGTTCTTCGCAAGTACCAACTTCATGATCATCTCATGCTCATCAATGTTGAACAGTACATCCTTTTCTGAGCTTAATGTTTGCATTGCGAAGTAACGGTAACGCTTGATTTGATTGATCAGGTCACTGAAGAAGTCAAACATGTTCTTAGAGTCTGCCCCTTCCAATAGAGAAATATGGAATTGATGGTGGCGTTCTTCCCACTCTTTCCAGCAGAAAGTTTCATCGAAGTTCAGGCGAGACAATTTGTGGTATGACGTTAATACATCCAGTTCCCAGCTCTCATCACCCGCTAAAATCGCCTTCTTAAGCAGAACAGAAGAAACAACACGAAGGCTTTCGTAAAGGTCATTCAGCTCCTTTTTACAGACTGGGGCAACCCAACAGCCTTTTTGCGGTTCAAGCTTTACATACTTGCTCCAAGACAGTTGTACAAGTGCTTCGCGAATAGGTGATGCACCTACGTTGTACTTCACTTTCAGATCAGCAACTACAAGCTTTTGACTTGGTTTGAGTTCACCAGTCAGGATGTCCTGACAGATCATTTTTGCAACTTTATCGGTAAGGGTAGGACTGGACACAAGCAACCTCATGAAATTTTTATTATCGTAACGACAACTAAACAGTACGTAGTTCGGTTGTGATTGATAATACAGCGTACTGATTATGAGGGCAAGATTAAATATATAAAAAAAGAGGGCCGAAGCCCTCTTTTTTATTTAACTGATGATTGAATTCTTCAGTCTTATAGAACGTGTACAGAAGCTGTGTTCGTTGTGCCTGAAGCTACTAGAGCACCAGAAACCATAACAACGATGTCGCCTTTGCTGCCGAATTCAGCTTCAAGAGCGTATTCTTTACCCATTTTGTAGAAAGCATCTGTGCTGTCGATAGACTCAACAAGAACTGGACGAACACCTTTAGTAAGAACAAGCTGAGCAGCTGTCTTTTGGTTAGTTGTCAGTGCAATGATGTTTGCAGTTGGGAAGTATTTACGTACTGAACGTGCAGATTTACCGCCTTCAGTTGCAACGATGATTAGAGGAGCTGCTAGTTTTTCTGCTGTGTCTACTGCGCCTTTACATACAGCTTCAGTAATGCGAAGACGTGGGCTGTCTAGACGAGAACCTAGTTCAGCTTTAAGAGCAGAATCAGTACGGTTCGCGATTTGAGCCATGATAGTAACAGCTTCAACTGGGTACTTACCTTTAGCAGTTTCACCAGAAAGCATTACTGCGTCAGTACCGTCCATGATTGCGTTCGCAACGTCACCCGCTTCTGCACGAGTTGGACGTGGGTTGTTGATCATAGAATCAAGCATTTGAGTTGCAGTGATAACCATCTTACGTGCACGGTTACACTTCTCGATCATCATTTTCTGAGCGAAGATTACTTCTTCAGCTGGGATTTCAACACCTAGGTCACCACGAGCAACCATGATACCGTCAGAAAGCTCTAGGATTTCGTCGAAGTTATCTACACCTTCTTGGTTCTCGATCTTAGAGATGATGTGGATATCGTTGCCGCCGTTTGCGTCTAGGATCTCACGGATTTCTTTAACGTCAGATGCTTTACGGATGAAAGAAGCAGCTACGAAATCAACGCCTTGCTCACAACCAAATTTAAGGTCAGCTTTGTCTTTCTCAGAAAGAGCTGGAAGTTGAACAGAAACGCCAGGAAGGTTAACACCTTTGTTTTCGCCTAGTGCGCCGTTGTTAAGAACTTTACACTTAACTTCTGTTTCAGTCGTAGAGATAACTTCCATTTCAATTAGGCCGTCATCTACTAGGATTGTGTTACCAGCGTTTAGGTCTGCTGCGAAACCAGCGTAAGTTACCGCTACAGTCTCTTTGTTACCAACAACTGAAGTATCAGTTGTGAAAGTGAATTCTTGACCCGCTACTAGATCTACGTCGTTACCGCCTTCTAGCTTGATAGTGCGGATTTCTGGGCCTTTAGTATCAAGAAGGATAGCAAGTTGCTTACCTACTTTGTCCATTACTTCGCGGAAGTTCGCAATACGAGTGCCGTGCTCTGCGAAATCACCGTGAGAGAAGTTAAGACGCATAACGTTCATGCCTGCGTTTACTAGTTCAGTTAGCTTCTCTACAGATTCAGTTTTAGGGCCAATCGTACATACGATTTTGGTCTTTTTCATGGAAGATACTCTCCGGTAAGTATAGTTACAATTTGAAAGTCGGTTATTTAGTCTGAAGTTAGGCGCTTTTGATGGCATTTAGTGCCTGCCATTCACCGATTTTCCGCCTCATTATTAGAACTTCAGATTCTGAAAGTCTTTCACCAAGTTTAGTCATTTTATGACTAAAAGAACGGCGATTTTGGTTACCTTTTTGTGACTAATCCCACTTTATATGCAGAAAGTTGCAAAAAAATAACCGTCAATTCTGTAATTTTTTTTCTTTTCGGTGGCGAATTCTACCACCGAATGAATCCAATATCACTGTTTAAGAATTGTCTTAGGACAAGGTTTTAACGAGAAATATTAATTTTTTGGATCGAAATAAATGGACTTAAAAGTTTCGATTTGACTATAATAACTTTCAAGTCGAAACTTAAAATCAAAACCTAAATGTCGAAACGAAACACTCAATTAAGAAGACACGCCATTTCTAACCTAGTAAATGAGCTTGGGGAAGTCAGCGTTGATGAGCTGGCACAAAAATTTGAAACCTCAGAGGTCACGATTAGAAAGGACTTAGCTTCTTTAGAGAAAAACGGACAACTTTTGCGCCGTTACGGTGGCGCCATTGCGATTCCAACGGAAGTTATCCATGAAGAAATGAGTCCAAATGTTTCGAGTCGAAAGTTAAGTCTGGCAAAAGCAGCGGCATCACTGATCCGAGAACATAACCGAATTGTGATCGACAGTGGCAGTACAACGGCTGCGCTGATTCAGCAATTAAATGATAAACGAGGCTTGGTTGTCATGACCAACTCGTTGCACGTCGCCAATGCACTTAACGAATTAGAGAGCGAACCAACCTTGTTAATGACAGGCGGAACTTGGGATACGCACTCAGAATCCTTTCAAGGCAAAGTAGCCGAATCTGTATTACGTGCTTACGACTTCGACCAGTTATTTATTGGTGCTGATGGTATCGATTTAGAGCGCGGAACTACCACGTTTAATGAGTTAATTGGCTTAAGTAAAGTCATGGCAGAAGTGTCTCGTGAAGTCATTGTCATGATTGAGTCTGAGAAAGTGGGACGTAAGATCCCGAACTTAGAACTCGCTTGGGACCAAATTAATGTGTTGGTTACCGATGCAGAGTTACAACCAGAACACAAAGTACAGATTGAACAACATGGCGTTAAGGTTATTTGCGCCTAATCTTATGATGTAATCAGTTTCATATTTCACTTCCCTCAGGATAAAGGCCTTTGCTTGCTGCCTCTATTTGAAATCATGGCCAGGGAAGAACAAAACTACAAACGGAGATAAACACATGTGTGGAATCGTAGGTGCAGTAGCACAACGAGATGTTGCAGAAATTTTAGTTGAAGGCCTACGCCGCTTGGAATACCGCGGTTACGACTCTGCGGGCGTTGCGATTGTTGATGGTGAGACAAATTTAACGCGTATTCGTCGTCTAGGTAAGGTACAAGAACTGGCAGATGCAGTAGACGAAGCGAAAGTGATCGGTGGTACTGGTATTGCGCACACTCGTTGGGCAACACACGGTGAACCTTCAGAAGTGAACGCACACCCACACATGTCTGGTGACATCGCAGTGGTACACAATGGCATCATCGAAAACCATGAAGAGCTACGTGAACTGCTTCAATCTCGTGGTTACGTATTTGAATCTCAAACGGATACTGAAGTTATCGCTCACATGGTTGAGTGGGAGCTTCGCACTTCAGAAACGCTACTAGAAGCGGTACAGAAGACAGCAAAACAATTGGATGGCGCATACGGCACGGTAGCGTTGGATCGTAAAGACCCTTCACGCATCGTAGTGGCACGTTCAGGCAGTCCAATCGTCATTGGTTTTGGTGTGGGTGAAAACTTCCTTGCTTCTGACCAACTTGCGCTCCTTAACGTAACACGCCGTTTCATGTACCTAGAAGAAGGTGACGTAGCTGAGATCACTCGTCGTGACGTGACTGTATTTGATGCAACAGGTGGGCGCGTAGAACGCGAAATCACAGAATCAAACGCTGAACACGATGCGGGTGATAAAGGTCAATACCGTCACTTCATGCAGAAAGAAATTTACGAGCAACCAACTGCGCTGATCAACACAATGGAAGGTCGTATCACGGCTGATTCTGTTGTCACAGAGGCAATCGGTGTTAACGCGGCAGAAATCCTAAGCAAAGTTGAGCACGTACAGATCGTTGCATGTGGTACGTCTTACAACGCAGGTATGACCGCGCGTTACTGGTTCGAAGACATTGCAGGTGTAAGCTGTGACGTAGAAATCGCTTCTGAATTCCGTTACCGCAAGTTTGTAACGCGTCCAAACAGCCTATTGATCACGCTTTCTCAATCTGGTGAGACGGCAGATACGCTAGCAGCTCTTCGCCTAGCAAAAGAGAAAGGTTACATGGCGGCAATGACCATCTGTAACGTAGCGGGTTCTTCTTTGGTTCGTGAATCTGACTTTGCATTTATGACCCGTGCAGGCGTGGAAATTGGTGTGGCATCAACTAAAGCGTTTACGACTCAGCTTTCAGCGCTACTGATGCTGGTGACAGCGCTTGGTAAGCAACAAAACCGCATCAGCAAAGAGAAAGAAAAAGAGATCGTTGAAGCACTTCACGCTCTACCGAAGCAAATCAAAGCAGCGCTGTCTTTCGAAAAAGAAATCGAAGCACTAGCACCAGACTTTGCAGATAAGCACCACACTCTATTCCTAGGTCGTGGTGAGTTCTACCCAATCGCGATGGAAGCGTCTCTAAAACTGAAAGAGATCTCTTACATTCACGCAGAAGCGTACGCAGCAGGTGAGCTGAAACACGGCCCTCTAGCGCTAATTGATGCTGACATGCCAGTTGTGGTTGTTGCACCAAGTAACGATCTTCTAGAGAAACTGAAATCAAACGTTGAAGAAGTGCGTGCTCGCGGTGGTTTGCTTTACGTATTTGCAGATGAAGACGCTGGCTTTGAAGGCGATGAGACGATGAAAATCATCAAGATGCCACACGTAAGCGAAATCACAGCAGCAATCTACTACACGATTCCAATGCAGTTGCTTTCTTACTACGTTGCACTGATCAAAGGTACGGACGTAGACCAACCTCGTAACTTAGCGAAGGCGGTAACGGTAGAGTAACTAATACAAGGTGTGATTAAGATTACACTTGTTTATGTTGTGCTATGTAAGTAGCCAGAACCTAAAGCGAAGTCACATGACTTCGCTTTTTTTATGTCTGTAGACACGGTTATGATGCGCAATACGTTGACATTCACTTGTTTACTTTCTGACACGTTGAGCGGTCTGCATCACTATCGTAATCCCACTGATGCGGTTTCAATTGAACTGAAAAGGTCATTATGAAAATCAAACTCTTGGCTTTATGTATCGCGTCCTCGCTTTACCATCAATCAGTGATGGCAGAGGAAGAAACACAAGCAGAACAGCGCAAAAGCCAAACCGTATTCATCGATGAAAGCGATGACTGGTTGCAACTCAAATCTGGCGAAGTGATCAAGGGAGAATTGACCGGTACGATCAAGGAAGAAACCAATTCGTTCGATCAAGAGGTTGAATTCGACAGTGATGATCTTGGCGATCAAGAGATCGAACTGGAAGACATTGCGGTGTTAGAAACGGCAAGTTTCTTTACCATCCGGACTTCTAGTGGTGACATCTACGATGGCTATTTGTCGATTCGTGAAGACGAATTATATTTGATTAATGATGGAGAAGAATTGTCCTTCCCTGTTTCCGACGTGGTTTCGATCTATCGAGGAGCTGAGAAAGATTCTGATCATTGGACGACTGAGATCTTTTTGGGATTAGACATCAGCAAAGGCAACACTGATGAGTTCTCACTTCTTGGTGAAGTAGAAGCGGAAAGGAATACCGTGGGCTCGCGAACTAAACTGAAAGCCAAACACGAAAACTCCAAGACCAATGATGAGACCACAGCGAACAACAGTTCGTTTGATGGCTCCTACGACATTTACCTAAGTAATCGACTCTTCTTTAGGCCACTTAAGCTCTCGCTGCTCAGGGATGAGTTCCAAAACATTGATTATCAAGTTAATGCCTCGATGCAGATGGGTTACTTCATCATTGCTAATTCACAGACAGAATGGGATGTCTCCATCGGTCCCGGTTACCAGTACACCGATTTTAAAACGGTAGAGGAAGGGGAGTCTGGCGATGCGACCAGTAACACCTTAACCTTCGAATCTAACTTTGAGTATGAACTGACCGATGACATCGATTTCAGTCATACCTATAACCTCAACTGGGCGAGCAACGATGCTGGTGGTACTCGGCATACCAACGAGCTCGGTTTTGATATCGACCTTGTTGATGACCTTGATCTAAGCATTAAAGCGATTTGGGATCATGTTTCGGATACCAAAGCCGATGCGGAAGGTGTGGTGCCAGAGAAAGACGACTATAAGTTCCATTTTGGTCTGACTTACGAGCTGTAGTTTGGGTGGTTATCGGTAATCAATCGCTATTTTGGTTTATGACAAAAATGTCATCTTCGAGATAGATTGGTGTCAGGTGTGTTGTTGAATAATGAAGCTATTGAAAACAAACACACTCAAAGGTCATCAACATGAAAGTACTGAAAACCGCTCTCCTTGTAACAACAATGGCAATCACTAGCGCATCAGCATTCGCTCAACCGACTTTCACTGGTGGAAAATACATTAGCCGTGAAGAAATGAAGGCCATTTCTGTTGAGCCAACGGCAACCTCGGATGCGGCTTATCAACAAGCATTAGCTGAACTAAACTCTTTAAAAGACATGTCGTCTCATGAGCTTAATAAAGAGTTGAACATCGTAACTTTCGATGTCGCGAGAAACAGCACGCACCTGCAGGACGGAGGTTTTGTTACGGTACAAGAGCGCATGAACGAGCAGGGACAGTTGGAATATCTGGGTATTGTGAACGTGAAAGTGAACTACGCACAGCGCGACAGTAATCGATAAAAACATTGAATGAAAAGAGTATGATGCAATTTGTATCGTACTCTTTTTGCGATCGTCAATGCTGAGCGCATCCCGTTGAGATAGAGGGCTGAAATTGAAACTACTGATTGTAGAAGATGAAGTAAAAGCAGGGGAATACTTGCAAAAAGGGCTGGTGGAATCGGGCTACGTTGTTGATTGGGTTCGCGACGGTGTCGATGGTTTGTATCACGCCACCAGTGAACCTTATGATCTTATTCTTCTCGATATCATGCTGCCCAAACTTGACGGTTGGCAAGTACTCAATACGCTGCGCAGTAGTGACATTCATACCCCAGTTATTATGCTTACTGCTAAAGAGCAGATAGAAGATCGCGTGCGTGGCTTTGAGTTAGGAGCCAACGACTACGTGGTAAAACCTTATGCGTTTGCTGAGCTGCTGGCGCGCATTCAGAATGTCTTTCGTCATCATACTTCTTCTCGTGTACAGACTTCTTCTCAGACACTGCAAATTGCCGATTTAGAGCTCGATATGATGAAGCGAGTGGCAACGCGAGGCGGGCAAAGTATTACGCTAACGGCAAAGGAGTATGCGCTGCTTGAGCTTTTGATGCGTAAAGAAGGTCAGGTGTTATCACGGACCACCATTGCGTCATTGGTGTGGGACATGAACTTTGATAGCGATACGAACGTGATTGATGTCGCCATCAAACGACTGCGCAATAAAGTCGACAAGCCATTTGAAACGCCTCTGATTCATACCATTAGAGGGATGGGGTATAAGCTGGAAGCACCAGATGTTTAAACGCCCAGCCAACCTGTCTATGCAAAACAAACTCGTGCTGATGTTTGTCGGCACGACGTTGGTGGTGTACCTCGCTTTAGCCTTTATCCTCTATTACACCATCGAGCGCCATTTCTTTACTCAAGACTATAACGAAATGGTCAGCAAATATAATGCGATAGAGAAGACCATGATGGTTTCTCCTGAGTCGGCTTATTTGCTTATCGACAACAGCTCCGCTTACATGTGGGCGTTTGAGGAGGGAGAGCAGACCTACAAAAACTCAACGCTTTCTATTCCTAACAAACTGTCTCTCACGCTGAGTTCGCCGCAGATTTTGAATCAAAACAACGCAATTGAGTGGCATGAAGATTCTTTGGATATTCGAGCCTTCGCCTTTAAAGCCAAAGATGTCACTGTGGTGATAGGCACCAGCATTAACCACCATATACTGTTCCTCAATAAACTCGGGTGGATTCTATTCTGGTCGCTGGGCTTTGCGTTTTTAGCTTCTGCTCTATATAGCCGAACCATAGTAAATCGAGGTTTGAGGCCGATTCTTACCTTAAACAAACACATCCAACATATTACTCCTGAACAGTTAGATATTCGTATTGACCCTGAGACGTTGCCGATCGAGCTAAGAGAGTTAGCGATAAAGCACAATGCGATGTTGGATCGATTACAAACCGGCTTTCATCGTTTGAGTGAGTTCTCCTCTGATATTGCTCATGAGCTTAAAACGCCGCTAACTAACATCACCACTCAAAACCAAGTAATCCTTGGCGCTGCCCGCAGTTCTGAGGAGTATCAAGAAGCGATTGCTTCTACTTTGGAAGAGCTTGAACGGATAACTAAAACCATCAATGACTTACTGTATATCGCCAAAGCAGAAAACAAACTGATTCACCGACACAACGAGCGCTTCGCGGCTCATGAACAAGTGGCTCATTTGATCGAGTACTTCGAAATACTGGCGGAAGATTCAGCGCTGGCCATTACCACTTCAGGTGAGGCGATGCTGTATATGGACCGAAACATGTTTGAGCGCGCAATCAGTAACTTATTGTCCAACGCGATTCGCCATGCGTATGACGAGACGACGATTTCGGTTGATATTGAGCAGGTTGGTGAACCTGTGAAGATAACCGTCAGCAACGTTGGTGAGGCGATCCCCAAGCAAAATCTGCCGTATCTGTTTGACCGCTTTTATCGGGTCGACAAGTCTCGCCAACATTCAGGTAGCGTAGGAGCCGGGCTGGGTTTGTCGATCACTCAGTCGATTGTTCACGCCTACGATGGAAGCATCAGCGTCACTTCAGAAGATGGCCAAACCCAGTTTTGCTTGATACTTCCAGCGGCTAAAGCTGACTCAGCAGTGGAATCACTTCCTCAAGAGACGCTTTAATAATGACTTTGTCTTCGAGCTCCGACAGAGGTGGAAGTAAATCCGGAATCATTACAGCTTGGCATTTCGCAGCGAATGCAGCTTTGATGCCGTTGTTCGAATCTTCCAATACTAAGCATTGCTTGGCGTCCACACCTAAGTGGCGATAAGCCATTTGATAGCAATCAGGGTTTGGTTTGCCACGTTCTACATCTTCGGCGGTAATCACTAAATCGAACTGTGCAAGGTACTTGCTGCCTGCGAAATTGTGTTTTACCTCTGGAAGGTGAGAAGAGGTGACAATCGCGGTTAATAAGCCATGTTGTTTGATGGCATAAAACAGGGCGTCGAATCCGGGTTTGAGTGCAATGCCTTGATTTCTTAGATTATGGAAGTGTTCATCTCGCACGGCTTTATAGCGCGGCATATCGATGGCGTCTTGAAAATGCTCGGCGAGTATTCTTTCACATTCAGGGTCTTGGACACCGATGAACTGTTGGTAGAAATCATCGGTGATGGTTAAGCCTTGTTCGGTAGCGGCGTATTGCCAACTTTGTTTGTAGATGGATTCGGTATCGAAAATCAGTCCATCCATATCAAAAAGTACAGCTTTTAACATTGGGTAGGGCTCCTACGTTTTTGGGTGTAGAGCGGCTGACATTGTTATCTTGTTATACCTAAGCAACCTCGAATCCTTTTGAAGGTAGCTTGGGTATAAAATGTGGCGTTAGAATGGGCTCTCTTTGCCGAGTTCATTGCAGATCTCGACAATCGCAAGCGAGAGCCCTGACTTAATGATTTGTTGCTGACGTTGCAGTTGTAGCTGATAAAACTCAAGGTCGATGTCGTCATCTGGTTCGTTGACTTCCAGTTGCACCATGCCCATCTTCTTCACCAAATGCAGCTTTTTGATTGGATCTAGAATATTAGGGTCCGTGAACTCGTAGTCAGAAGCGTCGCTATTGAGATGGTTTTTGAGCTTAATGATGTCTTCGATGTCGTGGTAAATATCATCGGGAAGCACACCCAAGCCAAACAATAACTTCAAACGAACAGACAGATCGCCCAGCGGTCCCGAATCTTGTAACAGCGGACCGACAACCGATTGAACAGCGAAGTTATCTTTACGAAAAATTCTTTGCACTAACCCGTCGATCGAATCGTTAAAAACGTCGACTGCTGCAATGAAAAAGCCTCGTACCGATGGTGCGCTGTTTAATCGCTCAATGATCTCGGTTTCGTTGATGTTATCTGCCATATACTGAATACATTTCTAATTATTAGCTATCCCAACTCTTCATGGAGATGGATATAGAAGGGGAGCCAAGCTCCCCTAGGTAAATCAAAGTTGGTTGTAAAGTGTCTCGATTTGAGTCACTTCAGCACTGTTTTCTGCAAGACCTGTGTATGTTGCTAGCGTCTTCTTCACACCCACTTCTTTTAATGAGTTTTGTAGCTCTACGGCTTGTGGGTCAGTGTCGTTAGTGTACTTCAACGCAGCGGCAATGCCTTTCAAAAGTGTTTTATTTTCAGTGCTATACTCAATTGTACCGAGTAAAGGCTTCACTAATCTATCGTTTGCACCTAATTTGCGAATTGGTTGGCGACCTACGCGATCAACCTCATCCACTAAGTAAGGGTTGGCAAAGCGTCCTAGAATCTTCTCGATGTAGGCGTTGTGCATGTCACGGTCGAAGCCGTAACGTTTGATCAGCACTTCACCACTCTCTTGCATCGCCTGTTTTACTTCAGCATGAATGCTTGGGTCTTCAATCGCTTCACGAATAGTGCGATGGCCTTTCAAGCAACCTAAGTAAGCGGTAATGCAGTGACCTGTATTGAGAGTGAACAGCTTGCGTTCTACGAATGCCATTAGGTTGTTGGTTCTTTCCATGCCCGCGATGTCAGGGATTTCGCCCTTGAATTGCTGCTCATCCACAATCCATTCGCTAAAGCTTTCTACCGTCACCTCTAGTGGATCATCGTTCGCCGCTTCTGCTGGTGGGACGATACGGTCTACCGCTGAATCGACAAAGCCAACCAACTCGTCTGCTTTTGCGTGCAATGATTCATCTAAGTGTTTGTACACCTCACCTTTTAGGTGTGTGGTGCCACGAACCATGTTTTCACACGCGATGATGTTCAATGGTTTATCGTTACCTGCTGCAAAGCGTTTAGCAATGCCGGTAGCGATGGTTTTTGCAATGATGTCCAGTACGTTAGGGCCCACTGCTGTTGTTACCAAATCGGTTTTTACAATGCGGTCGATGACATCTTCACTGGCTGAGTTAACCGCGGTGACGTGAGTTACTGTGTCGATTTGGCACTCAGTACCGACCACTTTTACTTTGTATTCTTGCTTGTGACTCAGTTGGTCGACGAGTGGAGCGTCAACGTCTGCGAACGTCACCTCGACTTCTGCGTCTGCTAATAGTTTACCGATGAAGCCACGACCAATGTTACCTGCGCCAAAATGAACTGCGTTTTTCATAATTCTTACCTACCAATGTCTAAAATGTTGACTAAAACGAATCTAGGGTGAGGCCAACCGCATAGGGGGTGACAGCTGACCTCGGTTTGCTCAGGAGCAAATTAAAGGGAGTGATTAAGCCGCTTGCTGGCCGCCAAGGATGTTCAGAATCTCTTCCACATCGTTGGTGCTAGTTAGCTTCTCAATTGCTTCCGGCTCATCGAGCGCGTTCGTAATGGTGGTGATTACTTGGATGTGCTCATCGTTCTTAGCGGCAATACCGATAACCAGTTTCGCTACATCGTCGTCATCTTCAGTAAATTGGATACCCGATGGGTATTGGCAGATTACAATGCCGGTTTTCTTCACGCGGTCTTTCGCTTCAACGGTGCCGTGAGGTACTGCGATAGATTCGCCTAAGTAGGTTGAAACCAGTGCTTCACGTTCAAACATTGCGTCTACGTACTCTGGTTCTGCGTAGCCTAGTTCAACCAGCTTGTTACCTGCAAAGCGAATCGCTTCTTCTTTGTTGGTTGCTTTCAAACCTAGGTGAATGTTTTCGCGCTGAATTTGGAATACCGATGGTTGCTGTTGTTCAAAGCTGTCATCGTTCGCAGCCATGACCGATACTTTTACCATCTGGTCGTCATTGGCTGCGGATTGTTTTTGAGCGGCTAGCAATTTAGTTACTAGCTGGTTGTACATTTCGCTGTCTAGGAAGTTCGTCAATGAAATGTGGTGTGCGTTTGGAGCATGCTTACGTGCACGATCCGTTAGGTCTTTATGAGTAATCACGATATCTGCACTCTCTGGTAAGCTATTGATAGCAAGGTTGGTTACGTGGACGTTCAGACCCGCGTCTTGAACTTTTTTGCGTAGCATGCTTGCACCCATGGCGCTTGAGCCCATGCCCGCATCACAAGCGACAATGATGCTTTGTACTGTCGCTAGGTCTACGTCACCTTTGCTTTGGCTGTTTACCACCGCATCGTTTTTAGATGCAGATTTCATGTCTTTCATTTGTGATGTTGCTTTCTCTAGTGCTGCTTCATCACCGTCTTCTTCTGTTGACGTTTGAGTCTTCATTAGCAGTGCTGCTACGGCGAATGACACGCCTGTTGCTGCTGCGATGGACGCTAGAACACCAACGATTGAGCCTTTCTGAGTCATCAACAAGATTGCAAAGATTGAACCTGGTGATGCTGGAGAAACAATACCTGCGTTAAAGATAGTTAGAACGAATACGCCAGTCATACCGCCTGCGATAGCCGCAAGGATTAGGCGAGGGTTCATTAGGATGTATGGGAAGTAAATCTCGTGGATACCGCCGAAGAAGTGGATGATTGATGCACCACCTGCCGTTTGACGAGCCGTACCTTTACCAAACACCATGTAAGCTAACAGGATACCTAGACCAGGACCTGGGTTTGCTTCGATTAGGAAGAAGATCGATTGACCGGTCTCAGACGCTTGTTGGATACCTAGTGGAGAGAAGATACCGTGGTTGATCGCGTTGTTTAGGAACAGGATCTTCGCAGGTTCAACGAAGATTGAAGTCAGTGGTAGTAGATGAGCAGAAACTAGGAAGTTAACGCCTGCCGCCAAGCCACCAGAAAGAATTTTTACGAATGGACCGATAAAGATGAAAGCAAGGATCGCACATAGCATGCCGATGATGCCCGCAGAGAAGTTGTTAACCAACATCTCGAAGCCACTTTTTACTTTACCATCGATGTAGTTATCGAATTTCTTGATAGCCCAACCGCCCATTGGGCCGACCATCATTGCACCCATAAACATTGGGATGTCTGTGCCGACAATCACACCCATTGTTGTGATTGCACCGACTACCGCACCACGATCGCCACCAACTAATTTACCACCGGTGTAACCGATAAGTAGTGGCAGCAAGTAGGTAATCATTGGGCCAACCATAGAGGCTAACGTTTCGTTTGGTAGCCATCCAGTTGGGATAAATAGAGCAGTGATAAAGCCCCACGCGATAAACGCGCCGATGTTTGGCATTACCATGTTTGACAGAAAACGACCAAAATTTTGTATCTTGATCTTGGCATCTGGTGATATCATAACAATTCCCCGTTCGATGTTCTGATGAATCTTGTTGTAGTAAACGGTTCGCCAAAACCGTTTGTTTGATTGCTTAGTACCCAATCAATTTACCACACATTTTCCAATTGGAACTGACAACGGGTTTTTCGTGATCTACGCCCGCATTTCTTAGGCTGAGAAACGGTTTTTAAGTGACCAAGTTCAACTTATTAACTTGTAACTTAATAACAAAAAGCCACTTTCAAATCTGTCAATAAAAATCTTAGTGATCAATTCGATCTTCTGACAAATTTAAAATCAAAATACTTTGTGACTTTGATCACCTTTGATTTCTTTTGAAATTCAAATTAAATACCAGTAACGATCAATGTCACATTTTGTGTTGATTTGGTCTGGATATGAAATGTGATCTGAGTCGACCTTGGTGTTTTGTGAAAGTTTGTGACAGGATTGGTGTGATCAATGTCCTTGCGACTCTTCGATAGAATGTATTTATAAGAGTCTCTTCGGCATACTTCACGAAGTGTTCTTATCTAATTGATAGAAAAGTAAAAGAGAGTCGCTACACTGCTTTTTATTGACTCACAACTCTCTTCTTACTCACTGCTCTTACTTATGGTTGCTATTAGCATGGTAGGTGAGGTACTCATGAGTTTGCTCGCGTCCCATATACCTTGCCAACGTCTTTTCTTGAACATCGCGCAAATCCACCGTAATCAACCCATCTAGAGCGTTATTGAATGCAGGGTCGACATTGAAGCACACCAGTTTGCCATTGAGGCTTAAGTACTGACGCAGCAAAACGGGGACACCTTTCCCTTCATCAATTCTGGCAATAACGCGTGATAATAACTGTAAGTCCCCCAGAGCGGTAAGCATGCTGGTGTTCCAGTCACGGTGGTGCTCAGGAAGTGGGTTAGAAGGTGTGACGTACTCTGCGCAATTGTTGTCGTAGTGGTGCAGTGTCATTGATTGAGCCAGCAATTGGCGTGCAGTATCGCTATAGTCGTTACTAATGCTTACCGGACCAAATAGGTGAGTGTAATCAGGGTTTTGATGCACGAAGGTTGCGATGCCTTTCCAGAGCAGCAGTAGTGCGCTCATGCTCTTTTGATATTGCTGCGCAATCACTGAGCGCCCCATTTCGATGGATTTACCTATTTGGTCGATAAAGCGTTGGTCATAGTTAAACAACGTTCGTGAATACAGGCCTGCTACGCCGTGCTTTTCAATCAGTTGATCAACTAGACCTAAACGATACGCGCCCACCAAGCATTGGTTTTCTCTGTCCCACACAAACAGATGCAGGTAATTATGATCGAAATGGTCAATGTCTATTGCTAGTCCCGTCCCTTCACCAACCTGTCGAAAATTGAGCTCACGTAGGCGACCAATTTCATGCAGTAGGGAAGGGATATTCTGCGACTCCGTGCAGTAGACATCGAACTCACCACTTGTTAGCAGCTTGGACTCTTTTGGTAAGCTGTTCAGCTCTTCAAGCAATTCGCCTACGGGTAACCCTGCCGCTATTGGAGAGCGTTGTTCTGATGAAGCAGAGGGTTTTACCGATTGGGTTTCACGATTGAGTAAGTAAGTGTTGAGCCGTAAATAGTTCACCACTTGATCATCGTTAAGTGTGTGTAGCTCTTTGAATTTGATCGCTTGGCCAAAAGATAAATCGATAGTTTGTGCTTGTTTGTTCAGTAGCTCCCGCCCGAGCATTAGGGTACGCAAAAGTGGATGGATTTTCCCTGCCATATAGAAGCGTTTCGAGTTCTGACCACTGATGAACACTGGAACTGTTGTTGCTTTGTTTTTTCGGATTAGGCTGCTTACGCTTCGACTCCACGCTTTGTCTTCCAAGCGTTGCTGTTTGGTATCGACTAACTGGGAAACCTCGCCGGCAGGAAAGACAAGCAATAAGCCGCCATTCGCGAGGTGTTTATTGGCAGCCCTCAGGGCCTTCATATTCGATTTGACGGCGTCTTTGCCTTCAAACACATCAACACCAATAAAGAGCTGATCTAACTCCGGCACGGTTTTAAGGTATTGATTGGCTAGGATTTGGATATCTTCTCTGACCATCAAGAGCAGTTCAGCCAAGATCACGCCTTCCACACAACCAAGCGGGTGGTTCGCCACAATGACGGTGGCTCCTTGTTTAGGAACTGAATCGAGTGAACCATGAGCAATGCGATAGTCGATACCTAAGATATCCAGCGTGAAGCGAAGAAAAGTTTTGGTATCGGCATTAACGGGCCGTTGAGCGTAGAACTTATCCAGCTGGTTTAAACCGGTTGCCCATTCAGCAACGTTTTCACCAATACCAAAAGGCGTTTTACGGGGGAGACGAAAAGGGGTTGAACTATCCATATTTACCTCAGCGTATAAGTTGCTGATTGGATAGTAGAAATTACAGATGACAGTTCAGAGGCAAAAACATGAGCCTTTGGTGACAAAGTGGTGACGCTTTGTTGACCAAAGGCGAAGCATAATGAAGGTGGTATTGGGAAATTTAAGCTTTATTACCAGCAAACATGAGGATACTAAGAGAGTTGAGTGTTTCACCCAGGCTTTCTAGCGAGCTCAGCACCTGCTTAGTGGGTTCGTTTTCTAGCAGTATACGTCCATCAAAACCTTTGCCCGTGCACGATTCTTCTGAACAAGCCTGTGCATTTTCTTCAATGGTGTTTTCATTAGTGACTTGCTCTTCAGCTAATGATTCTTCAGCTGCAAACTCGTTGGCACTGACACAAAAGCTGGAGATCAGCAGTCCACAGAGCAATATTAATTTTGTTTTCAACATACTGATAAACTCAAAAATAAAACACCGTTCGATTTTATGTTATCGAGCTCATCATTTCGAGCGATATGACACAAATTTAGCTTTCGGTCGCTATTTTATTGCCATAACTAGACTATCTTATCGACATAACAAATTGATTGATTGAGCGAAATTAGGAGTATGAATGGAGCGAATTACCAATAAGTCGTCAGTATGGCTGGGGTTAAGCCTGATCATTGGTCTTGGTGTCCTGGGCTTTTTTATCCAACAGACGGCGATTAAGTACAAAGCTTACGAGCGAGTGGTTACCGTGAAAGGGCTATCTGAACGTGAGTACCCCGCGGATACGGTGATTTGGCCGATTCAGTTTACCGTAGCGAGTAATGACATGCCGACGATGTTTGATGAGATTGATCAACAGACGAAGCTAGTACTCGATTTTCTCGCAGCAAAGGGACTGGATGAATCTAACTTCTCGTTATCCTCTCCAGCCGTAACAGACCGCAAAGCACAGCAATATGGCAACGAACAGGACATTGAGTATCGTTACTTAGCCAATCGAACGGTGACGGTCTACAGCCAGAACATTGATGTCGTTAGAGCGGCTATCAATGAAATCGGTGAGCTAGGCAAACAGGGTGTGTTGCTTAACCAAGATCCTTATGCCAATCGCATTGAATACAGTTTTACTAAGCTTAATGACATCAAGCCTGACATGATTGAAGAAGCGACTAAGAACGCTCGTGAAGTGGCAGAGAAGTTCGCGAAAGATTCACAAAGCTCGCTTGGTAAAATCAAACGTGCGACGCAAGGTCAGTTTTCCATTTACGATCGTGATAGCAACACGCCTTATATTAAAAAAGTACGCGTTGTTTCAACCGTTCAATATTACTTGTCCGATTAACTCTACGTCTTACTATCCACTGAATAAAAAAGTAAAAGCCAGTCATTTGATTGGCTTTTTTAATGCTCAATCAATTGCATTCTAGTTACCGCTCTTTTTCTTATTTGTGCAAGTGATCTTTTATAAAACTAAGTTCTTATTTGTTCGGCCGTGAAGTTGATAAAAGTCAATTCAGATAGGGGTTTAGAGGCGTAATTTTGACCGCACTTATTCGCTAGAAGGAATTGCTAGAATGGCTTACAAACATTACCTAAGAGAATTGCTTGGTTTAGCAATTGTGGTTTCTGTGGTGTTCGGTGCATTGAGTGTGTTGTTGGATTTATGTGCCTTGGTGGCGTTTTGTGAACATCAAGAAGATACGGCTCAATTGTTTTTCCATGAATCGTTTTATTTTGTCGCGTTCTTGATCCCCCCTTATTTTCTGTGGAGAGCGATCAATCGCCCAGACTTAGTCTCTGCAACACAAGAGTATCAAGCCTCAAGGTGCGAGCTAGAACGTTCGTAAAACTAATAAGCTTAGTGGCTTAAATGAAGCGCGTTTCCAAAAACAAAAAAAGCTCGTAGATTTCTCTACGAGCTTTTCGAAATTTGGTGGCCCCTCCCAGACTTGAACTGGGGACCAATCGATTATGAGTCGACTGCTCTAACCACTGAGCTAAGGGGCCTTAATAGGTCAACGATTATAGGGGAAGCGTTGCAAGGTGTCTAGCCACTAGGTAGGGCAATTGCGCTTAGTTTTTATTCACTTAGCTTCACCGATAATAAAAAAGGTGACACTCGGTCACCTTTTTTGCTTTTAATCGCTTCGATTACTCGTCTAGGAAGCTACGCAGAGTTTCTGAGCGGCTTGGGTGACGCAGTTTACGTAGTGCTTTCGCTTCGATCTGACGGATACGTTCGCGAGTAACGTCGAACTGCTTACCAACCTCTTCTAGAGTGTGGTCAGTGTTCATGTCGATACCAAAGCGCATACGAAGAACTTTTGCTTCACGTGGCGTTAGGCCTGCAAGTACGTCTTTTGTTGCCATTTTCAGGCTTGTCGCAGTTGCAGAATCTAACGGCAGTTCTAGCGTTGTATCTTCGATGAAATCACCTAGATGCGAATCTTCGTCGTCACCGATTGGTGTCTCCATAGAGATTGGCTCTTTAGCGATTTTCAGTACTTTACGAATCTTGTCTTCTGGCATTTGCATGCGCTCTGCCAGTTCTTCCGGTAGCGGCTCACGGCCCATCTCTTGTAGCATTTGACGAGAGATACGGTTTAGCTTGTTGATCGTTTCGATCATGTGTACCGGAATACGAATCGTACGTGCTTGGTCCGCGATTGAACGAGTGATTGCCTGACGGATCCACCACGTTGCGTAAGTCGAGAACTTGTAACCACGACGGTATTCAAACTTATCTACCGCTTTCATCAGACCGATGTTACCTTCTTGGATTAGATCCAAGAACTGTAGACCACGGTTGGTGTATTTCTTAGCGATAGAAATTACTAGACGTAAGTTCGCTTCAACCATCTCTTTCTTCGCACGGCGAGCTTTTGCTTCACCGATAGACATACGACGGCTGATGTCTTTAATGTTTTGAACGTTTAGAGAAGTCTCTTCTTCAATCATTTTTAGCTTCATGATTGAACGACGGATTTCTTCTTCGCTACGTTTGATTTTTTCAGCGTAAGGCTTATCAGATGAAAGAATCTCATCTAGCCAAGCTTCGCTTGATTCATTGCCTGTAAATAGCGCGATGAATGATTTCTTCGGCATTTTGCCGTATTCAACCGCTGACTTCATGATCAAACGTTCTTGAGTACGAACGCGATCCATCGCAGTACGAAGCTCGTTCACGAGGTGATCGAACTGTTTTGGTGTTAGACGGAATTCTCTGAATACGTCTAGCATCAATTCGTTTGCAACGGTTGCTTTCGGGCTTTCGTAGCCGTGTTCGTTGATCGCAAGCTGAAGGTTTTGGTACGTACTGCGTAGCTGGTTGAATTTCTCAAGCGCTAGCTCTGGGTCAATACCTACATCTTCTTCAGAATCATCTGAATCGTCATCACTTTCTTCATCTTCTTCTGCGTCTTCTTCGTCTTCTTCTTCTAGTTGAGATTCAGACAATTCAGAGCCGATGTGCGTTGCTGTTGGAGCAGCAGTGTCATCTGCGTCAGGGTCAACAAATCCAGAGATAAGGTCAGTTAGACGAAGTTCTTCTGCTTGAACTTTGTCAAACTGCTCAAGAATGTATGGGATAGTGCCAGGGTATTCAGCAACAGACGATTGAACTTGGTTAATACCTTCTTCAATACGTTTTGCGATGTCGATTTCGCCTTCGCGAGTCAGTAGCTCTACAGTACCCATTTCACGCATGTACATGCGCACTGGGTCTGTTGTACGACCAATTTCACTTTCTACGCTAGAAAGTGCAGCGGCTGCGGCTTCGGCAGCATCTTCATCGGTAATGTTTGTGTCATCGTTCAGTGCTAGATCATCGGCATCAGGAGCAGTTTCAACTACTTTGATACCCATATCGTTGATCATCTGAATGATGTCTTCTACCTGTTCTGAATCTACGATTTCAGCAGGTAGGTGGTCATTTACTTCGGCGTAGGTCAGATAGCCTTGTTCCTTGCCTTTAATAACAAGTAACTTTAGCTGTGACTGCGGATTTTGATCCATAGACGGTATCCAACTTCGTAATCTGGTGAAGGAATCAGTATGCGAAATGCAAACCACTTACTATAGCAAATTTAATTGTTGCTGACTAATTAATCAGGGTTACGCTTTTAAATCTAGCATTAAAGCTAGCAGCTCCCTTTTCTCTTCGGCTGATAAACCGACACTTCTTGCTTTGGCCTGCAGGTTTTCAATTTGCTTTTCTACGCACTGGGCAATTATTTTGTCCAGTGAGTCTAAAAATATTTCTTCAAGGTTGTCTTCTACGAGCGGAATATCCCAGCTCGCCAGACGAGACAGAAGGGTCTCATTTTGGCTATTTCGCCAATGCTCTAATAATTGGCCTGTGTTGATATGGGGATGTGCCTGACATTTATCAAGTACATCAACAAATAAACTTAGGCCTGGTATGGATAAATCTCTCACTGAGGAAAGATCCGGTACCATTTGAGCATAGCTCGGATTTTGAATAAGTAGAGCGATAACCTCGCGCATCGGAGTTCGTTTGATCTCTTTGTGCGGCTGAGGTCGAGTTTCATTGCTCTTCTTACGTGGTTGACGTAAGCGGTTATCAAAACCAGTGCGTTCATCAAGCAGCTTTTCGAGTAACTCCTGAAAGTAGGGATCAGGTATCTTGTCGATAAGTGCACTTGCGTAGGCACGCAGTGCCGACTTACCTTCATTATTGCCCAAGTTGATTTGGTGCAATTCAATCAGGTTATCAAACAGATAGCTCGAAAGCGGTGTCGCTTGTTCGATTTGTTGTTCGAAGGCTTGTTTGCCGTATTTACGAACGTAGCTGTCCGGGTCTTCGCCATCAGGTAAGAACAAGAACTTCAATGTGTTACCTGTTTTCAGGTATTGAAGTGCGTTTTCCAGCGCGCGCCAAGCGGCTTCTTTACCTGCGCGGTCGCCATCGTAACAACACACAACGGTGTTGGTCTGACGAAACAGCATTTGAATGTGGTCGCCAGTCGTTGACGTGCCCAATGAAGCGACAGAGTAATCTACGCCATATTGCGCTAACGCGACAACATCCATATACCCTTCAACCACCAAAATTCGTGGTGGTTCACGATATGCCTGTAAGACTTCATAAAGGCCGTATAGCTCTTTACCTTTATGGAAGATTGGCGTTTCCGGTGAGTTGAGGTATTTCGGGGTGCCGTCGCCCAATACACGACCACCAAAACCAATCACTCGGCCTCGTCGATCTCGAATTGGGAACATAATACGGCCACGGAAGCGGTCGTAACGGTTACCTTTTTCGTTTTCAATCAACATGCCGCCTGTAACTAGCATGTCTTGGTTATCTTTGTTCTGGCCGAAGTTCTTACGGACTAAGTCCCATTCATCGGCCACATAGCCGATGCCAAACTTCTGGACGATTTCGCCAGATAATCCACGATCTTTTAGGTATTCAATGGCAACTTTGCTTGCTGGTAGCTTGAGTTGATTACGATAAAACTGAGAAATACTGCCCATTAAATCGTAAAGGCTACGTTTTTCGCTGCTGCTGGCTTGTGGTCCTGATTGAAACTGACCGCCACCACCGCTGCGTTGTTCGCGAGGAACATCTAACCCGAGGTAAGACGCCAGTTCTTCAATAGCTTCGACAAACTCTAAGCGCTCGAACTCCATAATGAAGTCGATGGCATTGCCATGCACGCCACAACCAAAACAGTGATAGAACTGCTTTTCTTGGCTGACACTGAATGAAGGGGTCTTTTCGTTATGGAAAGGGCAGCAAGCGCCGTAATTTTTACCTTTTTTCTTAAGTTTCACGCGCGCGTCAATGATGTCGACAATATCAAGTCGAGCTAGAAGGTCATCAATAAAACTGCGTGGGATGTGTCCAGCCATAAAACCTAACAAAAAAGAAAAATCATGATTGGTGTGAATGAGTTATGGAGAAAAGCATGCATACGACCGTGCGTTATTCCATTCATTCAGATACAAACAAGCCGTGCGTTCCAAAGGATAGCACGGCTTGCTGCAATTGGGTGGGGTGTTAAGCCAATTTAGCGCGAACTAAACCGCTCACTTTACCCATATCTGCACGCCCTTGAATTTGCGGCTTCAGAACGCCCATTACTTTGCCCATGTCTTGCATGCCAGCTGCACCAGATTCAGTAATCGCGTTCTCGATAAGAGCTGCTACTTCTTCGTCTGTCAGTGGTTGAGGCATAAAATCCTCAAGAACTGTAATTTCTGCTCGTTCAGCATCAGCAAGATCTTGACGATTTGCTGCTTCAAACTGCGTAACAGAGTCGCGACGTTGTTTAACCATTTTGGTCAACACAGCAAGAATGTCGTCGTCGTTCAGAGTGATCTGTTCGTCAACTTCACGTTGCTTAATTGCTGATAAGGCTAAACGAATAGTACCAAGGCGCAATTTGTCCTTGGCTTTCATCGCTAATTTTTGCTCTTCTTTGAGTTGTTCAATCAGAGCCATAACTAAATTCCTTTCCGGAGCTCAGTTATTAGTACAGGCGAACGCGACGAGCGTTTTCGCGAGCTAGCTTCTTAGCGTGACGCTTTTGAGCTGCTGCTTTAGCGCGTTTGCGAACTGTAGTTGGTTTTTCGTAGTGCTCACGACGACGCACTTCAGAAAGGATACCTGCTTTTTCGCAAGAGCGCTTGAAACGACGTAGAGCAACGTCGAACGGTTCGTTTTCACGTACTTTAACTACTGGCATATGCCTTTCACCTCAGGGGTTATTCGTTAACGCTGGATTTCAGTAAACCAAATCACAATTATTTGGTCTATTACCAGCTTGATCAAAAATGGTGCGGAATTTTAATCCGATCACATAAGCTTTGTAAAGCCTTTTATCGCTTATTGTCTGTACAAAATTTGTTTGAAGCACCAAGGCAAGGTAATATGACGCCCAAATTTCCTCTATACAGAAAGCCCACTGAGAAAACCATGCGCATTATCGGTATTGAAACCTCATGTGACGAGACTGGCATCGCGATTTATGACGATGAAAAAGGTCTGCTATCACACCAGCTTTACAGCCAAGTAAAACTTCACGCGGATTACGGTGGCGTGGTGCCTGAGTTGGCTTCACGTGACCATGTTAAGAAAACTATTCCTCTTATTAAAGAGGCGCTAAAGGAAGCAAATCTGACACCTAAAGACATTGATGGCGTTGCGTACACCGCTGGGCCAGGTCTTGTTGGTGCCTTGCTCGTTGGTGCAACGATTGGTCGTAGTATTGCTTACGCTTGGGGTGTTCCTGCGGTTCCTGTGCACCATATGGAAGGTCACCTACTGGCACCTATGCTAGAAGACAATCCACCACCATTCCCGTTTGTTGCGGTATTGGTATCGGGCGGTCACTCAATGATGGTGGAAGTGAAAGGCATCGGCGAGTACAAAATCCTAGGCGAGTCGATTGATGATGCAGCGGGTGAAGCGTTTGATAAAACCGCGAAGTTAATGGGCTTGGATTACCCTGGTGGTCCACTACTGTCTAAACTGGCAGAAAAAGGCACTCCGGGTCGCTTTAAATTCCCACGCCCAATGACCAACGTGCCAGGTTTGGACATGAGCTTTTCTGGTCTCAAGACTTTTACTGCTAATACCATTGCGGCAAACGGTGATGATGAGCAAACACGTGCAGATATCGCTTTAGCATTTGAAGAAGCTGTGTGTGCGACACTAGTAATCAAATGTAAGCGTGCTCTAGAACAAACTGGCATGAAGCGTATTGTGATTGCGGGTGGTGTAAGTGCTAACCGTCGTCTGCGTGCTGAACTTGAGAAGCTGGCGAAGAAAGTCGGTGGTGAAGTTTACTACCCACGTACGGAATTCTGTACCGACAACGGTGCGATGATCGCCTACGCTGGTATGCAGCGCCTGAAGAATGGCGAAGTGTCGGACATGGCTGTGGAAGCGCGCCCACGTTGGCCAATCGACCAACTGACGCCAATCGCGTAAGTAAGCTTCTACTGAAGGTTTGAAATAGATTCACCACGATAAAGGTCTCTGCTTATAAGAGGCCTTTATTTTTACCTATTGGACTGAAAGGCTTTGCGTAATTAATGTTAAAGCCTGACTGATGCGAGCAGTTCTATATCGTTTCAGTGATAGGATGATGTGCAAGAATAATAAATGGATATAACAATGAATAAGTTTGAAATTGAAGGTCAGAAACTTGCTTACTTAGATAAGGGTGAAGGCCCTGTGTTGCTATTTGGACACAGTTATTTGTGGGATTGCCAAATGTGGGCTCCGCAGATTGAGGTGCTAAGCCAGTCATACCGTTGTATTGTGCCAGATCTTTGGGCACACGGTGAGTCAGATGCTGCACCAGCTTCAACCCGTTCTTTGGTGGATTACGCTCAGCACATGCTGGCATTGATGGATCATTTGGAGATCGAACAGTTCTCTATTGTTGGTTTGTCTGTTGGCGGCATGTGGGGTGCAGAGCTGACTGCTCAAGCTCCGCAGCGTGTGAAGTCATTGGTGTTGATGGATACCTTCATTGGGCTTGAACCTGAAGTGATGCACAAGAAGTACTTTGCGATGTTAGATACGATTAGCCAAGTGCAAGCCGTACCAGCGCCAATTATTGAGGCCGTCACTCCGCTGTTTTTTGCCAATAATGCCGAGCAAGTAAACCCTGAGCTAGTCGCTTCATTCAAACAAAGTCTGGAAGCTTTACAAGGTGAGCGTGCAGTCGAAGTCGCTCGTATTGGACGCATGGTGTTTGGCCGTCGTGATGTGATTGAAGATTCTGAGATGTTTGCATTGCCAACGTTGATTGCGGTTGGTCGTGAAGATAAGCCTCGCCCAGTGTTTGAATCTTACTTGATGAATGATTGTATTACGGGCAGCCAATTGATTGAGATCCCAGAAGCAGGGCACATTAGCTCATTGGAGCAACCTGAGTTCGTTAACCAGATGCTGTTAGACTTCTTAAATAAAGTGCACGCTTAGATTTTCAAGCCATATTTAGATAAAGAAAACTCGGTTTTAGGCCGAGTTTTTTTCTATCAGTTTCTTCTCACCAATCTTTGGTTCTTCGCCAGAAAGTAATCGGCGGATGTTTTGATGGTGTTTAAAGACGATTAAACAGCACAACATTGCTACAGGTAAGGTGTATTGAGGTTTGAACATCCAAGTGTAAAACGGCGTCACTAAAACGGTGACTAAGGCAGCTAAAGAAGAGTAGCGGAACAAGACGGCGATCCCCAGCCATGTCAGCATAACAAGACCGGTTAAATCCAGACCGATAGGGGCGATTGCACCAAGTGCTGTTGCGACACCTTTCCCCCCTTTAAAGTGGAAGAATATTGGGTACATATGGCCGAGACAGGCTGCAATCGCGATGACACCAAGAATGATCGGATCGATACCGAGGAAGTACCCTCCCCAAACTGGTATGGTGCCTTTGAGCATGTCACAGAGTAAAACGGCTACGGCAGCCCCTTTGCCGCCAATGCGTAACACATTGGTTGCACCAGGGTTATTAGAGCCAACTTTACGAGGGTCTGGCAGCCTTAACAAACGACAAATGAGTACCGCACTGGAGATCGATCCCAGCAAATAGGCGGCCATTGTCATTATCAGTGCCAGTGCGTCCATAGAAGTCCTTGATGGATTGGAATTTAATGCTCAGTTCCTGAGTAATTGCTATCATACCGCGATTCGGCTTTGAGCAAAAATACTCTCTGCGATAGAGCTTGCATTATGGGATTTCTTGTATATAAAGAGTCTTCGCAGTTTATACCCAAGTGACTTTTGCCACCAATTGACGTGGTTAAAGGCCGCAGTAGGTTGCTTGGGTATAGAATAGTACGATCAAATTGCCCGTATCGGGTATCCGACCTCTGTAAAAGAAGGACATAAGATGGCTCTGGATAAAGTTTTTATTGAACAACTAGAAGTAATCACCACCATCGGCGTTTACGATTGGGAACAGCAAATTAAGCAAAAGCTGGTTCTGGATATCGAAATGGCGCATGACAACAAACCGGCGGGTAAAAGTGATGATGTTCAAGACGCATTGGACTACTCGCAGGTAAGTGAAGCGGTGCTTAATCACATCGAAAATGGTCGTTTCCTTCTAGTTGAACGAGTGGCAGAAGAAGTGGCTGACATCATCATGCAGCGCTTCTCTGTGCCTTGGGTAAAAATTCGTTTGGCAAAACCTGGTGCCGTTCCTCAAGCACGCGCGGTAGGCGTTGTGATTGAGCGAGGCCAGGCATGATAAAAGCTTATATCGGTGTCGGTACCAACATAGATAGGGAGCGGCATTCGTTGGCGGCTTTTCAAGAGTTGCAGCAACTTGGAACGGATCTCCACGTATCACCGATATATGAATGCGAGCCAATTGGCTTTAGCAGTCAGAACTTCTACAACTTCGTGATTAGTTTTTTTACGGAGTTGTCACTCGAAGAGTTGAGTCAGCATCTACGCGAGATTGAGTTTAAGTGGGGTCGTGAGGAAAATGCGCAAAAGTATCAGGATCGAACCTTAGATCTCGATATAGTCTTGTTCGGTGAGTGCATTTCGCAACAAAAACCTGAGTTACCTCGCAGTGATATCTACAAATATCCTTTTGTAACAAAGCCCCTGTATGATCTCGAACCTCATCTAGTGATCCCCGGCGATGGGCGTACTGTCGCTGATATTTGGCAGGCGATGCAGCCCGTTGATTCACTCAAACCCGTTTCTTTTTCACTTTAATTTTGAGTTGTTTACATGAGTTACTTTGAAGCCTTTATTTTGGCTCTGATTCAGGGTCTGACAGAGTTTTTACCAATTTCCAGCTCTGCTCATTTGATTTTACCTTCCGCTATATTTGGTTGGGAAGACCAAGGTTTAGCATTTGATGTTGCCGTTCACGTTGGTACGTTGATGGCTGTGGTGATTTATTTCCGCCAAGAAGTGATCACGCTATTCCAAGCGTTGTTTGCCTCGATCTTTAAAGGCGACCGCAGCAAAGAAGCCAAATTAGCTTGGATGATTGTATTGGCTACGATCCCGGCATGTGTCTTCGGTCTATTGATGAAAGACATCATTGAGATTTACCTACGCAGTGCGTATGTGATCGCGACGACGACGATCATCTTTGGTTTGTTGCTGTGGTGGGTGGATAAGAACGCAGAGCAAATCGCGGATGAATACCAAACGGGTTGGAAGAAAGCACTGTTTATTGGTATTGCTCAAGCACTTGCGATGATCCCTGGTACTTCACGCTCTGGTGCAACCATCACCGCGGCGCTTTACTTAGGCTTTACCCGTGAAGCGGCGGCTCGTTTCTCATTCTTAATGTCGATACCAATCATCACTTTGGCTGGTGGCTACTTAGGGATGAAGTTAGTAACCAGCGGCGAACCTGTGCATGTTGGCTTCTTACTTACGGGTATCGTGACTTCATTTATCAGTGCGTATATTTGTATCCACTTCTTCTTGAAGATGATTTCACGCATGGGCATGACACCATTCGTTATCTACCGTCTGATTCTAGGTTTTGGCTTGTTTGCTTTCTTGCTGACGGCTTAAACCCAATCCGAATGAAAACGCCCGCTTTCTATAGCGGGCGTTTTTGTTTGTTCGTTATGTACCTATCGGCTTATTTTCCAAGCGTAACTCTTACTGCTTCAACGCGGCGCTTCTCTTGTTCATCGCGAATAGTTGGGCCTTTGAAGCCGTCTTTAATGATAGCTTGTACATCGACAGATGCCGCAGCTTGGTAAGCTTGCATAAACAGCTCTGCTTGCGGGTAAGGTTGGTCTTCTAAGCCTTTTCGACCTGCATGATCGGCTTGGCAACAGATTAAAATATCTTGCAAACGTTCTGACTTACGCCACACATCAAACTTGTTGAGGATTTTGATGATGGTTTGTGGTTTAAGCTCGGCGGCTCGGTGGATGTTAGAGTGTTGCTCACAGACTATTAATGCTAAGTCACGAAATTCATTAGGAACGCGCACGCGAGCACACAGCTTTTTAATCAACTTTAAACCCGTGTGACAATGCATTTTGTGACTCGGCCATTCGCTTTCTGGCGTGACGCCTTTGCCTAAATCATGTACTTGTGCGGCAAATCGAACCGGCAATGAATCACTCAGCTTTGCTGCTTGCTCGGCCACCATAAGAGTGTGAATACCTGTATCGATTTCTGGATGCCACTTTTCTGGCTGAGGTACGCCAAACAGGACATCAATTTCTGGCAGGACGATGGCTAACGCACCGCACTCTCTTAAAACAGATAAGAATACGTCTGGGCGGGAAGTAGAAAGCGACTTATGCCATTCTTGCCAAACACGTTCTGGAGTAAGGGTGCTCAACTCGCCAGATTCTGCGATCTCGCGCATTAGTTGGATGGTTTCCCCTGCCACGCTAAAGCCCAAATGCGCCAACTTCGCCGCGAAACGAGCCACACGCAGAACACGTAGAGGGTCTTCAACAAAAGCTTCCGATACATGACGTAGCACTTTCGCCTGCAAATCTTGTTGACCACCATAAGGATCATATAGATTGCCGTCATTATCCATCGCCATGGCGTTGATGGTGAGATCTCGTCGGATAAGGTCTTCTTCTAGCGTGACGCTTTGATCAAAGAAACATTCAAAGCCAGTGTAACCCGCGCCAGATTTTCTTTCGGTTCGTGCAAGGGCGTGCTCTTCTTTAGTCTTGGGATGAAGAAAAACAGGAAAGTCTTTCCCGACAGCCGTGTAGCCTTGGCTTTGCATCATTTCTGGTGTCGAGCCGACAACCACCCAATCTTTGTCATAACTGTCGATTCCGAGCAAATGATCTCGAACTGCACCACCAACTAAATAAACTTGCACGGATTACCTCTTAATTTATGGATATGACGTTGGACATTGTAGCAAGCAATGGTACTTTTCTTCACATCTAAAAGAACTTAGCGCTTTGTTTAAGTCTAATAAGGAATATCCCGATTTGATTGCGGGAGGGTTTTAGCTGGAGATCCTAATGTATAAGGACTTTTTCGGGTTTGTTGAACTGCCATTTTCGATTGTTCCAAACTCGCGTTATCTGTATCTGAGCCAACGTCATAAAGAGGCGATCACGCATCTTCAGGCGGGGTTAGGCGATGGTGGTGGTTTTGCCATGCTGACAGGCGAAGTAGGGACAGGCAAAACCACCGTCGCGAAAGCCATGTTGGCGAATTTGGATGAGAACACCAAAGCAGGCTTGATTCTTAATCCAACCTTTTCTAGCCGAGACTTGCTTGAGGCTATTTGTGATGAGTTCAAAGTGACTTATCCGCAAGATGCGACGCTCAAGCAGCTTAACCAAGCGATTCATGAGTACTTGCTGCGTAACCATAAATTAGGTTGGACGACGTTATTAGTGATTGATGAGGCGCAGCACCTCGCCGCTGATGTCCTTGAGCAGTTGCGTCTACTTACCAACTTAGAAACGGACACCAGAAAGCTGCTTAAAGTGCTCTTGGTTGGCCAGCCAGAGCTACAACGCTTGCTGCAAACGACGCAGCTACGTCAGCTTGCACAGCGTATTACTGGTCGTTATCACTTATTGCCGTTGGATGAAAAGGAAACCGCTGACTACATTGCGTTTCGTTTGCATACCGCAGGTGGTGACCAGCAGTTGTTCGATCGCAGTTCGACTAAGCTGATTGCCAAGTATAGCCACGGCATTCCACGCCTTATCAACCTTGTGTGTGATAAGTCACTGAGCATGAGTTACTACAAGGGCAATGTAGTCGTTGATCGACAGACAGTACATCAAGCGTGTGAAGAGGTGATGCAGTTCCAAGCCGAGATTTATCAGCAGGATAAGCCAATTCGCCGTAGCTTTGAATGGCCTGCATGGGGCTCGGTTGCCATTGGTGTGTTTGCGGCATTAGGGGTTGGTTGGGCAGTGACGCACAATATGCCTATGAAGGTGCCAACAAATACTGTACCTACGGTTGCTGCTCAAACGCCAATACAACCAGCGGTTGTTGCCCCAATTGTTAATGAGCAATTGACCAATGAACAGCGTGAACAACTGTTAGCACAAACCCAATCAAATTTAGCCGTTAACGATCTTTACAAACTATGGGGCTACCGCGCTTCAGTTCGCGACAATCTTTGTTTATCTGAGCCACAATCAACAATGCGTTGTGAGCGAAAGATGGCAACATGGCCGTTATTGGTTCAGCAGAATCGTCCAGTGATATTAGAACTGAATTATCAAGGGGAAGTGGGTTACGTCATTTTGTATGCGATTGGTGACGGTAAGGTGGAAGTGCTCAATGGTAAGGAGCGCCTACGCCTACCTATATCGTGGCTAAAACCACTGTGGCAGGGCAATATCATCGAGTTATGGCAAGCGCCTCTAAAAGATACTCTGCGTCTTGATATGGAAGGGCCTGCAATTGAAGTGTTGGACAAGTTGCTGGCAGAAGCGGTAAATGAACAACCACTAAGTACAGACATTTATGATGGTGCAATGAAAGAGCGTGTGGAACTCTTCCAGCGCTGGCAAGGCATTGGTGTGGATGGCATTGCAGGTCAACGTACATTAGAGCGCTTACAACAAAGCGCGCAACCTGATGCTCCAGCCTTAGCGCAAATCAATGAGGAGGAAGCATAATGCCGATGATGAAACACATTGGGCTTTTTCTACTGCCTGTAAGCCTAACCGCTGTTGGCGTCGCTTGGTATATGGACCTTTTGACGCCAGAAATGCAAGCCCCCAGGGTTGACCAAGAGCCGATGACGGTTCAAGTGCCAGCTCAAGCTCCTGAGCCTGTTAAGTTAAGACCAAACTTTGAAACGCTTGACTACCCTGAGGTGACTCAGCTTGCTCAGCTGCAACGTGAGTGGCCAAGCGCAGAGTTATCGAGAAGTATGGGTACCTTTGTCGGGCAAGACTATGTGAGTAATGAATCAGTGCCGGGTGAGCAATCATTACTTTCTGTGCCAGAGAAAACAAAGCAGACTTCGCAAACGAAAGTTGGGCAGGATGATCTCGGACTGTCGTTAGATGATCTCGACTTGTCTTCGTTGTCCCCTGATTTAGCGATGAAAGTTGAAAATGCGATGGCGAACAATGATCAGCCTACGCGCTCAGAAGCTCAGATGAACGATCTTGAGCATGATGCACGCCAATGGCATGGCCGCTTGCCTGCATTGAATTTACAAACGCACATGTATTCAAGCGATACTAAGCGACGTTGGGTGAAGATCAATAACGTTGAATACCACCAAGGTGATGTGGTGGATGGTCAAATCACGTTAAAAGAGATCCAACCACAAGCTGTGATCGTCGAGTTCCAAGGGGAACAGATCCGAATTCCTGCATTATATGAATGGAAAGGGTAACGATCTAACCCGAATCTAATAGAAGCCAGTGAAGTTATTCGCTGGCTTTTTTGTCTCTTCTACAAGCTTCTCCCTATTGGTTTGGTTAATGATTTCCAAACCGTCAAAGAAACAAAATATACCTTACACCAGTGCTTAAAAGGGCTTCGATATTGCTGATGGATTGATCATGCTTATCGGGTCAGGGTTGTGTAAAAAAACACCATATTGACGAACTTGGCAATAAGCATTTGGTCAACGTTAGACCTCTATAAAATTACAGGAGTCTATACGGAACGTATGCGTATTCTTACTTTTTCTTTGAGCTTGGTTGCCGCGGTGAGCTATGCCGCAAAGCCTGAACCTTTTCCGATTACGCCAGATAATACTGGTGAGCATTTTATGGTAAGCGCAACCAATCCTTATGTGAGCAGTGCTGGTTACACGATATTGAAGCAAGGCGGTAACGCGGTTGATGCCATGGTGGCGATGCAGATGGTGATGTCGGTCGTTGAACCGGATATGACAGGTATCGGTGGCGGTACATTTGCTTTGTTTTACCAGCACGATAAGCAACAGTTTCTTGCGCTTGATGGTCGAGATGAAGCGCCTTCTAGTGCGAACCCGAATATGTTTGTAGAAAACGGAGAAGTACTCAGCCGCAATGACATTCTTGGCCCTCGTTCTATTGCTGTTCCGGGAACCTTACGATTGCTCTATTCCACACATGAGCAATACGGCAAGCTTGCGTGGTCTGAATTGATGAAGCCTGCAATTGAATTGGCAAGCGAAGGTTATGCTATGAACAGCTACACCTACGATATTGTCGTACGCGAGCAAGCGCGGTTGAAACAAGACTCAGAGATAAAAGCACTGTATTGGCAAGGCGATGAGATTAAGCCGACAGGCACGTTGATGAAGAACCCTAAGATGGCCGAAACGCTAAAACAGATCGCTCGACAAGGTGATGAATACCTCTATGGCGGTGAGTTTGGTAAGCACATCGTTGAGACAGTCAACAGCCGTATTGGCGACCAACATGAGAAGCTGTCTTTGTCGGACTTCAAAAACTACCAAGTTAAGCAACGTGACATCATTGAGACCGAGTATCGAGGCAATAAGGTTGTGTCATTTGGTTATCCGGCTTCTGGTGGAGTGATGGTCGCACAAAGCCTTAAGTTGCTTGAACCTTATGGTCTCTCTCAAATGGTGAAAACAGATGTTGAACCTTGGCGTTTGATGACGGAGGCAATGCGTGTTGCAAAAGCCGATCGCATCGCTTACGCCGGTGACCCTGATTATATAGAGACTCCGATTGAGCAACTGTTGGATAACGATTATCTCGATGAAAGACGAGAATTGATTCCAGATTATGGTGTGGCAAAAGATAGTCCGAAAGCTGGACAGGTAACGCCAATGCAGTATGCGCAATACCAAGGCTTTGAGAGCAAAGATACCGGGCATATTTCCATCATTGATAAAGAGGGCAATGCCATTGCGATGACCAGTACCGTTGGGACTGGAATGGGAGCGGGTGTGATGGTCGATGGCGTGATTTTGAATGCGCAAATGGCAAACTTCTCTCCCATGCCAACAGTCGATGGTAAACCGACGCAAAATGCCATTGAGGCAGGTAAACGTCCGCGATCAGCCATCACGCCTTTAATGGTCATGGACAGCAGCAATGACTTACGTTTGGTTGTGGGCTCTCCTGGCAGTTCGCAAATCCCAGGTTATGTTTTAAAGACCCTTGTAGGGGTTCTCGACTGGAACTTGTCTGCGCAGGAGGCGATTGATCTACCGAATATTCAATACGGCACCAAGATTGACCGAACTAAGCCCTACGATCCGACTGGCTTGTTGGTGGAGAAGAAGACCTTTGCAGAAATGCTCGTTCCGGAGTTCATGGAATTAGGTTACCCAGTGCACGTAATACCTGTGGTGAGTGGGTTGAATGCGATTGAAGTTAAGGATGGCAAGATTTACGGCGCAACGGATAGACGACGAGCATCCAGTTCTATGGGGGAGTAACAAGGTATCTCGTTAAACGAAGCCAACAAAAAAGCCAGTCGAGTACGACTGGCTTTTCTTTATCCGTTTAGCTGAAAGCGATTATGCCCAGCCTGCTGGTGATTTCTTTCTGCGTGGCATGATATGCGGAAGAATCAAACCAAACAGCAAACCAAGACCTGCAACACCACCACCGTAAGTGAAGTACTTAAGTAGCATGTCGTCTTTTTGGGTGTCTAGCTTAGCGCGAAGCTCGCGGTTCTCTGTTTCTACAGAAGTCAGTTGGTCACTGATCTCTGAGTATTTCTTCTCAAGGTCAGAGATTTGCTGGTTACGCGTTTCCAGTGACGTCACTAGGCCCGCTTTCTCTGTGTCTGAGTTTTGACGAGCGTTCGCAAGTTGAGACTTCACTTCTTTCAGTTCTTTCTCAATGCGAGGCATACGAATTGCCATGCTCTCTTGGTTTGTGACGAACTTGCTTTGCACCCAACCAGTGCGGCCGCGGTCGTCTCGAATCTGTGTGTAACCTGTGTCTTTATTTGCTTGCAGCAGTTGTACTTTAGAGCCTGCGTTAACACTACCCATAATGCGGTAAGTGTTGTTTGGACCAGAGTGCATAAAAGTGAATAGGTCATCAGAAATATAACGGTCTGCCGCTAGTGCCGCTGGCGCTGCTAGCAAAGTAAACAAAACCGTGATGAATAGTTTTTTCACAATAAATCCCTTAACGATTTTCTTGGATACAGCTTTGGCACCGAATGATTGGAGCCGGAAATAGACGAATATTATGCAGTTTCAAACTTCGGTGCAACAAAGAAGGGAGGCAAAGCCTCCCTTTCTGTGCGTTTGAGTCAATAATGACAAAGCGCTTACAATCTATTGACGGTCTGTCTTACGAGAACATCGCTTGGATGCCGTAGAAGAATACGACTGCCAATAGTGCGCCTGCTGGTAGGGTAACAATCCATGAAGCTACGATGTTACGTACTACGCCTAGGTTTAGTGCTGCGATACCGCGAGCGAAACCAACACCTAGAACCGCACCAACCAGTGTCTGAGTCGTTGAAATAGGTAAACCAGTACCTGACGCTAGAACAACCGTACATGCTGTAGCAAGCTGCGCTGCAAAACCACGGCTTGGTGTTAGTTCAGTGATGCCTGTACCAACGGTTGCCATTACTTTGTGACCAAGTGTCGCAAGACCAACGACGATACCAAAACCACCTAGAGGAAGAATCCACCATGCGATGGTGCTCTTACCTGTGATTTCACCCATGTGCTCAACCGTTGAAACAACCGCAGACAGTGGACCGATCGCGTTCGCTACGTCGTTAGAGCCGTGTGCAAATGCCATCGCACACGCAGTGATAACCATCAGTACAGAGAAGATACCTTCAACACCTGCGAAGCCGTGGTCTTCTTCACGGTTAGCGAATTTCTTCTGAATGTAGAAGTAACCGCCAGCCATTACTGCTGCTGAGATTACCGCTGCCCACATCCATGCTTCACCGTTACTTAGGTGAAGGCCAACGTGTTTCAGGCCTTTTTTGATGGTTACAAGTGCAATCACCATTGTCGTGATGAACATGTAAACTGGAACGAAACGTTTTGCGTTGAATAGTGGGTTCTCGGTATCAAAAATCAGGCGTTGGGCACTGACAAAGATAACGTAAGCAAAGAAACCTGAGATAACCGGCGTAATAATCCAGCTGCCAACAATGCCTTGAACACTTGCCCAGTCAACCGCTTCAGTACCTACAGACACACATGCGAAACCGATGATTGCACCGATGATCGAGTGGGTCGTAGAAACAGGCCAACCCATGTATGACGCAAGTAGTAGCCATGTACCAGCCGCTAGAAGCGCAGACATCATGCCAAATACAAGAACATCAGGTTGATGTGCGAATAGAGAGGTTTCGATAACACCTTTACGGATCGTATCGGTAACTTCACCACCTGCAAGGTATGCACCCGCAAATTCAAAGATCATTGCGATAATGATCGCTTGTTTAACGGTTAGTGCTTTCGAGCCGACTGAGGTGCCCATTGCGTTCGCAACGTCATTTGCACCAATACCAATAGCCATCAAGAAACCGAAAGCTGCTGCAACAATAATCAGGACAGTGCCGTAGTTAGCGAGGATATCCATCGTAATACCTAGTTGTTTTATAACAAGCGGAGCAAAATTTAGCGCGCATCAGCCCATAAGACGGTGAATCTCGTCATCGTCCATCTGACTTGCATTCGTAATGCTCTTCGTTATGTCGTTAACTTATGATTTAAGATCGAGATAGCATGACTTCCAAACGAGCACCTACGCGCTGCGCTTGGTCGGCAATACCACCTACCCATTCAAGAATCTTGTACAAGAACATGACGTCGATAGGGTTCATGTCAGGTTCAATCGCCATCAATTGTTGGCGTAATTCAATCTGCATGGCATCGGTGTCATCTTCGATAACATCTAGTTGATTAATCATTTCAGCAACTAGCGTTACTTCACGGCCTTTAAAGCCAGTTTCAAGAAGTTCATCAAGTTCATTGATCACTTTTTGCGCCTGGTCAGCCGCATCAAGACATCGTTGAACGTAAGCGAGGAAATTTGATTGGAGAGCCTCTGGAATGACAAGTTGACGGCCATATACACGGCCAGCAATGTCTTTTGCCAGGTTAGCAAGTTTGTCCTGTTGAGTCAGAAGCTCAAGCATGTCAGTACGATCGACTGGCATGAACAAACCGCGAGGCAGTTTTAGACGGATTTCACGTTTCAGAACGTCTGCTTCTTTCTCTAGGTGAGAAATTTGAGCGCGAATTTCTGCTGCTTTTTCCCAGTCACCCTTTGAAGACACTTCAAAGAACTTAACCAAGTGTGAACAACATTCGTTGACACAGACAACGTGGCGTTGCAAAGGCTTAATTGGGGACTTTGCAAATAACCCCATAATTGTATTTACTGGCATGGTCATTCAACCTAATAGCTATAACCTTAAAAAAACATACACCATTTCTTGGCGAAATGTTGAACGATGGCTATAAAGGCGCGCATGGTAACGCATTAAATCACTCTTTAAAACTGTTTTAGATCATCATTCCGGTGATATTTCTTTCTTGCCGTGTGAGAAATTAGGCAATATCCTGTTTCTATCTGCTTTGAAAGGTATAGCTATGGAAACCGAGATAGAACTGAAGTTTTTTGTTTCTCCTGAATTTTCAGAAACTTTAAGAGCAAAAATTTCTGAAACAAAAGTACTTCAGCACAGTTGTCGTGACTTGGGTAACACCTATTTTGATACCGCTGATAAATGGTTAAGACAGCACGACATTGGTTTAAGAATTCGCCGTTTTGATGACGTTTTTGTCCAAACTGTAAAAACAGCAGGACGCGTTGTAGCGGGCCTTCATCAAAGACCAGAATACAATGCTGAGCACACCAGTAATGAGCCAGAACTCACGCTTCACCCTTCTGACATTTGGCCAGTAGGTAAAGACGTTGCGACGCTGCAATCAGAATTGACCCCTCTATTCTCTACCAACTTCACTCGTGAGCAGTGGCTGATTGGTATGCCTGATGGCAGTCAAATCGAAGTGGCTTTTGACCAAGGTGCTGTAATTGCTGTTGATGCCGAAGGGGAAGAGAAACAAGATCCTATTTGCGAAGTTGAACTGGAACTGAAATCAGGTCAAACCGATGCACTGTTTACTCTTGCTCGTAGTCTATGTGAAGCCGGCGGTATGCGCTTGGGTAACCTGAGCAAAGCCGCAAAAGGTTACCGCTTGGCGAGTGGCTATGCAGGGGATGAAGTGAAGCCTTTGTCTTTAGTCGATAGTAGTAAGACAGATACCGTAGAGTACTGCTTTATTAACTCGTTAGAGCATGCGCTTTCTCATTGGCATTACCATGAGCAAATTTTTACTGAAAGAGACAGTGTTGAGGCTCTGCGCGAAATTGGTAATTCAATTCGTTTTATTCGTCAGACTCTGACTATCTTTGGCGGTATGGTGCCGCGTCGCGCCAGTGCGATTTTACGCCAAGAACTAAAATGGTTGGAAGAAGAGTTAGAGTGGCTAGACGAGCACGCGCATTTAGAAGAGCTGTTAGATGATAAAGGCAATGTGTTACGTAAACTGGATGCTCGTAAGTTCTTAGTTTCTGAGTTGACGCAGCAACTAGAAGAGCTGCCTGGTCGTGAAGAGACCCTTCAACTCCTCAGTTCGGCACGTTACACCGGTCTGCTATTGGATTTGAGCCGTTGGATTCTCACTCGTGGTTGGCAACCTTTCTTAGACGACAAAGCTCGTGAAAAAATGTCTGCGAATATCCAGCCGTTTTCTGTCACGCAATTGGATCGCACTTGGGCGGAGCTGATGGAAGCATTCCCAGCGGAGCGTCAGCTGTCAGGACAAGAATACGTTGATCAACGTTACCGTCTATTACGAAATCTCTATACGGGTATCGGCTTTGCGAGTTTGTACGATTCGGAAGAACGTAATAGTTTCCGACTGCCATGGGCTGATTTAGTGCATGGTATTGATGACTTGCTGATGTTGAACCATCTATTGCCATTGGTTGGTATGTTAGAAGGGGAAGAGCAAGAGCAACTGGAACGTTGGTTACATCGTCAAGAGCGTTCTATTTTGCACGCGATGGATCAGACGCGAGCCATCAGCGTGGAAGTTGAGCCCTACTGGCAAGAGTAAGATCAAACAATAAAAAATAGGACCTTAGGGTCCTATTTTTTTGTCTGCTGCTTTTGTTCTTGAAGCTCTTCTTCAATCACTTGTAGCCGGTTCAAAATCTGTTCTTGTCTGTCTAGCACCTGCTCTAACAGCTTTTCTTTATTTTTGGAGCGATGATCTTGCTGTCTGGTTGGCGCAGTCAGAATCGATGTAATCAAACCAGAAATCATACCGAAGATACCGACACCACAGATGATGACTAGTACAGCCAGTAGTTTGCCGCCTGTCGTCACCGGATAATGGTCACCATAACCAACTGTTGAGATGGTCACAAATGCCCACCACAATGCATCTGTTCCCGTTTGGATGTTTGCCTCAGGACTTTGTCCTTCAATAAACAGCATGGCACTGGAACCAAGAGTTATCAGAACCACCATTAGCAATAAGATAGAGGCTAGAGTGGTTTCTCGGCGGTTTTGCTTGAGCTGTAAAAGAATGAACTTTGAAGAGCGTAAGACCAAAATGACACGCAAGATGTGAAACAGTCGAGCGAAGCGTAAAGGCTCAACCATTGGGATACTCGCCACAAAATCGATCCAGTGATGCTTAAGAAATGACCTGCGATCTGTGGCCCGGATCAAATCTATGGTGAGCTGTAATAGAAAAATACTACAGATTATAAAATCCAGACCGATAAGAACTTGACGGGTTTCGTTATCAAGCGGGAAAAACAACAGGCCAGAGATCACAAATAGTGCCATAAAGGACAATATTAGTGATAGCAGCCCCATCGGTTTGGTGCTGTCTTTGATATCATGGTTTTTCATACGAAGCTCGAAATAAATCGCGCAGGCAATGTTAAGTGCGCGCATAAGTATAAGTAAGACTATATAAGACTCGGTGGAGAACTGACAATGGAAAAGCTGGCATTTAAGCCGTGGGAAAGGGTGATATCCGACATCAAGCTCGTTCCGAAAATGGTCATGTTGATGGTATTTAGCACCATCCTAATTGTGGCGAAGCAACTGTGGGATGCGAGCACATTCTACGATTCATTACTAGCGGCAACTCAGAACGAACAAGTTGCCCAGCAGCATTATGAAGCGTATCTCACTCAAGTTGCTTGGCAAACAGCGATCTTAATTGTGGTGTTTGTGGTACTACTGTTGGCCGCTGCGCGCGTGATGTTGCGTCAGACGCAATACCTTAATGAAGCCATCAAATTAATGGCAAGTAAGAACCTTTCTGTTCCTTTTGGAATGGATTGTAAAGACGAATACGGCGATGTGGCTCGTGAACTTGAGACCACTCGTCGCCAACTGCATGATGTCATTCAAATGCAAATCAACTCTTCGGAAGAGCTTTCTACTCTCACAGAGGTGATGACATTGAGCATGTCCGAGACGAAAGAGTCAGCACAAGAAGAGTTTAATGAAATCGACCAGCTTGCGACGGCCATGAGCGAGATGTCTTCAACCGTACAAACTGTAGCTGAACATGCGCAAACAGCGTCAACTTTAACCGAGCAAGCTTCAACTCAAGCGGTGACTGGCCAGCAGTTCTTGCAAAAAACCGTGTCTAAAATGAGTGAACTCTCTTCTGATATCGCGTCTTCGGCAAGTGCCGTTAACCAAGTAGAAGAACGCGTAGAAGCGATTGGTAGTGTAGTAGGGACCATTCAAGGTATCTCAGAGCAAACTAACCTACTTGCGTTGAACGCAGCGATTGAAGCGGCGCGTGCAGGTGAAGCAGGTCGAGGTTTTGCCGTGGTTGCGGATGAAGTTCGTAACCTTGCCCAGCGTACACAACAAGCGACCGTTGAAATTCAAGAAATGATCACACAGCTTCAATCGAGTGCTGAATCTGCCGTCGAATTGATGGAAAAGAGCGTGGTTGAAGCAGCTGAAGGGGTTGAGTTGGTGTCCAATGCAGGCTCTGAACTGGATGGCATCGTTGGTCAAGTGACACAAATCAACGACATGAACTTCCAGATTGCGACGGCTTCAGGTCAACAAAGTAGCGTCGCAGAAGAAATGAGCCAAAACCTCACTAACGTTCGTGAGTTGGTGGAAGCATCTGTTGTTGTTGTGACGGAGTTGCTTGAAACGTCTGAAATGATGCAAAGTAATGCCGAAGAGTTAGATGAGAAGATTAAATCCTTCCAAGTCTAAGTCTAACAAGCTTTGATAAAACGCCCACAAACCTTTTGTGGGCGTTTTTATTTGTGCTAACTCTGGTATAAATAAGTGATAACACCTAATCACAGTGCTTTTCAAACAAGGAAGAAAAATGCAGCTGCCTTCGTCACTGATTTCTGTCGCGGATTCTGCGGTTCAAAACGCCGAGCAAGCGGGATACTTTCAACAATGGCCAACCGAGATTGCTGAGCAATTTCGTTTTGTGTCTGGGTTAAGTAAGTTCATAACCGAAGCGATTCATCGTGATGAGACACTCGCACAAAACTTGCCAAGCATGCTGGCAGAAAGGAGTCGACAACAAGCCTATCGTGTACGCCTCGCAGAGCTTCTGGCGGAATGCCAAGATGAAATGGCTGGACACCGTGTGCTGCGCCAATTTCGCAACCGTGAAATGGTCTACATTGCGTGGAAAGACTTCACCCACACTTGGACGCTAGAAGAGTCACTTAGTCACTTATCACAATTGGCAGAAGCGATGATCTTCGAGACCTACCAATGGCAATATAAGATTTGTTGCAATGAGTGGGGAACCCCAACTAATGCCGAAGGCGAAGCGCAACCTATGCTGATCATTGGTATGGGTAAGTTGGGTGGTGGCGAGCTGAACTTTTCTTCCGATATCGATTTGATCTTCACCTATCCAGAAAATGGTGAGACGCAAGGTGCACGTCGTAGTATTGCCAATGCACAGTTCTTTACCCGTTTGGGTCAACGCATCATTAAAGCGCTCGACCAACAAACCTTTGATGGTTTCTGTTACCGTGTTGACATGCGTCTACGTCCGTTTGGTGAAAGTGGCCCCTTGGTCATGAGCTACGCAGCGCTCGAAGATTATTATCAAGAGCAAGGGCGCGACTGGGAACGTTACGCGATGATCAAAGCACGCGTCATGGGTAGCGAAATGTATCCGCAATACCAAGAATTGCGCCAGATGCTGCGCCCATTTGTGTTCCGCCGTTATATCGACTTCAGTGCGATTCAATCTCTGCGTCGAATGAAATCGATGATCAGCAGTGAAGTACGTCGCCGTGGTTTGAGTAACAACATTAAATTAGGCGCTGGTGGCATTCGTGAAATTGAGTTTATTGCTCAAGTATTCCAGTTAATTCGTGGTGGTCGAGAGCCTTCTTTGCGAGGTCGTGGTTTACTAGAAACCTTGAATGCCATTGGTGAATTAGGCCAGTTAACCCCATCAGAAGTCGAGAATTTAGAAACGGCCTATAAATACTTACGTAAGCTGGAAAACTTGCTGCAAGCGATGGCCGATAAACAAACCCAAACCTTGCCTGATTGCGATGATGAACGCCTAAAACTGGCCATTGCGATGCGATTTGATGCTTGGGATGATTTGATGGCTCAAACTCAACAGCATATGGCTAACGTACATAAGGTGTTTGATAACTTAATTGGTGATGACGAAGAGGACGAGACGGAAACCATCGCACGTCATTTCCATGAACTTTGGGACATGGCGACCAAGCAAGATGTGCTTGAACATGTGTTGCAAGAAGACATCAAAACGGAGAACTCGGAAGCGTTTGCTAAAACCATCATGCAGTTTAAGGCAGACTTAGCGAAAAAAACGCTTGGCCCACGTGGGCGTGAAGTCTTAACTAAGTTAATGCCGAAAGTCTTCGATGCGGTGTTCGCCCATCCTGATGCACAGTTTGGTCTGCCACGAGTTCTGCATTTGCTGCATAACATTTGCACGCGCACTACGTATTTAGAATTGCTGGATGAGCACCCAGCCGCATTGGTGCAATTGGTGCGTCTGTGCACTGCAAGTCCGATGATTTCCGAGCAGCTATCGCGTTACCCAATACTGCTTGATGAGCTGATCGACCCTCAGCACCTTTATAACCCAATCCCACTCGACAGCTACCGAACGGAGCTGCGTGACTTCCTTGCTCGTATTCCAGAGGATGATATGGAACAGCAAATGGAGGCGTTGCGTCAGTTCAAGCAGATTTGCATCCTCCGCATTGCTGCAGCAGACATTGCTGGTGTGTTACCAGTGATGAAAGTAAGTGACCACTTAACTTACTTAGCTGAAGCCATCGTAGAAGCCGTAGTGAACCAAGCTTGGCTACAAGTGTCGGAAAAGTATGGTGAACCAACACACGTAAAAGATCGTGAAGGTAAAGGTTTTGCTGTGATTGGTTATGGGAAAGTCGGTGGTTGGGAATTGGGCTACAACTCAGATCTCGACATTGTGTTTATGCACGATTGTCCGGTGAATGTGTATACCGATGGTAAGAAAGAAATCGACGGTCGTCAGTTTTACCTTCGTTTGGCACAGCGCATCATTCATATTTTCTCGACCCGCACTGCATCAGGCATTCTGTACGAAGTGGATACTCGCTTACGTCCTTCTGGTGCATCAGGATTACTGGTAAGCCCGACCGATGCATTTGACGATTATCAACATCAAGATGCGTGGACTTGGGAACATCAGGCGTTAGTACGTGCTCGCATGATTTATGGTGACGAACCATTAGTGATAGCTTTCCATAACACGCGCCATGATGTGCTGTGTAAATCGCGTGACCAAGATACGCTGAAGAAGCAGGTGGTCGATATGCGTGAGAAAATGCGTGACCACTTGGGTGGGAAAAAATCCGGTCGTTTTATGCTGAAGCAAGACAACGGCGGTATTACCGATATTGAATTTCTCGCTCAATACCTTGTGCTCAACTACAGTCACAGTAAGCCGAAGCTGATTCGCTGGTGCGATAACGTGCGTATTTTTGAAACCCTGATTGCACAAGGTGTCATGGAAGAAGATCAAGCGATGCAATTGACGCGCGCATACACATCAATGCGCGATGAGATTCATCGTCGAAACTTGCTCAACTTGGATGCCGATGTGGCGGAAGAGAAATTTGTTGCAGAGCGAGAGTGGGTGAAGCAAGCATGGAATCAATGGTTTGCCTAAGCAGAAGTAGTGCACAAGGTTCAGCCTAGAAAAAGGCTGTGTTAAACTCACCACGATTTAATTTTTGGAGACCAATAATGAAACCAATTCTACCTGATTACAACAGCGCTGGTGTGCTAATCATCGGTGATGTCATGCTAGATCGTTACTGGTATGGCCCGACTGGACGTATTTCTCCTGAAGCGCCAGTACCTGTTGTGAAAGTAGAAAACAATGAAGAGCGTCCAGGTGGTGCTGCGAACGTCGCAATGAATATTGCTTCACTTGGCGGTCACGCTCACATTGTTGGTCTAACCGGTATGGATGAGCCAGCGAAAGTGCTGACTGAAACCCTGAACTCGCTAAAAGTAAAATGCGACTTTGTGGCGCTTCCTGAATACCCAACGATTACTAAACTGCGTGTCATGAGCCGTGGTCAACAGTTGATTCGTTTGGATTTTGAAGACAAGTTCGAGAACACAGATGCAGAGCCTGTATTGTCTCGCATGGAAGCCGTGCTACCAAGCGTGAAAGCGGTCATCATGTCTGACTACGCAAAAGGTTCGCTTGAGCATGTACAGGCGTACATCCAAAAAGCACGCGCAGCAAACATTCCCGTATTTATTGACCCTAAAGGGGCGGATTTCGAACGCTACCGTGGCGCAACCCTTCTGACTCCAAACATGAAAGAGTTTGAAGACGTTGTGGGCAAAGTGAAATCTGACCAAGAGTTAGTAGAAAAAGCGCTAGCTTTAGTTGAAGAGTTCGAATTTGAAGCTCTGTTGGTGACACGCAGCGAAAACGGCATGACATTGATTCGCCGTGGTGCAGAGCCATTCCACCTACCGACACAAGCGAAAGAAGTGTATGACGTAACAGGTGCGGGTGATACGGTTATTTCTGTATTAGCAGCATCGGTAGCCGCTGGTAAATCGTTTGAAGAAGCTTGTGCACTAGCAAACGCAGCCGCAGGTGTTGTGGTTGGTAAATTAGGTACATCAACACTATCTGAGATTGAATTGGCTGAAGCTATTCACGGCAGTCAAGATACAGACTACGGCGTGATTTCAGAGCAAGCGCTGATTGAAGCCGTGAAGAAAGCACGTGCAAAAGGCGAGAAGGTTGTGATGACCAATGGTTGTTTCGATATTCTACACGCAGGTCATGTTTCTTACCTAAATCATGCTGCTGAGTTAGGTGACCGCCTAATCGTTGCAGTGAATACTGATGACTCAGTGAAACGCTTGAAAGGCCCAGGTCGTCCAGTGAACCCAACAGATCGTCGTATGGCAGTCTTGGCGGGTCTTGGCGCGGTTGATTGGGTTGTACCGTTCAGTGAAGACACACCACAGCGTTTGATCTCAGAAGTGCTGCCTAGCTTATTGGTGAAAGGTGGTGATTACAAACCAGAAGAGATCGCGGGTGGTAAAGAAGTGATCGCTGCAGGCGGTGAAGTTCGTGTACTGAACTTTGAAGATGGTTGTTCAACCAGCGAGATCATCAACGCTATCAAAGGTGGTAAGGGTTAATACCTTGCTCGCCAAACTGATTACTACAAACTGATTATTAAAGGTCGCTTTCGAGCGGCCTTTGTTGTTTTTGGAGGAGTGCATCTAACCACAAATGTATTCCAGACCTCCCTCTTTTCAAGGGGGAGTTAGAGGGGCGGAATACTCGGTCTGATTGAAAACCAGTGTCGTCAATTAGATCGAGAAGCAACCCCTTCCTAATCCTCTCCTTCGAAGGGAAGGGGCCTAGAGCGCACTTGGCTTGATTACTTAGCCCCCAAAAAAACGCCAGTTGAAATCAACTGGCGTTTTTCGTGTTACTTAGACGTTTATTTTGCTGGCTTAAGGCCCGCGTCTACATCTAGGATGTCTTGCTCACTTAGCGTACCAACTGCTTGGCGTAGCTGAAGACCTGCAAGAATGTAGTTGTAACGTGCATCTGAAAGGTTTTTGTTTGCATCGTAAAGACGACGAGTTGCGTCTAGCACGTCAACGATAGTACGAGTACCAACATCGAAACCAGCTTCTGTTGCTTCAAGTGCAGACTGTGCAGAAACCACAGATTGTTCGTACGCTTTTAGTGCGCCGATAGAGGCGTTAATGTTGTTGTTTTGTGCTCTCACTTCTTTCACAACACTACGGTATTCAGCTTCTAGGTTTTCACTAGCAGCAACGTAGCTGTATTCCGCTTGTTTCACTTCAGATGTTGTACGACCACCTGTGTAAAGTGGCACGGCTAGGTTTACACCAACATTGAAGCCATCGGCTGTATTATCGTTAATGCTTTCCGCAGTATCAGCGTAGTTGTAACCACCGTCCAGAGATAGCGTTGGTAGGTGACCAGAACTCGCTAGCGAAATATTGTCACGCGCAATGTCTTGTGAAATACGTGCTGATAAAAGGCTTAGGTTGGTTGTTTTTGCTTCTTCTACTAGTGTTTCAGCTGGTGTGCTTGGACGACTTGCAGAGAAACGAGCAGTATCAAGAACATTTAGGTTTTTGTGTTCTTGGCCTGTAATTTCACGTAGTGACTCGTAGCTGTTGATCAGATCGTTTTCTGCTAGAACTTCATCAGCCAATACTGCATCAAATTGTGCTTGTGCATCATGTACGTCAGTAATTGCCGATAGGCCAACTTCAAAACGTTGTTTAGTTTGCTCTAGTTGGCGACCAACCGCGGCTTTCTCTGCACGGACAAACACTAGGTTGTCTTGTGCACGCAGTACTTCAAAGTAAGCTTGAGAAACGCGAAGGATCAAACCTTGTTGCGTTGCTGCATAAGTTGCATCTGATTGACGTGCCGTTTTCTCTGCAGTGTCTAGGGTTATCCAAGACGCGCGGTTGTACAGCTCTTGTGTAAAGCCAACGCCAGCAGATAAGACGTTTTGGTCCGTCGATACTTTACCACCTAAGTCTTGATCTCTGTCGCCACGTGTAATGTCATAACCCGCGGTTAAGTTGATTTGTGGTAGTAGGGCACTGCGGCTAGAGTTGATTGCTTCAAAAGCTTGATCACGCTGCGCTGCTACGCTGAGCAATTGTGGGTCATTTTGTTTTGCTAAGTCATAAATTTCAGCAAGGGAGTCTGCCCATGCTGCTGTGCTCATACTGCCTAGCGCTGCACTGATAAATAGTGGAAGCAGTTTTTTCATTTTCCATTCCCGCGGTCAATAGATTGGTTAATTCTCAGTAGTTTAACTCAATTTGGACGATATTTACTCTAAACTTTGCACTTTTTTACACGTAATTATCCACCTGTGCAATAAATTTTTGAGAAAGGCTTAAAATAATTTATAACTATTGTACAAAAAGTTGAGCCAAGTCCTTTGAGCAAGCGAATAACAATGAGTAAACTACAAGATTCACTCAGAGAGGTGTTGAATGCAACAGTGTGACAAGCAACAAAATGATTTTACTCCCCAAGATGTGGAAATAATCTCAAAGGAAACCGTGTTTAAAGGTTTCTTTAAAATGGTGAAATACCGTTTTAAGCATAGGTTATTTGCTGGTGGTTGGAGTGGGATTGTCGAACGAGAAATGTTCGAACGTGGTCATGCTGCGGCCATGCTCCCGTATGATCCTGTGACTGATCAAGTTGTGATCATTGAACAGATCCGAGTTGGGGCATTGGAACATTCATCTCCTTGGCAATTCGAAATTGTTGCAGGAATGATAGATCGTGATGAGTCCGCTGAAGAAGTGATTCGTCGAGAAGCAGAAGAGGAAGCAGGGATCCAAGTGGGACGCGTCACCTCGGTTACTTCTTATTACCCTTCTTCTGGTGGTTGCTCGGAAAAATTAGATGTGTTCATTGGAGAAGTGGATGCAACTAAAGCGCATGGCATTCATGGTTTAGACTATGAGAATGAAGATATTCGTGTTCATGTACTGAGTCGCGAAACTGCGTATCAATGGGTGAAGGATGGAAAATTCGAAAATGGTGCTTCTATCATTGCATTGCAATGGTTACAACTTAACCATCAAGAATTGAAATCACAATGGGGAGTTTCCCCAATCGGTGGAGAATAAGTAATGGCACAAGTAGCGGTAAAACAGCGATACCATGTTGACTTAGCGGGCCTGATGAGAACTTATGAGACCAACTACGCTAAGCTCAATGCTTTGCTGCCTGCTTCTGCCGAAGTTGGTGATATTCGTTGTTATCAAGCAGCGAACATGGTTTACCAACTGACCGTGAATGAAATCACAAAATACACCACAGTTGTTGAGATATGTCAGAGTGATGAGATGCCGGTGTTTCCTTTACCGACGATGTCTGTCAGGCTTTATCACGATGCAAGAGTTGCTGAAGTATGCTCAAGCGGAGAGTTCTCTCGCATCAAAGCTAAATATGATTATCCCAACGACCAGTTGATGCAGAAAGATGAAAAACATCAACTTAATACGTTCCTTGGTGAATGGCTGACGTTCTGTTTACGAAGTGGCATTAGTCGATCGCCACTTGCCTTCAATTGATTGTCACGTCACTAAGGGAAAATAACAAAAAATTAAATAGTGGACGAATCAGGTTTTCATTTTGCAATCATCTAGTGACAGCATAAAGCTTATACAAATCACGGATACTCATCTGTTTGCCGCAGATGAGGGCAGTTTGCTGAGCGTAAGAACCGCCGACAGCTTTGAAGCCGTGGTGAAAGAAGTTCTTCATCGTCAAGTGCAGTTTGAATACATCTTGGCGACGGGTGATATTTCACAAGATCACAGTGCCGAGTCTTACCAGCGTTTTGCCGAGGGTATTGCGCCGCTGGAGAAAGCGTGTTTTTGGTTGCCTGGCAATCACGACTTCAAACCAAACATGGGGACGGTTCTACCATCACCTCAAATTCAATCTGTTGAGCACCTTTTGCTGGGTGAACATTGGCAGTTGATCTTGCTAGATTCACAAGTTGTGGGCGTGCCTCATGGGCGTTTAAGTGATCAGCAACTTTCCCTATTAGAAGAAAAGTTGTCTGACTACCCAGACCGACACACACTTGTGTTATTGCACCATCACCCGTTGTTAGTTGGTAGTGCTTGGCTTGACCAGCATACACTGAAGGATGCTGAAGCATTTTGGCAAGTTGTAGACCGTTTTGAGAACGTAAAGGGCATTTTATGTGGTCATGTGCACCAAGACATGAATGTTCTTTATAATGGTATTCGAGTGATGGCAACGCCTTCAACCTGTGTGCAGTTTAAGCCGAACTCCGATGACTTTGCGTTAGACACAGAGTGCCCAGGGTGGCGAGAATTAGAACTTCACCCGAGTGGTGACATTTCTACTGAGGTTAATCGCCTGACGGATGGGCAGTTTCAGCCAGACTTTACCTCAAACGGCTACTAACCAAATATCACGCCCGAACTTTATGTTCGGGCTTACTTTTTCTTCTGTGAGGCTTTTATGAGCAAACCGGCGCTACTACTGTATATCCATGGTTTTAACAGTTCGCCACTTTCAATGAAGGCGAATTTGATGAAAGAGTACTGTGAACAGCAGCGCCCAGACATTAAAGTTGTTGTGCCTCAATTGCCATGCTTTCCACAACTTGCCGCTCAATGTCTATTAGACATTGTTGAGCAATATAAAGATGACTATAACATTGGTTTAGTGGGCAGCTCTCTGGGGGGCTACATGTCTACGTGGTTGAACGCGCAATTTGGTTTTCGTGCGGTCGTGGTTAACCCTGCGGTGAAGCCTTATGAGCTGTTGGTTAACTATTTGGGGGAGCAAACTAACCCATACACGCACGAAACCTATACACTTGAAGCTTGTCATATTGACGAGCTGAAAGCTCTTGATGTAAAAAGCATCGCGTCGCCTCAATCCTTCTGGCTGTTACAGCAAACAGAAGATGAGGTTCTGGATTATCGCCAAGCGGTAGAGAAATTTACCGATGCTAAGAAAACCGTAGAAGAAGGCGGTGATCACAGTTTTATTGGCTTTGAGCGTTATCCTGCTCAAATCATTAAATTCTTAAATTTGTGATTTCTAGAGCGATTGGAATAGGCTCATAGTTTTTATTGATATATCCAACCGTTTCTTGACATAGCGGGTATGCTTTCCGACTATGTTTTGCCGAAAAGATCTTAGGGGTGTAAAGCCCTGACTACTTTGTTATGCATGACCGATCAATGAGAAGGGTGCTGACGGGGTAGCTTTTTCGTTTCTCGAGTATCGCTCACCCATCGGTGAGGCTCGGGTTACAAGTAAACTTTGAGAACAATTCCGTATTATGACTGAACAATATAATGCTGGTGCCATTGAAGTACTGAATGGCTTAGAGCCAGTACGTCGCCGACCAGGGATGTATACGGATACAGCGCGCCCAAACCACTTGGGCCAAGAAGTTATCGATAACAGTGTCGATGAAGCGCTAGCCGGACATGCCTCAAAAGTACAAGTCATCCTACATGCTGACCAATCACTAGAAGTGATCGATGATGGTCGAGGCATGCCTGTTGATATCCACCCAGAAGAGAAGGTTTCAGGTGTTGAACTGATCCTATGTAAGCTTCACGCGGGTGGTAAGTTTTCCAATAAAAACTACCAATTCTCTGGTGGTCTACACGGTGTAGGTATCTCAGTAGTAAACGCACTGTCCAAGCGTGTGGAAGTGACCGTACGTCGTGATGGTCAAGTGTATGAGATTGCTTTTGAGCACGGCGATAAAGTTTCTGACCTAACGGTAGTCGGCACATGTGGTCGTCGTAACCGTGGTACCAGTGTGCATTTTTGGCCAGATGCTAAGTACTTTGATTCTGCAAACTTCTCAGTAACTCGTCTGGTGAATAACCTGCGTGCGAAAGCAGTACTTTGTCCTGGCCTAGAAATTACTTTCACAGATAAAGTAAACAACAAAGACTACAAGTGGTTCTACGAAGATGGTTTGAAAGACTATCTAGCGGAAGGTGTGAAAGGTTATACCGTTCTGCCAGAAGAACCATTTACTGGTGAATTCTCAGCCGAAACAGAAGCAGCAAATTGGGCCGTAATCTGGCAGCCAGAAGGCGGCGAGATGATCACCGAGAGTTACGTGAACCTTATCCCGACGGCGCAAGGTGGTACACACGTAAACGGCCTTCGCCAAGGTTTGCTCGACGCCATGCGTGAGTTCTGTGAATTCCGTAACTTGTTGCCTCGTGGCGTAAAACTAACTGGCGATGACGTCTTCGACCGTTGTTCATACGTCCTATCGGTTAAGATTCAAGATCCACAGTTTGCCGGTCAGACTAAAGAGCGTTTGTCTTCTCGTCAAACCGCTGCGTTTGTATCTGGTGTAGTGAAAGATTCATTCAGCCTTTGGTTGAACGAAAAACCACAACTTGCAGAGCAACTTGCTGAAGTTTGTATCGCGAACGCGCATCGTCGTATGCGTGCGAGCAAAAAGGTTGTACGTAAGAAGGTAGCATCTGGTCCTGCACTGCCTGGTAAGCTAACGGATTGTTCAGTACAAGACTTAAACCGCACAGAAATCTTCTTTGTAGAGGGTGACTCGGCGGGCGGTTCTGCCAAACAAGCTCGTGATCGTGAGTTCCAAGCGGTGATGCCACTGCGCGGTAAGATCCTAAACACGTGGGAAGTCTCTGCAGACCAAGTTTTGGCTTCTCAAGAAGTTCATGACATCTCGGTAGCTTTGGGGATCGACCCAGACAGCGACAACCTAGACAGCCTTCGCTACGGTAAGATCTGTATCCTTGCCGATGCGGACTCGGATGGGCTGCACATCGCAACCCTTCTATGTGCTCTATTTACTCGTCACTTCCGTGCGCTGGTTGAAGCTGGTCACATCTACGTTGCGATGCCGCCTCTGTATCGTATCGACTGCGGCAAAGAAGTTTTCTATGCCCTAGATGACGACGAAAAAGATGGCGTACTTGAGCGCTTGTCGAAGAAGAAAGCCAAAATCAACGTGCAGCGATTCAAAGGTCTGGGTGAGATGAACCCACTTCAGTTGCGCGAAACAACCATGGATCCAAATACGCGACGTCTGGTTCAGTTAACCATCGATGATTCTGCGGCGACCATGGAAATGATGGACATGTTGCTTGGTAAAAAACGAGCAGATGACCGTCGCACTTGGCTACAAAGCAATGGCGATATGGCAGAGGTTTAACGGATGTCTACAGAAATCACTTATGATGGCGTTGAACAGTTGCCAATGCGCAAGTTCACTGAAGACGCTTATCTGAACTACTCGATGTACGTAATCATGGATCGCGCATTGCCATACATTGGCGATGGTCTGAAGCCGGTTCAACGACGCATCATTTACGCAATGTCGGAGCTTGGTCTTTCGGCATCAGCGAAATATAAAAAATCAGCACGTACCGTTGGTGACGTACTGGGTAAATACCACCCGCACGGTGACTCTGCATGTTACGAAGCGATGGTACTCATGGCACAGCCATTCTCTTACCGTTACCCATTGGTAGATGGTCAAGGTAACTGGGGTGCGCCAGATGATCCGAAATCATTTGCGGCAATGCGTTATACCGAAGCGAAACTGTCTAAGTTTGCTGAGGTATTGCTAGGCGAACTGGGTCAAGGCACGGTTGAATGGCAACCTAACTTTGATGGCACGATGAAAGAGCCACAAATGTTGCCTGCGCGTCTGCCTCATATCCTGCTAAACGGTGTAACTGGTATCGCGGTTGGTATGGCGACGGATATTCCGCCTCACAATGTTCGTGAAGTGGCAGATGCAACCATCCACTTAATCGACAACCCGAAAGCTGAACTGCCTGATGTGATGCAGTTTGTGAAAGGTCCAGATTACCCAACGGAAGCAGAAATTACTTCACCACAAGCGGATATCGAGAAGATTTACCGTAACGGTCGCGGTAGTATCAAGATGCGTGCGGTATGGCACAAAGAAGGTTCTGATATCGTCATTACTTCTCTGCCACACCAAGTATCGGGTGCGAAGTTACTAGAACAAATCGCGAACCAAATGCGTGCGAAGAAGCTACCAATGGTAGACGACCTTCGTGACGAATCGGATCACGAGAACCCAACGCGAATCGTCGTTGTGCCTAAGTCAAACCGCGTTGACTGTGATTTGTTGATGAATCACTTATTCGCTTCAACGGATCTTGAGCGCAGCTTCCGCGTTAACTTGAACATGATCGGTCTCGATAACCGTCCTCAAGTGAAAGGTCTGGTACAAATTCTGTCTGAGTGGATTGAGTTCCGTCGTACTACTGTTCGTCGTCGTCTACAATATCGCCTAGACAAAGTGATGGCTCGTTTACACATCTTGGAAGGTTTGTTGGTTGCTTACCTAAATCTAGATGAAGTGATTGAGATCATTCGTACTGAAGACGACCCAAAAGCGGTCTTGATGGAACGCTTTGGTATTACTGATATCCAAGCGGATGCGATTCTAGATACTAAACTTCGTCATCTAGCAAAACTAGAAGAGATGAAGATTCGCGGTGAACAAGACGAGCTAGAAAAAGAACGTGAGAAGCTAGAACAGCTGCTTGGTTCTGAGCGTCGTCTGAACACACTACTGAAGAAAGAGATTAAAGCGGACGCAGAGAAATACGGTGATGACCGTCGCTCTCCATTGGTTGAGCGTGCAGAAGCAAAAGCGTTGACTGAGCGTGACCTAGTACCAAGTGAGCCAATCACAGTGGTGCTTTCAGAGAAAGGCTGGATTCGCCATGCGAAAGGCCACGATGTTGATGCAGAAGGCTTAAGCTATAAATCTGGTGATAACTACCTTGCGCATGCTCGCGGTAAGAGCAACCAACAAGCGGTGTTCTTCGGTAGCGATGGCCGAAGCTACTCATTAGAGTCACACTCACTACCATCAGCGCGAAGCCAAGGTGAGCCGATTACTGGCCGCCTGAACATCACGGCTGGTAGCAGTATTCGCCAAGTGATCATGGGTGAAGATGAGCAGCTATGGCTGGTGGGCTCTGACGCGGGTTACGGCTTTGTATGTAAAGGCTCTGAGCTACTGTCTAAGAACCGCAGTGGTAAGGCTCTCGTGACACTTCCTGCTAACTCTGAAGTGATGACGCCGAAGACGATTGCGGATTTGGATTCGGATGAAATTCTCGCAATTACCAACCAAGGTCGTATGCTGTTGTTCCCGATTAAAGACCTGCCGCAATTGGCGAAAGGTAAAGGCAACAAGATCATCAATATTCCAGCGGCGAAAGCTAAAGAGCGCGAAGAGGTTCTGTCTCACTTGATGGCATTGCCACAAGGTGCTTCTCTGACGTTGTATGCCGGTAAGCGCAAGTTGGGATTGAAACCCGCGGACTTAGAAAACTTCCGTGGTGAACGTGGCCGCCGAGGTAGCTTATTGCCGAGAGGCTTGCAGCGCGTAACGCGTATTGAAGTGGATATGGGGGGAGCCTCAGACACTTCAGAAGAGCCAAGTGATAGCGAGTAACACACAAACAAAAATCCCAGCCAATGGCTGGGATTTTTTTATGCTTCTTGTTTGTCTTCGGCGATGGTGACTTTTACGTTCATCTCTTTACCCTTGCGGATAATCCCAACGTCGACTGACGTTCCTGGTCGCAAGTCAGTGACAATGTCCATCACGCTTTGTCGCCCTTGAACTTTGGTGCCATTGATACTGATGATGATGTCTTGTTTCTCAAAGCCAGCAGCACTTGCAGGGCCATTCGGATCAATGCCAAGTACGACAATGCCACCAATGTGTTCATTGCCCAATAGACGAGCGGTCACGGCGTTAATATCTTGGCCATCAATACCGATATAGCCACGGATTACTCGGCCATCTGCGATGATCTTCTGCATGATCTTGTTGGCGAGCGGTGCCGGAATGGCAAACGAGATACCGTAGGTTTCAAGGTCTGTCGCTTGTTGGAATGACGCGGTATTGATACCGACCAGTTCACCTTGGGTGTTCACCAATGCACCTCCGGAGTTACCCTCGTTGATTGCTGCATCGGTCTGAATAAAGGCTTGTCGACCATCACTGATTGATGAACGACCTGTCGCAGAGATAATGCCGAATGTTGTGGTTTGTCCCAAGTTGTAAGGGTTACCAATAGCCAGTACAACATCGCCCACCTGAGGCTTATATTCAGAGTTCAGAGGGATAACCGGTAGGTTAGAGCCTTCGACACGCAAAATCGCGATATCTGTGCGTTTGTCAGTCCCCACCAACTGTGCGGCTGCCACTCGGCCATCTTGAAGTGCGACAACAATTTGGTCTGCTTGCGCCACTACATGATAGTTCGTGATGATGTAGCCTTTCTCACTTACGATCACGCCGGAACCCAAGCCTTGTGTAGAAAGCTTGCTGCGGTCGTTTTCAACGTATTTTCGGCTGTAGATATTTACTACGGCAGGTGCGGCTTTTCTCACGGCTTGATTAAAAGACACTTCAAGTGAGGCGATATTACTCGGTTGTGTATCAACGAGGGCGTCAGGAATGACATTGCTACGCAAAGAAGGGACAGCGAGCAACACTATGACGGCAGTTGCTAAGCCTAAAAAGACAGAACGTAACAAAAAGCTAAGCATAACCTCTCCATGATTGGGCGCCCGATTGGGATAGAAAAGAGAAGGATAGCACTACATTGAAAAATAACAAAAGGGCAAGACGTGATTGCCTTGCCCTTTTAAAAAACCATGACATACAAGGTAAAGTATAGGAGTGTTCTCGAATAAAACGGAGAAGCACTCATCGCTCTTGTTGATGGATTATCGAATAACTAAGTAAACCGTGCGGTCTCCACGTTGAACATTGATTGCTAACACGCCTTTGTGCTTCTCAACGATGGCGCGCAGCTCCGCTAAGTTCTTCACGCGTTTGCGGTTCACACCAATGATGATATCGTCTTGCTCAAGTTGGTACTGTGCTGCAGGTGAGTTCTCGACCACGCTGGTCACCTTGACCCCTTGAATCTTATCGTTTGGTGTCGTGTTACTTAACTCGGCACCTTTTAAGCCCTCATGCAACGTTTCAGCCTTCGCTTTGATATTGGTAGACTCGCCTAAAGTGACATCAAAACTCTTGCTCTTACCGTCACGAATCACACCAAGTTCAATTTTTTTGCCAGCACCTAGTGTTGCAACTTTGGCGCGAAGTTCAGAGAAGGTATCAATTGATTTACCATTGACGGAAACAATCACGTCTCCGGCTTTCAAGCCTGCTTTATCAGCGGCACTGTCTGGGACCACTTGACTAACAAAAGCGCCTTTGCTTGACTCGTAACCTAGTGCTTCTGCCAATTCTGAAGTGACTTCACCACCCTGAACGCCCAACATACCGCGTTTCACTTCACCAAACTCTAGAATTTGATCCGTTAGGTTTTGCATCATGTTGGATGGAATGGCAAAGCCGATACCAACATTACCGCCATTTGGGCCTAGGATTGCGGTATTAATACCAATCAGTTCGCCATTGAGGTTCACTAATGCGCCGCCAGAGTTACCGCTATTGATAGCCGCATCGGTTTGAATGAAGTTCTCAAAGTTCTCCACGTTTAAGCCGCTTCGGCCAAGTGCAGAAACAATACCAGAAGTGACCGTTTGTCCTAGACCAAATGGGTTACCAATTGCCACGGTAAAATCACCCACACGCAATGCGTCTGAATCTGCCACTTTAATTTGAGTTAGGTCTTTCGCCTTTTCTAATTTAAGCAAGGCAATGTCCGACATTTCGTCACCGCCAACCAATTCTGCGTCGTACTCTCTACCATCGTAAAGGCGAACTCTAATATCATCTGCGCCTTTTATTACGTGGTAGTTTGTTACTATCTGACCTTTCTTCGCGTCAATGATCACGCCTGAGCCCAACCCTCGGAATGGACGTTCGCGAGTTTGTTCTGTTGGAAATTCAGGGCCAAAGAAAAATTGAAACTGTTCTGGAATACGGCTGGTTTGCACCTGTTTGCCCTCTACCGCAATGCTGACGACCGCAGGGGTCACTTTTTCTAGCATAGGTGCAAGGCTTGGTAATTGCTCACCATCAACACTTAAAGGAAGTGCTGCCGTAGCTGAGATTGGGGTGATGATTGAACTTAAGCTTAAAGATAGAACGGTTAACGCAAGCAACGGTTTTTTCATCCAATAACTCCTCTTGAAACCAGTCTGCCAAAAAGAAATATCCTAACCATTATGTGTTTAAGTATTGGTCTGGATAATCGAAACGGGGTGGCAGGTCACTGCAAGTTAGAGATGAGTTGCTTAAGAAAAGTTCAAAAAGGGTCAACACAAATTGATAAGAAATGAATATGTATTGACCCAATAGGAAGAAGAGAGAAGATTAAGAGGCTTTTGCTGTGACGGCTTCAGGTGCGTCGATGATCTCTTTTTCTTTATCTTTCAAAAGGCCGGTTGCGCCATTGGCATAGTCTTTTGGTTGTTCATTGACTTCAGATGGTTGCTCTTCAATTTGCTCTGAAGACATCGCCGTTTTCTTGTCGAATGGGTTGTCTTGCTCAGGCAAGTTTGGCAAGAGTTCTGATGAAGTCTTTGCCATATGTTGGTACAGCTTAGTGTAATCTTTACCTAGCGTATCCAACATTTCTGCGGTTTGTGCAAAGTGATCGACCAGCTCTTGACGTTGTTGCTCTAGTTCAAATTTGGCTGCTTCTAGCTCTTTTTGCACAGACTTTTGTTTTTTGTATTCGGGGGTGGTTAGTCTACTAATGACTACGCCTACGATTGTACCGACCAGCAAACCCACAATGGCATAAATCCAAGGCATAACTGCTCCTTATAGTTGTTTTAACAAGTCTTTTACTACTTAGTTACACGCGGTGCTTGTCCATGTTACTATGGCTTGAACAGCCGATAAAGAAAAATAGCGGTATGTCTTCGGGGACTGATATCCACATCTCTCTATTCCTAATACTGACCCCGAGGTGACAAAATTTCTCTGTACCTCTGATACGACCCAGTGCCATGACACCATTAAAACGATACCAACAAGACATAGCCAAGCATGGATTCCAACGTGATGAAGCGCAATATAGCGCGGTCGTCGCTTTAGATGAACTTTACCATGCCATCGCCGACTTTCAGTCAGCACCTATTCCTCAGCTTAGCACTTGGCAAAAGTTACTAGGTAAAAAAGTCGAAATGCCAGAACCTCCTAAAGGACTGTACTTTTGGGGAGGTGTAGGGCGCGGTAAAACTTACCTTATGGATGCCTTTTTTGACGCCTTACCAACAGAAAGGAAAATGAGGGTGCATTTTCATCGCTTTATGTACCGAGTACATGATGAATTAAGGCGTTTAGGTGATGTAGAAAATCCGCTTTCTAAAGTGGCAGACTTGTTTAAGAAAGAATCAGATATTGTTTGTTTTGATGAGTTTTTCGTTTCAGACATTACCGATGCAATGATCTTAGCGACGTTGCTTCAAGAGATGTTTAAACGTCAAATGATTTTGGTCGCGACCTCGAATATTGAACCTCAAAATCTATATCGCAATGGTTTGCAACGAGCACGTTTCATGCCTGCAATTGCCATGATCTTAGAGCGTTGTGATGTGCTCAATGTCGATAGTGGTGTGGACTACCGTTTAAGAACCCTAGAGCAAGCTGAGATTTACCATTACCCACTTGATGAACAAGCGTCCGTTAACCTTAATCAATACTACCAACAGCTGATTGGGGAAAGAAAAGCCGCAACGAATACGATTGAAGTGAATCATCGCGAAATTGCAGTGACTGAGGCCAGTGATGGTGTATTGCATGCTTCTTTTGCTCAGTTGTGCCAAACTCCGCGTAGCCAAAATGATTACATTGAACTGTCTCGAATCTACCACACCGTATTGCTTGCGGACGTGATGCAGATGGACCGTAAAGTCGATGATGCAGCAAGGCGCTTTATTGCGTTAGTCGATGAGTTTTACGAGAGAAACGTGAAATTAATCATTTCCGCCGAAGTGGCGATGGAGGCGCTTTATAGCGATGGGCTACTGGAATTTGAGTTTAAGCGTTGTTTGTCTCGATTAACTGAGATGCAGAGTCGCGAATACCTAGCGAGAGAGCATCTGGCGTAAAAAACAGCAACTCATCTTAAAAAAGTGAAGAAAAAATTAGTGATTTGGCGCAAAAAAAGGTGATTTTTTCTTCGCTCTTCTCTATAATCCTGCGACCCACCGTTACTGCAGACCTGAATATCGAAGTTATTTCGGCATAGAAGGTCGAGAGAACCAACGACTCGAAGGGGTGATGACTGGGCTCTTAGACAGTGTGGGAACACAATACTGTGTTCCTTTAAAGTTTAAAATTTAATTAACGGGTTATTATTAGCATGAAAACTTTCGTTGCTAAACCAGAAACTGTAAAACGCGACTGGTATGTTGTAGACGCAGAGGGTAAAACTCTTGGCCGTCTAGCAAGTGAAATTGCATCTCGCCTACGTGGCAAACATAAAGCTGAGTACACTCCTCACGTTGACACTGGTGATTACATCATCGTTATCAACGCTGAGAAAGTTGCTGTAACTGGCAACAAAGCTAAAGGCAAAGTGTACTACCGTCACTCTGAATTCCCAGGTGGTCTAAAATCTATCACTTTTGAAAAGTTGATCGATCGTAAACCTGAGATGGTTCTTGAGCTAGCAGTTAAAGGCATGCTTCCACGTGGTCCTCTAGGCCGTGCTATGTACCGTAAGCTTAAAGTTTACGCGGGCGCTGAGCACAACCATGTTGCTCAACAACCACAAGTACTAGACATCTAATTGGGGATTTCGAAAATGGCAGAGAATCAATACTACGGCACTGGCCGTCGCAAAAGCTCAGCTGCGCGTGTTTTCATCAAACCAGGCAGCGGCAACATCGTAATCAACAAGCGTAGCCTTGATGAGTACTTCGGTCGTCCAACTTCTCGCATGGTTGTTAAACAACCTCTTGAGCTAGTTGAACTAACTGAGAAGCTAGACCTATACGTTACTGTTAAAGGTGGCGGTATTTCTGGTCAAGCTGGTGCTATCCGTCACGGTATCACTCGCGCTCTTATGGAGTACGATGAGTCTTTCCGTCCTGCTCTACGTGCAGCTGGTTACGTTACTCGTGACGCTCGTTGCGTTGAACGTAAGAAAGTTGGTCTACGTAAAGCACGTCGTCGTCCACAGTTCTCTAAGCGTTAATTTCCTCTTACTGGAAATTATGCTTTTCCAGAGTTTCTCTGGATACTGTGTACCAAAGCTCGGCTATATGCCGAGCTTTTTGTTTTTATAGCCTTCTGTTTTTATAACCTCAGTTAAACGTCTGTTTTTTGTTTCCCGTCGCTTCAGCATCTCTCCTTAATATCCTGGCAACATTTGTTTGTCTTATGTACTGCTTTATGCAATTTATTCGTGCTACAAATCGCACATGATAAAAGTGGAGAGTACCTTCACATTCTTGAAATATCTTTCTGCTTAATCCGCTGAAAACAACCGAAATAAAAGGCGTTAGCTCTTGTTTTTAGTCGTTATTCGTTTCGCTTTCTTGTTACAAATCACATCTATTTTTTATAATTTTGCCGCTTTTGTGACGGCGTGGGCGATTTGCCTCACAAATGTTACAAAAAGGTAGCTTTATCTTGTCAAAAAGTAGGGTTTTCTTTATCATTTCCCCCCAATAAATAGAACTAAATTCATAATTTGTTAGCCATGCTCTTATAAGCGGAATAATAACGATCCAAAGGGAGCAAATGGGAGAATGTTTGGATGAGCAACGCGCCTTTAAATAACGGTCGCAGGCGTTTTCTAACCGCTACAACGGCAGTTGTTGGTGGCTTAGGGGCAGCTGCCGTCGCCGTTCCTTTTATCAAATCATGGAACCCGAGTGCCAAAGCGAAAGCTGCTGGCGCGCCGGTGGAAGTGGATATCAGTAAAATTGAACCAGGCCAAATGGTCCGTGTTGAGTGGCAGGGTAAGCCTGTATGGGTAGTACGCCGAACTCAAGAAGTGGTCGATAATCTTAAGAGTATTGATGGTCAGCTTCGTGACCCGCAATCAGAAATGGAACAACAACCAGTTTATGCTCAGAACGAGTACCGCTCGATCAAACCTGAGTATTTTGTGGCGGTTGGTTTCTGTACTCACTTGGGCTGTTCACCTACTTACCTACCAGATACGTTCTCAGAACAAGTACAAGGCGTTAAGTCGGGCTTCTTCTGTCCTTGTCATGGTTCTAAGTTTGATATGGCTGGTCGAGTGTTCCAGGGTGTTCCAGCGCCACTGAACTTGGTCGTTCCTAAGCACATGTACTTGAGCGACACCAAGCTCATGATCGGTGTTGATGAGGGAGATGCATAATGCAAGCGATATTAGACTGGGTAGAAAAACGTATTCCAGCGATGAATGCTTATAAAAAGCACTTGTCTGAATACCCAATGCCAAAGAACTTCAACTTTTGGTACCTTTTCGGTTCCTTGGCAATGTTGGTACTTGTTAACCAGATTCTTACAGGTATTTGGCTAACGATGAACTACGTTCCGTCTGGCGATGGCGCGTTTGCTTCTATTGAATACATCATGCGTGATGTTGAGTACGGTTGGCTATTGCGTTACATGCACTCAACTGGCGCTTCGGCGTTCTTTGTCGTTGTGTACCTACACATGTTCCGTGGTCTGATCTACGGTTCTTACCAAAAGCCTCGTGAGCTACTGTGGATCTTCGGTATGTTGATCTTCTTGGTTCTAATGGCAGAAGCGTTCATGGGTTATCTACTACCATGGGGTCAGATGTCATATTGGGGTGCCCAAGTAATCATTTCTCTATTTGGTGCGATTCCTGTTATTGGCGACGACCTAACGCTTTGGATCCGTGGTGACTACATCATCTCAGGTGCAACACTAAACCGTTTCTTCGCACTACACGTAATTGCACTACCTATCGTTCTGCTTCTTCTTGTTGTGCTACACGTACTGGCCCTGCACGAAGTCGGCTCTAACAACCCTGATGGTATCGAAACGAAGCTACCAAAAGGCTCTATGGGTGACGATTACAATACGCAATTTAAGTTCCACGAATACTACACGAAGAAATACGACATCATCGACTCAATTCCTTTCCACCCATACGGTACGGTTAAGGACCTTGTTGGTGTTGCTGGCTTCTTGTTCTTCTTCTGTTATGTATTGTTCTTCAACCCAGAAATGGGTGGGTACTTTCTTGAGCCGCCTAACTTTGAGGCAGCAAACCCATTGAAGACACCTGAGCACATTGCTCCGGTATGGTACTTCACACCGTTTTACGCAATCTTGCGTGCGGTTCCAGACAAACTGTTGGGTGTAATCCTAATGGGCGCGTCTATTGTGGTGCTGTTTGTTCTTCCTTGGCTGGATCGCTGTAAAGTACGTTCGTACCGTTACCGTAGTAAGATCCATCTATTTAATATTATTCAATTCACTATCGCCTTTATTGCTCTGGGTATTTTGGGTGCATTGCCGGCAACGCCGTTGTACACGATTCTGTCTCAGATCTTTAGCTTGTGTTACTTCATGTTCTTTGTATTGCTGTTCTTCTACAGCAAAAATGAAGCAACCAAACCATTACCAGAGAGGGTGACATTCAAATGAAGAAGTGGATTGTAATTCTATTTGCTATGCTGCCGTCTCTTGCTATGGCAGCGGGTGCCAACGTTCCGTTAGATAAGGCGAACGTGGACTTAACGGATAAGGCTTCGCTGCAAAATGGCGCGAAGCTATTCATGAACTACTGTTTTGCTTGTCACTCAACGCAATACCAGCGTTACGAGCGTGTTGCGACAGACTTGGATATTCCGATTGATCTAATGAAAGAAAACCTGATCTTCGATCCAGAAGCAAAGGTTGGTGATCTAATGGTAAATGCAATGCCTGCGAAGCAAGCGGCTGACTGGTTTGGTGCTCCGCCACCAGACTTAACTTTGGTTGCTCGAGTTCGTGGTGCAGATTGGCTATACACTTACCTGCGTTCTTTCTATGTTGACCCATCTCGTCCATTTGGGGTGAACAACATTGTATTCCCAAGTGTTGGTATGCCGCATGTGCTTGAAGAGCTTCAAGGTATTCCTATGCCAGTTTACGGCACTAAAATCGTAGATGGTGAAGAAGTACAAGTCGTTGTTGGCACACAAACCAGTGGTACTGGTGAGCTAAGTTCTGGCGAATACGACAAAGCAGTCGGCGACCTCGTGAACTTCTTGGTGTACTCCGGTGACCCTGTTCAACTAGAACGTCATGCAATTGGCTGGTGGGTAATGGGCTTCCTAGTTCTATTAACTATCGTTGTCGTGTTGCTCAAGAAAGAGTATTGGCGTGATGTGCATTAATTGTGCTATCATACCGTGCTAATTCCCAATTTTAATTGACGAATAATGGAGGCTAGCGCCTCCATTATTTTTATTTGTAAGTGTACTGGAGGGCTCCATGGCTGTAGCTGCCAATAAACGTTCTGTGATGACTCTTTTCTCGAGTGCATCAGATTTGTATAGCCATCAGGTTCGCATCGTACTAGCTGAAAAAGGCGTAAGCGTTGAAGTTGAGCTTGTAGATGAAGCAAACCTTCCTGCTGAGCTTGTAGAGTTAAACCCATACAAATCAGTGCCAACTCTTGTTGACCGTGAGCTAGCTCTTTACGATTCAAAAATCATCATGGAGTACCTGGACGAGCGTTTCCCTCATCCACCTCTAATGCCTGTTTACCCAGTAGCTCGTGGTAACAGCCGTTTGATGATGTACCGTATCGAACGTAACTGGTACTCACTCGCTGAAAAAGTGGTTAAGGGTAACGCGGAAGAATCAGAAAAAGCGCGTACTAAACTACGTAATGATCTTCTGACTCTAGCGCCTATCTTTGCTGAGTACGAATACTTCATGAGTGAAGAGTTCAGCCTAATCGATTGTTACCTAGCACCACTATTGTGGCGTCTACCTCAACTAGGTATTGATCTTGTTGGCCCTGGCTCAAAAGAAATCAAGGTTTACATGAACCGCGTGTTTGAACGTGATTCATTCCTAGCTTCTCTAACAGAAGCTGAACGTGAAATGCGCCTAGTTCGCTAATTAACAGTTCAGTTTACTTGTTATGGATATTGCTAAAATGACTGCTCGCCGTCCGTATATGCTTCGTGCATTTTACGATTGGCTAGTAGACAACGACTTAACTCCGCACTTGGTTGTAGATGCAACTATGCCAGGTGTGCGTGTACCAGTTGAGTTTATTCAAGATGGTCAAATCATCTTGAATATTGCTCCACGTGCTGTTGGTCATCTAGAGTTGGGTAATGATGCGATTACCTTTCAAGCCCGCTTTAGTGGTCGCCCGCATTCCGTTATCGTGCCAGTGTATGCTGTTCAAGCTATCTATGCTCGCGAGAATGGCGCTGGGACTATGTTTGAGCCTGAAGAAGCTTACACTCACATCGAAGAAGAAGGGATTGTTGAGGAAGATGTATCTCCAACGTTCTCTACCGTAAGCGATGAGCCTTCTGAGGCTGCGGAAACCGAATCGGAAGAGGAAGAAACGCCTCGCCCGAAAGGCAGACCAAGCTTAAGAGTTATCAAATAAAAAAAGCAGCGTTTACGCTGCTTTTTTCTTTTCATTTATCTACGCTGCAACACTAATTCACGTCAGTTTCTTCTATCGGCGTTGCTTTTGTTGTGGTATTCAAGTCACTGACTTCAGCTTCTTGGCTTTTCACCACTTCGGACTCTTCTACTTCGAGTGGTTTTTCATCGCCGTATTGGAACCCTTTAATGACTTGTTTTACTCCAGAAATGTTTCGTGCGATATCAGTTGCTTTCTGACTTTGCTCAGGTGTCACGTAACCAAATAAGAATACGTCGCTGTCTTCGGTAATGACTTTTACTTTCACACCGTTTAGATCGCTGTCAGTCAACAAGGCGGATTTTACTTTTGTGGTAATCCAACTGTCGTTGCTGATTTGAGTTACGCTCAGTGGCTCTTTCTGTTTAATTTGATTATGGATGTTCTCAACGCCATCAACTTCACGTGCTCGATTTTCAAACTCATTGATGAGCTCTTGAGTCGGTGCTTGTCCCATTAGAACAACCGTTCCGTTGTATGCGCTAGCGACGATACGAGCCTTGCCTTTGAAGGGGGCTTTGTTACCGATGGCCGCAACTTCGAATTCGATGTTGTTGTCTTGCCAAATCTCTTTGGTGGTTCGCGTATCAGTGACGATATTGGCAGTTGTCGCTGCCCCGGCAATAAATAAACCTGCACAACCACTCATACTGAGTGCTGCACATAAAATGACAAGACTACGTATCATAATTCTAAACTCTCAATCTGGATTATTCTTCGTGAGCTGGGAAAAGCACTTGGTCGATTAGATCGCACAGGCAGTGAAGTGTCACCATATGAACTTCATGAATGCGCGCTGTACGGTGGGATGGAATACGAATTTCAACGTCGTGCTCACCCAGTAGACCAGCCATCTCACCACCATCTTTACCCGTAAAAGCAATGATCGTCATGTCGCGAGTTACTGCGGCTTCCATTGCTTTAATGACGTTTTTGCTGTTGCCACTGGTTGAGATCGCCAACAAGATATCGCCCGGTTGACCAAATGCGCGTACTTGCTTAGAGAAGATCTCTTGGTAGTGGTAATCGTTCGCTACTGCAGTCAATGTTGTGTTGTCTGCTGTTAAAGCCATTGCTGGAAGGCTAGGGCGTTCAGTTTCGAATCGGTTCAAAAGGCAAGAGACAAACTGTTGCGAGTTCGAAGCACTGCCACCGTTGCCACAGCATAGGATTTTGTTGCCATTGAGCAGGCTCGACACCATTGCTTGAGCGGCGTGAGTGATGGCATCTGGCAGCGCTTCTGCTGCCGCAATTTGAATTTGAATACTTTCTGTAAAACTGTCTTTAATGCTGTCTAGCATCGTTTATCCTTCAGAGATTGCATTTTGTATCCAGTTAATGTCTCTGCCACTGTCGTGAATGGCGACCACATCAAACCGATAATCTATATTTTGAGCCATACGATTTTGCTGGCTTAGCCAAATTTGGGCTGTTTTGACTAGTTTACGCATTTTTGCGCGGGTGACCATCTCTGCTGCTGAGCCAAAGCGATCATTATTACGATATTTGACCTCAACAAAGACGATAGTTTCACCTTGTTGGAAGATTAAATCAATTTCGCCGACTTTGGTCAGAAAGTTTTGAGCTATAAAGCGTAAACCCTGACGCTGCAAATATTGCTTCGCCAGGGTTTCGTATTGATCACCGATTTGTCGCTTGCTAAAGAGCCCCACGCTCGGCCCAGTCTAGCTCGCGTTGCACAACACAGTTGTTGTCAATGCTAAGTACGCCTGTTTGGCCGCTTACTGAGTAACCCGGCAGAAGCTTCATCTGTGGTAACTCACCAATGAGCTTATAGGCGTCCATACCAAGTGCTTCTAAACGTTTTTCCATGTTGGATTGATCTGACCATAACTCGTTCATTTCTGCCATAACGGTAGGGTCAGGGTTGATCAACATTGGAATGTCACTGTAAGCCACACCAGATAGATCTTCATACGTTGCACCACCACTGTTACTGCGTGAATTTGAGAACAGTTTTGGTGGCTTCGCATCTGGGTTAATCGCTACTTCAATAAAGGGCTTAATCAGTGTTAGCTCAGAGCTTCGTGCGACAATGTAAACCGCATCGACATCACGACGACTGCGTGGTGGGCTCTCTAAAGAAATACGCATGAGTGACTGCATTTGGGCTATACGCTGCTGGCTCTCTTGTAGACCGAATACATTGTTAATGTTCTTCTGTAACTGACGTTTATCGCCAAAGTAGCTCGAAGCCACTTTATTTGAGCTGTACTTGCGCCACTCTTCATTGAAGGCTTCAACCACACGCTGACCGTAGGCGCCATTCGGGGCCAAGATCATTGGGAATTGGTAGCCCTGATTGAAAAGGTACTTCGCCGCTTGTGCGACTTCTTGCTCTGGAGACAGTGCTAGGTAACACATGTCTGTTCCTGGTTGAACTTCTTCTGGGATGTTCAATGCCAGTGCTGGGATCTTCACACCAGTTTCAGAGCCATCTAGTGTTGCTTGCAGTTTCTCAACGTTTTCTTTCTGTAGTGGTCCCACAACAAAGTCGATATTCTCATTGATTAAGCGCTGTTTGATTTGGTCTGCACTGTACGCGTGAGTATCAATTACGGTTAACGTTGCACTTGGGTCGCGTACATCATCATTCATCATTGCGAAGATGAAACCATCACGGATCAACTGAGCTTGCGGTGCAAATTTACCGGTTAGTGGTAACAACAGCGCCGTATTGTTTGGTTTCACAATATCCAGCGACAAGATATTTTGGATTTCTGCTGGCGTATAAACCGCAGCTGGGTGTGATGGATTTTCGTCTAACCAGCGCTCTAAGGTGTTTTGTAATTGAGGTAAGTTACTTGAAAGTGTTTTGGCGTAGATAGCTAATTGCAGCCACCCGTCCAGCACATCTTCATTTGGCGCTGTTTGCAATGACGTTAATTCGTTTTCAGAATAGCTGCCAAAATTCATCCAAATTCGGCTAGAGATCTCACGTTGTTCTGCGGATGAAGCATATTGACCTTGAGCTACGAGCTGACGGTTTGCTTCGAACGGTTGGTTCAGACTTTGATAAGCGTCAGCACGCAATTGGTAGTAGTCTTTCCACTGCTCACTTGGCAGCTTCCACCATGATTGGAAGTTCAACGTTTGCAGCAATTGAGAGTAATTGCCTTGCTTTTGTTGTATGGTCGCTCGAGCCAGTTGCCATTCAGCTTGTTGAACTTCGGTCAATTGCTGGCGGCCAAGTCGCTTGATAAGCAACTCTGCTTGATCCAATTCGTTGGCTTGAATCGCCGCTTTTGCAGCCATGATCAACCAGTCGTTTTGTAGGCTACCTTCCGTGCTATCAGCTTGAATCATGTAGTTCTGAGCAGACTGTGTAGGCTCTAGTGTAATGTCTACGCTATCTGGTTGGCGCGGGCCTGAAGAACAGGCGGCGAGCGTAATTGCCAGTGCAACAGGAGTGAGTAAGCGTGGTACACTGAGTCTCTTATGGTTCATCATTGCCGTGAGTTCTCTATAATTTTGTACAAAATTGTCTCTATATTAATCGTTGAAGTGATCGTAAACAAATGACAGATAAAAATAAGTTGCCGAATGAGGGGCCAACTCTCTACATCGTACCGACTCCAATCGGAAATTTAGCGGATATCACTCAACGTGCTATCGAAGTTCTGTCGAATGTGGACATCATTGCCGCTGAGGATACTCGACATACGGGCAAATTACTGTCTCACTTCAATATCCAAACCAAAACTTTCGCGCTACACGATCATAACGAGCAGCAAAAAGCACAAGTTTTGGTTGAAAAGCTACTATCAGGTCAGTCAATCGCTTTGGTGTCTGACGCTGGTACGCCGCTAATAAGCGATCCAGGATACCACTTGGTAACAAAATGTCGTCAAGCGGGCGTTAGAGTTGTGCCTCTTCCTGGTGCGTGTGCGGTCATCACTGCGTTAAGTGCTTCTGGTTTGCCATCGGATCGTTTTAGCTTTGAAGGCTTTCTACCACCGAAAAGCAAAGGCCGTAAAGACAAGTTCTTAGAAATTGCGTCAGTGGAACGCACTTGTATCTTTTATGAATCACCGCATCGCATTTTAGACTCTCTACAAGACATGTTAGACGTTCTTGGCCCAGAACGAGAAGTCGTGTTAGCTCGTGAGTTAACGAAAACCTTTGAAACTATTCAGGGAATGCCACTTGGCGAACTAATTGAATGGGTGAAAAGTGACGGAAACCAACAACGTGGTGAGATGGTACTCCTTATTCACGGTCACCGTGATTCAAGCGAAGAATCGCTACCAGACGAAGCGACCCGCACTTTGGCTATTCTGACGAAAGAACTGCCGTTAAAGAAAGCTGCAGCATTAGCCGCAGAAATCTACAGCCTGAAAAAGAACGCACTTTATAAGTGGGGCTTAGAGAATCTCAACTAGAAGTCCGTAGAGCGTTGGCGCTTCGGTAGTTTCCTTTAAGCGCCGTTAGTTTTCAGAGTTATCTAGATAAGATTAAGAAGGGGAGTCGTTAACGCGACTCTCCTTTTGTTGTTTATGAGTGGAGGAGTTTTTAATCTTACATAGACAGGGGTAAGAAGTGCGTTGTTAATGTAACTGTGCATTTATTTTCCCACTTTAACTTTCAAGGCCATCTTTCGGAGCATCATGAGCTCGAGTTCCAAACCTTAGTGCTCCATTTTTCTTTCTCTCGGAGCGAAGCGTTTCCATTCGCTGCTGTCTTTTTGAGCACTTAACCCGCCGTTTTCAGCAATTCTGTGATCTCACTAGACTCTGAGTAGATAACTCTATACAATCCGCCCTCGGAGCTGACTGGGTAGTCGCTGCTTTGTTGATGTCCTTCGGGAGACTGACGTTGAGGTCCCTTTGGGAGACTGACGTTGACGTCCTTCGGGAGACTGACAAAGGGGAGGAAAGTCCGGGCTTCATAGAGCAAGGTGCCAGGTAACGCCTGGGGGGCGCAAGCCTACGACAAGTGCAGCAGAGAGAAGACCGCCGATGGCCTTAGGGCACAGGTAAGGGTGAAAGGGTGCGGTAAGAGCGCACCGGACGACTAGTAATAGTTCGTAGCAGGGTAAACTCCACCTGAAGCAAGACCAAATAGGCCTCCACATTGCGTTGCTCGCGTAAGGAGGCGGGTAGGTTGCTCGAGCCAGTGAGTGATTGCTGGCCTAGACGAATGGCTACCGCCGCGCAAGCGGAACAGAACCCGGCTTATGTGTCGGCTCCACCTATTCGAGACCCATCACTACTTCGGTAGTGATGGGTTTTTTGCATTTTATTGACGCAAACTATGTCATTACCAATAAACTTGGCGCTGAATCACGTCTAACTTTAGACTTGAGGTGGCGATGATGTGGGAAATCAGTACACTAAAGAATCGCTTCAAGATCATTCAACGAGAAAGCTATGACCGAAACATTTCAACATATCTCAGTGTTATTAAATGAATCCATTGATGGCTTGGCTATCAAACCCGATGGTATCTATATCGATGGAACATTTGGCCGTGGCGGTCACAGCCGAACTATCTTGTCGAAATTAGGCGAAAACGGCCGCTTGTACAGCATCGATCGCGACCCTCAAGCGATTGCTGAAGCAGGCAAAATTGACGATCCTCGTTTTACTATCATCCATGGCCCATTTTCAGGCATGGCGCAGTATGCAGAAGAGTACGATCTTGTGGGTAAAGTCGATGGTGTATTACTAGACCTTGGCGTTTCTTCTCCACAGCTTGATGATGCTGAACGTGGCTTTAGCTTTATGAAAGATGGCCCGTTAGATATGCGTATGGACCCGACTTCTGGCGTTCCAGTTTCACAATGGTTGATGGAAGCTGATCTTGATGATATCACTTGGGTGATTCGTGAGTTTGGTGAAGACAAACATGCACGTCGCATTGCCAAAGCTATCGTGGCATACCGCGAAGACGAAGAAAACGAGCCGATGGTTCGCACTGGTCAGCTAGCGAAGCTGATTTCGGACGCCGCACCAAAGAGCTTCAAAGAGAAAAAACACCCAGCAACCCGTGCTTTTCAGGCTTTTCGCATTTACATCAACAGTGAATTAGAAGAAATTGATACTGCACTAAAAGGCGCGGCAAGCATTTTGGCTCCAGAAGGTCGCCTATCGGTCATCAGCTTCCATTCGTTGGAAGACCGCATGGTGAAACGCTTTATCCGTAAAGAGAGCAAAGGCCCAGAAGTGCCACATGGCATCCCAATGACGGAAGAACAAATCCGAGCATTGGGCAGTGCAAACATGAAAGCGGTGAGCAAGGCGATTAAGCCAACGAAGCAAGAAATCGAACTCAACCCTCGCTCTCGTAGTTCAGTACTAAGAATTGCAGAAAAGCTTTAATTATTATGACGAAAACCACTCCTAATCTTGCTAAGTTGATTGCGACGGATTTAATTTCCGTTGGTCGCTGGTCGTTATTGTTGATGATTTTAATATTCTCATCGGCAATGGGAGTGGTCTTTGCCACCCATCATGCGCGTCAAGCGATCACTGAAAAAGATCATACATTGGTTGAGCGAGAGCGATTGGATAGCGAATGGCGCAACCTAATGTTGGAAGAAACAGCCCTCGCGGAACACAGTCGCGTTCAAGACTTGGCAAAGAAGGATCTTGAAATGAAACGACCAGATGGCGATAAAGAAGTGGTTATCACGCTAAAATGATTGGAAAGAAAGCCAAATCGAAACAAGGAAATTCGCGCAAGCCAGCAGCCAAAGAAAAGAAAGTGGTTGCTGCAAAGTCGCAACCCACCAAAGAAGCAAAAGAACCTCAAGAAACAGACGTTGTTGAACCCGAATCCTTTTTGATTCGCTGGCGCTTTCAGTTACTGCTGTTTTTCGTCTTTTGTGCATTTGCCCTACTCGTTGGGCGCGTTGCCTACATTCAAATCATCGAGCCTGATAACCTTATCAAGCAAGGTGACCTTCGTTCAGTCCGTGTTAAAGCCATTCCTTCTGCGCGCGGTATCATCTCTGATCGTAATGGCGAACCTCTTGCCGTTAGTGTTCCTGTTGAGGCTGTATGGGCCGATCCAAAAACCATCTTCAAAGAGGGCGCGCTACAGCAAACCAAAAGTTGGTATGCATTAGCTGACGTTCTTGGTTTGGACCGACAAGGTCTGATCAATAAGATCAAGAAAAATGAAAAGCGTCGCTTTATCTACCTTCAGCGTCAGGTAAGCCCTGCGATGGCTAACTACATTCGTGAACTCAAACTACCCGGTGTAGGCTTGAAATCTGAATCTCGTCGTTACTATCCTGCAGGTGAGGTTAGTGCTCACTTAGTCGGTGTTACGGGGATTGATGGTCATGGTCTAGAAGGTGTAGAGCGAAGCTATGATGAATGGTTAACTGGTGCTGCAGGCAAGAAAACCATTCGTAAAGACCGCTATGGCCGTGTTGTTGAGAATATTGCTCTTGAAGAGAAACAAGAAGGTAAACCGCTACAACTGACTATTGATCAGCGAATTCAAGCTGTTGCTTATCGCGCAATTAAACAAGCGGTTGCTGACCATCGCGCAACATCTGGTTCTGTAGTGGTGCTTGATGTAAAAACGGGCGCTGTGTTGGCGATGGTGAACGCGCCATCTTATAACCCAAATAATCGTAGCGATTGGCAAAGTTACAAAATGCGTAACCGAGTAATCACCGACTCTTTAGAGCCGGGCTCTACAATTAAGCCATTCGTTGTTTTAGCCGCCTTAGAAAATGAGGTCGCAGATAAAGACACCATCGTCGATACTGGAAACGGTATTCTTCAATTGGGTGGCAGCCGTGTTCGTGATGCACCAAAGGTAGGAAAAGCGAGCTTAACGACCATCTTGAAGAAATCGAGTAATATCGGTGTGACCAAGTTAGCTATGCGTATGCCAGTAGAAGCATTGCTTGGTTTATACAGTTCTGTTGGTTTGGGAGAACTTTCTGGCTTGAACTTAGTCGGTGAAGTTGTGGGTATTTTCCCGAGTCGCTCGCGTTGGTCGCCAATTGAACGTGCCACCATCGCCTTTGGTTACGGTTTATCGGTGACCCCAATTCAGTTAGCGCATGCTTACGCAACCTTGGGTAACTTAGGTAAATATGAGCCGATTCATATTATCGAAAGTAACGACAACGATATGGCTCGCCAAGTTGTTAGTCAAAAAAATGCACGCCTTGTACTCGATATGCTGGAAACGGTAACGCAAAAAGGCGGTTCAGCCCGTCGTGCTGCGGTTCCGGGCTATCGAGTTGGCGCCAAAACGGGTACGGCTCGAAAAGCAACCGCTGGTGGCTATAGTGATGAGTACATCAACTACACGGCCGGTGTTGCTCCTGTGAGCGATCCAAGACTTGCATTGGTTGTTGTAGTTAATGAACCGCAAGGTGATGACTACTATGGCGGTTCAGTTGCTTCGCCAGTCTTTTCTGAAATCATGAAAGGCGCGCTGCAAATTCTGAATGTTGCCCCTGACGAAAACAAATTCCAACAGTAGGCTTCGATGTTTACTGAGAAACAAAATCTAGAAAGCTGAGCTAAAGCTCGGAGAACAAATATGACCAAAGCCATCAGTATGGACGCGCTGCTTTCCAATTGGGTTGATTGCCCAAGTTTGTCGTCCGTTCTTGTCTCTGAACTGGAACTCGATAGTAGACGAGTTCAGTCCGGCACTACTTTTGTTGCCATCATTGGCCATGCTGTCGATGGACGTGATTTTATCGCGAAGGCCATCCAGCAAGGTGCTAACGCGGCGATCGCTCAAGCCTGTGAGCGAAAAGCACACGGTACGATTGAGATTGTTGATAATGTTCCAGTGATTTACCTCGATGCACTGGATAAGTGCCTTTCTCAAATCGCAGGTCAGTTCTACCATTATCCCAATATGGAGCTGATTGGTGTCACTGGCACCAACGGCAAAACTACCATCACTCAGCTTATCGCCCAATGGATTGATTTGGTCGGTTCCAAAGCGGCGGTAATGGGGACAACAGGGAATGGCTTTCTAGATGATCTGCAAGAAGCCGCAAACACCACAGGCAACGCAGTTGAAATCCAAAAGACCCTATCCTCGCTCGCCGAGCAAAAAGCACATTACACTGCGCTTGAAGTTTCCTCTCATGGTCTGATTCAAGGTCGTGTTAAAGCATTGTCTTTTACCGCTGGTGTGTTCACCAATCTGAGCCGTGATCACTTGGATTATCATGGCACGATGGAAGAGTATGCAAAGGCGAAGCTGATGCTGTTTACCACTCACCAATGCGAGCATGCGATCATCAATGTCGATGATACAGTGGGAGCTGCGTGGGCGAAGCAATTATCGAATGCCATAGCTGTTTCACTCAAGCCGAATTCAGAATTCCTACAATCCGTATTTGCTACTGACATTGTTTACGCAGAGTCAGGCATTACGATTGAGTTTGATGGCAAGTTTGGTGAAGGAATACTTCATGCGCCGCTGATTGGCGAGTTCAATGCAGCAAACCTGATGTTGGCATTCACAACGTTACTTAGTCTCGGTTTTAGCAAGCAAGATTTGCTGGCAACGGCAGGCCAATTGCAACCCGTACTTGGTCGTATGGAACTTTTCCAAGCTGACGACAAGGCAAAAGTCGTGGTGGATTACGCCCACACGCCTGACGCGCTAGAAAAAGCGCTGCAAGCATTGCGTGTACATTGCCAGGGGGAGCTTTGGGCTATTTTCGGCTGTGGTGGTGACCGTGATGCTGGTAAGCGCCCAATGATGGCGGAAATCGCTGAGCGTTTGGGTGACAAGATAGTGCTTACCGATGATAACCCTCGCAGTGAAGACCCTGTGCTGATCATGAAAGACATGCTGGCCGGCCTAATAAAACCTGCTGAGGCGATTGTGCAGCATGACCGTTTTAAAGCGCTGTCTTACGCACTGGAACATGCTTCTCCGCAAGACATTATCCTTCTGGCAGGTAAAGGTCATGAGGACTACCAAATTCTAAACTCTGGAACCATCCATTACTCTGACCGCGAGTCAGCCATGACGCTATTGGGGCTTTCATCATGATCACAGTAACGCTTTCTCAAGTCGCGGATATGACTGGCGGTGAACTGGTTGGCAATGACCTATCTATTGAATCTGTTTCTACCGACACTCGAGCGATCGAACAGGGTGCTCTTTTTGTTGCTTTGGTTGGAGAGCGTTTTGATGCTCACGATTTCTGCCAACAAGCGGTGGAGTCAGGGGCGGGGGCACTGTTAGTGCAAAAGCAACTTAATGTGAATGTCCCTCAAGTTGTTGTTACCGATACTAAGATAGCGTTAGGTGAAGTCGCATCTTGGGTACACAATTCGTGTCAAACACCGACAGTGGCGATTACGGGCAGTTGTGGCAAAACTACAGTAAAAGAGATGGTTGCAAGTATCCTGCAGTTGAAAGGCAAAGTGCTGTTTACCGCGGGCAACTTCAACAATGACATTGGTGTTCCGCTTACGTTATTGAGATCGCAACAAGACGATGATTACGCTGTGATTGAGCTTGGGGCCAACCATATTGGTGAGATCGAATACACGACTCAACTGGTTCATCCTAACATTGCGTTAGTCAACAACGTAGCCGCCGCTCACTTAGAGGGATTCGGTTCGATTGATGGCGTAAAACAGGCTAAAGGCGAGATTTATCAGGGATTGCCTGCGGGCGGTGTTGCGATTGTGAACCTCGATAGCAATGGTGGTGAGAAGTGGGACCATGTTCTTGCCGATAAGCAAGTCATCACATTTTCTCAAACGAACACAGATGCTGACTTTTATGCAACAAATGTTGTAATGAACGCCGCCGGCGAAGCAAGCTTTAACCTACATCTCGCAATAGACTCACAAGAAATTGAACTGTCTCTGGGTATTATAGGTCAACACAACGTTGCGAACGCGATTGCGGCTTCTATCATTGCGTTACAAATGGGCGCGACGTTAGAAGAAGTTCGTGATGGCCTTAAACATTTAAATAAAGTGAAAGGTCGAGTCGAAGTTGAGGAACTCAGCGATAAAATCAAGCTAATTGATGACAGCTATAACGCGAGTGTTCCAGCGATGAAGGCCGCGGTGGACTTGCTTAGTGCATTCCAAGGTGAGCGTTGGTTGATTTTAGGCAATATGGCGGAGTTGGGTGAGGAAAGTCTTGCACTTCATCGTCAAGTCGGGGAACATGCTGCCCCACAAAAATTTGAACACGTTCTCACGTATGGTGCAGACACGAAGGTCATTAGCGAACTTTGTGATGGCATCCATTTCGAGACACATCCAGAGATGATTGACTACATCAAGCAGCATCTAGACCAAACCGCACCTCAACACCATACAATGTTGGTGAAAGGAGCGAACGGTGCTCGTATGTTTGAAGTCGCTGCTGCTTTGAAGGAGTATTATTAATGATTATTTGGCTTGCCGAGCTGCTACAGCCATACCTGTCTTTTTTCCGATTGTTTGAATACCTGTCGTTTCGAGCAATCCTTAGTGTACTTACTGCTTTAGGTCTGTCTTTATGGATGGGGCCTATCATGATCAAGCGTCTACAGATGCTACAAATTGGTCAGGTTGTCCGTAACGAAGGTCCAGAGTCTCACTTTAGCAAGCGTGGTACCCCTACAATGGGGGGGATCATGATTTTGGCTGCTATTTCAATCACTATTCTTTTATGGACTGATTTATCGAACCCATACGTGTGGGCGGTGCTGACGGTACTGCTTGGTTATGGGGCGATTGGTTTTGTTGATGACTATCGTAAAGTCGTTCGTAAGAATACCGACGGCCTGATTGCTCGTTGGAAGTACTTTTGGCAGTCGCTGATTGCATTTGTTGTGGCGTTTGCGCTGTACGCTTACGGCAAAGATACCGCAGCTACTCAACTTGTTGTGCCATTCTTTAAAGACATCATGCCGCAACTTGGCTTGATGTACATTATCCTCACTTACTTCGTTATTGTGGGTACTAGTAATGCGGTAAACCTAACCGATGGCCTAGACGGCTTGGCTATCATGCCTACGGTTCTGGTTGCGGCTGGCTTTGCTGTGATTGCTTGGGCAACAGGTAACATTAACTTCTCTGAATACCTTCATATTCCATACCTCCCACACGCTTCTGAGCTGGTTGTCGTTTGTACTGCAATCGTTGGTGCGGGCCTTGGTTTCTTGTGGTTCAACACTTACCCAGCACAAGTATTCATGGGCGATGTTGGTTCACTTGCTCTAGGTGGCGCTCTTGGTACTATCGCTGTACTGGTTCGTCAAGAGTTGGTACTGGTGATCATGGGGGGTGTGTTTGTAATGGAAACGCTATCGGTAATTCTACAGGTCGGTTCTTATAAACTACGTGGTCAGCGTATTTTCCGTATGGCACCGATTCACCATCACTACGAATTAAAAGGTTGGCCAGAGCCCCGCGTAATCGTGCGCTTCTGGATTATTTCTATGGTTCTTGTTCTGATTGGTCTAGCGACTCTGAAAGTGCGTTAATCGCACTTTCCAAGAACAAGACAAATTGCGTGATCAAATATGGAACGTTGGCAAAACATACATAAGGTCGTCGTCGTAGGGCTCGGTATTACCGGGCTCTCTGTCGTTAAACACCTCACAAAAACTCAACCGCAACTGACGATCAAAGTCATTGATACGCGCACTAACCCTCCGGGGGCTGAGCGTTTGTCAGAGCAGGTAGAACTCCACAGCGGTGGTTGGAATACCGAATGGCTTGCAGAAGCTGACTTAGTCGTGACTAACCCAGGCATCGCCTTAGCGACACCAGAAATACAATCGGTTCTTGCGAAAGGAAAGCCAGTTGTTGGTGATATCGAGCTCTTCGCGTGGGCAGTCGATAAACCTGTTATTGCGATTACCGGTTCTAATGGTAAAAGCACGGTAACAGACCTAACAGGCGTGTTAGCAAAAGCTGCCGGGTTAACGGTCGGTGTTGGTGGCAATATCGGGGTTCCTGCTCTCGATTTGCTAGAGCAAGACGCAGATTTGTATGTACTTGAACTATCTAGCTTCCAACTAGAAACCACATCAAGCTTGAAGCTTAAAGCGGCTGCGTTTCTAAACCTTTCGGAAGATCACATGGATCGTTATGAGGGCATGGCGGACTACCGACAAGCTAAACTGCGCATTTTTGATAACGCGGAGCTGGCAGTAGTTAACCGTGATGACCAAGAAACTTTTCCTGATACTGATACGCCGTTGGTGACGTTTGGTAGTGATGAGCAGGCTTACGGACTTGAAGTTGACGGTAACCGTACTTGGCTGCTTGATCATGGTCAGCGCGTGATTGCCAGTGATGAATTGAAGTTGGTTGGTAAGCACAATCTGGCTAACGCTCTCGTCGTACTTGCTCTGCTTAAAGCGGCGGATGTGGATTATCACAAATCCTTGAATGCACTGAAAACTTACACTGGTTTGACACATCGATGCCAAGTGGTTGCGGATAATCATGGTGTAAAATGGGTGAATGACTCCAAAGCAACTAATATTGCGAGCACTATGGCTGCGCTTTCTGGCTTAGAATCAATGGGTAAATTGTATTTGTTGGTTGGTGGTGTTGGTAAAGGCGCAGATTTCACAGCATTAAAGCCGATCTTAGCGACGCTTAACTTGCAGCTTTGCTGCTTTGGCAAAGATGGCGATGATTTTATGCCACTGCATGAATCCGCAACTCGTTTCGACACCATGGAAGATGTGATTCAACAGATATCTTCGCAGTTAAATACGGGCGATATGGTGATGCTATCTCCGGCATGTGCTAGCTTTGATCAATTCGACAACTTTATGGCAAGGGGTGACGCATTTGCGGCTCTTGCTGAGAAATATGCATAATTAAAGGTCACACACTTCGTGGGTTTAGGTAACGTTAAACGCAGCATTGGCACTTGGCTTAAGCATCCTGCTCCAGAGGCGCTCTTTGACCGTCAACTCGTATGGATTGCACTGGGTTTGATGTTAACCGGTTTGGTGATGGTGACATCAGCATCATTTCCAATCAGCTCACGTCTGACGGATCAGCCATTTCATTTTATGTTCCGTCATGCCACTTTCTTGGTGCTGGCGATTGGTGTGTCTGCCGTCATTCTTCAAATCCCACTAGAACAATGGTTTAAGCGAAGCCATTACTTATTGTGGATCTCGTTTGGTTTACTCATCATCGTATTATTGGCTGGTAAGTCGGTAAACGGTGCATCGCGTTGGATCCCGCTGGGACTGTTTAACTTGCAACCGGCCGAAGTCGCGAAGCTCTCGCTATTTGTCTTCATGTCCGGTTATCTGGTGCGTAAGCAAGACGAAGTTCGCCAAACCTTCTTTGGCGGTTTCATGAAGCCCATCATGGTGTTTGCCTTCTTCGCCGTGTTGCTTCTAGGGCAGCCCGATCTAGGTACCGTGGTTGTAATGCTGGTGACACTGTTTGGCATGCTGTTCATTGCTGGAGCCAAGCTGACTCAGTTTTTAGCGCTCATGATTGCTGGTATTGCTGCCGTGGTTGGCTTGATTTTGGTCGAGCCATACCGTATTCGTCGTGTTACCTCATTTCTCGACCCTTGGGAAGACCCATTTGGTAGCGGCTATCAGTTGACTCAATCTCTCATGGCGTTTGGTCGTGGTGAATGGTTTGGGCAAGGCTTAGGCAACTCGATTCAAAAACTGGAATATCTTCCAGAAGCGCACACCGACTTCGTGTTTGCGGTACTGGCTGAAGAGCTGGGTTTTGTTGGCGTCGTGTTAGTGCTAATGCTGATTTTCAGTTTGGTGCTAAAAGCAGTTTATATCGGCAAACGTGCTTTTGAAGAAGGCGAAATGTTTGGCGGTTACCTCGCATTTGGTATTGGTATTTGGTTTGCTTTCCAAACGCTGGTTAATGTTGGCGCAGCGGCCGGTATCGTTCCAACCAAAGGTCTTACTCTGCCGCTGATCAGTTATGGTGGTTCGAGTTTAATCATTATGTCTGTAGCGGTGTCTATATTGCTGCGTATCGATCATGAATGCCGTTTGAAGCACGGCCAGAAAGAACTAGAAAAACAAATTGATGAAGAAAAATAAACGTTTGATGGTGATGGCTGGTGGTACTGGCGGTCACGTGTTCCCAGGTTTAGCGGTTGCAAAACAACTGCAGGAGCAAGGCTGGGAGATCCGCTGGTTAGGTACTGCGGATAGAATGGAGGCGGATTTAGTGCCGAAACATGGCATTGAAATCGACTTTATCAAAGTAAAAGGTCTACGAGGTCAAGGCGTTAAGCGTCTTCTTGTGGCACCATTTCAGATTATTAATGCCATCAAGCAGGCTCGTGCTCACATGAAACGCTGGCAGCCAGATGCCGTGCTTGGTATGGGTGGTTACGTGAGTGGCCCTGGTGGTATTGCTGCTTGGATGAGTGGTATTCCTGTTGTCCTGCATGAACAAAATGCTGTCGCGGGTTTAACTAACCAGTGGCTGTCGAAAATTGCCAAAAAGGTATTTCAAGCCTTTCCTGGTGCTTTTCCAAAAGCAGAAGTTGTTGGCAACCCAGTTCGTGAAGACGTGACTCAATTAGAAGCGCCAACTGAGCGGATGCAAGAGCGACAAGGTCCGATTCGGATTTTGGTGATGGGGGGAAGCCAAGGCGCACGAATTCTTAACCAAACTCTGCCAGAAGTGATGGCTAAATTGGGCGAAGATTACTGTATTCGTCATCAAGCGGGTAAAGGTGCTGCTGAAGAAGTGAATACAGCGTACCAAGCCAATGGTGTTGTGAATGCAGAAGTAACCGAATTCATCGACGATGTAGCAAATGCTTATGCATGGGCTGACCTTTTGGTTTGTCGTTCAGGTGCACTTACTGTTTCTGAAGTTTCAGCTGCCGGTGTTGGTGCCATTTTTGTGCCGTTTATGCATAAAGACCGCCAGCAAGCATTGAATGCAGACCACTTGGTGGATTGCGGTGCGGCTAAGATGATTGAACAACCAGATTTAACCGTTGAGTCATTGACTCAACAGATCCAACAATTGGATCGACAAGCTTTACTTACAATGGCTGAGCAAGCACGCAGTGCAGCAAAGTTAGATGCGGATAAAACAGTCGCACAAGCCATTGTCGCTTTGACCGAAAAGCGTTAACGAATTATTGAGAATAGAATTGATGACAATCCAACATACACAAGACTTAGCTCAGATTCGCGCAATGGTGCCAGAGATGCGCCGCGTGAAATCCATCCACTTCATCGGTATTGGTGGTGCGGGCATGAGCGGCATTGCAGAAGTGCTGTTGAACGAAGGCTACCAAATCACGGGTTCTGATTTATCAGAGAACCCAGTGACGGAGCGTTTAGTATCAAAAGGTGCAACCGTGTTTATCGGTCACCAAGCCAGCAATGTGGAAAAAGCCAGTGTGGTTGTGGTTTCAACAGCAATCAACGAAGAAAACCCAGAAGTCATCGCGGCTCGCGAATTACGTATTCCAATTGTACGCCGTGCAGAGATGCTTGCCGAGCTAATGCGATTCCGTCATGGTATTGCCGTTGCAGGCACGCACGGTAAAACGACGACGACTGCGTTAGTGACACAAATCTATTCTGAAGCAGGTTTAGATCCAACGTTTGTTAACGGTGGTCTAGTTAAGAGTGCTGGCACTAACGCGCGTCTAGGTTCTAGCCGAATTTTGATTGCAGAAGCGGACGAGAGTGATGCGTCATTTCTGCATCTACAACCTATGGTGAGCATCGTCACGAACATCGAAGCAGACCATATGGATACGTACGGCGGCGATTTTGAAACTTTGAAGCAAACCTTCATCGACTTCCTTCATAATTTACCGTTTTACGGTCAAGCGATCGTGTGTATAGATGATCCTGTGATTCGCGAGCTGATTCCACGTATTAGCCGCCAAGTGATCACTTACGGTTTTTCTGAAGATGCCGATGTACGTATCGAGAACTACCACCAAGAAGGCCAGCAAGGCAAGTTCACCGTGGTTCGTGAAGGGCGTGCGAATCTGGATATCACACTAAATATCCCAGGTCGCCATAATGCACTCAATGCGTCAGCCGCGATTGCCGTAGCGACAGAAGACGACATCACTGATGAAGCTATCTTAAAAGCAATGGCGGGAACCCAAGGTACAGGTCGTCGTTTTGATCATTTAGGCGAGTTTGATACTGGAAACGGCCATGCAATGCTTGTTGATGACTACGGTCACCACCCAACAGAAGTGGATGTAACGATCAATGCAGCGCGCGCCGGTTGGCAAGACAAGCGTCTTGTTATGATCTTCCAGCCACATCGTTACAGTCGAACTCGTGACCTTTACGATGATTTTGCTAACGTGCTGGAGCAAGTTGATGTACTGATCATGCTCGATGTCTATGCGGCGGGTGAAAAACCGATCGCTGGCGCTGATGGTCGTGCTTTATGCCGAACGATTCGTAGTCGTGGGAAGGTAGATCCAATTTTTGTGCCTGAAATAGAGCAATTACCGTCAGTTTTAGCTAACGTTATACAAGACGGCGACCTGATCTTAACTCAAGGTGCCGGTGATGTTGGTAAAGTCGCTAAGCAATTGGCAACGCTTGAGTTGAACATAAATAATATGCTCGGGTAATCACGAAAATTGACGCAAAGCACAGAGAAAGACATAGATCTCGATTTTGCGTCAAGATCGTTGTGATTTATCGCTATCAGTGTTTGATAGTTTACAAGAGCTCAGTATAATCCCAAGGTTAAAGTCAATACTTTTGCCGATGTGTACTCACACGGTGAAAAGTACAAGACAAAAGTCAGGAAACAAAGACGTTGTTGAATATTGCACTGAATGAAGAGCGACTTAACACGGAGACTAACCGTGGTCGCCAAGAGAAAATCTTGGGTGTGCTATTTTTCGTTGTCGTCGTGACCTTAATCAGTTCTGTTTTGTACTCAGCGATCAGTTGGATGTGGGATGACCAAAGGTTACCTCTCTCCAAAATCGTGCTTCAAGGAAAACTGGAGTACGTCACCGCAGACGATGTTCAAGCAGCGTTTAGCAAGATTGATCATATCGGCACGTTTATGTCGCAAGACATCGATGTGTTGCAGCAAAGTGTTGAAGCCTTACCTTGGGTCGCGCATGCCGCGATCCGTAAGCAATGGCCAGACACGGTAAAAGTATTTTTGACAGAACATCGCCCTGTCGCCATCTGGAATGGCATCGAGCTGTTAGATAACAACGGTTTGGTATTTGAAGGCGATGTCGGCCTGCTAAAGGAAGAGAAAGTTAAGTTATATGGACCCAATGCAACTGGGCCGGAAGTCTTGCAAACCTACCGCGAACTCCGACCTAAGTTCCAACAATTGGGTTTGGCTATATCGTCTCTGGTTTTAAATGAGCGACGAGCTTGGCAAATCATCCTTGATAACGGTATTCGACTAGAGCTTGGTAAAGAGTCTCTGGATGAGCGAATAGAGCGCTTTTTCTCGCTTTATAACAAGCTTGGCAGTGACACTCAAAGAATCAGTTATATCGATCTTCGATACGATACGGGAGCCGCGGTTGGTTGGTTTCCTGAACATGAGTTAGAACAAGAGAGTACAGATGACTAAGGCCGCTGATGACAACATTATTGTTGGTCTGGATATAGGCACTGCAACCGTATCAGCTCTAGTGGGCGAGATTCTACCTGATGGCCAAATAAATATTATTGGTGCTGGTAGCAGCCCCTCACGTGGCATGGATAAAGGCGGCGTGAATGATTTGGAGTCGGTTGTAAAATCAGTACAACGCGCAATTGATCAAGCTGAGCTAATGGCGGAATGCCAAATCAGCCGAGTATTCATTTCGTTGTCTGGTAAACATATCGCAAGCCGAATTGAAAAAGGCATGGGCACGATTTCTGATGAAGAAGTGTCTCAAGAAGATATGGATCGTGCTATCCATACAGCCAAATCGATTAAAATCGGTGATGAACAACGAATCCTTCATGTGATTCCACAAGAGTTCACCATCGACTACCAAGAGGGCATCAAAAACCCACTTGGTTTATCTGGAGTGAGAATGGAAGTAAGCGTCCATTTGATCTCATGCCATAATGATATGGCACGCAATATTATTAAGGCCGTAGAACGTTGTGGTCTTAAGGTAGAGCAACTTGTGTTTTCTGGGCTTGCTGCGAGTAATGCAGTAATTACCGAGGACGAAAGAGAGCTTGGGGTTTGTGTGGTGGATATCGGTGCCGGCACGATGGATGTTTCTATCTGGACCGGTGGTGCGTTGCGTCACACAGAAGTATTTTCTTACGCAGGAAATGCGGTAACTAGCGATATTGCTTTTGCTTTTGGTACGCCAGTGAGCGATGCTGAAGAAATCAAAGTCAAATATGGCTGCGCCTTGAGTGAACTGGTCAGTAAGGATGACACGGTTAACGTCCCAAGCGTAGGTGGTCGACCTTCACGTAGTCTGCAACGTCAGACTTTGTCAGAAGTCATTGAACCACGCTACTCTGAGCTGATGGGATTAGTTAACCAAACTATCGACTCTGTACAAGCGAAATTGCGCGAAGAAGGCATTAAACACCATCTTGCTGCGGGTGTAGTTCTCACCGGCGGTGCTGCGCAAATCGAAGGAGTGGTAGAATGTGCGGAACGCGTATTCCGCAACCAAGTAAGGGTCGGCAAACCGCTCGAAGTCAGCGGATTAACTGACTATGTAAAAGAGCCGTACCATTCTACGGCAGTTGGATTACTTCATTACGCGAGAGACATGCAGTCTAGCGACGATAGCGATTATAATGAACCTAAGCGCTCATCTGTTACTGGCTTCTTCGGTAAATTGCGTAATTGGATACAAAAAGAGTTTTAACCTGAGTTGCAGGATAAACGGAGACAACACATGTTTGAACCGATGATGGAAATGTCTGACGATGCAGTAATCAAGGTCGTTGGAGTTGGTGGCGGCGGTGGTAACGCTGTTGAACACATGGTGCGTGAATCCATCGAAGGTGTGGAATTCATCAGCGTCAACACTGATGCGCAAGCACTTCGTAAGACAAGCGTTGGCAATGTTATTCAGATCGGTGGTGATATCACTAAAGGTCTGGGGGCAGGTGCGAATCCACAGGTTGGCCGTGAGGCAGCTCTCGAAGACAGAGATAGACTTAAAGATTCCCTAACTGGTGCCGATATGGTGTTTATCGCAGCAGGTATGGGTGGTGGTACAGGTACTGGTGCAGCTCCTGTTATCGCAGAAGTCGCTAAAGAGCTTGGCATTCTGACTGTTGCGGTAGTAACAAAACCGTTCAGCTTTGAAGGCAAAAAGCGTTTGGCATTTGCAGAGCAAGGTATCGATGAGCTTTCTAAGCATGTTGATTCTTTGATTACGATTCCAAACGAAAAGCTACTTAAAGTACTTGGTCGTGGTGTTACGCTACTTGAAGCATTTGCGAGTGCGAACGACGTTCTTAAAAACGCTGTTCAAGGTATCGCAGAGCTAATCACTCGTCCTGGCATGATCAACGTCGACTTTGCAGACGTACGTACTGTGATGTCAGAAATGGGTCATGCAATGATGGGTAGCGGCATCGCGAAAGGCGAAGACCGTGCTGAAGAAGCGGCAGAGATGGCAATTTCTAGCCCACTTCTAGAAGATATCGATCTAGCGGGTGCTCGTGGTGTTCTTGTTAACATTACGGCTGGTCTGGACATGCGTCTTGATGAGTTTGAGACCGTAGGTAACACAGTGAAAGCATTTGCTTCTGACAATGCAACAGTGGTTATCGGTACATCTCTAGATCCTGATATGACGGATGAAATCCGCGTAACTGTTGTTGCAACAGGTATTGGTAATGAGAAGAAACCAGATATCACGCTAGTTGCGGGTGGCAAAGCGAAAGTGGCTCCGACTCAGGCAGCTCCTCAAGCTCAACCACAGCAGCAAACTGCGGCACCGCAAGCTGAAGAGAAACCGGCACAAACTTTGCAGACTTCACCAGTGCAAGAGAAGCCACAGGTAACTCCTCAGCCGACAAATACCGTTTCTTCTCCAGCTTCTTCTGCAAGCCAAAGTTCGGCGGCACCGAAGCAAGAGAAAGAAAGTGGTTACTTAGATATTCCGGCATTTTTGCGTCGTCAGGCTGATTAATCTTTAACCCGTAAATTTGACATAGCTCAAAATTATGGTAGCATTCACGGTCGACGTTACAGACGGCCGTGTTTTGTAGCATATTTTAGAGAGGCAAGCAGATGATCAGACAACGTACTCTGAAAGAAATAGTGAAAACAACTGGTGTGGGTCTCCACTCTGGTCGTAAAGTCACACTTACTCTGCGCCCAGCTGCTGCAAACACAGGTATCATTTACCGTCGTACCGATGTAAATCCACCTGTAGATTTTCCAGCTGATCCGGCATCTGTACGTGACACTATGCTTTGTACGGCATTAGTGAACGACGAAGGTATTCGTATTTCAACTGTTGAACACTTGAATGCGGCACTCGCTGGTATGGGTATTGACAACATCGTAGTTGAAGTTGACGCACCTGAAATCCCTATTATGGATGGCAGTGCAAGCCCATTCGTATACTTGCTACAACAAGCAGGTATCGAGATGCAAAATGTACCTAAGCGCTTTATTCGTATTAAAAAACCAGTTCGTTTTGAAGATGGCGATAAGTGGGCAGAATTTGTGCCATTTAACGGCTTCCGCATGGACTTCGAGATTGACTTCAACCACCCTGCGATTGAATCAGACGAGCAGCGCCTTATGTTTGATTTCTCTTCTCAAGGTTTCGTTCGCGAAATTTCTCGTGCACGTACGTTTGGTTTTATGCGTGACATCGAATACCTGCAATCTCAGAACCTTGTTCTAGGTGGTAGCTTTGATAATGCGATTGTTTTGGATGACTACCGTATTCTTAATGAAGAAGGTCTTCGTTTTGAAAACGAGTTTGTGACTCACAAAGTGTTGGATGCCATTGGTGACCTTTACATGTGTGGTCATGCAATTATTGGTGAATTCCGCGCTTATAAATCAGGTCACGGTCTGAATAACCAACTTCTGCGTGCTGTTCTTGCTGATCAAGAAGCATGGGAATGGACAACATTCGAAGAAGAAGTCGGTTCACCAGTTGCATTTGCAGAACCAAACATGGTGCTTGCGTAATCAACGCTGACGCAAAATAGATTAAAAAAACCAGGCCGCCGCCTGGTTTTTTACTATCTGAGCTTTGAACAGTGAGGTCACTGTTCTTTCTTCGCTCTACCTATCACTTGTCTTTCTTCTTTTCTGCCATTTCCACAAGACGTTTTAAACGCTCTTGAATCTTTGGTGGCGCCATATCTGCGATGATCATTAATGAATTTGCTGCAGCTTCAGTAAGAGGTGGACGCTTTGGTCTGTCATCGTGCTCGAAACGATTCCGGTATAGTGATGGGTTGATTCGAACTTCCACACTCATCAGCTTTGCATAGCCTTGAGTTCGAAGCTTATTTAGGATCATTAAACGATCGTAATCGATCTTCATCTTTAGTGAAGCGCTGGCCACATCAATGAGCAAATGACCGTTACGTACGTTAGCCACTCGGCAATGATCTGCCGTACCCTTAGGTAGGATCTCTTGCAGCGCCTGATTAAGTTGCAGGATGTCTCCCGCATGTTCTTGTATCTTTTTGAACTGGGATTCGGCAATAAGATCGTCTGTTGAGGTAGGGCGATGATCACGCATAGGTAAAATCTAATTTTGTTGAGATATGGGTATTCTAGAGCAGCTTTCTGCTTAGGTATAGTTTACATTATGGCCTTTATCTTCAGCTCGCCCATAAATTTTTGATATAGCATGGCGAGACGGATTGTTTTGATAATGCCGATTGAGCAGCGATATGTATGTGTAATACTGGCGAATCCGTCATCAGTTTGGTTAAAAACTTACGAGTGCTTCAAACAAATACGTCTATTTATGGTTGTATCGATGAAAAATCCTTACACTAAGCCACATTGATTCAAAATTAAGCCTTGAAATATGGACGTTTGAACTCAATATCTTTGATAAATGATTTATCTCAGTATTCTTAGTTCTAAACTGGCAGAGACTGAAGGCATTACGAGTAGATCGGGAACGGTCTGATAAAAGAGAGATTCACGAAAAATGATAGCTAAGCTACTGACAAAAGTTATTGGCAGTCGCAACGACCGAACACTGCGCCGCCTTAGAAAAATTGTAAAAGAGATCAATAACTACGAACCAACGTTCGAAGCACTGTCTGATGAAGAGCTAAAAGCAAAGACTGTTGAGTTCCGTGAGCGCCTAGAGCAAGGCGAAACTCTTGATAAGCTACTTCCAGAAGCATTTGCTACGGTTCGTGAAGCATCTAAGCGTGTTTACGGTATGCGCCACTTCGACGTGCAGCTTATTGGTGGTATGGTCCTTAACGGTGGCCAAATTGCTGAAATGCGTACTGGTGAAGGTAAAACTTTAACGGCGACTCTTCCTGCTTACCTAAACGCACTTCCTGGTAAAGGTGTCCATGTTGTAACGGTGAACGATTACCTAGCAACACGTGACGCGGAAACAAACCGTCCACTATTCGAGTTCCTTGGTATGACTGTTGGCATCAACGTGCCAAACATGCCTCCTCAAGCTAAGAAAGAAGCTTACGAAGCCGATATCCTTTACGGCACAAACAACGAGTTTGGGTTTGACTACCTTCGTGACAACATGGCTTTCCGCAATGAAGACCGTGTTCAACGTGAACGCTTCTTCGCTGTTGTCGATGAGGTGGATTCAATCCTAATCGATGAAGCTCGTACTCCTTTGATCATTTCTGGTCCAGCAGAAGACAGCTCGGATCTATACACTCGCATCAACTTGCTTATCCCACAGCTTCAGAAACAAGATAAAGAAGATTCTGAAGAGTACCGCGGTGACGGCCACTACACTGTGGATGAGAAGTCTAAACAAGTTCACTTAACCGAAACGGGCCAAGAGTTCGTTGAAGAGCTGATGGTTAAGAACGGTTTGATGGAAGAGGGTGACACGCTTTACTCTCCAACCAACATTAGTTTATTGCACCACGTAAATGCGGCACTTCGTGCGCACGTATTGTTTGAACTGAACGTAGACTACATTGTAAACGATGACGGTGAAGTGGTTATCGTTGATGAACACACTGGCCGTACAATGCCAGGTCGTCGTTGGTCTGAAGGTCTTCACCAAGCGGTTGAAGCGAAAGAAGGCGTTAAGATTCAAAACGAAAACCAAACGCTGGCTTCTATTACTTTCCAGAACTACTTCCGTCTATACGAAAAACTGTCGGGTATGACAGGTACAGCAGATACAGAAGCGTTCGAATTCCAATCGATTTACGGTCTTGAAACGGTGGTTATTCCAACCAACAAACCAATGATCCGTAATGATATGCCAGATGTGGTCTACCGTACTGAAGCAGAAAAATTTGCTGCAATCATCGAAGACATCAAAGAGCGTGTAGAAAAAGGTCAACCATCTCTAGTAGGTACGGTTTCTATCGAGAAATCAGAGCTTCTTTCTAATGCACTTAAGAAAGCGAAGATCAAACACAACGTATTGAACGCAAAATTCCACGAACGCGAAGCTGAGATTGTTGCGGAAGCTGGTACGCCAGGTGCGGTAACAATCGCAACCAACATGGCAGGTCGTGGTACCGATATCGTATTGGGTGGTAGCTGGCAGGCAAAAGTTGAAACGCTGCAAGATCCAACCAAAGAACAAATTGATGCGATTAAAGCTGAGTGGAAACAGGTTCACGATCAAGTACTAGATGCGGGTGGTCTGCACATCATTGGTACGGAACGTCACGAATCTCGTCGTATCGATAACCAGCTACGTGGTCGTTCTGGTCGTCAAGGTGATGCGGGTTCTTCTCGTTTCTACCTATCAATGGAAGACTCACTACTTCGTATCTTTACTTCAGACCGTATGGCGAGCCTTATCCAAAGTGGTATGGAAGAAGGCGAAGCGATCGAATCGAAGATGCTGTCTCGTTCAATCGAAAAAGCACAGCGTAAAGTAGAAGGTCGTAACTTCGATATCCGTAAACAGCTTCTTGAATACGATGACGTTGCGAACGATCAACGTAAAGTGGTTTACGAATTGCGTGACGAGCTAATGAGTGTTGACGACATTAGCGATATGATCGAACAAAACCGTGAAGACGTAATCACAGCGATCATCGACGAGTACATTCCGCCACAATCTCTAGAAGACATGTGGGATGTTGAAGGCCTGCAAGAGCGTTTGAAAGCGGACTTCGATCTAGATGCTCCTATCAAAGTGTGGCTTGAGCAAGATGACAAGCTTTACGAAGAAGCATTACGTGAGAAGATCGTTAACCTAGCAGTAGAAGTTTACAAGCAAAAAGAAGAAGTGGTTGGTGCACAAGTACTACGCAACTTCGAAAAGTCGGTCATGCTTCAAACGCTAGATACGCTATGGAAAGAACACCTAGCGGCGATGGATCACTTACGCCAAGGTATTCACCTTCGCGGTTACGCACAGAAGAACCCGAAACAAGAATACAAGCGTGAGTCGTTTGAATTGTTTGAAGGTCTACTAGAAGCGCTGAAAACAGACGTAATTACAGTATTGTCACGCGTGCGTGTTCAACAACAAGAAGAAGTAGAACGCATGGAAGAGCAACGTCGTGCTCAAGCTGAGGAAGCGGCTCGCCGTGCTCAAGCTCAACACGCGGCAGCTCAAAACCCACTGACAGAAGGTGAAGAAGCAGAGGAAGGCTCTAGCCAACCAATGGTTCGTGACGAACGTAAAGTGGGCCGTAATGAGCCTTGTCCATGTGGCAGCGGTAAAAAATACAAACAGTGCCACGGTAAAATTGACTAATACAGTCAGAAGATATTAAGAAAGAGTCGCTTAGGCGGCTCTTTTTGTATTGATATACCCAAGTAACCTCGAGATGCTTGGTTCAGCGAGAATGACTTGGTTTGAAGGCGAGGCAACAATTTGAAGATCTAGTGGTTCTAAATCGAAAATTGTTAACGAAGCATGCGAACCAAGGCAACTCGCCCTTCGGGAGCGTGTCACTGAAGCAACTTCATCGTCAAACAACTTGGAAATAGCGTGCTATTCCGCTTCGTTGTTTTCCTTGAACTTGAATCAGTGACGACGCTCTGAAACTAGCATCTTGAAGTCACTTGGGTATAGATCTAGGAATGAATCTAATGAAAAGAATTCACATTGTTGCGGCGATTATCTTCAATCAAGACAGGTCGCGAATCTTCATCACTAAACGTCCGGACGATAAACACAAAGGTGGATTTTGGGAGTTTCCTGGTGGCAAAGTTGAGCAAAATGAAACAGTCGAGCAAGCGATGATTCGTGAACTTGAAGAAGAGATTGGTATCACAGTCACAGAACAAGCCTTGTTTGAGCATTTGGAATACGACTACCCAGATAAATCTTTAAAGTTTGATTTCATGACCGTTTCTCAATTCAACAATCAGCCTTATGGACGTGAAGGGCAAGAAGGGCGTTGGGTCGATATTATTGCGTTACCTAACTACGCTTTCCCAGAAGCTAATGTGCCTATTCTAGAGCGTGTAGTGAAAGAGTTTTCCTAACCTGCATCTAACTGTCTTGTGGTTAACTCGGGATATTGTTAGTTTAAAAAGATACCGCGAAACGAAAGAGAACGAGTGCAAACCTCGTTATCCAGAGAAGGAGAGAAAGCGCAATGGTTCGTATTGCAATCGCAGGAGCGGCTGGCCGTATGGGTCGCAACTTAGTAAAAGCTTCACACTTCAACTCAGAAGCCGCTGTAACGGCTGGTTCAGAGCGTCCAGAGTCTTCACTTGTTGGCGTTGATGTGGGTGAACTGTGTGGTGAAGGTAAGTTTGATGTCTTTTTGACGGATGATTTAGCAAAAGAAGTCGACAACTTTGATGTTGTTATCGATTTTACTGCTCCAGTGAGCACGCTGGCGAATCTAGAGCTATGTAAGCAACATGGTAAGTGCATTGTTATTGGAACAACGGGCTTTAGCGAAGAAGAACGTGAACTGATTGACGAGGCAGCTAAGCAGGTGCCAGTTGTCATGGCTCCAAACTACTCTGTTGGCGTGAATCTTGTTTTCAAGCTTCTTGAGAAAGCAGCGAAAGTTATGGGTGACTACTGTGATGTTGAAATCGTAGAAGCGCATCACCGCCATAAAGTGGATGCGCCATCTGGCACCGCGATTGGCATGGGGGAAGCGATAGCTGGAGCGATGGGTAACAAACTGAGTGATGTTGCTGTGTACGCACGCGAAGGCATTACCGGTGAACGTACTAAAGATGAAATTGGCTTTGCCACTATCCGTGCCGGTGACATTGTCGGCGAGCATACTGCTATGTTTGCTGATATCGGCGAGCGTGTTGAGATTACTCATAAGGCAACAGATCGTATGACCTTTGCTAATGGCGCGGTAAAAGCCGCCGTTTGGCTGCATTCGAAGCCATCAGGCTTCTATACCATGACCGATGTGCTCGGCTTGAACGAGCTTTAAATACATAATTATTCGCCGGCGTAAGCCGGCTTTTTTGTATTTAGAGGAAAGTATGTAAATAAATTGAGTCGTATCATCTGCGATTTCATCTCGAGTTATGGTGCGTTTTTGGGTGTCTTGTTGTGAAAATCAATTGAATTGCTCAAAAGTATAGGTTGTTTTTGTGTGATGAACGTTTGCGCAAAAAACTCACAAAATTTTGTGATCTGCAATAAGTTCAAATTTGTAAAATTTACAAAAAAGGCCAACTGTCGGGAATGAATAACGATAAAACTTACAATTTTAGGGCTTTTTCTGTTTAAATGCCCTTACTCGCTAGAAAGTGATAATTTATTTTTCAATGTGTGTTGACAGTTTTGAAGTCCGTCATTAGAATACCGCCAATTTGTCAAAAATACCTGTTTATGTAAGTTTTCAAGGTAAAGGAAGGCAAATTTGCAGCTTAATTTATTTTTTATGCATTTTTATTCTGGAGGTTGTCTTGGGTAAATTAGCACTGTTAGTCCTAGAAGATGGGACAGTGTTCCGCGGTGTTTCCATTGGAGCAGATGGTATTTCCGTTGGTGAAGTTGTTTTTAATACCTCGATGACGGGGTACCAAGAAATTCTCACTGATCCTTCCTATTCTCAACAAATCGTTACTCTCACTTATCCTCACATTGGCAATACCGGAACCAATTCCGAAGACGAAGAATCTTCTTCAATCCACGCACAAGGCCTTGTGATTCGCGATCTTCCTCTTATCGCTTCTAACTTCCGTAATGAACAATCCCTTTCTGATTACCTCAAGTCGCAAAATATCGTCGGCATTGCGGACATCGATACTCGTAAGCTAACTCGTATCCTACGTGAGAAAGGTGCGCAAAACGGTTGTATCGTTGCAGGTAACAACCTAGATGAAGCTTTGGCATTAGCAAAAGCAAAAGAATTCCCTGGCTTGAAAGGTATGGATCTTGCGAAAGAGGTTACAACAAAAGAAGCGTATCAATGGAAACAAGGTTCGTGGACGCTTGAAGGTGGACTTCCTGAAGCGAAAGACGACAGCGAATTGCCATATCACGTTGTTGCCTACGACTTCGGCGCAAAACGCAACATCTTGCGCATGTTGGTTGACCGAGGCTGCCGCCTAACGGTTGTTCCTGCTGAAACGTCAGCAGAAGAAGTTCTGGCTCTAAACCCAGATGGTGTCTTCCTATCAAACGGCCCTGGTGACCCAGAACCATGTACTTACGCGATTGAAGCAACAAAAACTTTCCTAGAGAAAGGTCTGCCAATCTTTGGTATCTGTCTAGGCCACCAAATCCTTGCGTTAGCATCGGGTGCACAAACAGTGAAAATGAAGTTTGGTCACCACGGCGCAAACCACCCAGTAAAAGATTTGGAACGTAATGTTGTGATGATCACTTCTCAAAACCACGGTTTTGCAGCAGATGAAGCAACGTTGCCAGAAAATCTACGTGCTACTCACGTATCGCTATTTGATGGTTCTCTACAAGGTATTCACCGTACAGACAAGCCAGCATTTAGCTTCCAAGGTCACCCAGAAGCGAGCCCAGGTCCACACGACGCGGCACCGCTATTTGACCACTTTATCGAACTAATCAAAAAACACAGCGCTTAATTCGGAGTAGTAGATAATGCCAAAACGTACTGACATTCAAAGTATTCTTATTCTTGGTGCTGGTCCGATTGTTATCGGTCAGGCATGTGAGTTTGACTACTCTGGCGCACAAGCGTGTAAAGCACTGCGTGAAGAGGGTTACCGAGTTATCCTTGTGAACTCTAACCCTGCAACCATCATGACTGATCCAGACATGGCGGATGCAACTTATATCGAGCCAATCCAGTGGGAAGTGGTTCGCAACATCATCGCGAAAGAAAAGCCAGATGCAGTTCTACCTACAATGGGCGGTCAAACAGCATTGAACTGTGCTCTAGACCTAGAGAAGCATGGCGTTCTTGAAGAATTCGGCGTTGAGATGATTGGTGCAACGGCTGACGCTATTGATAAAGCAGAAGACCGTTCTCGTTTCGATAAAGCGATGAAGTCTATCGGCCTTGAGTGTCCACGTGCGGATACGGCTAAAACCATGGAAGAAGCTTACGGCGTTCTAGATATGGTTGGCTTCCCATGTATCATCCGTCCATCATTCACTATGGGTGGTACAGGCGGTGGTATCGCTTACAACAAAGAAGAATTTGAAGAAATCTGTCGTCGTGGTTTGGACCTTTCTCCAACCAACGAGCTTCTAATCGATGAATCTCTTATCGGTTGGAAAGAGTACGAGATGGAAGTGGTTCGTGACAAAGCGGACAACTGTATCATCGTATGTGCGATTGAAAACTTCGACCCAATGGGCATCCACACGGGTGACTCAATCACGGTTGCACCAGCGCAAACACTAACAGACAAAGAATACCAACTGATGCGTAACGCTTCTCTAGCAGTACTGCGTGAGATTGGTGTTGAAACTGGTGGTTCTAACGTACAGTTTGGTATCAACCCGAAAGATGGCCGTATGGTTATCATCGAGATGAACCCACGTGTATCTCGCTCTTCTGCTCTAGCTTCTAAAGCAACAGGTTTCCCAATCGCTAAGATTGCAGCGAAACTGGCAGTTGGCTTCACGCTAGACGAGCTAATGAATGACATAACTGGCGGCGCAACGCCAGCATCATTCGAACCAACAATCGACTACGTAGTAACTAAGATTCCTCGTTTTAACTTCGAGAAATTTGCAGGTGCTAACGACCGTCTAACGACGCAAATGAAGTCTGTTGGTGAAGTTATGGCTATCGGCCGTAACCAGCAAGAGTCTCTACAAAAAGCACTTCGCGGCCTAGAAGTTGGCGCGACAGGCTTTGACGAAATGGTTGACCTAGATGCGCCTGACGCACTAACAACAATCCGTCACGAACTAAAAGAAGCTGGCGCAGAGCGTATTTGGTACATCGCGGATGCATTCCGTGCGGGTATGTCTGTAGATGGCGTATTCAACCTAACGCAAATCGACCGTTGGTTCCTAGTTCAAATCGAAGATATCGTTAAGCTTGAGCAAGAGCTTAAAGCGAAAGGCTTTGCTGGTTTGAACAAAGACGAGCTTAACAAGCTGAAGCGTAAAGGTTTTGCGGATGCACGCCTATCTAAGATTCTAGGTGTAGCGGAAAGCGAAATTCGTCGTCTACGTGACCAATACGACATCCACCCAGTGTACAAGCGCGTTGATACGTGTGCAGCTGAGTTCTCTTCAGATACGGCTTACATGTACTCATCTTACGATGACGAGTGTGAGGCGAACCCAACAGACAAAGACAAGATCATGATTCTTGGTGGCGGTCCAAACCGTATCGGCCAAGGTATTGAATTTGACTACTGTTGTGTACACGCATCACTAGCTCTACGTGAAGATGGCTACGAAACTATCATGGTTAACTGTAACCCTGAGACTGTTTCAACGGATTACGACACTTCTGACCGTCTGTACTTCGAACCAGTAACTCTGGAAGATGTACTAGCAATCGCTCGTGTTGAGAAGCCAAAAGGCGTTATCGTTCAGTACGGTGGTCAAACGCCACTTAAACTGGCTCGCGCACTTGAAGCGGCTGGCGTGCCAATCATCGGTACTAGCCCTGACGCAATCGACCGTGCAGAAGACCGTGAGCGTTTCCAAGTTGCTGTTGACCGTCTAGGTCTTCTACAACCAGAGAACGCGACAGTAACGACGATGGAGCAAGCAGTAGAGAAATCTCGTGAAATCGGTTACCCACTGGTTGTACGTCCTTCTTACGTACTTGGTGGTCGTGCGATGGAAATCGTATACGACGAGCAAGATCTACGTCGCTACTTCAACGAAGCAGTAAGCGTATCAAACGAATCTCCAGTACTACTAGATAGCTTCCTAGACGACGCAGTTGAAGTCGATATCGATGCTATCTGTGACGGTGAGCGTGTGGTTATCGGCGGTATCATGGAGCACATCGAGCAAGCGGGTGTTCACTCAGGTGACTCAGCATGTTCTCTTCCTGCATACACGCTAAGCCAAGAAATCCAAGACGTAATGCGTGAGCAAGTTGAAAAGCTAGCGTTTGAATTGGGTGTTCGTGGTCTGATGAACACGCAGTTTGCTGTTAAGAACAACCAAGTGTACCTAATCGAGGTTAACCCTCGTGCAGCACGTACGGTACCGTTCGTATCGAAAGCGACTGGTGCGCCAATCGCTAAGATCGCAGCACGTGTAATGGCGGGTCAATCGCTAGAGTCTCAAGGCTTTACGAAAGAAATCATCCCACCTTACTACTCAGTGAAAGAAGTTGTACTTCCATTTAACAAGTTCCCAGGTGTTGACCCACTATTAGGCCCAGAAATGCGCTCTACTGGTGAAGTTATGGGTGTCGGTGCAACGTTTGCAGAAGCTTACTCTAAAGCTGAATTGGGTTGTGGCAACATCTACCCAGAAGGCGGTCGTGCACTTCTTTCTGTTCGCGAAGGCGACAAAGAGCGCGTTGTAGACCTAGCATCTAAGCTGTCTAAGCTTGGTTACCAGCTAGACGCAACACACGGTACAGCAGTTATCCTTGGTGAAGCGGGCATCAACCCTCGTCTAGTTAACAAGGTACACGAAGGTCGTCCTCACATTCTTGACCGTATTAAGAATAACGAGTACACCTACATCGTGAACACTGCAGCAGGCCGTCAAGCGATTGAAGACTCTAAAGTTCTTCGTCGCGGTGCACTGGCTGAGAAAGTGAACTACACGACTACGCTAAATGCGGCATTCGCAACTTGTATGGCACACACGGCAGATGCGAAGAGCACAGTAACTTCGGTTCAAGAGCTGCACGCAAAAGTGAAAGCTAGCCTAGAAGCGTAATAGATAAAAATCAGTAAGCCTGAAAAATAGGGCTTATATGACAACCTCATTGCCCGCTCATTTGAGCGGGCTTTTTTGTTTTTAAGGTTTCTTAAAATGGAGAGAGTTGAAGTGCGCTAAGAAAGCTTGGTAGAGCGGACTTTTATAAAGCATCAAACTAATAACTGAAAGTAACGTCCCTAAAGATGAAGAAACAGTACTGCCATTTGTAATGATAAAATTGACGCTACAAGTGAGAAGAATAAATGCAATAGTGACTAAGTTTACCTTTGCAGCAATACTCAGGCCTTTGCTGATTGTTAGGATGTTTGGTACGCATATTACTGTCGCAGTTATGGCGCCGAAGAGAGTGAAGTAAGTATCGAGATCAATTCGTTGAGAGAGAGAAAACCATTCATTCCAGATGCTTAGGCTTATTGCTAGACCAATGGTCAAGCATAAATATAAAGCTATAGGGAGAACTATTTTAGTCATGCGACCCTCTTTAATTTTTAAAATGAAATTTGGTATGTGTCCGACATTACGAAGTAATTCATAATTAGAACAGTGCTCCACATGCTGAGCTCTATAACTGTGGTAGTTATAAAATAAACTCTACTTATTTATTTTGTATACTCTCTTTTCCAGTAAAATATTGTAAGTCGACTCGTCTTTGCTAAATGTATAGTTATTAGACTTAGCAAATACATCAGCTAAGATAGTTGCAGGGTATAATGATAAAAAAGTAGTTATGGAGAGTGCTAAAAAAATCTTACTTGATTTTTTGAATTGGCTCTTAGTTACAAAGTTATTTGATATAATTGAGATGACAAGTATTCTTAAGCATTCAAAAAGAATGAAGCTCGCTCCAAGCATATATACATAGACTTGATCAAAAGTTGTTATTTCACTTTTAGTGGTTATATTGTCATAGAAGCCAGTTATGCCTTTTAGTGAGTATATAAATAGAGAGGTTGATGATATGATTAAGAATATCAAGTAGAATAATGCTTGTTTTCTATCGTAGTTACCATGCGTCATCACAGTAGTCCTTTGCTCATGTTCTGAGAAAATACCATTGAATGAGCTCTTCTGATAGTTTCGTTGTGTTCTTCTTCTATGTCGCTCTTTATGCTCTCTATATAGCTGTCAATAGAACGAATTAGCTTTTGAGTTAAGCCTTTATCCTGATCTTCCTTATTTAGATAAAGGCCAACAGCGCTACTTATTACAATGGCTGCAAGAATAGGTCCAGCACTTAAAGTCACAGTTACACCAGCAACAGAAGCTGCAAAATTAACAAATATGGCAGCAGCAGCTGATGAAAGTCCAACCTTAATAATATCGCTCGCTATAGTTCCTAATAGCTTAGAAAGGGTTTGCTTATCACCTAAGAAGTAATCAACAACTCTGTATGAGCTCAAAAGGATTATCGTGATAACACCACCGCTTTTTATCGATTTAAGAGCAGCTTCAGGCCCAACTGCAAATTTTGCAACTGTTGGTGTAGGTAATAATTTAGCAACTCCTTTTATCTTGACTTTGATAGCTGGCGAGCCTGTAACTATAATATGCGGTGCTCCAGAGTAGTTCTTGACAACTATCGTACTATTATTCCCGTACAAGTAATTTGCTAGGGTAGATATGAATACTAGGTCTTGTCCTGTAGCAAAATATCCAGCTGAGTTTTCAAACGTTGATTTAATGTTTTCCCAACGAGTTAGCCTTATTTTGTCTTTGATGTAATGTTTAACTATGACATCGAAACTATCTAAAGAAAAAATAACGACTTCTTTGTCACTTCTTTTTCTCTCACTTAGAGGATAAGCGCTACTGAATAAATCTGTACTTCGACTGTTACTGTGTTTTAGTGGGTAACTACTCATTAGTTGGTTTGCATCCTGCATTCGTTGTTTCTAAAGAATGATGATATAGAACAATGTTAAGCATCTAGTTTTATACCTTTGCTTCGGTTCGTCTTCTCAAGTTTGGGATTGTTTTTGCGACGGTACTCTAAACTTCATTTTTTCATTCGTGTTTTTGAGTTGCTTTTGCTAACTGTGCTCTTATTGATGAAAATCTGGAATAGGTTGGTGTCTTGAGTTTCCTTTTGTGCGTTTGTAAGGCAATGCTATCGTTGCCTCATCTGGTTACAAATATTTACAAGGACGCACGAGTGGAAATCACTTTCGAGATGTTAATTGCATTGTTTTTTGTCGCATCAGCAGCAGGATTTATTGATGCCATGGCTGGTGGTGGTGGTCTATTAACATTGCCAGCTCTACTAGCAGCGGGGCTTAGCCCAACTCAGGCATTGGCGACGAACAAACTCCAAAGCTCATTCGGAAGCTTCTCTGCTAGTTGGTACTTTGTGCGTAATGGTATTGTTAGCCTTAAAGAGATGCGCCTAGCGATTCTATGTACCTTTATTGGCTCTGCTATTGGGGCAGAGGCTGTGCAGTTTATCGATGCAGGTATACTCACTAGCCTTATCCCTGTATTGCTGATTGCGATTTCTCTCTACTTTTTGCTCTCCTCTACCTCTAAAATAGCGGAAGGGGAGCCGAAGCTTTCTGAAGCGATGTTCGCTTTGTGCGTTGGTGGCGGCGTGGGCTTTTACGATGGTTTTTTTGGTCCAGGTACTGGCTCTATCTTTGCGCTTTGCTTTGTCGCACTTGGTCACTTCTCTTTGGTTGATGCGACCGCTCGTACTAAGATTCTCAACTTCACCTCAAATATCGCGGCTCTGCTGTTCTTTATTCTTGCTGGTTTGCCTGTGTGGGAAATCGGTCTGACCATGGCGGTAGGTGGCTTTATTGGTGCTCAACTTGGTGCCAAAGTTGTCGTCACCAAAGGTCAAAAATGGATTCGACCTTTAGTCATTACCATGTCTATGTTGATGGCGACAAAACTTCTTTGGCAACAACATCACCAATGGTTCCTATCACTGTTTTAACTCTTGGTGACTGGTACACGTTTTGTCTAACGCAGATATGAATCGGTCGAATTAAAGATGTCAGTTGTTCGAACATAAAGCAGTTATGGTCAGGAATCTTTAACGCCCTAACGATCGATAACGGTATTAATGCTGGCGCTGCCCCTCCAAGTGCAAGTTGTGCAGCTGCAGTGTAGGCATCCATTTCCATCAATGGTTTGATACCGATTTTCTCTAATGCTGGCAGTTGGTAGCTATTGGACGGATTAGTTAAATCATTTGTGATGACTTTTTTCGGAAGTTCATTCAGTTGTTGATCACTAACGAGGAAAAAAGGTTCATCACATAAGTGGAAAGCCATCAAGCCGTGATGTGGTGGAAGCAAACCAGCGCAAAGTCCAATGGTTGCTTTACCGGATTGAACTCGCTCAACGATTCTAGGGCTGTGGTTGGTGGTTATGGTTAAGTACTGATCTTGCTTGAGGTAATCACCAATGGTTTTTCCAAGATAACCCGCAATAAGTGACTTTGAGCTATCGAGGGTGATTAATGATGTGTCCTCTAGCTCTTGTTGTTCATAGATAAGGCCACGTAACTCGTTAAAAGATGGCCCAATATTCTCGATCAAAGCCATGCCATCAGGTGTGAGTTTAATGGTTCTCCCCGAGGGTTCTACTAGCTTCTTTCCCAGTTTCTTCTCTAGGTTTGCGATACGTTTACTCACCGCAGATTGGCTGATATACAACAAACTCCCAGTGCGACTCATCGTTTTCGCTTTGCTTAAAACTAATAGTGTTTCGATACCTTCCAGTAACATGTCTATCCATGAATGTTGGGAATAATAGGCCTAATATAGCCAAGCTTGAGATGAGAAGCGACAGGTGATTTTACAAACAAAAAGAGCCGACGTATCAGTCGGCTCTTTTGCGTAAATTCATTCGTATCGATCAACGATTGATAGCAAAGGTTGGCAGTGACAAGTGCCAGCGAATCGCACCAAGGCGAATAATCAACGTTGAGATGACACCTGCGAGTAAAGCGACAGAGTGATCATACCCCATGCTTAGAGCCATGGTGTGGAAGATGCCGCCAATAATACAGGCCGTCGCGTAGACTTCACTTCGTAATACCATGGGTACTTCTCGTGCAAGCACATCACGGATAATACCGCCGCCGCAGCCAGTGATGACACCCATGATCACCGCCACCATACCAGATGCATTGTAGGCTAGCGCTTTTTCGACACCGATGCCGACGAATACCGCCAAACCAATTGCGTCACAGACAGGTAAGACCCACCAAGGCAAGCGCTTAGGGCGACGAATGAGAATCATCGTGAGCAAACAAGTGATGAAAATTACCCAAAGATAAGTGGTGTCAGTGATCCAGAAGACCGGGGTTGCGCCAAGCGCCATATCACGAATAGTGCCGCCGCCAATAGCTGTCACACTACCGAGTACGATCACACCGAAAGGATCCATCTTTAATCGGCCTGCGAGTAAAACGCCAGAAACCGCAAAGACAGCAGTACCGAATAAATCGATCATATAAAGCAGCATGGAGTCCATGTTACTTGGTACCTTTTAAACAAATTGTGGGGGAACAGAAATGGGACGGAAATTGTACGGGATTTCCAACGAAAACGTTAGCGTTTTTGCCGAACGGTTTCAAAGCGTTCACACACCTCTGTGATCGCGTTTAAGGTTCTTGGGGTTGGGCGGTTGATCCAGTCGGAATTGAGTGACCAAACATGGTTGTTCTTTAATGCTGGGATGTCGTTTTTCCATTCAGCCCACATGCCATCATTACTCATGGCATGGCGAGAGGTAAACAGGACTTCGGGTTGGCGAGTAATCACTTGCTCTATGCTGACTTGTGGGTAAGGGGCACTGCCTTTAGCAAAGATATTCTCGCCACCACAGAAGGTGAAGACTTCACTTGGCCAGTTCTTACCCGCAACGGTGATGATTGGCTTCTCACTCAATTGATAGAAGTAACTGACTTTATCCTCGGTATTGTATTTTTCTTTTAATGCTTCTAACTGCGCGCGAAATTCTGCAGCGGATTTTTGCCCAACTTCCGTCTTCTCGCTGTACTGGCTAAGTTGCTCAATGTTCGTAGCGATGTCTTCTAACGTTCCAGTAGTTGAGTAGTAGATAGGGATGTCAAACTGCTTGAGCTTTTCAAGTTCTTTAGCTGGATTACCTGCTGGCCAAGCGATAACTAAGTCGGGTTGAAGGGCAATGATGCGCTCTAACTTGATGCCTTGATAGTTTGATACTTTCTCTAAATCTTTAGCTTGCTCTGGGTAGTCACTCATCTCGCTGACGGCAATCAGCTTGTCACCAAGACCTGCAGCATAGGCGATTTCTGTTGAGTGTGGTGCCAGGCTGATGACGCTTTGAACTGGTTCATTGGCAAAAGAAGCGGCAGAGAAGATAAGAGGAAGAGCAAAGCAAAGTTTGTTCATCATAGTCCTTGATAAATAAGTCCGAGAATCAGGCTTTGGATAACGATCCAAGCAAAAATACGCCATACAATGAGGGTTTGGATTTGTGCTAAATGAATAGCAGATGGTGCTATACGACCACCAATTTTCGCTCGTTCAGCTCGTTGACCTTGGTACAGCGCTGGGCCGCCAAGTGACAATTGAAGTTTGTTACCAATTGAGCACAACAACCAAGCTGGCCCCGGAAGTGGCCAAGACTTCGCTTGTTGAAGCATGGCAGTCGAAACACTTGATAGGTTTTTACCCATGCTAATGAACACGGCAAACAAGCGTAAAGGAATAATCTCTAATGCAGCCGTTAGCTGAATAGCAGGCTTACCAAAAGGTGAATACTGACGGCGACTTGGGGACCAAGCACGAGCGAGCTCTGCCGTTAGGCGATACATTAACGCGCCAATTCCACCAGTCAATCCATACCAAAACAACACACACACAACGTTACGTCCGTAACCCATGATAATGGTCTCTGCACCTGCTTTACCAATACCAAGCAGTGATAAGCTCTCGGTATCTCGATTAAGGTAAGGCTTGAGTAACGCTCGGCACTGCACTTTGTTCTCATTCGACATTGCGGTGACAAGTTGTTTAGCAAGTGACTCGTTGTTTCGCCAGTCGAGAGCAATAAGCAGTAATGCCAGCTCAAATAAGGGCGCTTGCCAAACTAAGGGCTTCATCGCGAGCAGTAATATCAAGCAGGGTACGAGCATAAGAAGCAGTGCGAGCCCGCCAGAGATAATGCTTTGTGAGTAGTTGTGGTTGTTATTAACTTTGTTCGCCAGTTGTTCTGCGAATTTATGCCACAAAGTCACAGGATGAGCAGCGTGAGGAATGGGGATTAATAAATGAAATAGTAATGCGCCCCACATGACGAGGAGCGCACCATTGGCATAGAGCTGTTGAAATATTTCTTCCATGAAATTCTGGGGACTTACTTAGTCAGTTCCAACATTTTGCATACCATTTCTGAAGAGCTTTTCGCTGCTAGCGGTAGGAACTCTTCGAAGCTCATTGGTGATTCTTTGTCTGCTACGTCAGAGATAGCACGAACAACAACAAACGGTGTGTTGAACTGATGGCAAGTTTGAGCGATAGCAGATGCTTCCATTTCTACAGCTATAACTGAAGGGAAGTGTTTACGGATAAACTCTTGGCGTGCTGCCGTGCAAACAAACGCATCACCAGTACAGATCAGGCCGCGAACTGCGTGAGTGTTTTCCATCTGAGCCAGTGCTTTTTCAGCAAGGTCCATTAGCTTCTCATCCGCTTTGAATGCTGCTGGTTGGCCTGCCATTTGACCCATTTCGTAGCCAAACGCGGTTACGTCTGCATCGTGGTGACGAACTTCTGTTGAGATAACAACGTCGCCTAGGTTTAGGCTTGAATCGAAGCCACCTGCAGAGCCAGTGTTGATAACCACATCTGGTTGGTACTCGTCTAGCAGAATAGTTGTACCTACTGCTGCCGCTACTTTACCGATGCCAGATTGAAGCAGTACCACATCAACGTTGTTAATCTGACCAGAGAAAAACGTACAACCTGCTTTGCTCACTGTTTGGCAGTTTGTCATTGCTTCTTTCAGGATGGTGACTTCTTGTTCCATCGCACCGATGATACCAACTTTCATAACACTCTCTTTCGATAAAAATTTAAGTTGGCGAGAGTATATCACTCTGCACCAATATGTGGTCGTTATTTGATTAACTCAGCATTCGCCAACAGTGAACGTAATTGTTCGGCACGCTTACGGTTCACGCCAAAGTCTGAATAGCCAACACGAGATTCTGAGCGAACAATTAGCTGATCGCCTTCTACCTTAAGCTCTAAATCGTCCACAAAGCGCATGATTTTAGATGTGCACTCTACGCGTATGTAGTTGCCTTCTTTCACCGCTGTTTTCGCACCTGGCAGTTCAAGCGCCACTTGCTCAATTGCATCGATGTTCGTGGATTCGGTTAGGGTGAATGGTGTTAGGTTGTATTCTTCACGCGTGTCTTGGGTGGAGACGCAGTTGGGTTTGTCACCACAAGGTGATTGAGAACGATCCGTCATGGTTGTAACTCCTTGGCTACAAGCGGTTAAGCCGAGCAAAGTAATGGAAAGGAGAGCGGCTTTTTTCATTGGTTCTATCCCTTATCTTAGGAATTTAATTATATGTAATAAAAGAAAAAAGGATCCAATAGTAGGATCCTTTTTGAGACGTTAACAGTAATTAAACTTCAAGGTAATCGAGAATACCTTCTGCGGCTTTTCGACCTTCATCAATCGCGGTTACTACCAGATCTGAGCCTCGTACCGCATCGCCACCAGCGAAGATCTTTTTGTTGCTGGTCTGGAATTGGAACTCTTGTTTCGCAGGAGCTTTGATACGGCCCCATTGGTCCAACTCGACATCAAACGGAGCTAGCCAGTCCATTTTGTGTGGCTGGAAACCAAACGCCATGATAACGACGTCTGCTGGTAGAACGTGCTCGCTGCCTTCTACTGGTTCTGGGCGTCGGCGGCCTGCTTCATCAGGCTCACCAAGGGCAGTTTTCACCACTTTGACCCCTGAGACCTTACCTGCCGCATCGACTTCAATTCCTAAAGGCTGAAGGTTGAACATGAACTTCACGCCTTCTTCCTTGGCGTTTTTCACCTCGCGGCGAGAACCAGGCATATTGGCTTCATCACGACGGTAAGCACATACAACGTTTGATGCGCCTTGGCGGATAGAGGTACGAACACAGTCCATCGCGGTATCACCACCACCGAGTACCACTACGCGTTGCTTTGCCATGTCGATAAATGGTTTGTCGTGCTCCAAGCCCATGACCTTGTACGTATTTGAAATCAAGAATGGCAGAGCATCGTAAACGCCCGGCGCACCCTCATTTTCTAGTCCTGCTCGCATGTACTTGTAAGTACCAACACCCAAAAAGACAGCATCGTACTCATTAAGCAGCTCTTGCATTTGTACATCTTTGCCTACTTCCACATTCATCTGGAACTCAACGCCCATCTCGGTGAAGACGCGACGACGATTTTCCATCACGCCTTTTTCAAGCTTGAATGAAGGGATACCGAAGGTCAGTAGACCTCCAATTTCAGGATAGCGGTCAAATACGACAGGTTTCACGCCATTGCGGACTAGGATATCAGCGGCAGCCAAGCCTGCTGGTCCTGCACCAATGATGGCAACCCTTTTATCGGTCCATTCCACCTTGGACATATCAGGCTTCCAGCCCATTTCGAAGGCTTTGTCGGTAATGTATTTTTCAACGTTACCTATGGTGACAGCACCAAAGTCCTCATTGAGAGTACAAGAGCCCTCACACAGACGATCTTGCGGACACACTCGACCACAAACTTCAGGTAGGCTGTTGGTTTGGTGCGACAGTTCAACGGCTTCAAGGATACGGCCTTCATTGGCTAACTTTAGCCATTGCGGGATGTAGTTGTGGACAGGGCACTTCCATTCACAATATGGGTTACCACAATCCAAGCAGCGATCCGCCTGTGCAGTCGCTTGTTGTTTGGTAAATGGTTCATAGATTTCAACGAACTCGATCTTACGAACTTTGATAGGCTTCTTCGCAGGATCTACGCGTTGAACATCGATAAATTGATAAACGTTCTGACTCATGATTCAAACATCCTCCATGATTACTGGGCTTGAACGCGCAGTTCTGCGGCACTGCGACTCTGGTGACCAAGTAGCGTGCGTAAGTCCGCCGCTTGTGGTTTCACCAAGTAGAACTTTGGAATCCATTCATCAAAGTTCGCCAAGATATCTTCTGCGTGGCTAGAGCCGGTTTCTTCAAGATGTTCGGCAATCAGACCACGTAAGTGCTCTTGATGGATGTAGAGATCCGACAGAGAAATCGCTTCAACCGATTCGTTGTTCACGCGACCTTGGAAGTCTTGGTTCTCATCTAATACGTAAGCAAAACCGCCAGTCATGCCTGCGCCAAAGTTCACGCCTGTCGCGCCAAGAATGGCAACAATACCGCCGGTCATGTACTCACAAGCGTTGTCGCCAGCACCTTCAATGACGGCAATCGTACCTGAGTTACGTACGCCGAAACGCTCACCTGCTTTACCTGCCGCAAACAGTTTACCGCCGGTTGCGCCGTACAGACAGGTGTTACCAATGATGGTCGCCTCATTACACTTAAATGCAGTGCCAAGGTGAGGTTTGATAACCACCTTACCGCCAGCCATGCCTTTACCTACGTAGTCGTTTGCATCGCCAGTGAGGTAAAGCTCTACGCCACCCGCGTTCCAAACGCCAAATGACTGGCCTGCAGTGCCATTCAAATGCAGTTTGATTGGCGTCGCCGCCATGCCTTGGTTGCCGTAACGTTGAGCGATTTCACCGGATAGGCGAGCACCAACAGAGCGGTCGGTGTTGATCACGTTGTAGAAGAAGCTAGCAGATTGACGTTTCTCAACCGCTTGTAGTGCGTCTTCAATGATCTTGTTGTTTAGCTCTGCTTTATCAAATGGTGTATTTGGCTGTGTCCAGTAAAGAGGGTGTCCTTCTGGAGAGACTGGCGCCTCAAGGATATTCGACAGATCTAGCTTGGTTTGTTTCGCTGTCAGACCTTCAACGGTTTCCAACAAATCCGTGCGACCAATCAAGTCAGTCAGTTTTTCAACACCAAGTTCAGCGAGCAATCCGCGCACTTCGTCCGCCAGACCGATGAAGTAGTTCATCACCATTTCCGGTAGACCTTTGAAGTACTCTTTACGCAGCGTTTCGTCTTGAGTCGCGACTCCAGTAGCACAGTTGTTGAGGTGACAAATACGTAGGAACTTACAACCCATTGCCACCATTGGCGCAGTACCAAAACCGAAGCTTTCTGCACCGAGAATCGCCGCTTTCACCACGTCTAGACCAGTTTTTAGACCACCATCTACTTGTAGTCGGATCTTGTGGCGCAGACCATTAGCAACCAGTGCTTGTTGTGTCTCTGCTAATCCTAACTCCCAAGGGCTACCTGCGTATTTCACTGAAGTTAAAGGGCTTGCTGCGGTACCGCCGTCGTAACCCGAAATGGTAATGAGATCTGCGTAAGCTTTCGCTACACCTGTTGCGATGGTGCCGACGCCTGGTTCAGATACTAATTTCACTGAAACTAGCGCATTTGGATTGACCTGCTTTAGGTCGAAGATCAGCTGGGCCAAATCTTCAATCGAATAAATATCGTGGTGCGGAGGAGGGGAGATCAGAGTCACCCCTTGTACCGAATAACGCAGTTTTGCGATTTCTGCGGTGACTTTGTGTCCCGGTAACTGGCCACCTTCACCCGGCTTCGCACCTTGTGCCACCTTGATTTGCAGTACGTCTGCATTGGTGAGGTAGTGAGGCGTGACACCAAATCGTCCCGATGCGATTTGCTTGATGCGCGAGTTACGCTCTGTGCCGAAGCGGCGTGGATCTTCACCACCTTCACCCGAGTTTGAGTGGCCGCCGAGACGGTTCATCGCCATCGCTAGTGCTTCGTGTGCTTCGGGGCTGAGTGCGCCAATGGACATCGCTGCAGAATCAAAGCGTTTGAAGAGTTCTGTATTAGGCTCAATTTGCTCTAAAGGTAGCGGTGAATCTGATTTCTTCAGTGACATAAGGTCACGAAGCATAGCAACAGGGCGTTGGTTCACCTGCTTAGCAAAGCTCTGGTAATCGTTGCTTTCTCCCGATTTCACAGCGGTTTGCAGTGTGCTTACTACGTCAGGGTTGTAGGCATGATATTCACCATCATGGACATATTTTAATAGTCCACCATGGTCGATGGCTTTGCGCTTCGCCCATGCTTTGCGAGACAGGTTATACAAGTCTTGTTGGAAGTCTTCGAAGCTTGCCCCTTCAATACGAGTCGTCACGCCTTTAAAACATAAATCGACTAATTCTTGGCTTAAACCAACCGCTTCAAATAGTTGTGAACAACGGTACGATGCAATGGTGGAAATCCCCATCTTCGACATGATCTTGTACAGACCTTTATTGATGCCGTATTGGTAGTTTTGCATCACATCGCGATAGTCTTTATCAAGCGCACCATCGTCAATCAGTTTACCCAACGCCTCATAGGCTAGATATGGATAAACGGCCGTTGCACCAAAGCCAAGCAAGACAGCAAATTGATGCGGGTCGCGCGCTGTGGCAGTTTCAACCACAATATTGGCGTCACAACGCAAATTTGCATCAATCAAGCGAGTTTGTATCGCACCGACGGCCATAGCCGCAGGGATAGGCAGTTTGCCTTTGACTAAAGCTCGATCGGAAAGCACAACCAAAACGGTGCCTTCACGGACAACGTGTTCGGCTTGATCACACAATTCATTGATGGCTTGCTTTAGATCTTTCTGCTGTGGATCGTAGTTGATATCGAGAATGGTATTACGGTAATGATCGTCACCAAGCTCGAGTAATTGTTGCATGTCTGAGTAAAGTAATACTGGAGAATCGAAGGTGACTCGGTACGCGTGGCCATCGGTTTCACAGAAGACGTTCATCTCCTGACCAATACTGGTTGCCAGTGACATCACGTGCTTTTCACGCAGTGGATCGATTGGCGGGTTAGTTACCTGAGCAAACTTCTGACGGAAATAATCCGTTACCAAACGCTCTTTGGAAGAAAGGACGGCCATCGGGGTGTCATCACCCATAGAGCCAACCGCTTCTTGGCCCACATCGCCGAGCACTCGAAGTACTTGATCGACTTCTTCATTGCTCATGGCGAATTGCTTTTGATAAGTCCTAAGTACGTCTTCATCAAAGCTGCGTTCACCGACTTGATCTTCAGGTAGCTGAGAAAATGGCGTCAGTTTGCGAACGTTATTTTCCATCCATTCACGATAAGGATGGCGAGATTTCAGGTCATTATCGATTTCACTTGATTGCCACAACTTGCCTTTGCGTGTGTCGACAACTAATAGCTCACCCGGACCAACTCGGCCTTTTTCGGCGACTTCATCTGGTGCGTAATTCCAAATCCCCACTTCAGAAGCCAAGGTAATGAATTTGTCTTTAGTAATCACGTAGCGCGCAGGACGTAGACCGTTGCGGTCTAGGTTACATGCTGCGTAACGACCATCTGATAGTACGATCCCTGCTGGGCCATCCCATGGTTCCATATGCTTTGAGTTGAAATCATAAAAAGCACGCAGGTCTGGGTCCATGTCTGGGTGGTTTTGCCATGCTGGTGGCACAAGCATGCGCATTGCACGGAAGATATCCATCCCGCCAGAAAGGAACAGATCCAACATATTATCTAGGCTGGAAGAGTCTGAGCCTGTCTCGTTGACAAAAGGTGCGGCCGTTTGTAAATCGGGCAGCAGTGGGGAAGAGAACTTATAAGCTCGTGCTCTAGCCCATTGGCGATTCCCTTCGATGGTGTTGATCTCACCGTTATGTGCAAGATAGCGGAATGGCTGAGCCAGTGGCCAACGCGGTTGAGTGTTGGTAGAAAAACGCTGGTGGAACAGGCAGATAGCGGATTCCATGCGTAGATCAGCAAGATCAAGATAGAAGCGCGGTAAGTCCGCAGGCATGCACAAGCCTTTGTACACCAGAACTTGTGTCGACAAGCTACAGATGTAGAAATCTGGATCTTCAGTGATTCGTTTCTCGATACGACGGCGTGCAATGTAAAGGCGGCGTTCAATATCACGCTCGCGCCAGCCTGCCGGTGCAGAAATAAAGACTTGCTGAATATTCGGAAGTGAGTCGGCAGCAATTGGGCCGAGAACCTCTGAATTGGTTGGGACGTCGCGCCAACCTGCAATCGTTAAAGTTTCTTGGGCGAGTTCTTTGTTTACGATGTCTTTTGCTTGTTGAGCTTTAACAGGGTCTTGATTGAAAAAAATCATGCCCACGGCATATTGTTTGCCTAGATTAAAGCCATTTTCTTCAGCGATCAGGCGTAAGTAGGAATCGGGTTTTTGTAGTAGAAGACCACAACCATCACCAGTTTTGCCGTCAGCGGCGATACCACCACGGTGGGTCATGCGGTCAAGTGCAGAAATTGCTGTTCGAACCAGCTTGTGACTTTGCTCCCCTTCCATGTGAGCGATTAAGCCAAATCCACAGTTGTCTTTCTCAAGACTTGGATCATAAAGAGCCATTGCAATTCTCCCTTTGCTTATCTGTCGTCCGACAGATATATCAACACTGCTCAAGTTGATAATGATGACTAACTATGCGTCACTTTTATGGTTTTACGTATATTTATTCAATAAAAATCGTCAATTATCTTAACAAAAAATGGTTGTTTTATTTTCATCGACTTCACAACCTATAGCTTATTGTAAAAAAGGTCAAGTTATTAGTGAATCATCACGTGAATATGCGATTTACCATTTAATTGGCTAAAATATTTCAATAAATTCAGCTAGATAGGAATTTAATTGTTACAAAAAAGTAACATTTGATTCTGTGAGGCATAAAAAAGACCAGCACAAAATGCTGGTCAAAATAAAAAGATTGGAAGGAACTGTTTTCTTTTCTTATCACCAGCCATCGATACTACTGATGGCTGGATTTATGACTTAAAAAGAGGAAGCGAGAGCACTCCCTTTAAGCTGAAAGCATTAATGAATCTGCTTTCGCTTCTAGGTTTGTGCCACCCATCAAATAATCATCGATGGCACGAGCTGATTCACGGCCTTCATTGATACAACGAACAACCAGAGATTGGCCTGTACGCATATCACCAGCAGCAAATACGCCTTCTTGGTTAGTAGCAAAACCTTGGGTTGCTACGTTACCGCGATCATCTAGTGCGATGTCCAGTTGAGCAAGAACACCAGTTGGTTCCGGATGCAGGAAGCCCATAGCAAGGAATGCCATATCACATGGGATCACACGCTCACTGCCTTCGGCCTCTTTAAAGTTTGGACGCTCGCCTGGCTTCGCTTCTTCCCAAACAATATCGGCAATACGCAGACCAGTCACTTCACCTTGCTCATTGCCGATGAACTCTTTGGTTAGGATATTCCAGTGACGATCAACGCCTTCTTCATGGGAAGTCGATGTACGCATGATCATTGGATACTGTGGCCACGGCATGTTTGCTGGGCGTTTTTCTGGCGGAATCGGCATGATCTCAACCTGAGTAATGCTTGCTGCACCGTGACGGTTTGATGTACCTACACAGTCAGAGCCAGTATCACCGCCACCGATGACAACCACATGTTTACCTTTTGCGTGAATTTCTTCCGTTTTTAGGTCCATGTTATTTGCACGACGGTTGTTTTGACCAAGGAACTGCATGGCAAAGTAAACACCATTTAGCTCGCGCCCAGGAACTGGAAGATCACGTGGAACGGTTGAGCCACCAGTAAGAAGCACAACATCGTATTCTTGACGAAGTTGTTGAGCGTTTACGTCGACACCGATATGTTGGTTTACTTTGAATTCAATGCCAGCTTCTGCCATCAGGTTGATCTTGCGATCAATGACATCCATGCCCAGCTTGAAATCAGGGATACCAAAACGTAGTAGGCCACCCACTTTCTCGTCTCGTTCGAATACCTTCACCGTATGACCAGCGCTGTTTAGCTGCTCAGCAGCCGCAAGGCCAGCAGGACCCGAACCGATGATCGCAACGGTTTTGCCTGTGCGAGAACGTGGTGTTTTTGGTTTGGCGTAACCTTCACGATACGCCGTTTCTACGATGGTTTTCTCGATGTTACAGATAGTAATTGGGTCTTGGTTGATGCCAAGAACACAAGCACTTTCACATGGAGCAGGACAAACACGACCAGTAAATTCTGGGAAGTTATTGGTTGAGCTTAGAATGTTCCATGCTTCTTCCCAGCTATCACGATAAACCGCATCGTTAAACTCTGGAATGATGTTACCGATAGGGCAGCCGTTATGACAAAACGGCACACCACAGTCCATACAACGAGAAGCTTGAGTATTGATCTTGTCACCAAACTCCTCGTTCAGAACGAACTCTTTGTTGTTCTTGATACGTTCAGCTGGATCGATCTTTTGTGGTAGTTCACGACCATGCTCTAAAAATCCAGTAGGCTTACCCATTATACGGCCTCCACTTGAGTTTCGTTTCCTTGAGACTGTGCTTCAGCTTTACGCTTTTGAAGAACCGCTTTGTAGTCACGCGGCATTACCTTAACCATAGAGGCTAGGCTTGCTTCAAAGTTGTCTAGGAAAGACTGAGCGACTTCACTTCCTGTGAATTGAACATGCTTAGTTAGCATGTCGAGTAATAGATCTCTGTCTTCTTGCTCGATTGGATCTAGGTCTACGAGTTCTGGGTTCAGTTTTGACTCAAAGTCGCCTGATTTATCCCACACATAAGCTACGCCACCACTCATACCTGCGGCAAAGTTACGACCTGTTGAGCCGAGGATGATGGCTTCACCGCCAGTCATGTACTCACAACCGTGGTCACCGACGCCTTCTACTACGACTTTCGCACCTGAGTTACGAACACCGAAACGTTCACCAGCCATACCGCGGATGAAAGACTCACCCGAAGTTGCACCGTAGAAACACACGTTACCAACTACGATGTTGTCTTCTGCGACAATGCTTGATTTCGCGTCTGGGTAAAGTACTAACGTACCGCCAGATAAGCCTTTACCCCAGTAGTCGTTCGCGTCGCCTTCCACTTCGAACTTCACGCCCTTAGCGAGGAATGCACCGAATGACTGACCTGCAGAACCTTTGAACTTCACGTTCATTGGTTGAGGTAGACCCGCATCTTTGTACACTTTCGAGATTTCGTTCGACAGCATGGTACCTGCAGAACGGTCCGTGTTAACGATAGGGAACTCGGCATTCACCGCTTCGCCTTTCTCGAGTGCAGGAATCGCTGCTTGAATTAGCTTGCGGTCTAGTACTTCTTCTAGGTTGTGGTTCTGCTGAGCTTGGTTGAATACACCATCAGCTTCGCGTGGTTGCTCAACGTGGAGAACAGGAGACAGATCTAGGTTCTTGTATTTCCAGTGAGAAACGTCTTGGCGAATCTTCAGCTTCTGACCTTGACCGACCATCTCATCGATAGTGCGGAAGCCAAGTTCAGCCATGATTTCACGCAGACCTTGTGCCATGTATTGGAAGAAGGTTACGACGTCTTCAACGCGACCATCAAAGCGCTCGCGAAGTGTCTTGTTTTGAGTCGCGATACCAACAGGACAGGTATTCTTATGACACTTACGCATCATGATACAACCTTCAACCACCAAGGCTGCGGTTGCCACGCCCCATTCTTCTGCACCAAGTAGTGTTGCCACTGCAAGGTCACGAGGTGTCTTCATCTGACCATCTGCTTGAACCACGATACGGTTACGTAGGCCGTTCTTCAGTAGCGTTTGGTGCGTTTCTGCCAAACCAAGTTCCCAAGGAAGACCGGTATGACGGATTGAAGACATTGGTGAGGCACCAGTACCGCCGTCGAAACCTGCGATTAGTACAACGTCCGCTTTCGCTTTTGCTACACCAGAAGCGATCGTACCTACACCTGCTTCTGATACCAGCTTCACGTTTACACGGCCCGCACGGTTCGCGTTCTTCAAGTCGTAGATCAGCTGAGCCAAATCTTCGATTGAGTAGATATCGTGGTGTGGTGGTGGCGAGATAAGGCCAACGCCTGGAGTCGAGTGACGTGTTGCACCGATCCAGTCGTCTACTTTATCGCCTGGTAGCTGACCACCTTCACCTGGTTTCGCACCTTGAGCCATTTTGATTTGCAGCTCTTCAGCGTTAGTTAGGTAGTAAGAGGTTACGCCGAAACGACCAGAAGCCACCTGCTTGATTGCAGAGCGTTCCCAATCGCCGTTTTCTTTACGCTCGAAACGCATTGGGTCTTCACCACCTTCACCAGAGTTCGATTTCGCGCCAAGACGGTTCATCGCAACAGCCAGTGTGGAGTGTGCTTCGTAAGAAATAGAACCGAATGACATAGCACCCGTCGCGAAGCGTTTCACGATGCTTTCAATTGGCTCGACTTCGTCGATAGAGATAGAACCGGCTGGATTCTTAATGAATTCTAGCTGGCTACGCAGAGTTACCGCGTTGTCACCTTGTTTATCTACTGCTGTCGCGTACTGCTTGAACTGATCGTAGTTCTTGTTGCGTGTAGACTCTTGCAGTAGAGAAATGGTTTCTGGGTTGAATAGGTGCTTCTCACCACGCTGTTTCCATTGGTAAACACCACCAACATCCAGCATTTGAATTGGAATTTCGCGTTGTGGGTAACCGATGCGATGACGGATCAGCACTTCTTTGGCGATATCATCAAGGGTTAGACCTTGGATACGAGAAACTGTACCTGTGAAGTATTTGTCGACCACTGATTTGTGGATGCCCAAGGCTTCGAAGATTTGCGCGCCGTGGTATGACTGTAGCGTAGAGATACCCATCTTCGAGAAGATCTTCAGAAGACCGCCATTGATCGCTTTACGGTAGTTGTTGAACAGATCGCGAGGGTTCGCTTCTGGATCCAACTTCTTAGTACGTTGAAGCTCAATGATGGTTTCAATCACTAGGTATGGGTTAACTGCATTCGCACCGTAACCAAGTAGCGTTGCAAAGTGGTGCGTTTCACGTGCGTCACCGGTTTCAACCACGATGTCACACTTCGCACGCAGACCTTTACGGATCAAATGGTGGTGTACTGCACCAACCGCCAGCATTGCTGGGATCGCCGCGTGGTTTGAGTTCACTGCACGGTCAGTTAGTAGGATGATTGAGTAACCATCGATAACTGCGTCTTCTGCGTATTGGCAGATACGTTTTAGTGCTCGCTCAAGCTTGCCTTGATCTTCATTGGCTTGGAACACGATATCCAGCGTCTTCGCTTGTAGGTGCTCGTTATCGATCGCACGCAGTTTTTCAAGCTCTGAGTTCGCCAGAACAGGTGATTCTAATTCTACTTTCTGACAGTGAAGTGGTGTTTCAGTCAGAAGGTTTTGGTCTTTACCCAAGTAAGTGTTCAGCGACATAACCATACGCTCACGGATCGGATCGATCGGTGGGTTAGTTACCTGTGCAAACAGCTGTTTGAAGTAGTTTGAAAGGTGCTGAGACTGATGAGATAGAACCGCAAGAGGCCAGTCGGCACCCATTGCTGACAGTGGCTCTTTCGCGTCATTCGCCATTGGAACGATGATTTCGTTCACTTCTTCAGTGCTCACACCGAAAGCTTGCTGACGATGCAACAAACGCTCTGGAGAAGGTTGGCTGAACTGGTTGCTCGCATCTGGCAGCTTCTTCAAGCTCAGCAGGTTTTCTTCTACCCACTTCTCGTAAGGCTGTGCCGTTGCGATGGTGTCTTTCACTTCTTCATCAGAGATGATGCGACCTTGCTCTAGATCTGCAACGAAGATACGACCTGGTTGTAGACGACCGCGGAACTCTACGTTCTCTGGTTCAATATCCACAACACCAGATTCAGATGCCATCACTAGGAAGTTATCTTTGGTCACTGTGTAGCGAGAAGGGCGCAAACCGTTACGGTCTAGTGTCGCACCAACTTGAACACCATCAGTAAAACATACTGAAGCAGGACCATCCCATGGTTCCATGATGTTCGCGTGGTACTGATAGAACGCGCGACGTTTAGGATCCATGTTTTTGTTTTCTTGCCATGCTTCCGGGATCATCATCATCAATGCGTGTGGCAGGCTGCGACCAGAAAGAACTAGGAGCTCAAGTGCCATGTCAAAGTTAGATGAATCCGAGCTGCCTTCCTGACAGATTGGAAGAAGCATGTCGATTTCAGCCTGAGTAAACAGGTCTGATTCTAGGATTGCTTCACGGGCTTTCATCCAGTTCAAGTTACCGCGAACTGTATTGATTTCACCGTTGTGGGCAATGTAACGGAAAGGCTGTGCAAGACGCCATTTCGGGAAGGTATTGGTAGAGAAACGAGAGTGTACCAGTGCCAGTGCGGTCACCATGGTCGGGTTTTGCAGATCAAGGAAGTACTGAGGTACTTGCTCGGTCGTTAATTGACCTTTGTACACCAATGTCTTGTAAGACATTGAGTTAATGTAGAAGTCGTCACCAATGTTAGAAACGCTTTCTAGGCAAACACGTACAGTGTAGTTACGAAGTACGTACAGTTTGCGCTCTAGCTCTTCAGGTGTGATGCCAGGACCGCCAGAGATAAACACATGCTCAAACTGAGGCTCTGTGCTTAGAGGGTCTGCACCGATCATTGAGTTGTCGGTTGGCAGTACTCGGTAGCCGATAACTTCAAGATCTAGACGTTGTGCGTTACGTTCTAGAATGTCACGGCATTGTTCGCGTTTGTATTCGTCTTTCGGGAAAAGAACGACACCAACACCATACTTTTCAAACGAAGGCAGTTTAATGCCTAGCTTAACGGCTTCTTCTAATAGGAATTCATGAGGTTTCTGTAGCAAGATACCCGCACCGTCACCGCTACATGGGTCACAGCCTTGACCACCACGGTGTTCCATGCGAGCCAGCATATCTAGTGCTTGAGTCACTACTTCATGAGATTTACGGTTTTTAAGGTGAGCAACAAAACCGATACCACAAGCGTCATGCTCCAGCTCCGGAGTGTACAGACCCTGTGAATTTTGCTCTCTATCTACCATAGATACATCCTTCCAGTTCAATGTCGACGCAAGAATCCCAGACAGATCTTGGCTGTCTTAGGTACGCTCTGTGCGTCTTGTCCTTTATATTTATGATTCGAAACCGACCTAGGTTGGTCAGTTTTGATTCCTTTCCGTATCTCGCAGGAAAAATTTTGCGAGAAAAACAATCCTTGGTGATATCCCTTTATTTATTATCACTATCTAGTGATTTATATCGGTGGGAGCGGGGTATCGCCGACAATTCCCGCAGTTGTCATTGTAATAAAAGTCACAAAAACAGCGGGGTTGTGTAAGTATCCTACAATTTTGTGACTTCGTAATGCAATGAAAAGTCGCTTTTGTGACCCAATTTTTTCGTTTAAATATGCACTTTTTGTTTAACAATTGCGCAACATAGCTGCTTTTAGGTTGGTTTTATGCAGTTTTATTGATTTCAAACCATTATGCTCTTGTTTGAATTGACTAGAATTATTTGTTTTTTCTTGCAGGGATGTAATTTATTTACATAGATCGTAGTGAGATTTATTACGGTTTACGATTGGTGAGAATCTATGCAGTTACATGAGTTGGTCAACACACTAGGTCAAGACCTTCAGCGTCGTTACGGCGAAAAAGTCCATAAGCTGACTTTACATGGTGGCTTTAGCTGCCCAAACCGCGACGGCACCATTGGTCGAGGTGGTTGCACGTTTTGTAATGTCGCGTCCTTTGCGGATGAAGAAGTCCAGATCAAAAGCATTCATGATCAATTGAAAGATCGTGCGGGAGAGATCCATCGTGCGAAAAAGTACCTTGCTTACTTCCAAGCCTATACCAGCACATACGCGGAAGTGCAGGTATTGAAAAATATGTATGAAGAAGCTCTCAAGGCCGCTGACATCGTGGGGTTGTGTGTAGGCACTCGTCCAGATTGTGTTCCTGATGCCGTATTGGATCTGTTGTCGGATTATGTCAATCAAGGTTATGAGATCTGGTTGGAATTGGGCCTTCAAACTGCCAAAAACGACACACTTAAGCGAATCAACCGAGGTCACGATTTTGAATGCTATGCTGATATCACCAAGCGCGCTCGTGCGCTAGGCATCAAAGTATGTACTCATCTTATTGTTGGCTTACCAAAAGAAACACGCAGCGATAACATTGAAACACTGCGTAAAGTCCTTGAAGTAGGCACTGATGGCATCAAGTTGCATGGTTTGCATATTGTTGATGGTAGCACGATGGCAAAGGCATGGCGTGCTGGAAAACTAGAAGCTCCAGAATTGGAAGAGTATGTAGCGATTGCCAGTGAAATGATCCGTATGACCCCTAAAGAGGTGATTTATCATCGTGTCTCTTCGGCTGCACGTCGCCCAACATTGCTCTCCCCGTTGTGGTGTGAAAACCGTTGGCTTGCGATGACAGAGATAGGAAGAGCTTTGGATCGCGAGGGGGCTCAGGGCAGTTTGAATGGTGACCTTTTCATCTATAGTAAGCCAGAATTAAAGGCAGATTGATCGATTAATAACTGGTATATTTTTCCCGATTTGCATTAAAGGTCGGAAAAATGGATCAGTTACTCGATTGGTTATGGGATGGGTGGGGCAACTACGAATTTGTAGTCCTGCTCTTTTTCGTGTTTGCCGTTGCCGTTACATTAATTTATTTACGTTTTCAAACCGCTTTAAAGTACGTTGTTACTGATTCTCCTTATCCTGTGCTTGTGGTTGATGCTAACCATGGGCAGCCTCTGTTATCCAACCATCCCGCGATGCAACTATTGGGTATTCGTCCTTTAGGTTCTGGTTTCCTTTATCCGGCTTCATTTAATTTAGATGAACTTGTCGTATTGCTTGATAGCTTTTCAAGCCGACAATTTCGCCAGCAAATTTTTGACTGGCGTTTATCCGATGGTGAAAGCATCAAAGTTGAGTTATCTGGTCGAAAGAGCTTACTGCGTAGGCAAAGAGTATGGATTCTGTATGCTCAAAGTCATCAAATGACCCAGAAAGATCAGCAACAAGAACTGGCCCAACTAAACATTGCTCGTTCTGCCTTGGACTCGTTGTCTGAATTGATTTGTTTGCAAGATCAACAAGGCAAAGTACTGACCACTAACCGCGCGTTTGATCAATTTTGGCAAGGTCGAGAAAACGAAGCATGCACTTCAAAATCCAGTTCGATGTCTGCTAGAAAAAGTGACCGTCGTTGGACAACGGATCCTCAAGGACGCAGTTGTTTGCTAGAAGTGAATCAGAATTCACTAGTGTCTCAAACTGGGGAAATGATAGGGACGCTGTCAATTAGCCATGATGTAACTGAATGGCATAAGATGCAGCAAAACTTACGTGATGAAATGGAGCGTCGTAAAGATACGGAAGTGGCTCTGGCTCAACGTGACACCATTCTTCAGACCATTTTGGACGCCAGTCCAGATTCGATCGGTATCTTCAATGAAAACATGGTGTATCAAGCGTGTAATAAGCCGTTTGTGAATGCTTTAGGGATTCCAGATGTTTCAGACCTAATTGGAAAGCGTCTACAAGATGTGATCCCTGAAGATATTTACATCCGCCTAGAAGCCAGTGATCTTCAGGCTTTACAGCAAACTCACCCCGTGCGTTATATCGACAAAGTGACCAGTACCGACGGTTATTACACATGGTTTGATGTGGTGAAGTCACCCTTTAAAGATAAAGCTTCTGGTACCAATGGTGTGCTGATCATGGCTCGCGATATTTCTGAACGTTATCTTGCGGAGCAGAAACTGGAAGAAGCCAACTTGGAGTTGGAGAAACTCAGTTTCTTAGACAGCCTAACTCAAGTCGCAAACCGACGCCGATTTGACGAGCAGCTGGATACGCTTTGGTACCATCATGTTCGAGAGAAGCTACCTCTGTGTATCATGCTATGTGATATCGACTTCTTTAAGCGCTATAACGACTGCTACGGCCATCAACAAGGTGATGAGGCGCTAATTAAAGTGGCATCGGTATTCCAGCAGGTGGTCAGTCGCTCTTCTGATTGTGTCGCTCGTTATGGTGGTGAGGAGTTCGCTTTCATCTTGCCAAATACCACGACGGAAGGGGCTCAAAAAGTCGCTCTGCGGATACATGAACGCATTCATGACCTCGGCATCGAACATTGCTGTTCAGAAGCTTTTGCTCAATTGACAGTCAGTATCGGCTTTGTCTCTTACATTCCTCAGCACGGCGATGAACCTGAAATGGGGGTCGCGATGGCAGATAGTGCACTCTACCAAGCGAAGGCCGATGGTCGTGATCGAACCAGTGTTCATCCAAGTTCTTGCTAACGCTTTGTGACCGCTTGCTCTAAGTTGAGAGTAGGCGGTTTTAATCACCGTATTAAACACGTTAAACTGCTCATACATGGTGTGAGGTGTCTGCTAGCCCTGAAGCTTCGCTGGTTCGCCAATGTGTATTGCCAAACTTAAAACAGCTCGAAATATCTTCACTGTTTTAACTTCTCTAACCGTCAGGGCTCGATATCTAGCTTGTTCCATGGAGTAGTGAATGAAGCCCATGAAAAACCTCGCCCAGTACTATGTTGACCTATTGGTTAAGCTGGGGATTGTCCGTTTCTCTATATTGCTGGCCTTAGCGCTGGTGGCACTGGCTGTTGTGGTGCAAGTTGGTATTACGCTCGCCTTGAAAGGGAACGTCGACGATATTGATATTGTTCGTTCTGTTTTCTTTGGTCTGCTTATTACCCCTTGGGCGGTGTATTTTCTTTCCGTTGTTGTTGATCAGCTAGAAGAATCTCGTCAACGATTGACCAAACTAGTCTCTAAGCTGAAAGACATGCGCTCGCGTGACCAAGAACTGAACTTCCAATTGCAGCAGAACATTGAAAAGCTCAATCAAGAAATTGAAGAGCGCATTAAAGCGGAAGAAGCGCGCGAAGAAGCCATGCAAGATTTGGAGAACGAAGTATTCCAACGTGAACGCACTCAGTTAGAGCTTGCCGAGCGTACCGCACTTTTACGCTCTTTCATTGATGCATCTCCAGACTTGATTTACTACCGTAACGCCGATGGTGTCTTCTCTGGTTGTAACCGAGCAATGGAAGAACTCACTGGTAAGAAAGAGCATCAATTGGTGGGCCTAAGCCCATGGGATGTTTACAGCAAAGAAGTGGCCGAGCACATCGTTGATACCGACCAAAAGGTCTTTGCAGACAATCAAGCCATCACTTACGAGCAATGGCTTGAATATCCAGATGGTCGCAAGCACTACTTCGAATTGCGCAAAGTACCTTTCTACAGTAAAGATGGCCGTCACCTTGGTCTGGTTGGCTTTGGACGAGATATTACCGAACGTAAACGCCATGAAGAATCGCTAGAAAAAGCCAGCCGTGACAAGACCACCTTTATTTCCACCATCAGTCATGAACTGCGCACGCCATTGAATGGCATCGTTGGTTTGAGCCGAATGTTGCTCGATAGTCAGTTAACGCAAGAGCAGCGTAAGCACATGCAAACCATTAACGTCAGTGCCATTACATTGGGCAACATCTTCAACGACATTATCGATATGGATAAATTCGACCGTCGTAAATTGGAACTGCTGCCTGCAACATTGAACTTTGAGGATTTTGTAGCAGAGATTGAAAGCATCTCTGCTCTGATGGCGGAGCAGAAAGGGTTGCGTTTCGACCTTGAACGCTTGAGCGCATTACCAAAAGCGATTGAAGTGGATGCGACCCGCCTGCGTCAGGTTATCTGGAACTTGGTTAGCAACGCAATGAAGTTCACCAAAGAAGGTGGCGTCGTCATGACAGTCAGCGCAGATGTCGAAGACGACTACGCGACCATCATCATGGAAGTAGAAGACACGGGCATTGGTATTCCTGAAGAAGAGCTGGATAAGATTTTTGCGATGTACTACCAAGTGAAGTCAGGTAAAGACAACCTTCATGCGGTTGGTACCGGCATTGGTTTGGCGGTTTCTAAGCAGCTTATCAACATGATGGATGGCGATATTACTGTTGCGAGTGAAGAGGGCTTCGGTAGTACCTTTACCGTTTCAATTCACGTTCCGATTGTTGAATTGGAAGAGCCTGTTATCGATGCTCATCGAGATAAAGTGCATCTAAATATCTTTATGGTAGAAGATATCGAACTGAACATTACTGTTGCTAAGTCACTGCTTGAAAGCCTGGGACATACCGTCACTGTAGCCATGACAGGTGAAGAAGCGCTGGTGAACTTTGTACCAGACAAATATGACTTAGCGTTGCTGGATATACAACTACCAGACATGACAGGTTTTGATGTGGCTAAGTACTACCGTGAGCATTACGACAACTTGCCGCCATTAGTAGCACTAACGGCGAATGTGATGAAAGATCGTCGTGAATACTTAGACAATGGTATGGACGATGCAATCAGCAAACCACTTGCGGTACAAGCGATGCAATCAGTGATTGATAAGTTCTTCATTAATCGTATTGATAACCAAGAAGAAGAGGTTGTTGAGCCTGAGCTCGTTGAGGATGTTACACCGACCCCATCGCCCGTCATCAATACCCATTTACTTGATTTGGATATGCTAGAGTCATACGTGGATATCGTGGGTGTGAAACCTGTTTATGACAGTATCAAGATGTTCGAAGACATGATGCCAGACTACATTCAGATTTTAGACTCGAACATGATGGCGAAAGACCAAGATGGTATTGTTTCAGAGGCGCATAAGATCAAAGGCGCCGCGGGCTCTATTGGTCTTAAACACATCCAAAGTGTTGCACAGAAGGCACAATCTCCGGATATGCCTGCTTGGTGGGAAAATATCTCGGACTGGGTCGAAGAAATAAAAAATGAATATCAAAATGACATTCAAGTCTTAAAAAGTTGGTTGGAACAGAGGAAATAACATGAAGAAGTTTGCATCGGCAGCACTGGCAATCGCATTACTTGCTGGTTGTAGTTCTGCTCCTCAAGTGGGTTGGCAAGAAGACAGCCAAATCACCATGAATAAAGTGAATGTTGAGCTGAAAAGCAACTTGTGGGTAAACCTAATGCCAACCATTGGTGAGGTTCAAGAGCAAAATGTACATGGTGCGTTGTACTTGAAATCAGACAAGGAACTACCAGCCAACTTGACCGTGGATTCATTGATCATCAAACAAGGCGATTCTGAATGGCAAATTGATGGTGACTTGCTTGAGTTACGTACTCATAGTGAGAACCAGTGGGAAGTCGCCTTTGTTTGGCAAATTGAAGCGGATATGGAAAAGTCAGTCGACTTAGCTTTGTTATTAGATGATGCTGGTAAGAAAGGCTGGTTGGTTGAGAAACATATTAAGATCGATAAAGTATACTGATATTGCGTTTTCTCAGATAAAAAAAGGGCTTGCTCATGGAGCAAGCCCTTATTGTTTGTGTTGAAGCGATTAGTCTTCTAGATCGCCACAGAAGCGGTAACCTTCACCGTGAATCGTCGCGATGATTTCAGGAGTACCTGATACAGATTCAAAGTGCTTACGAATGCGACGGATAGTCACGTCAACAGTACGGTCGTGTGGCTTAAGCTCACGGCCCGTCATCTTCTTAAGAAGATCAGCACGAGTTTGAATCTTGCCTGGGTTCTCACAGAAATGCAGAAGTGCACGGAACTCAGAACGAGGCAGTTTGTAGCCATCGCCAGCTGGGCTCACAAGAGAGCGGCTGTTGATGTCTAGCACCCAACCGTTGAACTCATATTTTTCTACCGAGCGCTTCTCTTCTTGTACTGCGTTAGTGCTCATTGAGCGGCTTAGCAGGTTACGTGCGCGGATAGTCAGTTCACGTGGGTTGAATGGTTTAGTGATGTAGTCATCAGCACCGATTTCAAGACCTAGGATCTTGTCTACTTCATTGTCACGACCAGTTAGGAACATCAGTGCGATGTTCGCTTGCTCGCGAAGTTCACGTGCTAAAAGGAGACCATTCTTGCCTGGAAGATTAATGTCCATGATAACCAAGTTGATTGAATTTTCAGACAACACTTGGTGCATCTCTTCACCGTCACTGGCTTCAAAAACAGCGTATCCCTCTGCTTCAAAAATACTCTTAAGAGTGTTACGAGTTACTTGCTCATCTTCTACGATAAGAATCTGCGGGGTTTGCATTGGCGGTACCTAAATTTGTGACAAAATTGTGCTAATAGAATAAATTCTAGGCAAAAATATAACATACAGGTAATGTGATTTTGATAATAAATCAAGTTGATCAAAAAAACACTTCTTTCAGTTATCCGCCTTCCTTGGAATTTTGCCAACTCACCAGTATCCGATGGCGACGTTTATTCTATAGGGCTTGTTTACCTTTCATTTCCTAGCCTTCGCGGGGCCTGAAACGTAAACACCCTAAGATATGGAGCGGATTTTATATTGTTAACAGCATGCTAACAATGCTCAAATGTTAATTCCATTCAGTTTGTTGATTTACATCAATTGATGAAATGTAACCGTTATTAATCGTTTAAGAGTTATGATAGAAAAAAGTAATACGAACATAGACGCATCGTTATGGAATGCTTATTCAGAATCTTTCTTTCGTTTTCATACTGATTGGTGCTCTTCAAGCTACGCAGTGATAACCGCTTGGAACCCTTACAGTAATTTGCGGTCAAAAGAGATGAATTGCATAAGTAATCATGAACTCGAAAAGCAATTAAACCACGTTAAACACGTGCCTGTCACGGTTGGTGATCAGGCATTCGAATGGTTTGAAGAAAGTTACGCAGCAGAACTCACGCCAGAAGCGGCGATAGTGCTGGCAAAAGATTTCCAACAAAACGCGATTTACTACGTCATTGATGACGAGCTTTACCTGATAGCGTGTTCAGAACCAGAGATTTTGCACAAGCTTGGTTCGATGAAATCTAGACTGGTATAGAAGGATACTACTCACTGGAGTTTTGCTCGGGTGAGACATTTCACGGAGGAACTATGAGAGACATAACACCAGATATTTGTGACCAATTTGAAGAACAAGTTACGTTGCTAAGTCTGCCATTGCAGAATTTTGGTCAACGTACCGCGTTTCATGGAGAGATAGTCACAGTGCGTTGCTACCATGATAATTCAAAAGTTCGCGAGGTACTGAGCGATAATGGTACTGGCAAAGTACTAATTGTTGACGGACACGGATCTTGTCAAAAAGCCTTGCTAGGCGATCAATTAGCGATTCTTGGGATCGAAAATGGTTGGGAAGGCATCATAGTGTACGGAGCGATTCGCGATGTAGCTCAGATTTCTCAAATGGACATTGGTGTTCAAGCCCTAGGCACATGTCCATTTAAAACAGAAAAGCGTGATGTCGGAGAAGTGAATGTTACGCTGACAATGCAGAACCAAATTGTTCAACCTAAGCATTACGTGTATGCGGATTGGAATGGCGTGTTGATCTCTAAAGAGGCGTTGGATTTTTAAAAGCGGAAGCCAAGTCCGACTTCAAAGCCTTGTTGCCAATCTTGATAATCTAAAGTGGCGTGAAGATCTAAGTTTTCGGTGATTTTTACGCGGCTTGAAACTTCGGCAGCGAGGCTACTGTCTTCTTCACGAATACCTTCGGTCGTTTCCGCTTTATAAGAGCGAACCGTACTTTTAACGGTGACGCGATCATTTAAGTGATAACTGATCCCACTCAAAAAGCCACTTTGGTTTTGCGTTGGTGAATTATTTACACGCGCACCCACGTAAAGATCAACCGAGTCAAACAGCTCATACGCGTAACCGCCATCAATATTCCAGACGTCAAAGCTCTCGGTATGGTAGTTTTCACTAGAAATGAAAAGCTTGTGTGGGGAAGCTGTGGTTTTTCCTGGGAGAGGTGGCAGCTCATTTGCAGCACAAATGCTAGGCACAACAAACAGTAACAGAAAAATCCATTTTTTCATGTTGACCACTCCTTGTGTCGAACTTTGTTATTAGTATGTGCTTAAAGCTTCTCAATATTAAAGCATAGAATATGAAAGTCAGCTCATTTATTTTCTACTTAATTCAATCCTATGAACCTTGATCACAGTTAACTTGTTGTTAATTAGTATTCATGAGGATCGATGTTTTGATCATATGTAGATAGAAGAGGATCAGGTGTCATCACCGCTATTTGCTTCTATATCAAACAGACCGTTGTAGAGAGAGAAAAAGTTCAATTGACTATGATAATTCGCAACCCCTTGTAATTACATTGAAATATCAAAGACATTGCGTAGCAGAAATCACTACAAGACCGGAAAATAGACAATTTTTTGTTGACTCTGTACCGGAAACTCGGTAAACGTAGAGTTAAGCAAACACACAATTATCGTTGAATATTTATTTATGCCATCAAACAGCCTAGTAGTAATGACCACAACCATTATTATTACCAACACGACCAATGTTGGGGCAGGCTGCTGAGCGAAAGAAATTCACAAAAAAGGCCTGTATCCAACAAGATACAGGCCTTTTTTTATGCTTTTTTAAATGAAATTTAGACAGAATTAAGAAGATACATCGGAGGAAGGGATGCGAGTATTGAAGTTTGGCGGCTCATCATTAGCAGATGCAGATCGCTTTTTAAGAGCAGCGGATATCATTGCCAATAACGCTCAACAGGAAGACGTTGCCGTTGTGCTTTCTGCACCGGGTAAAACGACCAATAAGCTTGTTGCGGTGATCGAAGGCGCACTTCGAAACGGTGAAGCAGAGCTTCAAATCAATGAGCTAGAAGCGTCGTTTAAAACGCTATTTTCCGAAATCCAAGCGGTTGTTCCAAATGTGGATGGCACGGCTTTCGATAACCAAGTTAAAACCTCACTTTCTCAATTACGTCAATTTGTTCACGGCATTAATCTTCTTGGTATGTGTCCAAACAACGTCAACGCACGCATTATCAGCAAAGGCGAGCGTGTGTCGATTCAACTGATGAAAGCGGTACTAGAAGCAAAAGGCCAACCTGCGCATCTTATCGATCCGGTTGAGTACCTATACGCGGAAGGCGATCATCTAGAAGCGATGGTTGATGTTGAAGTCTCTACGCAGAACTTCCGCCAAAACCCGCTTCCAGAAGGCCATGTCAGCATCATGCCGGGCTTTACAGCCGGTAATGAAAAAGGTGAATTGGTAACTCTGGGTCGTAATGGTTCTGATTACTCCGCAGCGGTACTGGCCGCATGTTTGCGTGCAGACTGCTGTGAAATCTGGACTGATGTAGATGGCGTTTACAACTGTGACCCTCGCCTAGTTGAAGATGCACGCCTACTCAAGTCGCTCAGCTACCAAGAAGCGATGGAGCTTTCTTACTTCGGTGCTTCCGTTCTGCATCCAAAAACCATCGCACCAATTGCACAATTTCATATCCCATGCCTGATCAAAAACAGCTTTAATCCACAAGGTGCGGGTACATTGATTGGCCAAGATACTGGCGAAGATAATCTAGATATCAAAGGCATCACGACGCTAAATGATCTAACGATGGTTAACGTGTCTGGCCCAGGTATGAAGGGCATGGTAGGCATGGCAAGCCGTGTCTTTGGTGCGATGTCATCAGCGGGCGTGTCTATCGTCCTTATCACACAATCTTCTTCTGAGTACAGCATCAGCTTCTGTATTGAAGCGCAAGATAAAGCCAAAGCACAGCAAGTGTTGGCTGACGCATTTGAGTTGGAACTAAAAGACGGTTTACTTGAACCAGTCGAGTTCATCGACGATGTGTCTATTGTGACGTTGGTTGGTGATGGTATGCGTACTTCTCGCGGTGTCGCTTCTCGCTTCTTCTCATCTCTTGCTGAAGTGAACGTAAACATCGTGGCAATCGCACAGGGTTCATCTGAGCGTGCTATCTCCGCCGTGATTCCTGAAGACAAAATCTCTGAAGCGATCAAAGCGTGTCACGAGAACCTATTCAACTCTAAGCACTTCCTAGACGTTTTCGTTGTTGGTATTGGCGGTGTTGGTGGTGAGCTGGTGGATCAGATCGAACGTCAACAAGCGAAGCTTGCAGAGAAAGGCATTGTGATCCGCGTGTGTGGCTTGGCAAACAGCAAAGGTCTTCTGCTTGATAGTGAAGGTCTGCCTCTAGAGCATTGGCGTGACCGTATGTCTGCTTCAACTGAAGAATTCAGCCTAGCGCGTCTGATTTCACTGGTGCAACGTAATCACATCATTAACCCTGTGTTAGTTGACTGTACGTCCAGCGAAGCCATTGCGAATCAGTATGCAGACTTCTTAGCCGCAGGTTTCCACGTTGTAACACCAAACAAAAAAGCTAACACGGCAAGCATGGCTTACTACCATCAACTTCGCGATGTAGCGCGCAGCTCTCGTCGTAAGTTGATGTACGAAACAACCGTAGGCGCAGGTCTACCGGTAATCGAAAACCTACAAAACCTCATCTCAGCGGGTGATGAACTAGAGCGCTTCAGCGGCATCCTTTCTGGCTCTCTGTCATACATCTTCGGTAAGTTAGATGAAGGCATGAGTCTAAGTGAAGCGACAAATATCGCGAAACAAAACGGCTTTACGGAACCGGATCCGCGTGACGATCTATCGGGTATGGATGTGGCGCGTAAGCTTCTGATCCTTGCTCGTGAAGCTGGCATGTCTTTAGAACTAGAAGACGTTGTGGTTGATCAAGCTCTGCCACCAGGTTTTGATGATTCAGGCAGCGTTGAAGAGTTTATGGAGCGTTTACCAGAAGCGGACGCGTACTTTAAAGAGCTGTCAGCTAAAGCGGCAGAAGAAGGCAAAGTACTGCGCTACGTGGGGGAAATCGTTGACGGTAAATGCACGGTAAGTATTGCTGCCGTCGATGAAAACGACCCGATGTTTAAGATTAAAGATGGTGAAAACGCACTGGCATTCTACAGCCGCTACTACCAACCAATTCCACTGGTATTACGTGGTTACGGTGCGGGTACCGAGGTAACGGCAGCGGGCGTATTCTCGGATGTGATGCGTACTTTAGGTTGGAAGCTAGGGGTATAACGGCAATGAGTTCAAGTGATATGGATGTTGTGGTTTATGCCCCAGCATCAATTGGTAATGTAAGCGTTGGTTTCGACGTTCTGGGGGCGGCGGTGTCGCCAGTTGATGGCACTCTTTTGGGCGACCGAGTATTGGTAAAGTCAGGAGCTGAGCCATTCAGCCTAAAAACCTCCGGTGACTTCGTTGAAAAGTTGCCTACCGAGCCAAAAGAGAACATTGTTTACGATTGTTGGGTGGTGTTTGCTCGTGAGCTAGACAAAAAAGGCGTCGAGCTAAAACCACTTGAGATGACGCTAGAAAAGAACATGCCAATTGGCTCTGGTTTAGGCTCAAGTGCATGCTCTATCGTTGCGGCATTAGATGCATTGAACCGATTCCATGGACAGCCACTTAACGAGACAGAGTTACTGGCACTGATGGGAGAAATGGAAGGCAAGATCTCTGGTGGTATTCACTACGATAACGTCGCACCATGTTACCTTGGTGGTGTGCAGTTGATGCTTGAAGAGTTGGGTATCATCAGCCAAGAAGTGCCTTGCTTTGATGATTGGTACTGGGTGATGGCGTATCCGGGCATCAAAGTATCAACAGCAGAAGCGCGTGAGATTCTACCATCTCAATACCGTCGACAAGATATCATTGCCCATGGTCGCCACCTTGCAGGCTTTATTCATGCATGTCATTCTGGTCAGCCAGAACTTGCTGCAAAAATGATCAAAGACGTGATCGCAGAACCGTATCGTGAGAAACTGCTTCCGGGTTTTGCGAATGCACGTCAATACGCAGCGTCTGCGGGGGCATTGGCTACCGGTATTTCTGGCAGTGGGCCGACACTGTTCAGTATTTGCAAAGAGAAAGATGTCGCTGAGCGAGTTGCTCGCTGGTTAGAACAGAATTACGTACAAAACGAAGAAGGATTCGTCCATGTTTGTCGTCTAGATAAGCAGGGTTCGAAAGTAACAGGAAGTGAGCTATGAAGCTTTACAATATAAAAGAAAATGATGAACAAGTTTCCTTTGGCCAAGCCGTTCGCCAAGGGTTAGGTCGCAATCAAGGCCTATTTTTCCCATCGGAATTACCAAAATTTGAAGATATCGATGCGCTGCTTGCAGAAGACTTTGTCTCTCGTAGCACTAAGATTCTATCGGCGTTAATTGGCGATGAGCTTGCAGAAGAGCAAGTGAATGCTCTTGTTGATGCTGCGTTCCAATTCCCTGCGCCTATCAACCAAGTAAAAGACGGTGTCTACGCACTGGAGCTGTTCCATGGTCCAACGCTTGCGTTTAAAGACTTTGGTGGTCGCTTTATGGCGCAATCTCTTGCTGCGGTTTCGGATGGCGGCAAGATTACCATTCTGACTGCAACTTCTGGTGATACTGGCGCAGCCGTTGCGCATGCTTTCTACGGTATGGAAGACATCAACGTTGTGATTCTTTACCCGAAAGGCAAGATCAGCCCACTGCAAGAGAAGCTATTCTGTACGCTTGGTAAGAACATCCATACTGTCGCGATCGATGGAGACTTCGATGCGTGTCAGGCACTGGTTAAGCAAGCTTTTGATGATTCTGCACTGCGTGAAGAGATCGGTCTGAACTCTGCAAACTCAATCAACATCAGCCGTTTGATGGCGCAAATCTGTTACTACTTTGAAGCAGCTGCGCAAATGAGCAAACAAGAGCGTGAAAACCTAGTCGTGTCTGTACCAAGCGGTAACTTTGGTAACCTAACTGCTGGTCTACTGGCAAAAGCGCTGGGTTTGCCTATCAAACGCTTTATCGCTGCAACGAATGCTAATGACACGGTTCCGCGCTACCTACAAACAGGTAAGTGGGAGCCAAAACCAACAGTAGCAACAACATCGAACGCGATGGACGTGAGCCAACCAAACAACTGGCCTCGTATCGAAGAACTATGCCGCGTGAAAGAGTGGGGCTTGGAGACGCTAGGTAAAGGTGCAGTATCTGATGAGCAAAGCGCACAGTCAGTAAAAGATCTATACGCACTTGGCTACCTGTGTGAACCGCACGGTGCGATTGCTTACCGCGTGCTTGAAGAGCAATTGCAAGACGGTGAAACAGGTCTGTTCCTATGTACTGCTCACCCTGCGAAGTTCAAAGAAGTGGTGGATGATATTCTAGAATCAGACATCGACCTTCCTGCGCCACTAGCGAAGCACGCAGCGATGGAGCTGCTATCGGAAGATCTCGATGCTGACTTTGACGCATTGAAACAAGTACTGCGCCGCGTGCAGTAAGCTTCAAAAGCACAGTAAGTATCAAAAGCACAAATAACGAGAGGTGAATGAGCAATCATTCACCTTTTTTATTGCCGGTAAGTTTTAACTCTCTTTATGATTGAGAAACGAACTTAACTAAATGAGATGGAAAGAGAAGCATGCATTTTTTGATTTTTATTGGTTCAGTGAGAGACAGCACGCCACCACGACCAGCCCGTTTAGGAATGCGAGTCAGTAGAGCGTGTGAAAAACTCATCGTGAGTCAGCATTCGCAACATACTGTCGAAATCATTGACCCATTGGACTATGACTTTGGCGATGTGTTTAAGCCCGAGTTTGCTTATCACCGCTCTAAAGTGCCAGAGCACCTAAGCGAGCTGGCAAACAAAATCAAACAGGCCGATGGGTATGTGATGGTTAGCCCGGAATACAACCATTCGATGAGTCCAGCCTTGGCAAACATGCTTAACCATTTTGGCAGTTCGCTGTTTTCCTATAAGCCAAGTGCTATCGTGACCTACTCTGCTGGGCAATGGGGTGGTGCTCGTGCTGCAGTGTCGATGCGTACTTTCTTATCTGAGCTGGGGTGCTTGCCTGTGTCTGCAATGATCCACATTCCGAAAGCACAAGAGGTGTTTGATGAGCACGGTGTTGTTGCGGACGAGTCGGAGCTGGCGCAGTGGGACAGCTATATGAATCGCACTATGCATCAATTGATTTGGTGGGCAGAAGGGGCGTCATTGCAAAGAGAGAGGCTTGAACCAACCTCGTTGGCACAAGCGTTTCAGAAAGATCCTTCGCAAAGAAACGCACCTTAGAGGCGAGTTGCTTTCTGCTGTCGGAAGGGTTTAGAAGGATCCAGAAACAAAAAAAGCTTGGTCATTGCTGACCAAGCTTTTTAAATTCTAACAAGCTAGTTTACTGAGAGATTATAGAGACTCAGTAAAAGTACGAGCGATTACGTCACGTTGCTGTTCTGGAGTTAGCGAGTTGAAACGTACTGCGTAACCAGAAACACGGATAGTTAGCTGTGGGTAGTTCTCTGGGTGTGCTACTGCATCTTCTAGAGTTTCACGCTTAAGAACGTTTACGTTTAGGTGCTGACCGCCTTCGATGCGAGGAGCTGTTTCGATTGCTACTTCACGGCTTTCGTATTCACCTAGGTCGCTAATTGCGATAACTTGGTCTGCTTCGTAAGTTGATGCTGCAGCAACACAACGCGCTTCGTTCTTCTCGCTATCTAGTAGCCAGATTGAGTTTAGTAGTTCGTCGTTAGCTGCTTTAGTAATTTGGATACCTTGGATCATCACTATCTCCTAGACCACTTACGTGGTGATTATTGGTGTTAATTTTCGAATTTTTGTCGAGCTAAGTATTATATAGCCAATATCCATTATTTTAATATTGATTTAAGTCAAAAAACAACCAAAAACCTTAATTTTCTGAAGGTGATTTTCTTGAGTTAAATCAATAAAACGTTTGAAAACATACTATTTACAATTTATTTGATAATATAAAAAATATTTAAAAGTTAATTTTGTTGTAAATTTACTACAAAACAAGTTCAAAACTTAACCTTGTTTACGCAACTGCCTGTATTTAGGTAGCCATACTGAAAGTCTAAAGTGATTAAATGACAAACATGAAAAACAAGTTTGGAAACAAATTTATTGGTGCTCACGTATCTGCGGCTGGAGGGGTTGATCAAGCGCCTCTTCGTGCTCGTGAAATTGGTGCGAATGCGTTTGCTCTGTTTACTAAGAACCAACGCCAATGGGTTGCAAAACCACTCGAAGAAAAAACCATTAGTGCGTTCAAAGCAAACTGCAAAATGCTTGGTTTCGGCGCTGAACACATTCTTCCCCATGACTCTTATCTGATTAACTTGGGTGCTCCAGAAGAAGAAAAGCTGAATAAATCCCGCGTGGCATTTATTGATGAGATGGAGCGTTGCAATCAATTAGGTTTAACGTTGCTAAACTTCCACCCTGGTAGCCACTTAAAGAAAGTGTCGGAACAGGCGTGTTTGGCGACGATCGCCGAGTCGATTAACCTGGCGCACAAAGCAGTGCCGAATGTGATCGCTGTGATTGAGAACACGGCAGGTCAGGGCACTAACTTAGGTTGGAAGTTTGAGCATTTGGCTGACATCATCGATCAAGTGGAAGACAAAGAACGTGTTGGCGTATGTCTCGATACTTGTCACACGTTTACCGCAGGTTACGATCTGCGTACTAAAGAGGATTGTAAGCATACCTTTGCTGAGTTCGACCGTATCGTTGGTATGCATTATTTAAGAGCAATGCATCTAAATGATTCAAAAGTCGAATTCGCTAGCAAGGTTGACCGTCACCACTCATTAGGCAAAGGAGAGATCGGCTGGAGCTGTTTTGAGTACATCGCTAAAGATCCACGTTTTGATGGTATCCCTCTGATTTTAGAAACAATTGACCCAGATATTTGGCAGCAAGAAATCAATACCTTACGCCAATTCCACATTGAAGAAATGGTTAATTCCTAACGGGATGGCAAAGTTGGCATCCTTCTTTCTTAGCTAAAACCATTGAGCGGTTATGCGCTTGTTTTAAACGCCTGAACTCAACGTTGTAGTTAGGCGAAGCTAGTTAGGAGGATGACAATATGTCTCGATCAGTTTCTTTTATCCCGGCGACACACTCTCGACGAGTGTTGCGTTTACCCACCCCAAATCGCCATATCACCGGACAGGGGCATTTTCGAACGCCGCAACGACATTAGCGAGGGCTCTCGTTAATGTCATGATTTTTTGAAAAGCCATCTCAAGCTGATAGTAAGTTTTTGTTTGTTTGGACTTCGCTCGGTAGAATAAAGGAAAACCCTAGGACAGGAACTTTCCATGAATCAGTTACCGACTTGGCACGATGTGATCGGCGAAGAGAAACAACAGAGCTACTTTGTAGATACCCTGAATTTTGTTGAAGCAGAGCGCGCCTCAGGCAAAGCGATTTATCCGCCAACCAAAGATGTGTTTAATGCGTTTCGCTTTACTGAATTCAATGATGTGAAAGTCGTGATTTTAGGGCAGGATCCCTATCATGGACCGAACCAAGCACATGGTTTGTGTTTCTCTGTGCTGCCAGGCATTAAAACTCCGCCATCTTTGGTGAACATGTACAAAGAGTTAGCGCAAGATATCGAAGGCTTCCAAATTCCGCAGCATGGTTTTTTACAAAGCTGGGCCGAACAAGGTGTGTTGTTACTCAATACAGTATTGACAGTAGAGCAGGGTAAAGCACATTCACACTCTAAAACCGGTTGGGAGACCTTTACTGACCGTGTGATTGAATCGATCAACCAGCATCAGCAAGGTGTGGTGTTCTTACTGTGGGGAGCACATGCGCAGAAGAAAGGTCGTTTCATTGACCGTAGCAAGCATCATGTGTTGGCCGCTCCACATCCATCGCCATTATCTGCTCACCGCGGTTTCTTTGGCAGTAAACCATTTTCACAAGCGAACCAGATCCTGCTTCAGCAAGGTAAAGAAGCCATCAATTGGCATTTGCCTTTAACGGTGTAAATCTCACTTTTCCTCTTATATAAAGAGGTAATTCTCAGTACAGCGATCGTGACACAACGATCGCTGTTTTTTTGAACATCGTCGAATCAGATATTAGGTTTCTCATATACACTTATAGAAAGTAGGTGTTAAGGAGAGACGCTATGATGATCGAAAGAATTCGACGAGAACACGGCTATATGGTCCGTTTACTGGCGATATTGCGCCATAAATTAAATGAGATTAAACAAGAGAATGCCATCAATTATGCGTTGGTGAGCGAAATCGTAGATTACCTCTCTAACCATTCTGAAAAAATCCACCACCCTAAAGAAGACATTCTCTACCATTACTTCCTAAAACAGTACGGTCAGCAGAAGACAATTGAGAACTTAGAGCTTGAGCATCAAGTGTTGGCGAGCAAAACCAAAGATTTCTCAATGCTATTAGAAATGATCCTGCAAGATGCTGTCGTTCCACAAGAGTTATTCATAACACAGTTAGAGGACTTTATTGTGACGCAAAAACGCCACCTTGAGTTGGAAGAGCGCCAGGTACTGCCTCTTATTGAAGAACTGTTTACCTCGGACGATTGGCAATATGTAGAAAGCCTATGGCATCAGAGTGAAGATGATCCAGTATTTGGTAGTACTATTGCAGATCGCTATAAACAATTGGCTGAACGAGTGCGTCAGAACGATGTTGAGTTCGTTTAAAGCGAATTATGACAAGGTAAACGATTGCTTTAGCGCGGTTTATTTTGCGTTTTCTTATTTGATGAGAATTAAGGGTAAATTGGATTCTTACAAATAGGGCAGAATTTTGAGGTAAATTCTCAATCAATAAGAATGGGTGTTATAGGACGAAATTCAACGCAAAAACACCCATCAAATTCATAGGTCTATAAATGACAAAAGGCACCCACGAGGTGCCTTTTGTCTAAATTATAGTTTGATATCTTCTAGAGAGATGTCGTGACAGACATCCAGTTCACGCAGTTCCTTTAGCAAATTACGTCGGTCGTTCATTTCTTCTATTTCTCGCCACTTACGCTTCAATGGTTTCGCACGAGATTTTGATGTTGAGGTAGTATCCAGACCAAATAGGTCATCGAGTTGAAAGCCTTCCATAAGCCACCTTTACCTTTCTATATCTAAACTGTTGTAACCAGTCCTTGTGGAGCTTTTTAAGTACCACAATAGACGTGAGGATAACCATGATATATTTCGCATTTGTGTCGGTAACATGACATTTTCGCGCAAAAATACTCACAGAATCACATTTTGCATGGGGACGGAGTGCGCAAAAAATAAGCGAACGAACTCACGAAAACGATTAAATAAAGAGATTTGGTATGTTAATTCGAGTGACAGATTTTACTTAAATTTTGAATACTAAGGTTGCATAGCATCGCTTTGATGAAAATGTATCCAATCGTAACAGAGTGAGGTCATTAAAATTTGTCAGATACCTTGTGGTTGCTAGCCTCGCTAAAAATAAATGGGATGGTGTTTTGTTAACGATTGCGGGGCTATTTATGTTGAGTTTTGATAAACGCAATGTTGCTGTTTGTGAGCGATAAGTTTTCATTTTATGTTAATCAATAGTGACTTTATAGTGAAAAATAACAAGCTTATTTTACTGGTTGCATATTGATTTTTGCTTGTCGAGGCTGCATTATCCGCCCGTCAAAAAATACGCTGGTACGTAAAATGGATGCATGAAGCGACGTTTACGATTCTAGATTGCGAAATAAACATTATTCAAAAAGCTAAGCAGACTTTGACACTTAGCATGCAATCTGGTGGATGGCTCGGAAGCAAAGACTGGCGCAACTCACTTTGAGGTACACATGACAGACTTAATCAATTTGATGAACGACCTCCTTTGGGGCTCGATTCTTGTTTATCTTCTTGTTGGTGTAGGAATCTACTTCACCGTTCGATTGGGATTCATTCAATTCCGCCATTTCGGCCACATGTTCTCTGTTCTAAAGAACAGTCGTAAAGCAGACAAAGCTGGTATCTCTTCTTTCCAAGCGCTTTGTACTAGTCTTGCTGCACGTGTTGGTACGGGTAACATGGCGGGTGTTGCAGTTGCACTGACTGCGGGTGGCCCTGGTGCAATCTTCTGGATGTGGTTGATTGCGATGCTTGGTATGGCGACGTCGTTTGCAGAAAGCACACTGGCGCAGCTATACAAAACCAAAGATGATGATGGCAACTACCGCGGTGGTCCTGCTTACTACATGGAAAAAGGCTTGGGCATGCGCTGGATGGGCGTGTTGTTCTCAATTTTCCTAATCATCGCTTTTGGTTTGGTATTTAACGCCGTTCAAGCAAACTCTATCGCGAATGCAATGAGCAATGCATTTGGTTGGGATGACCTTTACGTAGGTATCGCAGTTGTTGCTTTGTCCGCTATCGTTATTTTTGGTGGTATTAAGCGTATCGCGAAAGTTGCTGAGTTAGTTGTTCCTGTAATGGCTCTGGCTTACCTCGTTCTTGCGATGTTCGTGATGCTTTCTAACTTAGAGAAACTACCAGACGTTCTAATGCTTATCTTCAAGAGCGCATTCGGCCTGCAAGAAGCAGCTGCTGGTGGTCTTGGTTATGCCATCGCACAAGCGATGATCAACGGTATCAAACGTGGTCTATTCTCGAACGAAGCGGGTATGGGTTCTGCGCCAAACGCGGCAGCGTCAGCAACGCCTTACCCACCACACCCAGCATCTCAAGGTTACGTACAGATGCTAGGCGTGTTCATGGATACGATCGTTATCTGTTCGGCGACAGTTGCTATTATCCTGATGTCAGGTGAGTACGTAGGCCAAGCAACAGAAGTGACGGGTATTGAGCTAACTCAGCGTGCATTGAGCTCGCAAGTGGGTGATTGGGGCGGCATCTTTGTTGCGGTTGCGATCTTCTTCTTCGCATTCACCTCAATCATTGCTAACTACTCGTACGCTGAAACAAACCTTATCTTCCTAGAGCATAACCACAAAGCGGGTCTAGGCATCTTCCGTATCGTTGTACTAGGTATGGTTATGTTTGGTGCGTTAGCTTCTCTGCCTGTGGTTTGGTCGCTTGCTGACGTCTCTATGGGTCTGATGGCGATTGTGAACTTGGTTGCGATCATCTTGCTATCTGGCATCGTGATTAAACTGGCGAAAGACTACAACCGCCAGTTGAGTGAAGGTAAAGTGCCAACGTTTGATCCGAATGACTTCCCTGAGCTGAAATCTCAGCTAGAGGAAGGTATTTGGGACAACAACAAGAAGGCAGACTAAGTCGCTTAATCATTGTTGAAAGCTATCAACACGATTCAAAAAGCCATGCAGACAATGCATGGCTTTTTTTGTACCCTAATGGAAAACAAAATTAGGGAAGTTAAAGTCATGCTTATCGTCGTTTCTCCAGCTAAAACGCTTGATTACGAGTCTCCACTTGCAACCGAGAAGTTTACTCAACCAGACTTGGTTAGCTATTCAAAAGAGCTGATCGAGGTATGCCGTAAATTAACACCTGCCGATGTTTCGTCACTGATGAAAGTGAGCGACAAAATCGCTGACTTGAACGTCGGCCGTTTCCAAGAGTGGAGTGAAACCTTCACGACAGATAACGCTCGCCAAGCGATTTTGGCGTTTAAGGGCGATGTGTATACAGGTCTTGAAGCGGAAACTCTTTCAGATACCGATTTCGATTACGCTCAAGGTCATCTACGTATGCTGTCTGGCCTTTACGGTCTGCTTAAGCCGCTTGATTTGATGCAGCCATACCGTCTTGAGATGGGCACTAAGCTAGCAAACGAAAAGGGCACTAACCTCTACCAGTTCTGGGGTAATGTCATTACCGATAAGCTGAATGAAGCGATTGCAGCGCAAGGCGACAATGTGCTGATCAATCTTGCATCGAACGAATACTTCAAAGCGGTGAAGCCAAAGAACTTGGATGCTCAAGTGATCACACCAATCTTCAAAGATTGTAAGAATGGTCAATACAAGGTGATCAGTTTCTACGCGAAGAAAGCGCGCGGTATGATGGCTCGCTACATCATCGAAAACCGTATCGAAAGCGTTGCTGACCTCACTAAGTTTGATGTTGCGGGTTACTACTTCGTTGAAGAAGAGTCGACGCCAACTGACTTGGTGTTTAAGCGCGAAGAGCAAAACTGATTGAAGTAAGTGAATCGCGAGTTGATGACTCAGCGAAATAAAGTACGCCAAAAAGCCGGATAGTTATCCGGCTTTTTTTATGTCTGTTAAACCTGATCTAAATCGGACTTTATTACATAAAAATTTTATTCATTAAAAAATAGTTGAGTGCGAAGGTTTAAAGTTGTATTTTAAATGCAACTTTAAAATAAAGGAGTTCTCCTATGTCAGACTTCAAGCTCACACACAAAAAAGCCTCTAAGTTATCGGAGTACATTGCACTACGTATTACCAAGTTGCTGAAATTCACTCTGAACATCTTTTATGGCAAGAAATACGCGAAGCGCGCTGTGATTCTCGAAACAATCGCCGCTGTGCCAGGTATGGTGGCTGGGATGTTCAATCACTTGAAAGCGCTGCGTCGAATGAAAGACGATGAAGGCTGGATCCGAGAACTCCTTGATGAGGCCGAAAACGAGCGCATGCACCTAATGATTTTCCTCGACATTGCCAAACCAAGTTTGGTTGAGCGTTTATTGGTGTTGCTGGGACAAGGTGTTTTCATTGTTGTGTACAGTTTCATCTATCTGCTTTCTTCTAAAATTGCTCACCGTGTTGTGGGTTACTTCGAAGAAGAAGCGTGTAATAGCTACACTGAGTACCTAGAGAAAATTGATAGCGGGGAAGTGGAGAATGTACCAGCTCCGACTCTGGCGATTGACTACTACAAGCTGCCTGCTGATGCGATGCTAAGAGACGTGATTTTGCGTATTCGAGAAGATGAAGCGGGGCACCGTGATCGCAACCATGGCTTCGCTGATGCCTATGAAGATAAAACTCTTCCAGCTCATCAATTATAGATGAAAAACAAAAAGAGCCGCGATTGCGGCTCTTTTAGATTTGGAATCAATCAGACGTGATTACTTCTTCTTAGCGGTTTTCTTTTTCGCTACTTTCTTCTTGTCGTCTTTTTTCTTTTTCTTCTTAAACACTGGTTTTTTGTGTTTAGGGCGCATCTCTTTGATGAAACGCTCTTTGATGTCTTCTTTTACGTAACGTGCAACACGATCCATCATTGGCTGGTCGTGCGCTTCTACGATAGAGATAGCGTTACCTTTTTTACCTGCACGCGCGGTACGGCCAATACGGTGAAGGTATACGTCAGCTGTGCGAGGCATATCGTAGTTGACAACGTGTGATACGTCTGGAAGGTCGATACCACGAGCAGCAACGTCAGTGGCAAGTAGTACGTTCACAGCACCTTCACGAAAGCGTGCAATGGCATTGTTACGACGATCTTGCGGCATTTCACCTTGGATCCATGAACAAGGAATTTGCGCACTTTCTAATTGGCCACGCAACTCAGCTAGACGCTCACGAGTCTTCAAGAACACAATTGTGCGTTCTGCTTGCTCTGTGATGATGTGTTTTAACAGTTCTAGCTTATGTTCTGCTGTGTCGGCACGGTGATACCACTGAGCAATTTTTTTGCGCTCACGCAATGGTGATTTTGCATCGATCTCTGCTGGCTCGTTAAGTAGGTCTGCTGTGAAGCCTTCTACGCCTTTACCTTCTAGTGTTGCGGAGAACAGAAGGGTTTGCTTACGCCAGCGACATTCGTTTGATAGACGGTCTACCGTTGGTGCGAAGCCCATGTCTAGCATGCGGTCTGCTTCATCAAGCACTAACCATTCAATGGCACGACAGTCAAAGCGCTCTGCATCAATGTACTCACGTAGACGACCCGGTGTAGCTACGACGATGTCTTGCGTTGTTGCAAGAATATCGGCGTGCTCTTGGTACTGAACACCACCAGTGATGGTGAAGATATTCAATTTTGTGTTCTTTGCAAGCGCACGCGCTTGATCTGCAATTTGCATAGCAAGTTCACGTGTTGGCGTCAGGATCAGGATACGAGCAGGTCCAGGCTTGCGACGAGGGAAGTCTTGCAGGTATTGCAACGCAGGCAGTACGAATGCTGCCGTTTTACCTGTGCCAGTTGGTGCTGACGCTAGAATGTCACGACCATCCAACGCTTGTGGAATCGCCTCAGCCTGAATTTTAGTTGGGCGTTCGTAGCCCATCTCTTCGATGGCTTCAAGTAGGTTTGGGTCTAGATCAAGTTCAGCAAAGGTTCTGATCACAATGAGTTCTCCACAAGCAAAGCTTGGTTAATGGTTCGCCGCAGCAGCATAGAATATAAAAAGGTCGCACATTATAAAGTGATTGGTGACAAGGATCACATGTTATTTCACATCTTAAGATAAAACTCGTGAGTTAGACGGATAAATTCTTCGTCATAACCCTGATTTGAGTGGATGGTCAATTGTGATTCTTCGGTGTCGCAGACCTTTTTCGATAACTCAAATAGTACACGATGCACCGCTTTTTTCTGTGATGGTTGCACGTAGCATAGACGTGATACATACCAGCCTTGTGTTTTCGCCATGACAATAAACTGCTCCCCTTCGGTGATTGGCAGAACAAAACTGGCCTTGCCGTCTTCTTCAAGTAAGTCATAGCAACACACTAATAACGCGCGATGTTGCAGTGTGTCGGTATGTCGGGCGGTGGCGCGCTGAGCCTGCTTTGATTGCTCACCATTATTGAAGTAGGGCGGATTACAAATGATGTGCTGAAAACGTTGCGTTGGTTCAAACGTTAATACATCGGTGTGCAAAACGGTTAATCGGTCAGCCCAAGGTGAATGCGTAAAGTTGGTCTGGGCGGCTTCTACTGCGGTTGATTCGATGTCCACCGCGGTGATCATCGTGCCTGAAAAGCGTTGTGCGCACATTAGAGCCAACAGACCCGTACCAGTACCAATGTCCAGAATATTGCACTGCGATGGACACTTTGTCCAAGCGCCCAGCATCACGCCATCGGTACTGACAGGCATGCCACTTTCACCACCATCGATGGAAAATTGCTTAAACTTGAAGCCTTTAGTCTTGAATGTATCGCTCTTCATGATTGTTTTATATTTACTCAATAATAGAGTTAGATGCTCTATTGTTTCTAAATTGTATGGTTTGTTATCTTGTTGGTTATTAATTTGTATTGCTTTTTGATCGAGATAAAGAACTGGTCATAAATGTCAGTGTAGTGATATCCACTGCTTTTGAGTTTGCAAACTAAATTAATATGGTGTTTTTTTCTTAAAGGTTGCCAAATGATGGGTCTTTCGTCATTATGCGGCGGAAAATTTATAGATTGAACCACAGATACTCATTTTATTTGGGTATACAAAAAGTGGTCGATGCATACACAACATTCATCAATTCAGAAAAAGGGTTATCTGTGAAGCAGACGTTAAAACTAACAGATATTATCGCAGTAGGCTTTATGCTATTTGCGTTCTTTTTGGGTGCTGGCAACATCATCTTTCCACCTCTAGCGGGTCAGCTAGCCGGTGATCATTTGATGCCAGCAATGTTTGGTTTCTTGCTAACAGCGGTAGGTCTACCTCTTATTACTATCGTTGCTATTGCTGTTGCAGGTGGTTCTTGGGATCATCTAACGCAAGACCTTCCTAAGAAAGCAGCAGTACTTATGGCTGCGCTTATCTTCATCATTATCGGTCCAGCATTTGCAGCGCCGCGTACTGGTCTCGTGGCTTACGAAATGGCAATCAAGCCTTTCTTCGTTGACGCGACACAAGCACACCTTACGTCATTCTCTATCCTGTTCTTTGCAGTAGCGATGCTATTTGCTTGGTTCCAAGGTCGTCTGATTGACTTGATCGGTAAAGTGTTAACGCCAGTTTTGTTCCTTGGCCTTATCGTACTTGCTATTGCGGTATTCGTTGATCCGCAAGGTGAGATGATGGGTGCACATGGTGAGTACTTAACGCAACCACTAACCAAAGGTTTCCTTGAAGGTTACAACACCATGGATACGTTCGCATCGCTGATGTTCGGTATGCTAATGGTGGATGCACTGCGCAGTAAAGGCATCACTGAGCGTGCAGCAACGACAAAATACCTAATCTGCGCAGGTTGTATTGCAGCAGCAGGTCTTGCGTTCGTTTATATCTCATTGTTCTACCTAGGTGCGACGAGTGCAACTATCGCAGCAGGTGCAGACAACGGTGGTGCAGTACTAAGCCAGTATGTTCAAGCGCTATTTGGCCCTTACGGTCAGATCGTACTTTCAATCATCGTATTGCTTGCATGTTTGACGACGGCTATCGGCCTTATCTCTGCATGTTCAGATTTCTTCAGCTCTAAGACGAAATTGACTTACAAGCAGTGGGTTATCATCAACGGTGCCGCTTGTGCATTGATTGCAAACGTAGGTCTGTCTCAGCTAATTTCGCTATCCGTTCCTGTACTGTTTGCGCTATACCCAGTTGCAGTAGCCTTGGTTGCGCTAACATTCGTACGCAGCAAGCTACCAAACCCGCGTGTAGCGTACCGCTCTGTATTGCTAGTATCACTGCTGTTTGCATTGATTGATGCAGCGAAAGTAGCAGGTCTAGACGTTTCAGCATTCAACATGCTGCCACTGTTTGAAGTGGGCATGGGTTGGGTTCTACCAACGTTTGCAGCGATTGTTTGCATGTTCTTTGTTGCTAAATCTTCTCAACCTGAGTTGACAGAAGAAGCGGCATAATTGCTGACTCGCAAGATTTAAAAAGCCCGGTGAAGCGATTCACCGGGCTTTTTGTTTGTCTGTGGTTTTGACAGTTGATGCTGACTTATAGCGTGTCGTGAAACTCAACCAACACTTGCTCACACCATTTCTCGATGCGTTCGTCACTCAGTTCGTATTGGGAATCTTCATCCAGCGCTAAGCCGACAAATTGGCTGCCATCTTCTGTTAGTGCTTTCGATGCCTCGAACTCATAACCTTCATTTGGCCAGTAACCGATAAATTGCGCGCCCGTTGCTTTTAGCTCGTCATGCAGTAGGCCCATCGCATCAAGGTACCATTCGCCGTAGCCTTCTTGGTCACCTAAGCCAAACAGGGCTACCACTTTGCCTTTTAGTGGCGTGGTTGCAATGTTTTCCCAAATGGCACTCCAGTCTTCTTGGATTTCACCGAAGTCCCAAGTCGAGATACCAATCAGCAGTAAATCGTAGTCTGCCATCAGTGACAGCGGTGTCTCTTTCACGTTGTGAATGTCGACAAGGTCTTCACCAATGATATTGCGAATTTTCTCTGCTGCCATTTCTGTGTAGCAGGTTGTTGAGCCGTAAAAGAGTCCGATTTTCATTATATTCGTCGTTTTTTGTATTGCTGTTGTGGCAGATTCTAACCATAAAACGGGGAAGATTGCAGCGAATATCCCGAGGGAGATGATTTTTTTATGGTATTGCTTGGGCAGTTGCCTTACTCTCAATACTGTAAATATAAACAGATAAGGAAGCGTTCATGACGGCACAACAGCCTGTCAATCAACAAGATTTTGGTCTTGTTGAGCAATTCTTAGATGCGATGTGGATGGAGCGTGGTCTATCGGAGAACACGTTAGCTTCCTACCGAAATGATTTAATGAAACTGCTCGCGTGGATGGAGCAACACAGCTACCGACTTGATTTCATCAGCCTGTCTGGCTTGCAAGAGTACCAAAGCTACCTAGTCGATTTAGATTACAAGCAGACATCCCGAGCGCGTATGCTGTCGGCGATTCGCCGTTTGTTCCAATACATTCACCGTGAAAAAGTACGCGCAGATGATCCGAGTGCATTGCTGGTAAGCCCAAAGTTGCCACAGCGTCTACCTAAAGACATTAGTGAAGAACAAGTGGACGCACTGCTCGATGCACCAGACCCAAACGATCCAGTCGAACTGCGTGATAAAGCCATGTTAGAGCTGCTTTATGCTACGGGTTTGCGTGTGACAGAGTTGGTCAGTCTGACAATGGAAAACGTCAGTTTACGCCAAGGGGTAGTGCGCGTGACTGGTAAAGGTGGTAAAGAACGCTTGGTTCCTATGGGAGAAAACGCGGTCGATTGGATTGAAACTTTTATCCAGCAAGGTCGGTCTGCTCTATTGGGAGAGACTACGTCGGACGTGGTATTCCCAAGCAAACGTGCAAGACAAATGACCCGCCAAACCTTTTGGCACCGTATTAAGTACTACGCTGTGATTGCGGGTATTGATACTGACCAGTTGTCGCCACACGTATTGCGCCATGCTTTTGCAACGCACTTATTGAACTATGGCGCAGATCTCAGGGTCGTACAGATGCTGTTGGGGCATAGTGACTTATCGACCACGCAAATTTATACTCACGTGGCGACTGAGCGATTGAAACAGATCCACAGTCAACACCACCCAAGAGCATAATGATGGTTTGGTTCATCCATTATCTCATTGGATGAAAGGATTTTATTTTAAGGTGAATTTAATGAGCGTATTACGCCGACTAACTCTGCTGACTTTACCGTTTTTCGTTGCCGCTTGTGGTGCTGAAGAAAGTCAGGCAAAAACGGAAACTCCTGCACAACAAGTCGCGCCAGCGGCAAAACAGAACTTTGATGAAGCAGCGCTAAAAGCGAAGTTTTCTAAGTTGGGTGTGTCTATTCTTGATATCCAACCATCAGACGTTGCTGGTCTATTAGAAATTCAAACCAATGGTGGTGTGCTGTTCGCATCAAACGATGGTAATCACTTTATTGCCGGTACACTTTACGCCATCGATGATAACGGCGGTTACAAAGACGTAATTGCTGAACGTCAAGCGCCTTTGAACGCAGCAAAAATCGCGAAGTTCTCCGACAGCGTGATCGAATACAAAGCGGACAACGAGAAATATGTTGTGACAGTATTCACTGACATCACTTGTGGTTACTGTGTGCGCCTACACAGCCAAATGCAAGGTTACAATGACCTAGGCATTACGGTTCGCTACATGGCTTACCCTCGTCAAGGTGCAACAGGTCCAGTTGCTGAACAGATGGCGACAATTTGGTGTGCAGAAGATCCGAAATCAGCAATGCACAACGCAAAAGTAGATCGCACGTTTGATAACCCAGCGAAAGATCTTAAGCAGTGTAAAGAGACCATCCAAGCGCATTACAACCTAGGTCGTGAGCTTGGTATTTCTGGTACACCAGCGATCTTCCTACCAAACGGTGAGCTAGTAGGTGGTTACCTTCCACCGGCAGATCTGCTAAAACGTTTAGAGCAACAATAATCCTTTAAGGAGCAGAGCCAGTGATATTCGCTGGCTCTTTTCAAACATGATAGAAATTCAACGACGTCCCGAACCGGATCTTTCTCTTCTTCCCGATTCTATTCCTGCCATTCTTAAGCGTATTTACATCAACCGTGGTATTACGGATGTAGCACAGCTAGAGACCTCTGCGCGTGGCTTGCACTCTTACCAACAACTTGGCGGTATTGATAAAGCGGTCGAGCTCTTATTCCAAGCGATTGATGAGAAAAAACGTATTATTGTCGTAGGTGACTTTGACGCTGATGGCGCAACCAGCTCGGCTCTGTCTGTTCTCGCATTGCGTATGCTTGGCAGTAATAATGTCGATTACCTAGTGCCTAACCGCTTTGAAGATGGCTACGGCCTCAGTCCGGAAGTAGTAGATCAAGCGTTAGAGCTGGGCGCTGAGATGATCATGACGGTAGACAACGGTGTCTCGTCGATTGAAGGTGTCCGTTACGCCAAAGAAAACGGCATTACTGTACTGGTGACTGACCACCACTTACCGGGGCAAGTGCTACCGGATGTGGATGCCATGGTGAACCCGAACCTCGACAGTTGTGCTTTCCCATCGAAAGCATTGGCGGGGGTTGGCGTTGCTTTCTATCTGATGATGGCGCTGTGTGTGTACATGCGCAAACAGAATTGGTTCGCGCAGCAAGGCATGCAAGAGCCTAAATTGATGGAACTGATTGACCTTGTTGCACTTGGTACGGTCGCCGACGTTGTTCCACTTGATGAGAACAACCGCATTCTTGTACACCAAGGCTTGCAGCGCATCCGTGCAGGTAAAGCTCGTCCTGGTATTCAGGCGTTGATCGAAGTGGCGAAGCGCGATGCTCGTCGTTTGGTTGCGTCTGATTTTGGTTTCGCTTTGGGGCCACGTATTAACGCCGCCGGCCGTCTTGATGACATGTCATTCGGTGTTGAACTGCTGATGTGTAACAACATCCATGCAGCTCGTCGTATGGCGAGTGAACTAGACGGTTTGAACCAAACTCGCAAAGAGATTGAGGAAGGCATGAAGCAAGAAGCGATGGCTTTTTGTGAGCGTCTTCAGTTTGGTGAAAACAGTGAACTGCCTTACGGCTTAGCTTTATTCCAACGCGATTGGCACCAAGGTGTGATAGGCATTCTCGCTTCACGCATCAAAGAGAAGTTCCACCGTCCTGTTATTGCTTTTGCTGATGGTGGAGAAGGGACGATCAAAGGTTCTTGTCGTTCGATTCCTGGCTTACACATGCGTGATGCGTTGGACTTTATCGATACGCAAAACCCAGGTTTGATCATCAAATTTGGTGGTCATGCAATGGCGGCAGGTTTAACCATCAAAGAGCAAGACTTTGAGCGTTTCAGTCGTTTGTTTGATGACGTCGTGAAGAAAGAGTTGGATGAAGCAGCGCTCAAAGGCGTGATCATGTCCGATGGTGAGCTTAAGCCTGAAGAGTTTTCAATGCACGTTGCGGAGCAATTGCGTTCTGGTGGTCCTTTTGGCCAAGCGTTCCCAGAACCCATCTTTGATGGCGAATTTAAAGTGCTGCATCAAAAGCTCGTGGGTGAGAAGCACCTTAAGCTGATGTTAGAACCGCTTTACAAAGGTCATCCAACCAATGTGATGATTGATGGGATTGCGTTTAACGTTGATTTGCGTCGTTGGCCGGATGCATCGGTCAAAACAGTACGTCTCGCGTATAAGTTAGATGTGAATGAATTTCGTGGTAATCAATCATTGCAATTGATGATTGACTACATCGAAGCCAAGTAAAGTCAGGTTTTACACTTTATATAGAGTACGGTTGCCTTTAAGTGGGGCAAAAATTTTATGACCGTGCTCTCTCTAATTGCAATCTGATTTCCCAGCCGAAATTTTCCTGTATCTCCGTCACATTTTTGAGTAGAATTTCTCGGTTAAATTCTATTCTAAAATGTTGAGCAAACATGTTTGAAATCAATCCAATTAAAAACCGTCTTCAGGACGTGTCTGAGCGCACGAATGTCCTGAGGGGGTATCTTTGACTATGACGCTAAGAAAGAGCGTCTAGAAGAAGTCAACGCAGAACTTGAACAGCCGGATGTATGGAACGAGCCAGAACGTGCACAAGCACTGGGCAAAGAGCGTGCATCACTAGAAGCGGTTGTTGAAACTATCGTTCAACTAGAACAAGGTGTAGAAGACGTTGATGGTCTTCTAGAGCTTGCGGTTGAAGAAGAAGATCAAGAAACGTTTGACGAAATCGAACCAGAACTTGCTGAGTTGGAACAGAAGCTAGAACAGCTTGAATTCCGTCGTATGTTCTCTGGTGACCACGACAGCTCTGATTGCTACATTGACTTGCAAGCAGGCTCAGGTGGTACCGAGGCACAAGACTGGACCAACATGATGCTACGTATGTACCTGCGCTGGGCTGAAGCAAAAGGCTTCAAGGCAGAGGTTATCGAAGTATCTGAAGGTGAAGTCGCTGGCCTTAAAGGCGCGACAGTTAAGATTTCTGGTGAGTACGCTTACGGTTGGCTACGTACAGAAACAGGCGTTCACCGCCTTGTACGTAAATCGCCATTCGATTCAGGCGGCCGTCGTCACACGTCATTTGCTTCTGCGTTTATCTACCCAGAGATTGATGAAAACATCGCTATCGACATTAACCCTTCTGACCTACGTATCGACGTTTACCGTGCGTCAGGTGCTGGTGGTCAGCACGTTAACACCACTGAATCTGCGGTACGTATTACGCACGTTCCAACGAACACAGTAGTGCAATGTCAGAACGACCGTTCTCAACATAAGAACAAAGATCAGGCAATGAAACAGCTTCGAGCGAAGCTATTTGAGCTTGAATTGCAAAAGCAAAACGCGGAAAAACAAGCTAATGAAGACGCTAAGTCTGACATTGGCTGGGGTAGCCAGATCCGTTCTTACGTATTGGATGACTCACGCATTAAAGACCTCCGTACGGGCGTTGAAAACCGCAATACTCAAGCGGTTCTTGATGGCGATCTGGACAAATTTATTGAAGCTAGCCTGAAATCAGGTCTATAAAGCTTTTCACCGACAAAAAACAGGATACATCGAAAATGACTGATGCTGTTCAAAACGAAACTGTACAAGAAGCCTCTGCACAAGAAGAGAACAAGCTAATTGCTGAACGCCGCGCTAAACTGGATGCAATCCGAAAGAGCTGCAAAGCGAACGGCCATCCAAACGACTTCCGTCGTGACGCACTAGCGGGCGACCTTCAGAAAGAGTTCGGTGAAAAGACGAAGGAAGAGCTAGAAGAGCTTAACCACGTAGTAGCAATCGCTGGCCGTATCATGGCTAAACGTGGTCCATTCTTGGTAATCCAAGAAACTTCTGGCCGTATCCAAGCTTACGCTGACAAAGCGGTACAAAAAGTACTGAAAGACCAATACCAAGGCCTAGATATCGGTGACATCATCGGTGTGAAAGGTGCACTTCACAAGTCTGGTAAAGGCGACCTATACGTGAACATGGAAGAGTACGAGTTGCTAACTAAAGCACTACGTCCACTTCCAGAAAAGTTCCACGGTCTAACTGACCAAGAGATGCGTTACCGTCAACGTTACGTTGACCTAATCGTTAACGAAGATTCTCGTCAAGCGTTCGTAGTACGTTCTAAAGTAATGTCTGCAATCCGTAACTTCATGATCTCTAAACAGTTCATGGAAGTTGAAACGCCAATGATGCACGTTATCCCTGGCGGTGCGAGTGCGCGTCCATTCATCACGCACCACAACGCACTAGATATGCCAATGTACCTACGTATTGCGCCAGAGCTATACCTGAAGCGTCTAGTCGTTGGTGGTTTCGATCGCGTATTTGAAATCAACCGTAACTTCCGTAACGAAGGTCTTTCTCCACGTCACAACCCAGAATTCACAATGATGGAATTCTACATGGCGTACGCAGACTACAAAGATCTGATGGACCTAACTGAAGAACTACTAAGCTCTATCGCACTAGAAGTTCTAGGTTCAACATCAATGCCTTATGGTGAAGATACAGTAGAGTTCGGTGGCACTTACACTCGCATGAGCATGTTCGAAGCAATCAAGCACTACAACCCAGACCACGCGCAAATCCAAGCACTAACAGAAGAAGACATTCAAAACCGTGACCTAATGGTTTCTATCGCGAAATCTGTTCACGTTGAAGTGGAATCTTTCTGGACATGTGGTCAGCTTCTAGAAGAGATCTTCGGCGAAACTGCAGAACCTAAGCTAATGCAGCCAACGTTCATCACTGGTTACCCAGCAGATATCTCTCCACTGGCTCGTCGTAGCGATGACAACCCATTCTTCACAGACCGCTTTGAATTCTTCATCGGTGGCCGTGAAGTTGCGAACGGCTTCTCAGAGCTTAACGATGCAGAAGACCAAGATGCGCGCTTTAAAGCACAGGTTGAAGCGAAAGAATCTGGTGATGATGAAGCAATGTTCTACGATGCAGACTACATTACTGCTCTAGAGCACGGCCTACCGCCAACAGCAGGTCAAGGTATCGGTATCGACCGTCTAGTTATGCTATTGACTAACACGCACACAATCCGTGACGTGATCCTATTCCCAGCGATGCGCCCACAAGCGTAATCTCCTCGCTGAGCCATAAAAAACCACCTTCGGGTGGTTTTTTTGTATCTTTAATTTGAACAAATTCAACTATTTGCATTTGAGGTCGGATAGGAGTAGTAAATAACTATTCGCGAAATCTCAATCTGTTGCATAGTCTTAATATTGAGACAGACTTCGTCAGGCGTAGTCTCGATAATGTTACCCGTTCGCAAAGTTGGGTTTGTGGCGCGAAATTTCAATCAACAATCAATAAGGGTTAGAGAATGGCTGGGCAGTTTAAGATGGATTCCATTCCGGGATCGCTAGTCGTAGTTGGCGGTACTTATGAACCTTGGCTATCAGTACTAGAACAAGTGGGATGGAAGTGTCACCAAGTGGGTGACTTACGTAAAGCCAACACATTGTTAGAAGATATTGGACCATGCATCGGTATAGTTGACCTCAGCCATGATGAGTTCAGTCTTAATGGTTTAGCGAACTTAGTGAGTTCTCATAAACACGTGCGTTGGTTGGCGTTCATCCGCGAATCTCAACTTGGTACTGACACCATCTGCCAGTTCATCGTGAACTTCTGTATCGACTTCTTTACTGCACCAATCCCAGATGCGCAGCTATTGAGCACGATTGGTCACCAATTGGGTATGCTTAAGCTTGAAAAGAAAGTTTGGCCAAGTTTTGGTAACAGTTTAGATATGGGGTTGATTGGTGAGTCAATTCCAATGAAGCGCCTGCGTGACCAAGTTAAGCGTATCGGTCCAACAGACGTGAGTATTCTTATTTACGGTGAAAGCGGCACGGGTAAAGAGGCTGTCGCTCGTGCAATTCACAAAGTGTCGTCACGTTCACATAAGCCGTTCCTATCGATTAACTGTCGTGCACTTAACGAGCAACGTTTCCAAGCTGAAGTATTTGGGATTGAGGCGGAAGAAGAGATGGGACCAAGCCTGCTAGAGCAAGCTGATGGCGGCACCGTTTTATTCAACGACATTCTAACCATCTCAAAAGAGCAACAGATGAACCTGCTACGCTTCCTGCAAGAAGGGACGATTGAAACACGTGATGGCGCGAAGAACGTCAATGTACGGGTTCTTGCCGCTAACTCGTCTGATGTAGAGAAGGCACTCATTGACGGAGACTTCAATGAAGAGCTTTACCACTACATTAATGTGCTGCGTATCAACGTGCCAAGCTTGAAAGAGCGCGCAAGCGACATCGCTTTGTTGGCGCGTTTCTACCTACAGGAGTTTTCTAAAGAGTACAACTCACAGGCGAAGAGCTTTTCTGAAGATGCTTTGAAGGCTCTGACACGTTATTTCTGGCCAGGTAATGTCCGTGAGTTGATGAACCAAGTGAAACGCGCTGTACTGATGTCTGACAGCGTCATGATTGAAGAGCATCACCTAGACCTACCCCAACGCAATGACTCAAAGCGCAGCTTGAAATCGATTCGTGAGAAGAGTGAACGAGATGCGTTGCTGGTGGTATTAGAGTCGCATTCTGGTCAAGTATCGAATGCCGCAAAAGAGCTTGGTGTGTCACGTGCGACCATGTATCGATTACTGAACAAACACAACTTGATTACAGAGCAGACGGTATAAACCCTCTATCTGACAGCAAGATAAAAGGAGCGCAATGACGCTCCTTTTTTGTGCGCAAATTCTGAATATTTATAAAACTCGAGTTTTTATATATTCCTTAGTTGAATATGTTATTCAAAAAACTATATGCAACCTTATTTTAGGCTAATGGTTTGTTTTTAAGCAAAAATACAAAAATGGTTTGATAAATATCCTCTGTTGCTTACAATTCAACCGTAACTCAATGAGTTATACCACATCAATCACGGATTAATTTTTAGCTAGGAGGCGCAAGATGAAACATTACGTTGTTAACACCACTGCTTGCGCTGATCGTATGTCTGATGTTCGCTCAACCTTTGAAGCGATCAAACAAGATACTACTGGCTCATTAGATTAAATTAATCCGTAACCTACCTCTTATTACTAGGCTGCGGAAAAGTAGCGGCTTAGTCTCAACAGAGTCTTTCTGTTTAATTAGTCCACTATTTTTCCCTGTCGATTATTTATCGCTATTTGGAGAAAAATTATGCGTCACTCTATCTATTTGAAACTGGCCACTGTGCTTTTAAAAGCCGATCTCAAACGTGAAGAAAAGCAATGGCAACGTATGGTCCGCCGTAATGCTCATCAAATCCCTTGGACAAATGAGCACTTGTTAAAAGATATTGGCTTAGATAAAGAAGGTCGTTCAAACCATGTCAGTGTGCCTGATGCTGTCAAAGTTGAACGCCGAGTTCGTCATCTACGTCGTGTTTTAACTGCGCGAATACCAACGTAATCAATAACCCAAGTGGAGCTCTCAATCATATCTATTCGGTTCAACTTGGGTTTAATTCGCCAATGCAAAGAGGCTGACCATTGTGGTCAGCCTCTTTGTTTTTAGTCTATTGGGAAGTGAAATACTATGGGCATGGGTTCGAGTAAGTCGAACCAATCGCTTGGATATCATTTAGCAACGCTTCACTTAGGTGAACATCGATACTGTCGATATTGGATTTGAGCTGTTCTAGGTTAGTAGCGCCAATGATATTTGAACCCACAAACGGGCGCTGATTGACGAAGGCAAGCGCCATTTGCGCAGGATCTAATCCATGGTCTCTCGCTAGGTTGACGTATGCTTCTGTCGCTTTAACACCTTGTGGTGTGAAGTAGCGAGCGAAGCGTTCCCAAACCGTGCAACGCGCACCTTCTGGTTTTGCTCCGTTGAGGTATTTACCGCTCAAACAACCAAATGCTAGTGGTGAATAAGCCAGTAGCTGAACGCCTTCGTAGTGGCTGATTTCAGACAAACCAACTTCGAAACTGCGATTAAGTAAGTTATATGGATTTTGGATTGAAACGATTCTTGGTAAGTCATGCTTTTCTGCCAAACGCAGCAGTGACATCACCCCCCACGGCGTTTCATTCGATACGCCGATATAACGTACTTTCCCAGCCTTAACTAGTTCAGTGAGCGCTTCCAACGTTTCAATCAGCGTGACTTCTTCTTGTTTGTCTGGGTAAGGATAGTTGAGTTGACCAAAGCAATTGGTTTGACGTTGCGGCCAGTGCAGCTGGTACAGATCAACATAATCGGTTTGTAGGCGTTTAAGGCTGTCATCAATCGCAGTATGAATATGGCGACGGTTAAGGCTCATGTTTTCACGAATGTATGGGACGTTGCGCGGACCAGCTACTTTAGTTGCTAAAACCACTTTCTCACGTTTACCACTTTTCGCTAACCAATTGCCAATGTACTGCTCGGTGAGTCCTTGTGTCTCTGCTTTCGGTGGTACGGGATACATCTCGGCAGTATCGATGAAGTTCACCCCATGATCGAGGGCAAAGTCGAGCTGTTGAAAAGCTTCTTGTTCGGTATTTTGCTCACCAAACGTCATAGTGCCAAGGCAGATCTTACTGATCTCGAGTGATGAGTGCGGTAGTTTTGTATATTGCATTTCACATCCTTGAAGAGTTACCGACTGAATAAGTTATTCCAATATAGGGGATTTTTAGTTGCTGTCGCAAATGATTTAAGTTTCGTTATGTAGTTAACTCGAAAGTTATCAATACGGTAACTAGACTTAAAGGATCTTGTAAAGGAGGTGCAATATGCAGAAGCATCAACTCGACATGTGGTTGCATGGCTATCACAAAGACTCCTATAAAACGCCTAAGGTCTTTGTGATTGGTTGTTCTGATGTCTCTGATTACCTATTAGCAGTGGAGTACAAACACCAACTTGAACCGATCAAAGACGGTGAAGATCCGATTCATTTCGGCTCATTGGATCTGGTGAAAGAAGAACTGCTGAGGTTGGGGATAGATAAAGCTTATTTGAGGCTGCACAATGCTTACGATGAGTTTGGCAGTGAAGGTACAGCCTCGTACTGTGATATTGAGTTGTCACTCGTGACGCACTGATCATTCTGATTGGGCGTTGATGTAGTGCTTCAATAATATCTGTTCGGTGAATTGTGTCCTAAGGTAGAAACCACGGGGCAGGGTTTTTATCGGTTTACCATTTGAGCTGTAAGCTTCAGTTAGTGCTTTTGCGTTTGCTGCTTTAGGTCGCAAGTGAAGCGCTTCTCCATGTCTGGCGGAAATTTGATCAAACTTACCCAACACGATCAATTCCATCAGTTCTTCCCAATCATTTTTTAGAATTAACTCTTCTTCTTGATCGGGTGACCATATCAATGGGCTACCAACTCTTCGCTCTGCCAAAGGAATCTCGCGCTCGCCCTCTACAGGTACCCACAGTACTCGTGACAGTTTGTTGCGAACGTGACTGGTTTCCCACGTGAGTCCCTGAACCCCAGTCAATGGAGCGACAGAGACAAACGTTGTCTCTAATGGTCGACCTGAATAACTGATCGGAATGCTTTTTAGTTCGATCCCAAGCTTGGCAAAGTCTTGTTGCGGTTTGCTTCCTGCTGGCGCACCTAAATGCCATTCCAGTAATTGCCCAACCCAGCCTTTATCGCGTTTTAAGTTTTCAGGAACAGCCATTCCTGCCTCTTCGGCAAGCTCTGTAAAGCTTAAGCCCGCAATATCATGTGCGCGCTCCATCAGTTCAGCTTCGGATTGTGGTTCTGGTTTCATAACGGCAATGTGATGAGGGAAAACGTTAGTCTACCAAATTTCATCAAAATCGACTGTCCAAGATTTCACCGAGCTGGATTAAGAATGATCAATTCATAACTTATCCACAGATTAGAAAGCCACCAATAGGATCTTCATGTAGGCTGGATGAATAAACAGGGGTTTAAAGGTGGATTGAGACTTGATTTTATTGAGATGTCATGAAGTCCTACCTGTTCAATGTGGATAAATAACCGATTGAGCGATCTTTGACCGATCTGTATTTGGTGAAAAGATCATCAGGAAAATAGAGATCGTTAAATCGCCATTTTGGGTTTTTATGTTTTTATAATCAATATCTTATGTTTATTTTGTTTGTGGTTGGAAAATATTGCTTGTAATGGTTTTGAACAAAAATCTTTATTGATAATGATTTCTTCACAAAGTTATTCACAGAAAAGGTGAATAAATGTGGGCTATGTCTCAATCTTGTGTTGATAAAATAATGTCTGTCTAAAAGATATCCAAAAAAGGCCAAAAGGTAATAAATCTTGCTCATATCACATCAGTAAGTTTGCTAGTAATGGGGATATGTGGAAAAATCACGGTAATAAAAAATTATTCATAGAGGTTAGCCGGTGATAGATGGCGATGGTTACCGACTTAATGTTGGTATTGTGATCTGTAATAACCATGGTCAGGTCTTCTGGGCTAAACGATACGGGCAACACTCATGGCAATTTCCACAAGGTGGGATTGACGAAGGTGAAACACCTGAACAAGCCATGTTCAGGGAGTTATATGAAGAAGTCGGTCTGACGAAAAAAGACGTTAAGATCATCGCAACAAGTCGTCATTGGTTAAGATATAAGCTACCAAAGCGATTGGTGCGTTGGGACTCCAAGCCTGTTTGTATCGGCCAAAAACAGAAATGGTTTCTGCTGCGATTAGAATGCGATGAATCCCGCATCAATATGCAGCGTGGGAAATCCCCTGAATTTGATGGTTGGCGCTGGGTAAGCTACTGGTATCCAGTTAGGCAAGTTGTTTCTTTCAAGCGAGACGTTTATCGTCGTGCGATGAAAGAGTTTGCATCTTTAGCCATGCCTTTTCGAGAGCGTAAGACGAAAGGGAAAAGAAAAAAGCAACGTAGATAGAGGATCAACATGCTCAGTCAGCTAAGGGAAATAGTTGAGAAAGTCTCCAGAGTCGATGATGTGCATCTGGCACTGGATATATTGGTTAAAGAGACTTGCGCAGCCCTATGCACTGAGTGTTGTACTATTTATCTAGCTAATGATGAAATGCAGCGCCTTGAGTTAATGGCAACTCAAGGCCTTATTTTTGAAGGCGATAGTATTCATATCAACTTCAACGAAGGCTTGGTCGGTTTAGTCAAACGCAGTGCGGAACCACTAAACTTAGCTGAGGCTTCAACCCATCCTGATTTTAAATTCTTCCCTCAACTCGGTGAGCAGGTTTACCACTCCTTTCTAGGTACGCCGATCATTCATCGTAAACAAGTGCTCGGTGTTCTGGTTATCCAGCAGAAAACCCCACGCTTGTTTAGTGAGATGGAAGAGTCTTTCCTTGTGACCTTATCTGCGCAGCTTGCTGTGTTGATTGCGCATGCGCAAAACTTAGGTCACTGGCAACTCGCCTCCAAGCCTACTGTTATCAAGGGGCTTCCTGCTTCGACTGGTGTCGCTATCGGCGAGTTCTGGTTTGATAATACTCAACCTAATTTAAGTGATGTTTTCCCTGCCTCTGCCTTAGATAAAGAAAGGGAACATGAACTATTGGCGGTTGCTGTGGAAAGAGCGTTGAATGATTTTCGCCGTATGCGTAAGAAGTTTGACAGCGAAATCAATAAAGACGCGTTAGCTATTTTTGACCTCTTTACCCACTTACTCAACGATCCAATGTTGCGTGGTGATCTTAAGAAGCAGATCGAGAAAGGTGACCGTGCGGATTGGGCATTGCGACAAGTCGTCGAAACCTACTCAAACCGCTTCGCGCGTATGTCAGACGTTTATCTACGTGAACGTGCTCAAGACATTCGCGAGCTTGGGCAACGCTTGCTTTACTTTTTACATAATAGTGAGCAAGAGCATGCCTCGATTGATCGCCCAGTGATTTTAGTTGCCAATGAACTCACGGCGACGCTACTTGCTTCAATACCAAAACAGCACTTACTTGCCGTTGTTTCGCTGGAAGGTGCGGCGAACTCTCATGCTGCGATTCTATCTCGCGCGCTGGGTGTTCCTGCCATTATGGGCGCAAACATTAATACTCGCGCGGTAAACGGCAAGAAGGGCATTGTCGATGGCTACACTGGCGAGATCTATTTAGAACCGAACCGTCAATTGCTGCGTGAATATCGCAGCTTAGTGAGTGAAGAATCTGAATTGTTCGCAATGGTGAACAAAGATCTTGCACTACCTGCGATCACACAAGATGACCATCCGATTGAAGTCATGCTCAACGCGGGCTTGAGTGCAGATAGTAATATCGCCATCAACTCTGGTGTGGATGGCGTGGGTTTGTACCGTACTGAAATCGCTTTTTTACTTAAGCATCACTTTCCATCGGAAGATGAGCAGTATCATCAGTATCAAGCAATCCTCAATAGCTATCCAAATCAACGAGTCGTAATGCGTACGCTGGATATCGGTGGTGATAAACCGTTACCGTATCTTCCGATTGAAGAAGATAATCCATTTTTGGGTTGGCGAGGTATTCGTTTTACGTTGGATCACCCTGATATCTTTTTGATCCAGTTGCGTGCGATGCTTAGGGCGAGTGCGGAAAGTGGTAATCTAAGCATCTTACTACCGATGGTTTCTGGTATTAAAGAGCTGGATGATGCTATTACGCTGATTAACCAAGCTTACAGCGAAGTCGTGTTATTGGATGACCGCATTCAAGCGCCGAAGGTTGGGGTAATGATTGAAGTGCCATCAATGGTGTACTTATTGCCTGCGATAGCCCATCGTGTTGACTTCGTTTCTGTTGGTACTAACGATTTAACTCAATATTTGTTGGCGGTTGATCGGAACAATTCTCGTGTTGCTGATGTCTATGAATCCATGCATCCGGCAGTACTGCTGGCGTTAAAGCAGATTCATGATGTTTGCCATCAATATCAGGTTCCGGTCTGTATCTGTGGTGAGCTCGCAGGCGACCCATTTGGTGCCCTTTTACTGTTGGGCTTAGGTTACGACAGTTTGAGTATGAACACCTCTAACGTGGCTAAGGTGAAGTATTTGATTCGCCATAGCCAGCAAAAAGAATTAGAAAAACTCGTCGAAAAAGCCATGTCATGCTCTTATGGGCAAGAAATCCATCAAATGATGCATGATTTCTTTATTCAACAAGGTTTTGCCGGCTTTATTCGTGCAGGTAAGAAGTAGGTAATTGTGACCATCTCTTTATTTATATTATTGCTCGCGCTAGGCGCTTTCGTTGGCGTGATGGCAGGACTCTTAGGCATCGGAGGCGGGCTAATAGTTGTACCGGCATTACTGTATCTTCTTCCTTTAGCTGGCATTTCTCCTGAAATGAGTATGCACATGGCACTTGCTACTTCCTTGGCGAGTATCATCGTGACCTCCGGTTCGTCGGCGATGAATCACCTTAAGCTGGGTAACGTCGATATGTTCGTCGTGAAATGGCTGATGCCTGGTGTGGTTATCGGTGGTTTTGTTGGTGCCAATATCGCCGAATGGATCCCTACACACTATTTACCGAAAGTCTTTGGTGTGATTGTGTTGTGTCTAGCGGTGCAGATGTTTCGTTCAATTAAAACGAAAAGCGAGAAGCCCATGCCGAGTAGTCCGGTCACTATGATGTACGGAACGGGAATTGGTGTGGTATCAAGTCTTGCAGGTATTGGCGGTGGTTCACTGTCGGTCCCTTTCTTGAACAAACATGGTATTGAAATGCGTAAAGCGGTTGGCTCCTCTTCGGTGTGCGGCTGCGTGATCGCCATCTCAGGCATGATTGGATTCATCTTACATGGCTACAAAGTAGAAGGATTACCTGACTACAGTGTAGGTTATGTGTACCTTCCAGCTTTGTTAGCAATCGCCATGACGTCGATGCTCACGACTAAAGTTGGCGCAAAACTGGCTTCTACCCTTCCAACTGCGGTATTGAAGAAAATATTTGCCGTATTCTTGATGTTTGTTGCAGCGACCATGCTGCTGTAAAGTCCACCTGTTTTATTAGTAATAAGAAGAGAATGAGTTATGTCTCAGGGATACTTTGAATTTCCCAATATTGATCCGGTTTTAGTCTCTATTGGTCCTGTTTCTGTTCGTTGGTACGGTTTGATGTACCTTGTCGGCTTCATGTTCGCACTTTGGCTGGCAAACCGCCGCGCAGATAAGCCGGGTAGTGGTTGGACACGTGAGCAAGTTTCTGACTTGTTGTTTGCGGGTTTCCTTGGGGTAGTGATTGGTGGTCGTGTTGGCTACGTGATTTTCTACAACTTCGATTTATTCTTAGCGGACCCTCTGTACCTATTTAAAGTTTGGACCGGCGGCATGTCGTTCCACGGTGGTTTAATGGGCGTGATTACTGCCATGTTCTGGTACGCGCACAAGAATGGTCGAACTTTCTTTGGCGTGGCAGACTTTGTGGCTCCGCTTGTACCATTTGGTCTTGGTATGGGCCGTATGGGTAACTTTATGAACAGTGAGCTTTGGGGCCGCGTGACAGACGTACCATGGGCGATTATCTTCCCGAATGGTGGACCGCTCCCACGTCATCCATCTCAGCTTTATGAGATGTTCCTAGAGGGTATCGTACTGTTCTTAATCTTGAACTGGTTTATTAAAAAGCCTCGTCCTTTGGGGGCGGTATCAGGGCTATTTTTAGCTGGATATGGTACATTCCGTTTCCTAGTTGAGTTTGTCCGTGAACCGGATGCACAGCTTGGTTTATTTGGTGGCTATATTTCGATGGGGCAAATCCTATCTTCACCAATGATCATTCTAGGTGTGCTTATGATGGTTTGGGCGTACAAACGTGGTCTTTACCAAGACAAAGTCCAAGCAGAAACGAAGTAAGGAATTGGTGTGAAACAGTATTTAGATTTGTGTCAGCGTATCGTTGACCAAGGCACTTGGGTTGAAAACGAACGCACAGGCAAACGCTGCCTAACGGTGATCAACGCAGACTTGACCTACGATGTTGCCAACAACCAATTCCCATTAGTAACGACACGTAAGAGCTTTTGGAAAGCGGCAGTTGCTGAGCTACTTGGTTATATCCGTGGCTACGACAACGCTGAAGACTTCCGTAAGTTAGGTACGAAAACATGGGATGCGAACGCAAACCTAAATGAAGCATGGCTGAACAACCCATTCCGCAAGGGTGAAGATGACATGGGACGTGTATACGGCGTTCAAGGTCGTTCATGGGCGAAGCCAGATGGCGGTCATATCGACCAGCTGCGTAAGATTGTGGATGATTTAACGCGCGGTGTTGATGACCGTGGTGAAATCCTAAACTTCTACAACCCTGGTGAGTTCCATATGGGGTGTTTGCGCCCATGTATGTACAGCCACCACTTCTCGCTGTTAGGTGACACGCTGTACCTAAACAGCACGCAGCGCTCTTGTGACGTTCCGCTGGGTCTGAACTTCAATATGGTTCAAGTGTATGTGTTCTTGGCAATCATGGCGCAAATTACAGGTAAGAAACCTGGTCAGGCTTATCATAAGATTGTTAATGCACACATCTACGAAGATCAGCTTGCGCCAATGCGTGACATCCAGTTGAAGCGTGAACCTCTGAAAGCTGCAACCTTCCACATCAATCCAGAAATCAAATCTCTAGAAGATTTGGAAACATGGGTAACTCTAGATGACTTCTGGGTAGAAGGTTACGAGCACCACGATCCAATTCAGTACCCGTTCTCAGTTTAACGAGTATATTGAGTTTCTAAGCCGCCTTTATGGGCGGCTTTTTTATATCCGAAGGGTGGGGACAGGCTTCGCCCTACAGAACGCTGCGCTTCGAAATGTGAGAGGGAATAAAAGATCCTCCAACTCACTCGAGCCTCGCTCTTGAAGATGATGTTCACTCACTCTGAAATCAAACGGTCGTCGGGAATCTCTTTTACCATAGTTTACTGCGTGATCAAGAAATGAGAGCGCTCCGCTGTAGGTATCGAGAGTGGGGGACCAGAAGCTTAGTGAAAGAAAGTTGAACTTAAAGAATTTTGGCAGGACTTGATGTTTTAGGTGGATATCATCGGGCCTTATCCCTCTCGAAGCTTAGCGTTCCTAGGGCGAGCCCGTTTTTACTTCTCTAAAACGAAAAAAGGCCCCACCGAAGTGGAGCCTAACATAAGCGATGGTAATCTTATTATTATGCTGTCAGAGCAAGGATAGAGCCTGGTAGCACGATGAATACTGCTAGTAGGTAACCTGCTACAACCGCTTTGTTCTTAATAGCCATTTCTGAAATCACTTCTGCACATTTCACTGGAATCTCACGTAGGAACGGGATACCGAAGATGAACAGTGTCGCCAGAATGTTGAACGTTAGGTGTACTAGTGCAATCTGTAGTGCGAATACCGCGAACTCACCAGATACTGCTGTTGCTGCTAGTAGAGCCGTGATACATGTACCGATATTAGCACCTAGAGTGAACGGGTAGATATCACGTACTTTTAGAACACCTGAGCCTACTAGTGGAACCATTAGACTTGTTGTCGTAGAAGAAGATTGAACAAGAACCGTTACTACAGAGCCCGATACGATACCGTGGATAGGACCACGACCGATTGCGTTCTTAAGGATGTCACGAGCACGACCAACCATCAGGCTCTTCATTAGCTTACCCATAACAGTGATAGCGACGAAGATAGTACCGATACCTAGAGCGATTAGTGCTACACCACCCATGGTGTCACCAAATGTAGATAGAGGCTCTTTAATCGCGCTCACTACAGGTTTAGTGATTGGTTTGATGAAGTCAAAACCACCCATGCTCATATCGCCAGTTTTTAGTAGAGGCGATACTAACCAGTGTGAAATCTTTTCTAGAATGCCGAACATCATTTCCAATGGTAGGAAGATCAGTACTGCAAGTAAGTTAAAGAAATCGTGGATTGTTGCACTTGCGAATGCACGTTTAAATTCTTCTTTACAACGTACGTGGCCAAGTGAAACAAGAGTATTCGTTACGGTAGTACCGATGTTAGCACCCATTACCATAGGAATAGCGGTTTCTACAGGTAAACCACCTGCAACCAAACCTACAATAATAGAAGTTACGGTACTTGAAGATTGGATTAGGGCCGTAGCCACCAAACCGATCATTAGACCTGCGACTGGGTGAGACGCAAATTCAAAGAGTACTTTAGCTTGATCGCCAGTCGCCCATTTGAAGCCGCTACCAACCATAGATACTGCTAGAAGAAGCAGATATAACATGAATGCCAAGTTAGCCCAGCGTAACCAGCGAGTCGTGCTCGAGATTGGTGCTGCTGTTGAAGTAGCTTGGTTCATCATAATTTTCTCCGTGGACCTTTCAGTTCGTTTATTTGGTCTGTTGTTGAAACTGAGGGCGATGTTAGAGATTAAATATTTCAGTAATATTACAGTTCGGTTTCTATGGAGAATTTTTATTATTCTTTTTAATAGTTGCCTGTGAAGAAAAATCCAAAGCATTATAATTGATTGAAATTTATGTGATTTTCTGTGTTGTTGATTCGCTGCCACTTATCTTGATGAGATTAAAAAAGTGCGTTTTACTTCAAGTTTTATGACAGTGTGAATTCGTTATTTTCGGTAAAACTTATCTTTTTCTTATTTATTGTAGGTTTTGCCGAACTTCTTGTCTGTCCTTGTCACATTTGATATAAAAAGTGTCATCTTCTTTATAGGGATTGATGATGTCACATCTAAATTACAACCACCTTTATTACTTCTGGATGGTGTGCAAACAAGGTTCTGTAACTAAAGCTGCTGATGCTTTATTTCTAACACCACAAACTGTAACTGGGCAGATCAAAGCACTTGAAGACCGCATGAAGGGGAAGTTGACCAAGCGTAATGGGCGTACGGTAGAACCAACAGAACTAGGACAGTTGGTATTTAAGTACGCCGACCGTATGTTTGGTTTGAGCTACGAAATGCTCGATATCGTTAACTACAGCCAGCACTCTAATATTCTTTTCGAAGTTGGCGTTGCCGATGCACTATCTAAGCGACTCGTAAGCAAAGTATTAATGACGACGGTTCCTGAAGATAACAGCATTCATTTACGCTGCTACGAATCGACTCACGAACTGCTTTTGGAGCGTTTATCTCAGCATAAACTTGATATGATCCTTTCTGATTGTCCGGTGGACTCAACACAAAGTCCGGGCCTTTACAGCAAGAAGTTAGGTGAGAGTAGCATGAGCTTTTTTGCTTCGTCTGAAATACCAGATGTGAAATTTCCTGAAGTTTTAGAGAATAAAAAATTACTTATCCCGGCCAGTAGAACGGCAATGGGACGTAAAGTATTGCAGTGGTTTGATAGACAAGGATTACAGCCAGATGTGCTGGGCGAGTTTGATGATGTTGCCTTAATGAAGGCATTTGCTCGTTATCGTGATGATGTGATTTTTTTAGCTCCGACCGTTTATATGTCGGAGATTGAAGATGACCGCAATTTACAACTGATCGGTCACGTAGATGACCTTAAAGAAGAGTATTACGTTATTTTTGCTGAACGAATGATACAACATCCAGCAGTTAAGAACGTTTGTGATGCAGATTTTAGCCAAATGTTTGAATGAACACGTTTCGTTGCGCAAATAAATAGATTACTATCGACAAAACTATAACTCTAAATTATAAAATCTTCGTAACACAACAAACTGGCCAGGGTTGGGGAAAGTAAGTTGTAGCTAGAGGTCCAGCACATGAATCTACAAGAAATGGAGAAAAACTCCGCCAAAGCTGTCGTGTTGCTTAAAGCAATGGCAAACGAGAGACGCCTACAAATCCTTTGCATGCTGCATAATCAAGAACTATCGGTCGGGGAACTTTGCGCAAAACTAGAGTTGAGCCAATCGGCACTGTCTCAACATTTAGCTTGGCTTCGTCGCGACGAACTGGTGGCTACGAGAAAAGAAGCACAAACGGTATACTACACGTTAAAGAGTGATGAAGTGAAGGAATTAATCCAAACGCTTCATGGCCTTTACTGTGCAGAGGCCATGTGATGACAGGTCACATATAAGAAAAGCTGGCATCGCCAGCTTTTTTATTGTCTAAAATTCGATGAGTTACACGGAATTTAGATATAAAAAAACCGGCAGCAGCCGGTTTTTTCTTCACTGTAAAATCAAGTTTCTATTAAAGAGCTTTGATTTGTGCAGCGAAACGAGACTTATGACGTGCTGCTTTGTTCTTATGAACAAGGCCTTTAGTCGCCATACGGTCTAGGATAGGTGTAACTGCAGCGAATGCAGCAGTTGCAGCTTCTTTGTCGCCTGCTTCGATAGCAGCAACAGTTTTCTTCATGTAAGTACGCATCATTGAGCGACGGCTAGCATTGTGCTGACGACGTTTCTCAGCTTGGATAGCGCGCTTCTTAGCAGATTTACTATTTGCCAAGGGTCTAACTCCCAAAAACTTATTTCTGTGACAATTTAAGGGCGAGGACTATCCCTCATTTGCGCCTAAATGTCAAATGATTTGTGCAAAAACCAATCGAAGCCAAAACAAATTTTGGTAAGAAAGGTTATCGCGGTTAAGATGGCGGGGATTCTAACAGCATTTTTAGACCATTGCTAATAATTATCCGCCTAGATCTGACAATAAACGGATATATTTTTAACGCCCATTTGTAGCTTTCAAAGGCTTAGAGGAATAGGGTTGGCTATCTTTTGGTGATATTCCGAGGTTACAGTGAGTAAACGACTGCTCAAGTCTGGCATGATCGTCAGTGCCATGACATTAATTTCGCGCGTCCTAGGTTTAGTTCGTGATGTGGTAGTAGCAAACTTGATGGGGGCAGGCGCGAGTGCCGACGTCTTCTTCTTTGCCAATAAAATTCCTAATTTCTTACGCCGTTTGTTCGCAGAAGGCGCATTTTCTCAGGCCTTTGTGCCAGTACTAACCGAAAGTCACGCTCAAGGGGATATGGATAAAACTCGTGAGTTGATTGCTCGTGCGGCTGGTACGCTGGGCGTGATTGTCTCTATTGTTACCATTCTAGGGGTTTTAGGCTCTGGTGTAGTGACGGCGCTGTTTGGTTTTGGTTGGTTCCTAGACTGGATGCATGGCGGCCCGGCCGCTGAGAAGTTCGAACTTGCCAGTGTCATGCTCAAGATTACCTTTCCTTATTTATGGTTCATTACTTTTGTTGCGCTTTCTGGTGCGATCCTTAATACCTTAGGTAAGTTTGCCGTCTCTTCTTTTACGCCTGTCTTCCTCAATGTGATGATCATTTTGGCGGCGTGGTTTATTTCGCCTCAGATGTCGCAACCAGAAATCGGTCTTGCGATTGGCGTATTACTAGGTGGCCTTGTTCAGTTTCTATTCCAGATTCCCTTCCTTATTAAAGCGGGAGTAATGGTTAAGCCTAAATGGGGTTGGCGCGATCCGGGTGTGGTGAAGATCCGTACCTTGATGATTCCTGCCTTATTTGGTGTGTCGGTAAGCCAAATCAACTTATTGTTTGATACTTTTATTGCCAGTTTTCTGCAAACCGGTTCGATCAGTTGGTTGTACTATTCAGATCGCTTACTTGAATTCCCGTTAGGTTTGTTTGGTATCGCGATTGCGACGGTGATTCTCCCTGCATTGTCACGTAAACACGTAGATGCTCACAGTGAAGGTTTTGCTCATACCATGGATTGGGGCGTGCGCATGGTGACCTTACTGGGTATTCCTGCCATGCTTGGGTTGATGGCATTAGCGAAGCCTATGTTGATGGTGTTGTTTATGCGAGGAGAGTTTTCCCCGCAAGATGTACATCAGGCTTCTCTCTCTTTATTAGCATACGCCTCGGGCTTGCTTAACTTCATGTTGATTAAAGTGCTCGCTCCGGGCTACTACTCGCGTCAAGACACCAAAACGCCTGTGAAATACGGCATTATTGCGATGGTGACCAATATGGTCTTCAATGCAATTTTTGCTTATTTCTACGGTTATGTTGGCCTTGCGATTGCCACTGCACTCTCTGCGTTTGTAAACATGGCGCTGCTATACCGCGGCTTGCACATTGCTGGGGTGTACCAAGTCACCAAGCGAACGGTCTTTTTTATTGTTCGCTTGATGGTGGCGGGGGGCGCAATGGTTGCGGCAATTCTATGGCAGCTCGAAGACATGTCGGTGTGGTTGGATTGGAGCTTTGCTCACCGTAGTGGTGTGCTAGCGATGTTGATTGGTTTAGGTGCCGTAGTTTACCTTGCTGTGGTGTTTTTACTCGGTGTTCGTTTAAAAGACCTAAAAGCTGGGACAGAATAAGGTTGATTGGTATATAATCCGTCAGTTTCACACAGTGCAAAGTAAAAACAGAGGCATAAAGCAGTATCCAATGGAACTGATTAGAGGCATTCACAATATCAAGTCGCGCCATCAAGGCTGCGTGCTGACTATTGGCAATTTCGATGGCGTACATAGAGGCCATCAACAAGTATTGCAACAAGTGTCTGAACAAGCGAAGAAACTTTTGTTACCTTCGGTTGTGATGACCTTTGAACCTCAGCCTATGGAGCTGTTCGCTCGAGATAAGGCACCAGCAAGGTTAACGCGACTGCGTGATAAGTTTGTTCAGCTGAGTAAGCTGGATATTGATCGCTTACTTTGCGTTAACTTCAATCGTCATTTTTCCGACCTAACGGCGGAAGAGTTTATCCGTGACTTGTTGGTTACTCGATTGGGTGTTAAGTTTCTTGTCATTGGTGATGATTTCTGTTTTGGCAAAGGTCGAACAGGTAACTTTGCAATGCTACAAGAAGCGGGGGAAAAGTACGGCTTTAAAGTCGTAAGTACTCAAAGCTTTTGTTTACAGCAGTTACGAGTCAGCAGTACAGCAATTCGAGATGCATTGGCTCGTGATGATTTGCAGTCCGCACATGAGATGCTGGGAAGAGATTACAGCATCAGCGGTCGTGTTTCACATGGAAGAAAACTAGGTAGAACCATCGGGTTCCCTACGGCAAATATTCCTTTGAAGCGCTGTGTTTCTCCGGTTTCCGGAGTCTATGTTGTTCAAGCGCTTGGCTTAGGAGATAAGCCGATTGGTGGTGTCGCTAACATTGGTCAACGACCGACGGTTAATGGTGTTCGCCAACAGTTAGAAGTACACTTATTCGACTTTCATGCTGATTTATATGGTAAACAGCTAGAAGTGAAACTTTTGCATAAACTTAGAGATGAGCAAAAGTTTGAGTCGTTTGAAGCACTTAAACAACAAATCGTATTGGATGCTGAAGCAGCAAGGGTGTGGCTGCGTCAGCTTAAGCGTTGAGCGGTTTATTCCACCGTTCAACATAATGTCTAATTTTCGCCCAATATAACGGAATTAAGAATCGATGAGTGAGTATAAAGATACCCTGAACTTACCTGAAACAGGGTTTCCAATGCGCGGCAACCTGGCCAATCGTGAGCCAGAAATGCTTAAGCGTTGGTACAAAGAAGATCTTTACGGTGAAATCCGTAAAGCGAAGAAAGGCAAAAAGTCATTCGTATTGCACGATGGCCCTCCTTACGCGAACGGTGACATTCACATTGGTCACGCACTAAACAAGATTCTTAAAGACATTATTATTAAATCCAAAACACTTTCAGGTTTTGACGCACCTTACATCCCAGGCTGGGACTGCCACGGTCTACCAATTGAATTGATGGTAGAGAAGAAAGTCGGCAAACCAGGTCAAAAAGTGACAGCAGCTGAGTTCCGCGAGAAATGTCGTGAGTACGCTGCAGGTCAGGTTGAAGGTCAAAAAGAGAGCTTCAAGCGTCTTGGCATCATGGGTGAGTGGGACAAGCCATACCGCACTATGGATTTCGCAACTGAAGCGAACATCATCCGTGCTCTTGGTAAGATCGCAAGCAAAGGTCACCTACTGAAAGGTTTTAAACCAGTTCACTGGTGTACAGACTGTGGCTCAGCACTGGCTGAAGCTGAAGTTGAGTACAAAGATAAAGTATCGCCATCTATCGACGTTCGTTTTAAAGCGGCTGACGAAGCGGCACTATTGTCTAAGTTTGAACTGACAGAAGGTCATGAAGGTCACGGTGACGTATCTATCGTTATCTGGACAACAACACCTTGGACACTGCCAGCAAACCGCGCAGTATGTCTACGTGATGATCTAGAGTACGTGCTTATCCAAACAGAAGGCGACAACGCTGAGCGTATCATCGTTGCTGCTGAGCTGGCGAAAGACGTAATGGATCGTGCGGGTATCGAGCACTTCCACAACCTTGGCTTTGCTAAAGGTGCGGATCTTGAGCTTTCTCAATTCCAACACCCATTCTACGATTTCACTGTACCGGCGATCCTTGGTGATCACGTTACGACTGATTCAGGTACTGGTGTTGTTCACACTGCACCTGGTCACGGTCAAGAAGACTTCGCGGTTGGTAACAAGTACAACCTAGAAGTAGCAAACCCAGTTGGCTCAAACGGCGTTTACCTACCAGATACAGAGCTATTTGCTGGTCAGCACGTATTTAAAGCGAACGATGCAGTAGTAGAAGTACTGAAAGAAAAAGGTGCACTACTACACCACCACGCTTACGAGCACAGCTACCCACACTGTTGGCGTCATAAGACTCCAATCATCTTCCGTGCTACGCCTCAATGGTTCGTTTCTATGGATCAAGCTGGCCTACGTGCTAAAGCACTAGAGTCAATCAAGAACGTAGAGTGGATGCCTGAGTGGGGTCAAAGCCGTATCGAAGGTATGATCGAAGGTCGCCCTGAGTGGTGTATCTCTCGTCAACGTACTTGGGGTGTGCCAATTGCTCTGTTTGTTCATAAAGAAACAGCAGAACTTCATCCAAACACGCTAGAGCTGATCGAGAAAGTCGCTAAGCTGGTTGAAGAGAAAGGCATCCAAGCATGGTGGGATGTAGATGCAGCTGAACTACTAGGTGCTGACGCTGACCAATACGAAAAAGTACTAGATACGCTAGACGTATGGTTCGATTCAGGTGTGACTCACTTCTCTGTGGTTGATGCTCGTGAAGAGTACAACGGCAACACTGCAGACCTATACCTAGAAGGTTCTGACCAACACCGTGGTTGGTTCCAGTCTTCTCTAATTTCATCTATCGCGATGAAAGACGAAGCGCCTTACAAACAAGTACTGACACACGGTTTCGTGGTTGACGGTCACGGTCGTAAGATGTCGAAATCTATCGGTAACGTAGTTGCACCAAAAGACGTAACTAACAAGCTAGGTGCTGACATTCTTCGTCTATGGGTTGCTTCAACAGACTATACGGGTGAAGTTGCGGTTTCTGATGAAATCCTAAAACGCAGCGCAGATGCTTACCGTCGTATCCGTAACACAGCGCGTTTCTTCCTTGCTAACCTAAGCGGCTTCAATCCTGAAACAGACATCGTTCCTGTTGAAGAAATGGTTGCGCTAGATCGCTGGGCGGTTGGTCGTGCACTAGCTGCACAAGAAGAGATTGTTAAAGCATACGAAGAGTACAACACACACGGTGTGACTCAGCGTCTAATGCAATTCTGTTCAATCGAAATGGGCTCTTTCTACCTAGACGTTATTAAAGACCGTCAGTACACAGCAAAACGTGGCGGCAACGCTCAACGTAGCTGTCAGACAGCACTTTACTACATCGTAGAAGCGCTAGTTCGTTGGATGGCGCCAATCATGTCGTTCACTGCAGATGAAATCTGGAACGAAATGCCAGGTCAACGCGACAAGTTCGTATTCACTGGTGAGTGGTTCGATGGTCTATTCGGTCTTGCTGAAGGTGAAGAGCTGAACAACGAATTCTGGACTGAGCTCCAAGCGGTTCGTGGTGCAGTAAACAAACTTCTAGAAGATGCGCGTAAAGAGAAAACCATTGGTGGTGCACTACAAGCTGAAGTGACTCTATTTGCTGATGACGCACTCGCGGCGAAGATCAACAAACTTGAAGATGAACTGCGTTTTGTTCTACTAACATCTGCTGCGAAAGTTAAGCCACTAAGTGAGAAGACTGATGCAGCACAAACGACGGATATCGAAGGCTTGTTTGTTGAAGTAGCAGCAGCTGAAGGCGAGAAGTGTGACCGTTGTTGGCACCACACGCCAGACGTAGGCACAATCGAAGGTCACGAGAAGATCTGTGGTCGTTGTGTGTCGAACGTAGACGGCGAAGGTGAAGTACGTAAATTCGCGTAATTGCCTAGAACGACTGAACTTTTTTTAAAATTAACAGCCCCAGTATTTACTGGGGCTGTTTGTAGGTAAAGTAATGAGTGAAAAAGCACTGACGTTAAAGCAATCTGGAGTTCGCTGGCTGTGGTTAGCAATTCTGGTATTTATTGCAGATATTGGCATCAAATTGGTGGTGATGGACAACATGGGCTACGGATGGGCAAACCGAATTGAGGTGCTGCCATTCTTCAACCTACTTTATGTTCATAACTACGGTGCAGCATTCAGCTTCTTGAGCGATCAAGCGGGTTGGCAGCGCTGGTTGTTCACAGGTATTGCGTTTGTTGTGACAGGTCTTTTGACCTACTGGATGAGCAAGCTTCCAGCAAAGGAAAAATGGAACAACATCGCTTACGCACTGATTATTGGTGGTGCAGTGGGCAACGTGTTTGACCGTGTTGTTCATGGCTTTGTTGTTGATTACCTAGACTTCTTCTGGGGTAACTACCACTGGCCAGCATTCAACCTTGCAGATACCACCATCTGTATTGGTGCGGCAATGATCATTCTTGATGGCTTTCGCAAAAAGGACGCTGACAAGTAATCTTTTGCGATATATCGAATAACCCTAAGCGTCGTCCGTTGATTCGGACGACGCTTTTTATTATGTTGGAGCCCAATCCGCGCATCTTCGTACAATAAAAAGCAATCACAGTACGTGATCAGATAGAGCGCAGGAAACCCAAGAACAAGGAAGCAGTAACGTGACAACAATAAATCAAGATTCAGCAGTAACGCTGCACTTCACCATCAAAATGCAAGATGGCTCTGTAGCGGACAGCACACATAATATGGGCAAGCCTGCTAAGTTCGTTATGGGCGACGGTAGCTTGAGTGAGAACTTCGAGCAATGCCTACTAGGCTTACAAGTTGGCGAGCAAAAAGCCATTGAACTAAAAGCGGCTGACGCTTTTGGCATGCCGAATCCAGACCATATCCACTATATGGACCGCACTAAATTTGTTGGCGAAGCGGAAGTTGAAGTCGGCACAATCATGGCATTTAGCGGTCCTGATGGAATGGAAATCCCGGGCATCATCACTGAGATTGCTGGCGACTCAGTAACTGTGGACTTCAACCATCCACTCGCGGGACAAGACGTGACTTTCGAAGTCGAAATTTTGTCAGTAGAATAGCGAACCAAATAAAAGATAACTTCCATGAGCAATGAAATGAAAATCCTGTTAGCTAACCCACGTGGTTTCTGTGCTGGTGTTGACCGCGCGATTAGCATCGTAGAGCGTGCGCTAGAGATGTATCAGCCACCTATCTATGTTCGACATGAAGTGGTGCATAACCGTTTTGTGGTTGAAGGTCTAAAACAGCGTGGTGCTATCTTCGTTGAAGAACTGCATGAAGTGCCAGACAACAACATTGTGATTTTCTCCGCTCATGGTGTATCTCAAGCTGTTCGTCAAGAAGCGAAGTCTCGTGACCTAACGGTATTCGATGCGACCTGTCCGTTGGTAACCAAAGTACATATGGAAGTGGCACGTGCAAGCCGTCGCAATATGGAAGTGGTACTGATCGGTCACGCTGGTCACCCAGAAGTGGAAGGCACGATGGGTCAGTATTCAAGTGATACAGGCGGTATGTACCTTGTGGAAACGCCAGCCGATGTTGAGAAGCTAAAAGCGATCGTGAAAGATCCATCGGATCTGCACTACGTGAGCCAAACGACACTGTCTGTTGATGAAACTGCTGACGTAATTGAAGAGCTACGCCGCGTATTCCCAGACATCCAAGGTCCTCGTAAAGATGACATCTGCTACGCGACGCAAAACCGTCAAGATGCCGTGCGTGAGCTTTCTGCTGATGTAGATGTGATGGTTGTTGTAGGTTCCAAGAATTCATCAAACTCAACGCGCTTAAAAGAACTGGCTGAAAAGCTAGGTACGCCAGGATACCTAACAGACTGCCCAGAAGACATCATGCCTGAATGGTTTGAAGGCAAAGTGAAAGTTGGTGTGACTGCTGGCGCATCTGCACCAGAAGAGCTGGTAAACCAAATCCTAGATCGCATCAAAGAGCTGGTTGGTGCAGAAGCGGTAGACGAAGTGCTTGGTCGTGAAGAGAACATGTTCTTCGAAGTGCCAAAAGAGCTACAAATTAAGCAAGTCGATTAAGACGAGTCAAACATCAAAAAGGCGACCACAAGGTCGCCTTTTTCATTGGGAATTTCTACACGAGTTATGCCAGAGTCTGAGCTTAGTGACTGATGCCCAGAAGTTCTTTGAGCACCTTTAAGTAACGGCGGCTCACTGGGATCTCAAAGCCTGTTTTGGTGATGATTTCAGCTAGGCCATTTTCCAATAATCTAATCTCGTTGATGGCTTTGATACTCACCAGATACTGGCGATGACAACGCACCAGTGGGGTTTTCTCTTCCAAGGTTTTTAGCGTGAGTTGTGTGCTGGCTGTTTGGCTGGTGGAACGTACATGCACTCCACTGATGTCACTGTAAGCGCACTCAATCGTTTCGGTTGCCATGATCACAATGCGGTTGTGGCCAATGCATGGGATTTGATCAAGGCTATCAGGAGCAATGCGGGAGATTTGTTGCGTCAAAGCTGATTGGCTAACGACTTTATTTAAGCGTTTCACCGTCTTTGTTAAGCGGCATGGATCAACCGGTTTTAATAGATAGTCGAACGCATTGTCCTCAAAAGCTTGAATCGCATACTGGTCATACGCAGTCACGAACACAACATAAGGCATGGTTTCTGGGTCGAGCATGCCAAGCAGTTCTATTCCTGTCACTTGGGGCATTTGGATATCAAGGAACACCACATCGGGCTTGAGCTCATTGATCTTCTTAAGGCCCATAATGGCGTTTGATGCATCACCTATTACTTCAATTTGGCCTGTTTCGTCCAATAGCTCTGCCAGCTCTTCACGAGCAAACTGTTCATCATCAATGACGAGGGCGGTTAACATCCAGCATTACCTTTTTATGCGTTTTTATTGCGCTTATCGCGATGAGGGAATGATAAAACTCATTTTAGTAAATTGGTGTTGTTGATAGTTAATTTTTAGCGCTGAATCACGTCCAAATTGATTAGAGAGGCGCTTATCGACAATTTCCATCCCCAAACCAGAATGATTCTCTTTTGGTGATTCATAGCTGCCTGCATTGTCTTCCACGGTAATAAGGTACCCTTGTGCATGAGGTTGGCTATAGATTTTTACTTTGCCGCCTTCCAACATAGTCGAGATACCGTGTTTGATTGCATTTTCGACCAAAGGTTGCAGCGTAAAGCTTGGTAACTTGATATCCAGCAGTTCAGGTTCAATATCAATCTCAACTTCTAGGCGATCAGTAAAGCGTGCTTTTTCGATCGATAAGTAGGAATTCACATGTGCTAATTCTTCTTTCAGCGTCACGGTATTGATGTTCTGTTTTAAGTTACTACGGAAGAAGTGCGACAAGTTTTGGATCAGTTCTCGTGCTTTATCTGGATCACGACGCGTAATCGCACTGATGGTGTTTAGCGCGTTGAATAAGAAATGTGGGTTCACTTGCGCGTGCAGTAGTTTGATTTCTGCCTGAGCCAGTAGGGTTTGCTGCTGCTGATAATCGCCATACAAGATTTGGCTCGATAGAAGCTGAGCGATGCCTTCTGCCATTGACATGTTCGCAGTCGAGAACAGTTTGCGTTTTGGCTCATAGAGTTTGATGGTTCCCACTACCTCTTTACCTGCGCGCAAAGGAATGATCAGCGCAGAGCCCAACTTACAATCTTTCGCTAATGAGCATTGGTAAGGGCGCTCACTGCCATCAAGGTAGATAATGTCATTCTTCTCCATTGAATCGAGTGTGCTTTGCGATGAGATCGGAGTATTTGGCCTATGGTGATCATCACCGATGCCAACGAAAGCCAGAATCTTCTCTTGGTCAGTAATGGCGACCGCGCCTACTTTGGTTTCCTCATAAATGATTCGAGCGATCTTATCGGCATTTTCGCTGTTAAAGCCGGTGCTGAGAATACCAACTGAGCGGTCGGCAATGCTTAATGCTCGGCGGGAAAAGGCGGCCGAGTACTTTTCAAAAATGGTTTTACGATCTTGCAGAATACTCATAAACAGAGCGGCACCAACGGAGTTAGCGATGATCATTGGGGCAGCAATCGCTGAAACGAGTTCATAGGCTTGGTTGAATGGTTTAGCGACAGCAAGCAGCAGCACCATCTGAACGATTTCTGCAACAAAAGTAATGCTGAATACTACGCTCGGGTTAAACAGCATTGCCCCTTTGTTACGCTTAATGAGGTAAACGTGGAGTAGCCCCCCAATGAGCCCTTCTGCTGTTGTGGAAATCGCACAAGCTAAGTCGGTAAAACCGCCTAAAGTATAACGATGAATCCCCCCAGTTAAGCCCACCGCAAAACCGACAACAGGACCGCCAAACAGTCCTCCCATCACCGCACCAATTGCACGCGTGTTTGCTATCGCGTCGTTGATCTGTAAACCGAAGTAGGTGCCTAGGATACAAAAACCAGAGAAAAGCACATAACAAATGAGTCGGTGACTTAAGCGAGAAGAAATGCTCAGTAAGGGAAGAATGATTGGCGTTTTACTCAGCATATAAGCCAGCACTAAGTAAACACACATTTGTTGCAAAAGGGAGATGATCAGTTCCATAGCGAACCTAACCTAGACATGATGTTGTTATTGTAAGTGAATTCATTCTTTAAAGAGAAAGAAAAAGAGCCTGCGATAGGCAGGCTCTTAGCGTTATCCAGATATTGATAATGAATCGGTTAGCAAGCGAAGGATTTCATTACGCCGTTTCTGAGACAGTGTCTGGTTTATCTTCATCTGCAAGATCTGTTTCGCCTTTGCCTTTCGAGATTTTGATAACGTAAGCCGCTGCAGCAAGAGCGAACAAAATGCCAGAGATTGTCGAGATTTGCATTGGTAGACCGAAGCCTAGCGTGCTGTTGTTCAAAATGAAAGTGACACACACGGTTGTCATGAAGACTGCTGGGATAGTCGTAATCCAATGCAGTTTGTTGTGACGTAGTAGGTAAGCCGACGCAGTCCAAAGCATCATTACTGCTGTTGTTTGGTTTGCGAAACCGAAGTAGCGCCAGATAATACCGAAGTCTACTTGAGTCAGAATGCCACCGATAACGAACAGTGGTAGAGCCATTAGAAGACGGTTACGTAGTGTTTTCTGTTCCATACCGAAGTATTCAGCAAGAATCAGACGGCTTGAGCGGAATGCGGTGTCACCCGATGTGATTGGCAGAATAACAACACCAAGGAAGGCAATCACACCACCGAATACACCCAGTAGACCGAATGAAGCGCTGTATACCACGTTACCAGGGCCACCGTTTTTCACTGCTTCTGCAAGACCATCAAGCGTGCCGAAGAAAGACAGAGCGATAGCACACCAGATTAGCGCGATAACGCCTTCACCAATCATTGCACCATAGAATACGAAGCGACCGTTCTTCTCATTTTCCATACAACGCGCCATCAGTGGAGACTGAGTTGCGTGGAAGCCAGAGATAGCACCACATGCGATAGTGATAAATAGTGCAGGCCATAGAGGCATATCGTTCGGGTTCAAGTTAGTCAGCATGTCGCTTACTTGGAAGTCACCCATTACAGTGTGTTCGCTAGAGAAAGCAATAGCAGTCATTAGACCTACAGACATGAAGATCAGTAGCGCGCCAAACAATGGGTAGAAGCGACCGATGATTTTGTCTACAGGAACAATTGTCGCGATGATGTAGTAAGCGAAAATCAACACAACCATAGTTGTCATGCTTACGCTAAAGCTAGTTTGGTCGTTGATTAGGTTCGTGATCATGCCTGCTGGCGCTGATACGAATACCACACCAACAAGAAGCAATAGGACAATGGCAAAGATGTTCATAAAGTGTTTTGCGCCATTACCTAGGTAGCGACCCGTAATCGTTGGTACTGATGCACCGCCGTTACGAACAGAAAGCATGCCTGAGAAGTAATCGTGTACCGCACCTGCAAAGATACAGCCAACAACAATCCAAAGCATTGCAGCAGGGCCGTATAGGGCACCCATGATTGGGCCAAAGATAGGACCAACACCTGCGATGTTCAGAAGCTGAACAAGGTAAACACGCTTGGTTGACATTGGAACGTAGTCAACGCCGTCCGTCTTAGTATGAGCTGGCGTTTGACGATTCTCATTGATGCCGAAAATCTTCTCAACGAAAGCACCGTAGATGAAGTATCCGCCGATGAGGGCTGCGACACAGGTTAGAAACCACATCATAGCAATTGTCCTTGGTTTGTTAGGTAGGGTAATTTTTTAAGCTCAGGATGTATGGTATTCATCTCTTTTGTTAAGCGCATTCGCTCTATGGATGAGTGGTCGAATAGAGAAGCGAGTGGTCGATATAACGGTTAAGTGGTTTTATCGTTTGCCTAGTGGTCGTGCGTAGGGCTGAGTGGTTCTATTAACCATTAAGCGGTGGTTATCAAGGGTGAGCGGCGAGTTCGAGAGTTAAGTGGTGAAATCAACAGATAAGCGGCAAAGCACAGGCTTTAGTGGTAAGCTTGTTTTGAAAACAATTAGTTAAGGAAGAATGATGAAAAAGGCAACGTTAGGCTTGGCGCTGGCTTTACTAGCAGGGTGTGCGGCAACAACGGAAGAACTGGCGCAGTCCGGAGATTGGTACCAGATCGGTTATCAAGATGGTGTCGCTGGGCATACCTCTCGTACCATGAAAGAACTTCGCTCGTTAGGAAATGTAAAGCAAGGCGATTATGACCAAGGTTACCTTGAAGGGGTGACGGAATATTGTAATCCTGATTTTGCTTACCAAATGGGCTTATCTGGTCAGTATTATGAAGGTGTATGTGAGGGAACGCCTGGGGCACAAAAATTCCGTATGGAATGGCAACGTGGCTGGAACGAATACAGCAACTAAATCTGTTTCATAATCAAGACTGTGGTTTTGCTTGTTGATCTTCTGACATTTGAATTTTATTGCTTTGCTGTACTTATGGCTTGAGATTCAATCAGAAGTGAAATGAAAACATGAAGAAGTATTTTTTGGTCGCATTAGCATTGTTGCCCTTAACGGTCGGTGCGACCAACGTGTTGAAAGAGTCGATTAAGATGAAGCGTAAATACGATCACGATAAGCATCGTATTACCAATACCATCAACAATACCAAGCGTAATATTAAAGAAGTCACTGACGGTACTTATGTCGAGAACCAAGTGAAGCGAGAAGTAAACCAAACCACTCGCAAGTACACCAATAAAGTAGAGAACGTTAAGAACATAACGAACCCTGATCACATCAAGCGTAAAGCAAATGACAAGCTTAACCAAGAGTTTGATGAATGGTTGTATGAAGACTAAATCTTGATATCTAAAACAAAAAGGAGACCGCGAGGTCTCCTTTTTGTTTGTCTTCTATCGACAGATTTGAACTACGGGACTCGAGATTTATTTAGGCTGGTGGTTTTCCACTGCTTTGCGTAAGAAGCCGTCTTGGTGGTGCAGGTGAGCACGAGCAGATTCAATATCAAGATCGGTCAGGATCATTAAGATCGCCAGTTTCACCTCATAACCAGTTTGTTTAAGTACGTCGGTAGCTTTTTCTTTGCTGCAATCGGTCGCTTGCATCACAATACGTGCGGCGCGTGCAACGAGCTTATTGTTGGTTGCTTTCACATCGACCATTAAGTTTTGATAACTCTTACCCAAACGGATCATGCTGGCAGTCGTCAGCATGTTCAGAACCAGTTTCTGCGCCGTACCTGATTTCAAACGTGTTGAGCCAGTCAATGCTTCAGGGCCTACAACAGGGCTAATTGCGACGTCGGCAATGTCGGCGATTGGAGAATCTGGATTACAAGATAGTGCAATCGTGGTTGCACCGATCTCGTTGGCGTACTCCAAACCACCAATGACATAAGGCGTTCGGCCACTTGCAGCGATACCTACGACCACATCGAGATTTGTGAATTTGATATCTTTTAGGTCTTGCTCACCTAAAGCCGGCGAATCTTCCGCACCTTCTTTTGCTTTTAGAATCGCCTCTGGGCCACCTGCAATCAGACCGACCACCATCTTGTCAGATACGCCAAATGTTGGCGGACATTCCGATGCATCAAGCACACCTAAACGGCCACTGGTGCCAGCGCCCATATAAACCAGACGACCGCCGACTTTAAACGCGTCGGTGATCTTATCCACCGCGAGTGCGATTTCGGGTAAAACCTTCTCAACCGCAAGTGGTACGAGCTTATCTTGCTGATTAAGTCGCTGAACAATGTCCAGAGAGGGCAGTAAATCGATGTCCATCGTATCTGGGTTACGACCTTCTGATACTAGGTGGGCAAGAGCAGCAATAAGCGCGTCATTTGTCATAGTGGTTTAAGCCTTTTGAATACTGATTTCGATTTATTTTGTCGCTGTGTCTGGCACAACGCATTTAGTTTTTAGGATAGAGCACACCCAGCGAAGCAAGACGGCTCGCACCAGTCACTTCAGGTAAGTTGCTCGGCAGCCCGTCAATATGTCGCTGAGCAAGCCAAGCAAACGCCATGGCTTCCATGTAATCGCCATCGACACCTTTATCATCCGTTGTTGCGACTTGCCACTGCGGCAGAAGTTCCGCTAAACGTTGCATCAGTAGAGGGTTTCTCGCCCCTCCGCCACACACCAACAGCTGTGGCTGCTGACCATACGTGAATTTCTCTACTTCGTTTGCAATGGTCTTCGCCGAGTATTCACACAGCGTGCGTTGTACATCTTGTGCTGAGATATTGTGGTTGGCTAACTGATGATGCAGCCAATCGATATTGAACAGCTCTCGACCAGTGCTCTTAGGCGCCGACATGGCGAGGTAAGGCTCTGCTAAGAGTTGAGTTAGTAGTGTTGCATCGGTGTTGCCTTGCAGAGCAAATCGCGCGTCTTTGTCGAAGCCTTGTCCTGTGTGCTGTTCACACCATGCATCCATCAACATGTTGCCTGGGCCAGTATCGTAGCCGATCACTGCTTGGTCAGGATGCAGTACCGAGATATTGGCAATTCCACCGATGTTAAGCACCACGGTGGTGGAATCTTGCATGGCAAAAATACTTTTATGGAAGGCAGGGACGAGCGGTGCACCTTGGCCACCTAACGCCATGTCTTTACGACGAAAATCTGCCACGGTATCAATGCCAGTTTTGACTGCAATGATGTTGGCATCACCCAGTTGGGTGGTGAAGGGCTGTTCGCCAGTCGGCTGATGGAACACGGTTTGACCATGATTACCAATGGCTCGGATTTGCTCTGCGGAATAGCCGGATTTATCCAGTAGCTGTAAAACCGCATCGGCAAACAGATGGCCAAGTTGGTGGTCGAGCTTACCAATGGCTTTTAGATTCGTGTCTTGCCCAGTGCAAACCGACAAAAGCGTCTGCTTAATATGAGCAGGCATTGGGTAATCATCGTGTGCGAGCAAGCGAACACGGTTATCTTCAATTTCAACCAGTGCGGTATCTACACCGTCCATACTGGTTCCAGACATCACACCGATATACAGTTTGTTAAGATTCACAGCCAATTCCGTCAATTCTTCGATTCACTTATTGTAAAGCAATTCTGAAGCGAATAACCTCATCGAATACGAGATATTCAGCCGATTTTGAGGAGAAAAAATGGGACCGTTATGGGTTGATGTTGCAGGCTATGAACTGACTGCAGAAGACAGAGAAATTTTGGAGCATCCAACGGTTGGTGGTTTGATTTTATTTACGCGTAACTACCACGACAGCAAGCAGCTTCAAGCTCTTACCCAATCTATCCGAGAAGCGGCGAAACGTCCGATTTTGATTGGTGTTGACCAAGAGGGCGGACGCGTTCAGCGTTTCCGTGAAGGCTTTTCATTGATTCCTGCGGCAGACGAATACGCCAAACACCAAAACAGTGAAGCTCTGGCCCGCATGGGCGGTTGGTTGATGGCTGCTGAGCTGATTGCTCATGATATCGACCTAAGCTTCGCGCCAGTGTTGGATAAAGGTCATCAATGTAAAGCGATTGGCAGCCGTGCTTTTGGTGAGGATTTAGACACTATTTTGCGTCACAGCACTGCTTATATGCAGGGTATGAAGAGTGTCGGTATGGCGACGACGGGCAAACATTTCCCGGGTCATGGTGGTGTGATTGCTGATTCACACCTAGAGACACCGTATGACGAGCGTAGCGATATCTTTGAGCAAGACATGGCTATCTTCAAAGCGCAAATCGATGCCGGCATCTTAGATGCGATGATGCCTGCTCACGTCATTTTCCCAAATTATGATGACCAACCTGCTAGCGGCTCTGAGTATTGGCTTAAACAAATCCTGCGCCAGCAACTTGGTTTTAAAGGTTTGATCTTCTCTGATGATTTGACCATGGAAGGTGCCGCAATTATGGGTGGTCCTGCCGAACGTGGCGCACAAGCATTAAACGCTGGCTGTAATATGCTGCTGGTTTGCAACAAGCGCGATGCGCAAGTTGAGGTGCTTGATAATCTACCCATCACTTCTGTTCCTCTCGCTGATGCCTTGTTGAAGAAACAGAGCTTTTCTCTAAGCGAGCTAAAACGTTCGCAAGAGTGGAAAGATGCCTCTGAAGCTATGAAGCGATTGGTTGGCTAGCCATCTCACCCCTGAATAATGGTTTGTTCAGGGTGAGACGTAAACTTTCTAAAACATCCATTTAAAGCCGAAGTGCTCTGCATTTCGGCTTTTTCTTTTAATGTAAATTTAAATTTACACTGGATGTTTTTTATTGTGTACGGTTGTAATTCTTTTTTAGCCTGTTATCTTGTCCGTAAAGCTTAGTTGTCTCACCAAGGAATTGGTTGGGTGTAAAAAATAATATACAGGTCAAGGTTATGCAAAGAAGTGAATTGAGCAACATTAACATCTGCGAAGAACAAGTTCTTATCACGCCTGAGGAGCTAAAAGTTAAGCTTCCTCTAAGTGAAAAGGCCCGTCGTTTTATCCAAGATTCTCGTCAAACCATCGCTGATATCATTCACAAAAAAGATCATCGTCTACTCGTTGTATGTGGACCATGTTCTATCCATGACGTAGACGCTGCGAAGGATTACGCCAAGCGTTTAAAAGCACTTTCAGAACAACTAAGCGACCAACTGTATATTGTTATGCGTGTTTACTTTGAGAAGCCTCGAACCACGGTTGGTTGGAAAGGCTTGATCAATGACCCACACCTAGACGGCAGCTTCGACATTGAACATGGCCTGCATGTTGGTCGTGAACTGTTGGTTGAACTCGCTGAGATGGATATTCCGCTGGCAACAGAAGCTCTTGACCCAATTAGCCCACAATACTTGGCAGATACGTTTAGTTGGGCAGCGATCGGCGCTCGTACGACTGAGTCACAAACACACCGTGAGATGGCAAGTGGTCTCTCAATGCCTATCGGCTTTAAGAATGGTACGGACGGTAGCTTGGCAACGGCGATCAACGCAATGCAAGCGGCTTCTTCTAGCCACCGTTTCATGGGTATTAACCGTGAAGGTCAAGTAGCGCTTCTGACTACGCAAGGCAACCCGAATGGTCATGTGATTCTTCGTGGTGGTAAGCAGACCAATTACGACTCAGTATCCGTTACTGAGTGTGAGCAAGAGATGGCGAAGTCCAACCTTGATGCGTCCTTGATGGTGGATTGTAGCCATGCGAACTCACGTAAAGATTACCGCCGTCAGCCGTTAGTTGCAGAAGACGTGATTCACCAGATTCGAGAAGGCAACACGTCGATCATTGGCCTGATGATTGAAAGTCATATTAATGAAGGTAATCAATCTTCAGACCTTACTCTCGAAGAGATGAAATACGGTGTTTCAATTACCGACGCGTGTATCAATTGGGATTCAACTGAGGCACTATTACGTCATGCACACGAAGAGCTGGTGCCTTTCTTAGAGAATCGCCTTAAAGGCTAAAACGGAACTTATTTAAGGAACATCAATGGCAGTTGAACTTAACGCATTGCGCGATCAGATTGATGCAGTCGACAAGCAAATGCTAGAGCTACTCTCTCAGCGTTTAGCGCTAGTAGAGAAAGTGGGTGAAGTAAAAAGCGAACACGGTTTGCCAATTTACGCCCCAGATCGTGAGGCGGCAATGCTGGCATCACGACGAGCTGAAGCTGAAAAAATGGGGATCCCTCCACAGCTGATAGAAGACATTCTTCGTCGAACAATGCGTGAGTCTTATGCCAGCGAGAAAGATTCCGGTTTTAAGTGTTTGAACCCAGAATTGCGCTCAGTCGTTATTATTGGTGGTAATGGCCAGTTAGGTGGTTTGTTCGGACGTATGTTCAAACTGTCTGGATACCAAGTGAAAGTCTTGGGCAGTAAAGACTGGGAGCACGCTGACGAAATCTTAAAAGACGCTGGCCTGGTGGTCGTGACTGTACCAATCCATTTAACTGAAGGTGTGATTGAAAAGCTCGGTAACCTGCCACAAGATTGCATTCTTTGTGATCTGACTTCTATCAAGTCCAAGCCACTGCAAGCAATGTTAAATGTACACTCTGGCCCGGTTGTTGGTCTCCATCCAATGTTTGGTCCTGATGTGCCAAGCTTAGCGAAACAGGTGATTGTGTACTGCGATGGTCGTGAGAATGAGCAATACCAATGGCTACTGCAACAGTTTGGTATTTGGGGCGCAAGCTTGTGCCAGATCGATGCGCAAGAGCACGATCATGGTATGACTTTGATTCAGGCGCTACGTCACTTTACTTCCTTCGCTTACGGTATGCACCTAAGCAAAGAAAACCCTAATATTGAACAATTGTTAAAGCTGAGCTCGCCAATTTACCGCTTGGAGCTAGCGATGGTAGGGCGTCTGTTTGGTCAAGACCCAAATCTATACGGTGACATCATTCTTTCATCACAAGAAAACATCGATATGATTAAGCGTTTCCACCAACGCTTTGGTGAAGCTTTGTCTGTTTTAGACAGTAAAGACAAGGCTGAGTTTGTCGAAAGCTTCGAGCAAGTGAGCGATTGGTTTGGTGAGTACTCTCAGCAATTCATGAACGAGAGTCAGAACCTACTTAAGCAAGCGAACGATAATATCCATCGTGGCTAATTCCCTATTTTAGATGCAAAAAGAGCAGCACATTGGCTGCTCTTTTTTGTTTGAAAATAATCAGTTGGTCGATGTACCACTGTTGTCTTCACTTGATACCGTGCTAATACTCGTATCTCGGTATGGCGAATTGGTTAGATTGATTTGCAGACGAACCACGTTATCGATCAACTGAACCAGAGGACCCCATTTTACCATCTTTTCTTTCTCGAACACGGAGTTAAAGTTCTCTGGTGTCCAATCCATTAAGTAGCGCGGGTTTAGCGTACGCCCAAGAAAGCGTACTTCGTAATGAAGGTGTGGCCCAGTCGAGTTACCTGAATTACCACATTTCGCTATTACATCGCCTTTACTGACAAACTGGCCATTTTTCACGCTGAATTTGTTCAGATGAGCGAATGAGCTTGAGAAACCAAATGAATGACGGAGTGTAAGGTAGTTACCGTATCCACGATTACTTGGTCGCACCGTTTCTACCACACCATCCGCTGGGGCTAAGATTTCTTCGCCGCGTTTACATGTAAGGTCGATGCCTGTATGCACATGACGTTTGCCAGAAATAGGGTTAATCCGACTGCCATAAGGGGAGGAGATACGTTGGTAAGTCATCGGACTGTCGTTTGGAATTAAACGGAACATCGTTGCGCGCACTGCTGAATCAATGGCTGCGGCATCAATACGCTCTTCTAGGGCAACGTTGTACTCTTCGCTTTCAAGCTCTTCGTCAGCGAGACCGAGAACCGACTCCACATCATATACACGCTTACCTAGCAATTGAATCTGATTGTTTTTGTCAGTTAAAGATTGAGAAAGAGAGTGGTTCGTATCAAGTTGTTCTTCATACAGTGCCGTGATCTCCGCTTTTTCACCTTCCAGCTTTGCGATGGTTTGGTTTAGCGTCTCTTGATTGTATGTTTGTTGTTGATTCAAATACCAAGCGCTACCAACGACGGCAGGCAAAGCGATGACTGACACACATACTGCAAGGATCGAAAGGCGACCCACATAAAATTGCTGATTCCCATCTTTTGTTGGGATCTGCATGATGATTTTTTTAGACATAGTTATTGTTACTAAAGCAGGCGTTCAATTTATTCTTCCCCCAAATCAGAAAGGTATTCTAACTCTCGATTCAGCAGCTCGTTATTGCCTACGTTTAACTCTATAAATCGTTTTAATTGGCTAATACTGTCGATGTCTATGTTGATGATCTTCAGCCGGATCTCGTTACTTGCAACAGCGATGATATCAGCGGTTAACTGCATCACCTGTTCTGATTGAGCGAACGAGAATGCGACTTCTACCGGTAGTGACGACTCAAGTGAGTTTGCATTTTCAGCTCTTAACAATAAACCATGTAATGAGAGATCTTGAATCGTGGCTTGTAGTGCCAAGTCACTTTGTTCCACTAAAGCAGAAACTTGGTAGATGATGCGTGAAAAGCGTCGTCTCTCCGTCATAGAGCTTTCTCATATAGTCGTCGAATCTGTCGATGACTATATCAAATAGAACAAAAATTGTTCAATTGTTGTTCTTAAAATGTCGAGGTAGCACGGAGTTACGATTGCTAAAGGTCAAGCTCTTAATTGAAAAAATGCCAATCTGAGCCATTTATGCAACACATACAACAAAGGCCGCTATGATAGCGACCTTTGTACGAATTACAAGCAAAGGTGAGTGTAAGGTGATATACCGCACACTCATCTTATAAACGAAATTACTTCGATACGCGCTTGTATTTGATACGATGTGGTTCAGCGGCTTCAGGACCAAGCGTCTTCTTCAGCCATTCCATATACTCGTTGTAGTTACCTTCGTAGAAGTTAACTTGGCCTTCATCGCGGTAGTCGATGATGTGCGTTGCGATACGGTCTAGGAACCAACGGTCGTGCGAGATAACCATGGCACAACCAGGGAACTCAAGCAGCGCTTCTTCAAGTGCACGTAGTGTTTCAACGTCAAGGTCGTTGGTTGGCTCATCGAGTAGTAGTACGTTACCGCCGGCTTTAAGCAGCTTAGCAAGGTGCACACGGTTACGCTCACCACCAGAAAGCTCGCCGATAACTTTCTGTTGATCTGAGCCTTTGAAATTAAAGCGAGAACAGTAAGCACGTGCAGGGATTTCGAAGTTGTTGATCTTGATGATGTCAGCGCCTTCTGAGATCTCTTGGAATACCGTGTTTTTATCGTTCATTGAATCACGGAACTGCTCAACAGAAGCCAGTTTCACAGTGTCACCCAGTTCAATCGTACCCGAATCAGGTTGTTCAGTACCGCTTAGCATCTTGAATAGGGTTGATTTACCCGCACCGTTGGCACCGATGATGCCCACGATGGCACCCTTAGGCATGCTGAATGATAGATCATCGATAAGAACGCGACCGTCGAATGACTTAGTCAGGTTGTTCACTTCGATAACTTTATCACCTAGACGCTCACCTGGCGGGATGAACAGCTCGTTAGTTTCGTTACGTTTTTGGTGGTCAGTGTTTTGTAGCTCTTCAAAGCGCGCCATACGTGCTTTAGATTTCGCTTGGCGACCTTTAGGGTTTTGACGAACCCATTCAAGTTCTTTCTCGATGGTCTTTTGACGAGCTTTTTCTTGCGACGCTTCTTGTTGTAGGCGCGCATCTTTTTGCTCTAGCCAAGAGGTGTAGTTACCTTCCCATGGAATACCTTCACCACGGTCAAGTTCTAGGATCCAACCCGCTGCGTTATCTAGGAAGTAACGGTCGTGGGTAATCGCAACTACAGTACCAGTGTAATCAACTAGGAAGCGTTCTAGCCATGCAACAGACTCAGCATCCAAGTGGTTGGTTGGTTCGTCGAGCAGTAGCATGTCTGGTTTTTCTAAAAGAAGACGACAGATAGCCACACGGCGACGCTCACCACCAGATAGGTGTTGGATTTTTTGATCCCATTCAGGAAGACGAAGTGCATCAGCAGCACGTTCTAGCGCGTTGTCTAGATTGTGACCATCTTTCGCTTGAATTAGCGCTTCTAGTTCACCCTGTTCTTTTGCTAGAGCATCAAAATCGGCATCTGGTTCTGCATACGCTGCATATACCGCATCCAAGCGCTTAAGTGCGCCAGCAACATCTGCAACAGCTTCTTCAACGATTTCACGAACGGTTTTTGACTCGTCCAGAACAGGCTCCTGCGGTAGGTAACCTACGTTTAGGCCCGGTTGTGGGCGTGCTTCACCATCGATATCGGTATCGATACCCGCCATGATACGTAGCAGCGTAGATTTACCCGCACCGTTCAGACCTAGAACACCGATTTTTGCACCAGGGAAGAAGCTTAGAGAGATGTCTTTAAGAATTTGACGCTTAGGTGGCACAATTTTGCTCACCCGCGACATGGTATATACGTATTCAGCCATTGCCGATCGTTCCTAAATTAACTGTCATTCAAAGGCTCTATTTTATACCAACTCCTTCAGTTTTGTTACCGCATTGCAAGAAATTAGCATCTTGTGTGATTTCTTCTTCATCGCTGACCGGAAACTCTCAACTTTAGGGTATACACTTTTCTTGTTCGTCTTTAAATCAAAGCCAACAGTTCATTTAGTTGGATGAATTGATGGGAATCTATTTGTCTTAAAGGGTTCTAAAGTTTTACGAGTACAACATTTATTACATCAAGTCGCTTTACAATAAGCACTTATTACGGTGTAAATAGATGCATATGCTTTATTGCTTACTACGTTTGTATTCACCAGTGGTAAAGCATGAAGAGAGAAACGTCTGGGGAAAATGACGCACATGAAATTCAACGTAACTGAATTGGCTAAAAGAGTATGCTACGCAGCCGCTTTATGTGCGGTAAGCGTGTCGGCAAACGCGACGCTGAGCCTAGAAAAGCAGCGTCAAGTCTATGAGCAGGCACAAAATTTATTAGACAAGAATGACATTGATGGCTACTTGTCTATTCGTTCCAAAATCGCTGATTATCCACTCACTCCTTATGTGGACTATCGGGTATTTCTGAGGCAATTATCGAGCAAGTCACCACAACAGGTAGATGCGTTTATTAGTGAACATGAAGCTTTTCCATTCTCACGTCGTATTCGCGCCCCGTATCTAGATAACCTTTATCGCCAGAAAGATTGGAAAACCATTACCGAGTTCCAGAAAGTTGAGCCAAGTGGTGAGCGTTATCAGTGTATTTTTTATGTCGCTCAGCTAGAACAAGGGAAACAAGTCGCGGCCTTTAAAGGTGCTGAGCACATGTGGTTACGCGGCAAGAGTATTGCTGATGAATGTGACCCACTGTTCTCTGCATGGGACAAAGCGGGTGAACGTACAGATGACATGATTTTACAACGCATGTTATTAGCATTTGATGCGCGTAATGGCGGGCTAATGGCCTATCTGCAAAAGTTGCCTACATCGGCCAAAGCTCAGCAGCAAGCCAAAGCGATGAAGGCATTGTTCGATAAGCCTGAAAATGTGGCGGAGTTTGCCAAGAAGCAACAAGCGAATGACTTTAATCGAACTCAAGCAGAATTCGCATTAGAGAAACTGGCTCGAAAAAACACCAAGCAAGCGCAAGATGCTTATGCGACCGTAGTGAAAGGGCAAAAGTTCTCTCCAGAAAAGGCTCAAGCACTGGCGGATTACATTGCGATTCGTTTGATTCGTACTGAATCAGATTCATTGGCGAAGTGGCGCGATGACAAAACAAAAACCAGTAAAAACCTACCTCTGATTGAAAGTCGTATTCGTTTATCGATTCAAAATGGCGACTGGCAAGGGGTAAAAAAATGGATTGCAGTGCTTAATGATGAAGAGCAAGCATCACTTCGGTGGCAATACTGGTTAGGGCGCAGTGAAATCGCATTGGGTGATGAAGTCGCAGGCAAGCAACGTTTAGCAAAACAGACTGGCCAGCGTAACTTTTACAGTGTGGCCGCAGCGAATGCGATTGGTCAATCGATCAAGTATCCATCAAGCTCTGTTAAGCTCGATAAGAAAGCTATTCAGCCATATCAAAAATCGCTGCTTCGTATTGAAGAGCTGATAGCAACCGACAAGATCGCTGCGGCGAAGAGTGAATGGACACATTTGCTCCGTCGTGTTGGTAAAGAGGAAAAAACGCAACTTGCCGCTTTTGCCGCGTCTAAGCATTGGCATAACTTGACGGTTATTGCGAGTATTCAAGCTCAGATGTGGGATAACATTCCGTTGCGATTCCCTGTCGCGCATCGCTGGTGGTTTAACTTTTACGCTGAGAAACACAATATCGACCCAATCACAATGATGTCTTTGGCGAGACAAGAGAGTGCACTTGATTCTGAAGCGCGCTCTCCGGTTGGAGCTCGTGGTCTGATGCAGATTATGCCTGCGACGGCTAAGTACACGGCAAACAAGTACAAGCTGAAATATCAAGGTACGCAAGATCTCTACAATGTAGGTAAGAACATTGAAATTGGTAGCCATTACTTACAAGGCTTAATGGAAGATTACGATAATAATCGTATTTTTTCGCTCGCTGCTTATAATGCAGGGCCTAACCGAGTAAAAATGTGGCGAGAGCGAACTCAAGGAAAAGTGGATGCTTATTCCTTTATAGAGGCGATTTCATTTAAAGAGACGCGTGGGTATGTACAGAACATTTTGATGTTCGAAACGTACTACCGCGACCTTTTAGGTGTCGACGGTTCGTTCTTGACCCAAGAAGAGATCAATACCAAGTATTGAGTGAGGTAACTTGATGTCACATGAACCTGAGTACAAAGACTGGCAACAGATTGTCGAGTTAATCCGTTCAAGTGTGGACAATCAGCAACACGAAATGTTGTTGACCATGCTAATGACACCGGATGAGCGAGAGTCACTGACCGCACGCGTTAATATTCTCAACGAGTTGCTAAAAGGTGAGCTCTCACAGCGTCAAATCAGTCAAATGCTTGGGGTTGGTATTGCGACAATTACCCGTGGCTCTAACGAGTTAAAGTCAAAGTCCGATGTCGACAAAGACAAACTTAAGACATTATTAGAGCAGGGCGCTCAATAATCTTTGAGTTACGGACAGCAAAAAGGGCGGAATATCCGCCCTTTTTAATACGTACTTTACTCGACTATCAGCTTCAGACTCTTAATAAGAGCCACATAGCTATAGGTTTGCAGGGAAATGTTCAGGGTTGGTAAAAGGAATCAACGCCAGAATCAAAGCTTGGTGGTAGACCGAACTGCGCGTCAGTTGGTTTTGAGTTAACAGGCCAATTGCGCCACCTTTTTGTTTGATGTTGTCAGTACCAAATACTTCATCCATTACATCACCCAGTTCATTGGCATGTTCAAGTTTTTCTAGCACTTTTGGTGGTAGCATCAAACTTGCTGAACGCGACTCTCCACGATGAGTCTCGGATTCAATCACCATCCAAGCAAATGTAACTTTTCCTTCAATACCCGCTTCTAAACCAATATAGAAATCAGCATTCGGCATCTCAGTTTTAGCATTGCGAACACGATTTAAAGCACCTCGGCGTGTTTCATCATTGGTCATTGGCTGGTCTGAAACTTCACTCGGGACACTGACTCCGAAAAAGTTAAAACGTTGTTCAGGGAAAGCACTTTGAAAAGCACTCTCTACGGCTTTAATTTTTGCAGGGTTGAGTGAAGCGATAACGACTTTTTGGTCTACCATGATCTTTTTACCTATCGATGTCTATTAACCCAATTTTACTTGAGTGGGTTTTACGTTCTCACTTGGGTAACATCCTAATACTTTCAGGTGTTTAGTTATCTTGGTGAGCTCATCGAGCACATGCTGCATGGCGGTGGAACCAAGGTGTGATTCTAAATCAACATAGAACATTTCTTCCCATGGGTTACCCATGATCGGACGGGACTCTAACTTAGTCATGTTGATACCGAAACGTTGCAGTACTAACAGGGTCTCGACTAAAGAACCTGCCTCTTGAGAGGTAGACATAATCAATGTGGTTTTTGCCGGTATCTGTGTGGAGACCTCGACAGGTTTACGAGCAACCACAATAAAGCGGGTATGGTTTTCAGTTTGGTTCGCGATGTTGCCTTGGATCGCTTGTAAGCCATAGAGCTTACCACTGGAAGCATTACCGATAGCGGCGACATCATCACGGCCCAATTCTTGTACCTTTTGCATCGCATCGGCTGTGCTCGCACAAGATTCGAGTTGAACGCCTTTCATTCTACTAAGGAACTCACTGCATTGCTGATGGGGCTGCGGGTGAGAGTAAAGCGTTTTGATGTTCTCTAGACGAATGTCTTTGGTTGCAACAAGGCAATGCTCAATCGGTTGAGTCAGCTCTCCTACGATATAAAGTGTTGTGTGTTGTAGAAGGTCGTAGACTTCGTTAATTGAACCAGAACTGGTGTTTTCAATTGGTAGAACACCATAATCAGCATGGCCAGATTCAACGGTCTGAGTTACTTCTTTGAAGTGCTCGCAGTTGAGTTCAATTAGCTCTGTATTTTTACGACTGAAGTACTCACGACTAGCTAAGTGAGAGTAAGATCCTTTAGCTCCTAAGAAAGCCACTCGTGCTAATGGTTTACGACTTTGCTGAGGGTTGACTAGGTTCTGTAGATAGCTTTGTTGCAAAAGCACCGAATCTTCGATGATCGTATGGAAAAGTTTGGTGATGTACTGAGCGTCGAGTTCGTATTTATCACGGCCGTTGGTAATCAGTTTTACTAGTAGTTGTTGTTCACGGACAGCATCACGAACAGGTTTTGATGTTTGGACTTTGCTTTTTGCTACTTCAATGCTGAGCTTACGACGTTCAGACAGCAAGCTTAAAAGCTCGTCATCAAGCTCATTCAAACGTAAACGAATTTCATCCAGGGAAATAGGTTGGTCAGTCATCAATTCTTTCCTTATAAAAAAAGCCTCCCGATTCGGGAGGCTTTCTGTTTGTTTTTGACTTTTCTTTCACAAACGAGTTAGCCCCTCCAACTATGGAAGGAAAAAGAAGTCAAAAAGAAACAGGTGAGTCAAATGCATAAATAGTGCTTAATTTGTGAGTGTTTAAACACAATAAGCAAGCAGGCGGGGAGCGTCAAGCAAAAAAATAGCGCCTTACGGCGCTACTTCCTCGATCTGGTCGGTTTACTCTTCTTCTTCCACTAACTCTGGCTTGCTAGCACGTCGAGCTTCAGGTTTGTGGGTCAGCTTATTCAATTGTCGTTCTAGTTTTTGCTCCACTTCGTTGATAGCTGCGTAAAGATCTTCGTGAGTAGCTGAGGCGATTAGTTGCCCTTTAGGAACCGTAATAACGGCTTCGAATTTCTTCTGTTTGTTTGGTTCCTCACTGAAAGTTGCTTGGCATCCGATGATGTCTACTTGCCATTTCTCCAGCTTTTTAAATTTGCTCTCAATATGAGCTCGGATTGCAGAGGTGATTTCGATATTTTTACCAGTGATGTTCATTGTCATAAATGTTTTTCCTCTGTTTCATCCCTCATGGGTTGAATTCAGATTACCGCTCTGAGGATAAAATAATGTGATATAGATCACTATTTTGAGTGGTTTTTTATAGGTGGGAAGTGAATGTGATCTTTCTCAAGAACTGTTTAGATTTCTGTGAAAATTGCTTGTTATCGGATTCGAAATCATTAGATTGGATAGAGTACTGAGCTGAAAACTATCCCGTTTTTAGGGGAGTTATACGGCCTGTAATTCTAGTTAGTTAAAAATTAACCAGAACAAAGATGTGAATCAGATCACTCTTAAAGTGCATAGTAAGTTAGATTCAAAAACGCCGCTCATGAACTGAGCGGCGTTTTTGGTTTTTTGTTCTCGGTTTTATGGCGTTTGGCTTATTTTCTTCAATGGCGTCATGAACACAGGGTCTTCTGGCGCTAATAAGACGTTGTCCAATGTCTTGGCTAGGTCGAGGCTTTCGAGTTGCTTGTAAATAACGTAGTAGCGGTTCACGTTAGTGACGTATCTGACGGTCTCGCCTAAGCTACGTCGCGTCACCACTTCTACATTGTGAAACCAAACGTTTGGGTCATAACCTTGTTGCGCGGCGCGTTTGCGCATTCTCTCTATATTTCCAGGCCCTGCATTGTATGCGGCAAGCGTTAGGTACAGTTTGTTCTCTTTACTGATTGCTTCATCGCTGAAGTAGTATCGACGTAGAAAGGCCATGTACTTCACACCAGCATGGACATTGTTCTCCAAGTTTCGAACGTTTTTAATGTTTACGTTTGGGTCGCTGGCAGTACTTGGCAGAATTTGCATGATGCCAACTGCACCTCGACTCGATACTAGATTATTGTTAAATCCAGATTCTTGATAGGCCACTGCGGCGATAAGCAGATAATCAAAATCGTATTTCTCTCCATATTTAGAGAATAAGGAAGAGAGCTTTTCTAATTGCGCGATTTTTTTCGGGTTGAGGGCTTTGTTGAGCCAATTAGTATTATCGATATATTTGCCGTAAATCACATTGCCCAATAAGGTGCCGGACCTTGATGTCTTGATGAATTTATTCACCACTTTCTTCAACTCTGGACTATCGTGCCTCATTGCCCATGCTATCTCACCGCCGGTGCGGAGGGGGATTTTGGTATGAGAGCGAATATCATCCATAAAGCTCATCCACAACTTGGCTTTGTGGCTATCAAGAACGATGGCTTTGACATAGCCATTGTTGAGCATTCCCACCAATTCGTAGTCTTGTAGTGTTTCTTCTATGAAATGCACAACAACAGGTGGTAAGCCTTTCTTATTAAGTTGTTTGTTTAATGCCTGAATGCTCTCGAAGTAACTTGAACTGGCACGTACCCATATTTCCTTGCCGCTTAACTGGTCAAGCTTGGTCATTACAGGTGTTTTCTTGTCGGTGATCACCCACTCTTCAATTCCCGTAATGGCAGGATCACTAAAATCAACCAATTTCTTACGTGCGTCGGTAATGGTGAGATTCGCAACAACCAGATCTCCCAACCCTTGTTCTAGGGAAGGAAGCAGCTCATCACGAGATACAGGAATGATTTGAATATTGATCTTAGGTTTGAGTTTGCGTAAATCTCTCTCAAAATGCGCAAGCAACTCAGCGCCAATCCCTTTTGGTTCACCTCCCTCTATGTAGTAGAAACCCAAATCGGCTGATACCAACACGCGCAAGACGTTCTTCTCTTTAATGACATCGAGATCACCTGTGTAAGGGGGCTGTCTCAGAGGGGACAACTCTAAAGCAAATGCTGATGCTGAGAGTAACAGTAGAAGTCCTGTCCATAGCTTTGATAATGCCATGTTCACATCCATGTTGATGGTGAAGGAGAACCTTAAGCATATGTGTCGCTTAAAAAATCATCAAGGTAATGAATGTGGTAACGAGAAAGGATAAAGCAAAAATAAAGAAGGGGGGAACAAAACCGCCACAAGCAAAGCTGTGGCGGTTGGTGTTATTTTACTGGGTTAAGCTTTATCAGCTCTTCCGTTCTGGCAACTGCATCTTTTAGTTCCAGTTGCTTGTAAGCTTCTAACTGAATATCCAGTGACTTGCGTGCTGCTTCAGTATCTGGGAATGCTTTTTGAAGTTCTTGGGCACGGTTAATCGCAGCAATCCAAGCTTCACGGCGTAGATAGAAGTCCGCAGTAGCAAGGTCGTAGTTTGCTAAGCGGTTTTTCAGTGCCACCATGCGTTTTTGTGAATCTTCAGCATATGGGCTGTTTGGGTAACGCTCTAGCAGTTTTTTGAAATCATCAAATGCTTTCTTAACTGGCTCTGGATCTCGGTCACTACGGTCAACGTTGAACAAGTCATGCATAAAGTTACGGTCTTGCGCCATGTGGCTCAAACCACGCATGTACAATACCCAGTCCATTTTTTCATGAGTTGGGTTCAAACGCATAAAGCGAGAAATCGTTGCAAGACCTAATGCTAGGTCGTCGTTTTTGTAGTACGCGTAAATAAGGTCAAGTTGTACCTGCTCAGAGTAGGCACCAAACGGGTAACGCGAATCTAAAGCTTCCAATTTCTCAATAGCAGAAAGCCAGTTACCACTTTGAAGCGACGTTTGCGCGTCAGCATACAGTTCAGAAGGTGGCACATCAGGAACGATTTCTTCTTTGCTTGCACAGCCAAACAGAAGGGATACCGCTAAAAGGCCTGTTAAAGTCTGATGTTTCATATCAGGAGTCTGTTCCTTGAATCTAAATATTTCTTAAGCTGCCGTTACTTTCTTTCCAGTAACAGATACAATGACGTAATAGTCTATTTTTCCACAGTCGTGAGCATTAGTCTCACAGTTTTTAAAAAAGTTCGATATGGCTCAGCAGATTGTTTTAACCAACACCGTAAAAGATAGCCAATTAGGTCAACGTTTGGACCAAGCTATCGCCGAATTATTCGCAGACTTTTCTCGCTCTCGCCTGAAAGAATGGCTTCTTGACGGGAAAGTACAAGTGAATGGTGAAGTTGTCACTAAACCTCGCACCAAAGTTATGGGTGGCGAGGAAATTACCTTGCAAGCCGAGCTGGAAGATGAAGAACGCTGGGAAGCGCAAGATATCCCTCTAGATATCGTCTACGAAGATGATGACATCATCGTAATCAATAAGCCTCGTGATTTTGTTGTTCACCCTGGTGCGGGTACTCCAGATGGTACCGTGCTCAACGCACTATTGCATCATTATCCTGATATTGCAGAAGTACCTCGTGCAGGTATTGTGCACCGTTTGGATAAAGATACGACTGGCCTAATGGTGGTCGCAAAAACCGTTCCGGCGCAAACTCGTCTAGTTCGTGCTCTGCAAAAACGTAACATTACACGTGAATACGAAGCGATTGCTATCGGCCGTATGACAGCAGGCGGTAAAGTGGATAAGCCAATTGGTCGTCACTCTACTAAGCGTACGCTGATGGCTGTAGCACCTCTGGGTAAGCCAGCAGTAACACACTACCGTGTTGCTGAGCACTTCCGCGAGCATACACGCATTCGTCTTCGTCTAGAAACCGGTCGTACACACCAAATCCGTGTGCACATGTCTTACCTGCAGCATCCGCTATTAGGTGATACCGCTTACGGTGGTCGTGCTCGTATCCCAACAGGTGCTTCAGAAGAAGTGACTGCGATGATTCGTGGCTTTGACCGTCAAGCACTGCACGCGGTAATGCTTCGCTTTGAACATCCTATCACTGGTGAAGAGCTTGAGTTCCATGCTCCAGTGCCTGCGGATATGGTCGTCATGACAGAAGCGTTGCGCAAAGATACAGAAGAATACGGTCTACCAGACGAGTTCTAATATGAAGACAGTTATTCCCAACTGGCCTGCGCCTAAGAATGTAAAAGCTTTTTCCTCTACGAGAGTAGGGGGCTTTTCTTCTGCTCCGTATCAAGGGCTTAACTTAGGTGCACACGTTGGGGATGAACTGTCATTAGTTGAAAAAAACCGCGAATGGTTAGCGCAACAGGCAAATATGCCGACCGCACCTATCTGGTTAAACCAAACTCATTCGACGGTTGTCACTCAAGTGAGTGCTCCGACTTTGCAAGTGCTCGATGCGGATGGCATATATACGTGTTCAAGCAATGTTATCTGTTCTGCTATGACGGCAGATTGTTTACCCGTTTTACTGACCAATATGCAAGGTACCCAAGTTGCTGCGGTGCATGCCGGTTGGCGTGGTTTAGCGAATGGTATCATTGAAAACGCATTAGAGTTGTTTTCTGGTGAGGTAATGGCGTGGCTTGGTCCTGCTATTGGACCAAAAGCATTTGAAGTGGGGGAGGATGTCCTCCAAGCCTTTATGGATTTCGACTCACAAGCTCATCAAGCCTTTACCCCTCGTGATGTTGAAGGAAAGTGGTTAGCGGATATGTCCAAGCTTGCAACTCAGCGTCTTAATAAACTTGGTGTCACTCAAGTATTTGATTCAGGTCTATGTACTTTTCAAGACAAAGATGACTTTTATTCCTATCGCCGTGATGGTGTGACTGGTCGACAAGCCACTTTTATTTGGATTGAAGATTAACTCTGACCAAGCGCAAATTCGCTATGATGCATAGCTCTATTTTTGCAAAGCTATCTTTATTGATTCACTCCCTTGAAATTCTCCCTTTGCGTATCCATCTTTCTAACTGTCAAAAGAATTCTCTTAAGTTGAGGTTAGGAAGGAAGATATGCGTCTTGATAGATTCACAAGTAAGTTTCAAATCGCTATCTCTGATGCTCAGTCACTGGCGTTAGGGCGCGATCATCAATACATCGAACCAGTCCATCTTATGGTGGCTTTGCTGGATCAAAACGGTAGCCCAATTCGTCCATTGCTAACAATGTTAGATGTCGACGTTACTCAGTTACGTTCAAAGTTGAGCGAGATGTTAGACCGATTGCCAAAAGTAAGCGGTATTGGTGGTGATGTTCAATTGTCTAGTTCAATGGGGACTTTGTTTAACCTGTGTGACAAGGTGGCTCAAAAGCGTCAGGACTCTTACATCTCATCAGAAGTCTTCTTACTGGCTGCAATGGAAGACCGCGGTCCTCTTGGTCAATTGCTTAAAGAGCTCGGCTTAACTGAGCAAAAAGTTAGCCAAGCAATCGAAAAGATCAGAGGTGGTCAAAAGGTCAATGACCCCAATGCAGAAGAGCTTCGCCAAGCCTTGGAAAAGTTCACGATTGACCTTACCGAACGTGCAGAGCAGGGTAAGCTGGATCCTGTGATCGGTCGCGATGATGAAATCCGTCGAACCATTCAAGTACTGCAACGTCGAACTAAAAACAATCCTGTCATTATCGGTGAGCCGGGCGTGGGTAAAACCGCTATTGTGGAAGGTTTGGCGCAGCGCATCATTAATAATGAAGTTCCGGAAGGTCTACGCGGGCGTCGTGTGCTTTCACTAGATATGGGATCGCTCGTAGCAGGAGCGAAATATCGTGGTGAATTCGAAGAACGTTTGAAATCGGTATTGAATGAATTAGCCAAAGAAGAAGGCAACGTTATTCTCTTTATCGATGAATTACATACTATGGTCGGCGCTGGCAAAGGCGAAGGCTCTATGGATGCAGGCAATATGCTTAAACCAGCGTTGGCACGTGGCGAGCTTCACTGTGTCGGTGCAACAACATTGGATGAATATCGTCAGTATATAGAGAAAGATGCCGCACTTGAGCGTCGTTTCCAAAAAGTGCTGGTGGACGAACCTAGTGTTGAAGATACCGTTGCGATTTTGCGTGGTCTAAAAGAGCGCTATGAACTTCATCATCATGTAGAGATTACCGACCCTGCGATTGTCGCAGCGGCCAGTTTGTCACACCGTTATGTGTCAGACCGTCAATTACCGGACAAAGCGATCGACTTAATTGATGAAGCGGCTTCTAGCATTCGTTTGCAGATTGACTCCAAGCCTGAGTCACTAGACAAGCTAGAGCGTAAGATCATTCAGCTTAAAATCGAACAACAAGCATTAAGTAATGAACATGATGAAGCGAGTGAAAAACGTTTAAATGCACTTAATGAAGAGTTGGATGAAAAAGAACGCGAATACGCGGAGCTTGAAGAAGTGTGGAATGCTGAAAAAGCGGCCCTTTCTGGTACACAACATATTAAAGGTGAACTAGAGCAAGCGCGTATGGACATGGATTTTGCTCGCCGCGCAGGTGATTTAAACCGTATGTCTGAATTGCAATACGGTCGTATTCCTGAACTTGAAAAACAACTCGACCTTGCAACTCAAGCTGAGATGCAAGAGATGACGCTACTACGTAATAAGGTGACGGATAACGAGATTGCAGAAGTACTCTCTAAGCAAACGGGTATACCAGTCTCTAAAATGCTCGAAGCAGAAAAAGAGAAACTGCTCCGCATGGAAGAGGTATTGCACAAACGTGTGATTGGTCAGGCAGAAGCGGTAGAAGTGGTATCGAATGCAATCCGCCGTAGTCGAGCAGGGTTATCAGATCCAAACAAACCAATTGGTTCCTTCTTATTCTTAGGCCCTACGGGGGTGGGTAAAACGGAATTGTGTAAGACACTCGCGAGCTTTATGTTCGATAGCGAAGACGCAATGGTACGTATCGACATGTCTGAATTCATGGAGAAACATTCTGTGGCAAGGTTAGTTGGTGCGCCTCCGGGTTACGTTGGTTATGAGGAGGGTGGTTATCTAACAGAAGCGGTTCGTCGCAAACCTTATTCTGTCATCCTATTAGATGAAGTAGAAAAGGCGCATCCCGATGTGTTCAATATTTTGCTGCAAGTATTGGATGATGGTCGATTAACTGATGGTCAGGGTAGAACGGTTGATTTCCGTAATACTGTAGTGATCATGACATCGAACTTAGGTTCAGCTCGCATCCAAGAGAACTTTGCTACTCTGGATTACCAAGGCATTAAGAATGAAGTTATGGATGTGGTTAGTAAGCACTTCCGTCCTGAGTTTTTAAACCGTGTTGATGAAAGTGTTGTATTCCATCCGCTTGGTCAAGAGCACATAAAGTCGATTGCTTCTATTCAACTGGAACGTCTAGCTAAACGCTTAGAAGAAAAAGGTTACCAATTAGAGGTATCCACAAAAGCCCTCGATTTGATTGCTCAAGTTGGTTTTGATCCTGTGTATGGTGCGCGACCTCTAAAACGTGCCATTCAACAAAATGTCGAAAACCCACTAGCGAAATCAATCTTAGCCGGACAAATATTGCCAGATAAGAAAGTACAGCTGATTGTGAACAATGACCAAGTTATCGCTCACCAGTAATTTCACTAATGCAGTGAAAAGTGAGATGAAGTTCAAGGTTTAGGGGGCAGTAGCCCCCTTTTTGATGCACTTTTATCGGGTTTTGATTGTTTTCTATACGAACGAACCAAAAAGATAAGTTTTTTTGAAAAATAGGGTTGTGTTCCTAAACGAACTCCCTATAATGCGCCTCCGTTGTCACGGGAAAGCAAACAAAGCGAAGCCGAGATGACAAGGTCAGTGAGTTCGAAAGTAACTCACAGAGAAATAACTTAAAAAAGTGTTTGACACGATAAGTTATCTCGCTAAAATGGCCGTCCACTTTGAAGAGAACTTCAGAGTGT